>JBBSIZ010000035.1:0-38728 GCA_038257735.1 Sphingomonadales bacterium | reverse complement strand
AGGAAATACGCGACGTCTGCCACCACACGGTCGATCTCGAGGACGCCTTCATCGACCTCGCCTTCGAAATGGGCCCGGTCCCCGGAATGACCCCCGGCGAGATCAAGAAATATATCCGCTACATAGCCGACTGGCGCCTCGGCCAGCTCGGCCTCAAGCCCATGTACATGATCGAAGACCACCCGCTGCCCTGGCTGGCGCCCCTCCTCAACGGCGTCGAGCACGCCAACTTCTTCGAGACGAGGGCGACCGAATATTCAAAGGCCGCGACCAAGGGCAATTGGGGCGAGGTCTGGGACAATTTCGATCGGCGGAAGTCGGCGAAGGCGGCGAATGATGGGGACCTGTCCTCCGAAGCCTCGGCGAAGGAGGGCGATATGTTCACGCGGGCGGGCGTGGCGGCTGAGTAGGTATAAAAGAAGGGGCGGACAATGGCTGCTATTCCACGGGAGGCCGTGAACTCCGTTTCCAGGATACTTTCCTCTGTTCGTTCTAGCCTCGACGCAGGTTCGCAATCGCACCAAGTAAGCTTCGAGGATCTGCGCCGAGCCTATTTGCGCTTTGAGGAAGTGCGTTTCCTTTTTCGATCTCGCATCGGGCCTCTTGGCAGAAGAGCCGAGAGGGTAGACTTCGCAGAGTTGGAGAATGAGGTTAGGCTACTCGTTTCGGACGATGGCTTCATGTCTGTTGTAGGTAAGATCCGTTATCGTCCGATCGGACCTCGGGGCGATATGGATGTCCATGGCTTTCTCCATCCCCGGTTGATTGAGGGCGATATCAGTGTCGCTGACGCCATCGTCTTATTAGTCGAGACGTTAGAGCACCTTCCATCTCATTTCTCTTTGAACGAGGACGCCCAAGACGCAGATAGGGGATCGCATTCAATCGAGCAGGCAGCGTCTCGTCTAAAGCGGATCGTACCTAAACGCCAGAATGTAGCTCCCGTGCAGTTTGATATTATTGATGGTCGGCTGGTTGTGATATCTCAGCCCGGCAATGCCACAGCTGCCGATCAAGCCAATGTCGCGGCAGCTCGAAGCGAGCTCACCTCTAGCGGAAGACATATTGTTGAGGAGCTTGAGCGATCGAACTGCGATAAGAGACTTCTTGATAGCTTCAAAGACCTCCAAGAGAAAATTGCTGCAAATGCTGATGTGGTTCGCCTCGGCCTCGCTAATATTGCTTGCGAATTTATGTGTGATAAGTTCCACTGTGAGTTACCAGATGCTGTGTCGGCGATGATGAAAGCCCACACTCTGGGGATTGGTATGTATGTCGCTCAATTTCCTGAATGGCAACGGTTTGCGGAGCAGGCAGCCTCCGTCGAGCTATCAGCTGTCGACATTCCCCAAATCACTGCGGCGGTGGATGCTGTAGTTTTCAATCTTAGCGCTAGGCCAGATGTAGCTGATTCTGACGTTCCGAGAACCTTGTTGGCTCTTCGCCAGCTTATTGAAAACCCTCAAGCCGCGAGCAAGAAAGCTATATTTGCTGTTTGGCGTTCATTGGAAAATCTAGTGATCAAAGTTTATAGCTATGGGGCTGACTTTTTAGACAAGACCATGACTAAAGCGATTGACACGGGGTCGACTGTAGCAGGAAAGGCGGTCATAGTGCTGATGACTGCCGCTCTCGCCGGTGCGCTGGCTATGACTCCTGTGGCAAGTCACGTTTCGCAAAGCGCTTGGATTGCCAAGGCTTCGGATGTAGTAAGATCGCAAATAGAAGCGTTGGGACGTTAGTCGAAGGGAGCCGGGACAGTATACATTTTCGTCCCTCCTCTCCTATCAGGAAAATAGTGCCATTATACATTTTCGTCACGCGGTAGGGGCGGCGAATTATCTGAATTTTGCGAACGCCCCCAGCAAGCCTAACCCTCGCATGTGCCCACCATCCTGCGCATCGATGGCTATCGCTTCTACGTCTACAGCCCCGAGCCGAGCGAGCCGCCGCACGTGCATGTCGACAGGGCGGAGGCGACGGGGAAGGTGTGGTTGCGGCAGGTCGAGTTCGCCAGGCAGCGCGGGTTCCGGTCGAAGGAGCGAAATGCTATCCTGACCATCGTTGAAGAGCATCGGCAGGCGATGCTGGAGGCTTGGCATGAATATTTCGGCTAAGGTGGACGACGAGCGGGTGGCCGATGTGCGCTGCGATTCCGAGCGGCTGTTCGTCGACCTCGCCGACAGCCGAACCATCGCGGTGCCGCTCGCCTGGTATCCGCGCCTCCTCGATGCCACACCCGACCAGCGCGCCAATTGGGAGGCGGCCGGCGGCGGGTTCGGAATCCACTGGCCGGACGTGGACGAGGATCTCAGCGTTTCAGGCCTCCTGCGCGGGGCGCCCGCTCCGAGGTAACGGCAGACGTAGTCTTGGCGGAGCCGGCACCCTGTTGCCGACTTAAGGGAACTTGAGAATGGGAATTGAGACCACGCCCTGGCGCACGGCCGAATTCCTCGACAGCCGGGAAGCCGTTCTCGCCTATCTCGAAGCGGTCTTCGAGGACGGTGATCCCGAGCTTATCTCCGCCGCCCTCAACGATATCGCCCGGTCGCGGGGGTTGGGCGGAGACACCCTGACCGCGCAGGCGGACCTCGCCTCCGTGATCGCAACCCTGAAGGCGCTCGGCCTCGAACTCACCGCCAAAGCGGCGTGATCGCAGCTGTACATTTTCCGCCCCCCTCGCGGCAGTGCCACTAGGCTCGCCCCCATGGACTCCGCCGCCCTCATCGCCCGCCTTACCCACCGCCTCTTCGGCTCCCCCATCCTCCTCAACAGCTTTCGCGGCGAGGTTGGCGAGGAGATGGTCGCCATGGCGCTGGAGCCGGAGTGGGAGCATTGCGCCGGCGACTGGGCGGCATTCGACTTCCGCCATGGCCGATCCGGCCTTCGGATCCAGGTCAAGCAGTCGGCGGCTCGGCAGAGCTGGCACAAGGACAATTGCCCGCCGCCGCGCCCTCGCTTCTCGATCGCCGAGTAGACCGGGCGCTGGGAGGAGGGGGACCGGTGGGTGACGGAGCCGGGCCGTAATGCCGACATCTTCATCTTCGCCTGGCACCCCCTGACCGATGACACTGCCGATCACCGCGACCCGGACCAGTGGCTGTTCCACGTCGTCGCCGAATGCCGGCTGCCGCCGCGAAAGTCGATCTCTCTGGCCGGAGTCCAGGCCCTCGCATCGGCGATTCCGATCGGTGCGCTGGCCGACACCGTGGCCGCCGAAGCTGCAGCCGAGCTACTCGGCCCGGCCGACGGTCCGAGCGTCGCAGCTTCGTGAAGGACGCCGTCACAGCCGGTCCCTTTCAAGGACCGGCCACCCACCGCAAGCCTCACTCCCGCCAATAATCACCCCGCTCCGACCCGTCGAAACCGGCCGGAGGCGAGGCAGCAGCGCTTGAAAGCTTTTTCCGAAGCCGCGTTGGGGTCCCCGCAAAGTATCACTTTGCGGGGTGGACTAGGGGCAGGGATCGTTGCGGCCGAGCTTCTCGACCAGCGCCTTCTCGCCGCCTCGAACGAAGCGCAGGCCGCGCTTCACGTTCGTCTCCGACGGATAGCCCTTACGCCGTTTGGAAATGACCTCGAAAGCAGGGGAGGTCGTCGCGATCGTCGGTCTTCATGTCGGCCTCCTCTCGGCTGGGCGCGGATGTCCGGGGACGGGGCCGGTAGCCGCGGGCGCGGACGAAGTAAAGGTCTGGGGCAAGGCCGGTCCCTTTCGAGGACCGCCCGATCATGCTGCGGAGCACCGAGGAAAAGCCGGCGAGAAAGCGCTTATCTCCCAGTTGGTCACCTGAAGCGACCGCGCATCCTCACCGGAATCCGGTACGATTCACTAAATTCGAGACTATCATGCTCCACCCCACCGAAAGGGAGCTTTGCCGATGAGTAAGATGTTCGCTCTGCCCGCTTTCGTTCAGGACCATGTGTCGCAGGAGGCCTACACGCGGTGGCTCGGCCGCAAGGCGGCAGCGCACCTCAAGCGGGATCGTCTGCGCTCGCGGCACGAGATCACCGGTTCCCATTATCGGCGACAGATACATTCGGCCGTCCGCGAGTCCGGCGGGCTCGACTTCTATACGGGCGAGCCGCTCGCCTGGGATAAGGTCAGCACCTATTCCAACGCGGATTCGAAGGCCGGGAGATCGGCGTACAAGGCCGGTTTCGCCCTGCTACCGACGGTGGATCACGTCGTGCTCGCCGATGGCCGCTACGATTTCGTCATCCGCGGCTGGCGGACGAACGACGCCAAGAACGATCTGTGCCATGCCGACTTTCTGAAGCTGTGTCGGCAGGTGATCGCGCACCACGAGAACCGCATCGGCGGCGCCCCCATCCCAAGGCCCGTTCCAGGCGGTCCCGAACCAGGACCATCGAAAATCAGCTCGGCGCCGGAGCTCGCAGCGGCGGAGGAATGATGCCGCCGTCGTCAGTCCCGCCCTGGAGGAACCTGACTCCGGCGTCCTCATAGGCCCTGCGCAGCGCCTGGATCAGCTCCGGCTTCACGTCCCGGTGGTAACGCTCGAACCGAAGCACCGTCCGCCGGCTCACCCCGGCCGCCGCGGCGGCGTCCTCGAGCGACCATTCCAGCGCCGCCCGCGCCATTCGGGACTGCTCCGGTCGAAGTACGGGATGCTCCAGATCAACCCCCTCGACGTGTTCCTGCGCGGTCCCTAAAAGGGACCATCAAGAAAGGACCCTCAGGCATGGCTGCCAGGAGGCATAACCTGACGCGCCGGGCGTTGCTAGGTGCGGGTGTCGGCGCTTGTGCGCTGGGCGGCGAGGCGGCCGTTCGGGCGGCGGTCGGGGTTGCGGCCGGGGCGCCTGGCCCCGCTCCGGTCGGGGTGAGCTTATCGAGCCCTCCTTCTTCAATTCCTTCCCGCCCTGCATCGGGAGGAAAAGAAACCCTTCGACAGGCTCAGGGCGAACGGTGCGAGGGGGATCGGGGCAAGGCCATCCTACGCACCCGCTGGGTCCGGACCCTCGCGGCCTATCGGCGCTCGGAGGCGCGATTCGCCGCGTTCCAGGCCCAGGTGGCGCTTCTGCCGGAGGCTCGGCGGGCGTTCCCGGCCTGCAGGCCGCTGGAGACTCGGTTCGGGGATCTCGACGACCGGCGCTTCGCGACCCTCCGGCGGCCGCTTCGGATCCCCGCTCCGGATCTCGCCGCTTTGTCGTTGAAGCTCGACCTCGCCGTCGCCGACCAGGCCTGGGAGCTCACCGGCGCCGAACACTGCCTCGCCGTCATCGCCGCCGACGCTCGGCGGCTCGCCGAAGCTCTCAGCCGGTTCTGACCGCCAAAGCGGCGTAACCGGGCAAGGGATAACCCTCGACGGCCTGCATTTTCCGGCTGGCCAACCCGGCCGCCCCGCCCGGACCCGCCACCCTCCACGATCGGGTCCTGTCCGTCAGGCTCCGGTCAGGATCGGTGCCGCCCCCGACACCGGAGCGGCGGCCCCGTTCGAATCGGCTCGGACTGATCCGCCTCGCGGAACCTTCGTGCCTTTGCGCCCTTTGTGCGAACCCGATTTCCGTTTGCGGCCTTCGGGGTCAGGGCCAGGCGGGGACAATGAAGCGGACAGCGGAACCACGTTCCCGCACATGCCCGCGCCATCGCCCCCCAAGGCCTGGCGGTCCATTCCCCTCCCGACGCCGCGCGGGAGAGGGGAGACCTCATAATCTCACAATATCAAAGAGCCCGCCCGGGTCCGCGACTAGGGCAAACTCCATCTAGTAGGAAAAATCCCACAATGCAAGAACAAAAGCAAAACATATTTTTCGGCGCCGAAGTCTGAACCCCAGGCAACGAACGGTTCATGAAACCCAAGCCCCCGCCCACCCGTTATTTGCCTCGAGCCCTTGCTGTTTCGGGCCCGATCCACAGGAGAGTAAGATGCGTAACCTCATACTCGCGGCCGCGACGGCGGCCTGCGCCATGCCGGTCGCCTTCGCGGCGCCCGCTTCCGCCCAGCAGCGCTACCAGCCGGGTCCCGAAACCCGCCAGGAGCGGCGCGAATGCCGGCGCGAGCTTCGCAACGCCGACAATCGCCGCGAATATCGAAAGGAGCTGCGCGAGTGCCGCCGCGAGATCCGCAAAGCCCAGAATCGCGACTGGCGCACCTACAATCGCTACGACCATGATCGCTACGAGCCCGGCAACAACGCTTATTATGCCGACCGTTATTATCGCGACGGCCGCTATTACGGCGAGACCCGGCTTCGCGAGAACGACCGCGTCTATCGCGGCTCCAACGGCCGCTATTATTGCCGCCGGAGCGACGGCACCACCGGCCTCATCGTCGGCGGCGCCGTCGGCGGATTGCTCGGCAACGCGATCGACAATGGCCGCTCCAGCCTTCTGGGCACGTTGATCGGCGCCGGCGCCGGAGCAGCGCTCGGCCGAGAGATCCAGCGCGGAAGCGTCCGCTGCCGCTGAGCCTTCGGGTTCGGAAGTCGGATATAGGAGGGGGGGACACGAGCTTTCGTGTCCCCCTTTTCGTGCGCCGGGCGGCTATTCCGCTTCGACCCCGAAGCCGATATCGCCGGCGGCGAAAGGGGACGATCCATCATCCATCTCAGCCAGATATCGTTCGGGTCGCAGGTGAAGCTGGTGTTCGTGCTGGCATTGTTCACCGCTTTGGCCTTCTTCGCGCTATTGCTGGTATCCGAGATCGTCGAAGCGCCGGTCTCGAGCAGCGACGGCTCCGACGGCGTCCCGATGTTCGCGGCCGTCGCTTCGATCATGGCGCTGATGATCGCGGCCATCCAGATCGCCGGTCTGGGTCTCATCCGCTTCCTCCCTTGGCAGGGGCCGTCGCTGAAGGTGGAAGGCGGCGATCATTTGAGACGGGTCTTCGAATGACCGTCCGTCTCGCGCCTCTGCTCCTGGCGCCCCTGATCGCTTCGTGCCGGCCGCCCGATCTTACCGTCAGCGCCGCTTTCATCGGCAATGCCCTTGTCTTCGTCGCGGCCGATGCCGGGGATTCGGACTTCGCTTTTTGCTGGAGCGAGGGGATTGTGGTCGACGACGGCCTCCGGCCGGTATGGCGGTTCGCCGGACCCCGCACCGGCAAGTGCGGCACCCTGTTCCCGCTTTTCTACGGCCGCGCGCCCGAGGGAGCCGAGACCGTGACCCCCGCATCGCCGCTCGAGCCCGGCCGGCTCTATCTGTTTATCGGCGATGCCACCGCCCAGGTCTCCGGGGCCTTCGCCTTCACCCAGGCGGGAAGCGCGCGGACCGTCCACAATGTCGATCCGGATTCGCCCGCGGCCGACTTGCTCCGGCAGCGTTGGCGGCAGCGGGCGAGGCCTGGAATTGCGGACGGCCCGCCGCCCTCCGACGGCGTCGGGGGCTAGAAGATGGTCCGATGGCTGCCGATCATCCTGGGCGTTATCGCCGCGCTCGCCGCCTTGCTCGTGATCGGGCCGGTCGCGGTTGCCGTGGCGCTGCTTCGCTCCTCGGGGCCTGACCCGCCTGATCATCCGCTTAATCGGCCGACGCGACTGAGGGATTGCCGAGCCGCCGGCGCGCGCCCATCTAGCTTTCCATGAGAATCCTGGATGTCGATCAGTCGCCGGCCGCCGAAGCGGCCGAGCTCACCGCCCACCTCGTCACCGGCGAGACGGTTCAGGCCGCCTTCGTCGCTCCAACCGGCGTCATCCTGTTCACCGACCGCCGGATACTGCTCGCCCAGCGCGAGCATCTGCTCGAGGCGCGGATCGAGACCAGTTCCTATCCCTATCGGTCGGTGCGGCATTTCTCGATACAGGAGGGCGAGGCTGCCGGGAGCCGCTCGACGATACGGATCTGGCTCGGCGACGAGGCCCAGCCGCTGCAGCTGCGGGCCAATCCGGGAACCGACCTGCGCCCACTCCAGCGCCTCCTCGCCGAGCGGCTCGACTGAGCTCCGTCACGACGGGATGCGTCAGCGCATCAAGCCGGCCTTGCGAAGCGCGTCCTCGATCACCTTCCCGGGGCCGCTCGACTGGGGCAAAGCCGCCTGCGGCAGGTTCCTGGCGGCAGGTTTCGGACGGGCCGAGGCGGCGACGGGACGGGCGGTTTGCGCCCGCTTCGTCGTCTCCGGCTTCGCCGTTTCACGCTTCGCCGTTTCCGGAGCGATCCCGAAGAAAACAGCGATCCGCTCCGTCGAGCTCAGGCCGACGTCGAGCATGTGCGCGCCCGCTTCGCCAAGAGCGTCCTCGCCGCTTCCGTCCAGCGGAATTCCATGGGCCATTCCGGTAATCTCATATTGCTCGACGAGCGGCTCGCCCTTCGAATCCAGCCAGGCCAAACGGGGATAGCCCTCGACGCGGTCGCTCCGGTCCGGCTTCGGGCCGACTCCGTGGAGGTGGGTCCATTGCAGGACGATCGAGTCGGCGTTGCTCGCGACGACTGTCCGGTCGGCGCTGCCCTGCCAGACCTGGACCCGCGGCCAGGGTCCCTTGTGCGGCGAGGCGCTCCGCACCCGGGCTCCGAGCACCCCCGCATCGCTCCTGGCGCGGCCGCCCATGCACTCGAACGCCTCCGTCACGTCGGCGGCGCAGCCATAAGCCACTCCCGCGATGATCGCCCCGGCGGCGAACGTCTCGGGATAGGCGGCGAGCATCACCGAGGTCATCGCGCCGCCGGCGCTGAGCCCGGTGACGAAGATCCGACCCGGATCGACGCCATGGGCCTTCTTCATCGCCTCGATCATCGAACGGATCGAGGCCGCCTCGCCCATCCCGCGCCTGGTGTCGTCTCCGGAGAACCAGTTGAAGCACAGCATCGGGTTGTTGGAGCGTTTCTGCTCGGGAAAAAGCAGGATGAAGCCGTGCCGGTCGGCGAGCGTCGACCAGCCCGAGCCATGATCGTAGACCGCCGAGTCCTGGGTGCAGCCGTGAAGCACGACCACGAGAGGCGCCGGCCCTTCGATTCCCTCCGGCACGTAATAGCGGGCGTTGAGGTTGCCGGGATTATCGCCCTTCCAGTCCAGATCGGAAAGCCGGTCTCGCGTGGCGGACGGCGCCGCGAAGGCGCTCAGTCCCTTGCGGCTCGCGCTCAGGCGAACTCGCGGTCGAATGGCAGGCATAAGCTTACTCTCCCCGGGGCAGGCCCCCGGACGGAGGACACTCGGCATGACAACGATATGGGGACGTTTTTGTTGCAGTGCAACATGAGAGGCTGGGCGCTTGTCTCTGGCGCCGGGGCTCCTGGGAATTTCGGCAACGCGAAAGATTGCCTGGCCGCGCTGCCTTTCGTCTAGTCGTCGCCCTCGCACCAGGAGCGCTTATATCCCCTCCATTCATGAGCCAGCCCCTCCTCGACGAGCGTCTCGCCGAGGCTTCGTCCGTCGCGGGCGACGATCCTGAGCTTGCGGCCGTAGACGTCCTCGTCGCGTCCGTCGGTCGCGGGCGCGAAGGTGACGGGGCCCGCCGCGAGCAGCTCCTCCAGCCGGCGGGTCGCCTCGGCGCCGAGCGCCGCCTCCGACGCGCAGGCCGGGCTCGAGACCTCTGGCGTGTTGATATCCGCTATCCGGATGCGCTGCCCTCGATACTGAATCGTGTCGCCGTCGATCACCCTGACCGCCCAGACGTCCTCGACGAGCACCCCCTCGGCGGCTCCCTCCCGCAGGGGCAGCGGAGTCGTTCGATAAGCGAGGACGAGGGCGCAAGCGAGGCCCAGCGTGGCAAGGCTGGGCAGCCATTCCCTTAGGCGGCGGGACCGGACGTTGCGGGTAAGGCGCGGCCGATAAAAGCGGCGGCCCTGGGCGGGGCGGGGTTTCCACGGCTTCGACATCGAGCGATGATGTGGCGGAAGTGACGAATGCGATATTAAGATATGCTGCCGCGCGCTCGGAAATCTCGTCCGAACTGGACCGATCGTTCGCGTCGACTCTTTGCCGACCATGTTCGGCCGCGGCCCGTCGCCGCCCAAGTTGACGCTCCCGGCGCCCGGTCCTATCCCCGCCGCGCACCCCCATGGAGAGCCACGAGTGACGGATCAGCGCAGCTTCGACGACCGCGACGGCTTCATCTGGCTGGACGGAGGGCTGGTGCCGTGGCGCGAGGCGAACGTCCACGTTCTCACGCACGCCCTCCATTACGCTTCGTCGGTGTTCGAGGGGCAGCGCGCTTATTCCGGCGAGGTGTTCAAGCTCAGCGACCATAGCCGCCGCCTGCGCAACAGCGCCCGGCTGCTCGGCTTCGAAATCCCCTTCAGCGTCGAGCGGATCGACGAGGCCTGCCGCGAGGTGCTCAGGGCCAACGCGCTCGAGGACGCCTATATGCGCCCGCTGGCCTGGCGCGGCTCGGAGCAGATGGGGGTTTCGGCGCAGAACGCGAAGATCCATCTCGCAATCGCCGTCTGGCCCTGGCCGGCCTATTTCGGCGAGGAGGCGATCGCCAAGGGGCTTCGGCTGGCCATTTCGAAATGGCGCCGGCCCGCGCCCTATACGGCGCCGACGGAATCGAAGGCGTCGGGCCTGTACATGATCTGCACGCTCGCCCGCCATCAGGCGCAGGCGGACGGCTTTGACGACGCCCTGATGTTCGACTGGCGCGGTCAGGTCGCCGAAGCGACCGGGGCGAACGCCTTTTTCGTGCGCGACGGGGCGCTCCATACGCCGACGCCCGATTGCTTTCTCGACGGGATCACTCGCCGGACGGTGATCGATCTCGCCCGGAAGCGCGGAGTGGAAGTCGTCGAGCGCGTGATCTGGCCGGAGGAGCTCGAGGGGTTCGAGCAATTCTTCCTCACCGGAAGCGCCGCCGAAGTGACCCCGGTCGCTTCCGCGGGGCCGTGGAGCTTCGAGGTGGGGGAGCTGACGATGCAGTTGAGGAAGGATTATCTCGACCTCGTCCACCGGCGCATCCCGAACGTCTGAGACGGGGGTTTCGTAATCCTATGCGGCGGTTATAAGCCGCCCGCCTGCTGGGGCGTCGCCAAGTGGTAAGGCAGCGGCTTTTGGTGCCGCCATTCGCAGGTTCGAATCCTGCCGCCCCAGCCAGTTTTCCCGCTAGATTGCTGCTTGCGTCGGCTTTTCAAGACGAGGCTGCGGTAGCTTCAAGCTCGCCGGTTAACGGAACATCGACTTTCCGATTTCGACCGTCCGAATCGTCAGTTGGGCGCGGCTGTCCATTCCGGACTGCTCAAAGCGGTCATTCCGGGCCAGGTGACATCCTGGGTAGCCACTCCGGCGAACAGCGTCCGGTCGTCGTCCGCCATTTGGCGCCAGTTTTGGTCGAATGACTCCAGCATTCTCAACTCGCTTGGTCTGGCGGTCATCGCACGGCTTGTCTCGAGAACGATGCGGGCAATCTTGCCGGGGGCGACCGTGAACGTCGTGTCGAGCGGCAAAGCGGTGAACATCGTAAGTTTCGTTCCGTCCGGGCGGCCGGACAATAAGCTTTCCAGCGACTCGAGAGCGACGGTTCGAAGGCCGACATAAAGCTGTGGAGCAGCGGCACATTCGCGGCTCAACGGGACGCGCGCCGACACCAGGACGACGGCCAGCCTGGCCGCGTCGCGGCAGGCATCATCCCCGACCAGAGCGATTTCTTCGGCCGAGGCCAGGAGCCCAGCATGCTCCGGCGACGGTCCGGTCTCGCGTTGGTCTATCCACCGGATCCGGTTTATTCCGAGCGCTTTGAGGCGATTGATCAGCGCCGCGGCTTCGTCTTGAACCGTCGCTTCGATGCCGCGCGCCGCCGGATCGCCGCCCGCTTCGCGCAACGCTATGCGAACGGCAGTGGCGCCATCCAGAGGGCCGGCCGGGGCGAGAGATATCAGGAACGCGGCGGGGCCGGGACCCTCTTCGACGACGATCCGTCTGCCATATAGTCCGCCGCCGCGATTGACTTCGGAAAATTGACTCGCGAGGACGTCGCGCCACCTCTTCTGAGAGGGCGTCGTCGGCGTGGGCAGCATTCGAACGACGATCTTCCCGGCATCGATGCCGGGCGGGAGGCTCGATCCCCGATATGCCAGATAGCGCCAGAGCGACCGGCATTGGTCGGGATCGAGCGCGTAACGCGGCATCGATCGCGCCAGCGGCCGCCCTCCCGCGCCCCGGCCGGACGTCAGCGCGCGGCACAGGCTGGCCGGCTCGCGATAGGGCTGCGTTTCGGCGAACATCCCCTGAATGGACGGGATCGCCGTGCCTCCTTCCGAGCCGCCTTCGCCCGACAGGCCGTGGCAGGACGCGCAGGCCTGCCCGGGGGAGGCGAGCCCGTGATAGATGCGCCTTCCCTCTGAAGAATGATCGAGCGGGCTCGCGCCGATGGCGGCGACACCCAGGAGCCCCAGACCCAGGAGCCCCAGACCCAGGAGCCCCAGCCGGCAAGCGAGCGCCCGGCGGCTAGCGCGCGGCAATGCGGACGGCGGCGGCGAGCTTGGCCGGATCCGGCAGATCGTCGAAGCGTTTTACGAGACGCCCCGACCGGTCGAGCACCAAAATCTGCGAGGAGTGAAGCTGCACGTCGACGGCGGTCTCGCCGTAATGGCGCATCAGTCCGCCGATATCGCGCGGGCCCACGTAGAGCGCGACCCAGCCCGGCTTCGCGCGATGCCGGCGAAGCCATCCGGTAAGCCTGGCGGGGGTCGTCTCGCGCGGCAGGATCGAGACCGACACGATCCTGAACGGCCTCGCGGGCGGGTTCTTGGCCAGGATCGCCTGGGTGCGCGAAAGGATCTCGCCGGAAAGGGGGCAGAAGCTCTGGCAGCTGGGAAACATGAAATGCAGCACCGTCGCCTGACCGCCGACCACCTCGTGGAACGGCCGCCGTCCACCTGACTGATCGATCGTCGGCGGATTGGGACCGGCCATGCGCTGTGCGGCCAGCGGCTGCGGCATCGCGGCCGCCAGCGCCAGCAGCAGAGCGAGATAGGAACCCGCCCGCGACATCATTGCGTCACCCGGATCGTCGCGACCGGCCGCCCGGCCAGCCTGGCCGGCAAAGTCACGGGGTCGGGCATCACCAGAAAGGTGCCGGCCCGCATCATCGTGACCGCCGCCTCGAATGTGCCGTTGCCCAGCGACCGCGCTGCTATTCGTTGCTGCATTCCGACCCCGCTTACGTCCATGATCAATATGCCTATCGCCGACGGCATGTCGCCGCCGCCCTCGAGCTTGAAGCGAATCGGCACGGTCTCTCCGGCCGTTGCTTCGTGCGTGCCCGCGGCAAGGGTCACTCGAGTCTCGCGTTCATCCGGCGCTAGCTTTGCCAGACCCAGGACTTCGAACGCGGTGCATTGCACGAAACGCGGCTGCGCGCCCACGACGACCGCGACGTAGCGCCCGGGCCGCTCGAGCCTGAACCCCGCTTCGAACCGGCCGGCGCCGACCGGGCGGATCGTCGGGCCCACCAGCAGTATCCGCTCGGGCGCCAGGCCGGGGTTACGCAATGTGCCCGACGGGATATTCATGCCTTCATGATAGAGATAGATCAGGTTGCGCTCGGCATCCGCCCAGGCGGAGAGGCCGTCGGGAGACACGGTCAGAGCCGCGCCGGACCGGGTAGGAGACACCGGTTCGCCGCCCGCGACCCAGCGTGGCCCGCCGCCGTCCGCCTGGGCCAGTTCGGCAAGCGGCATAACCATCGTCTCGCCGCGGCCTTCGGTCCTGACGAACAGAAAGCTGTCGGATGCGGCCAGGCTCACCGGCCGATCCGCCGCGATCGTCCGTGCGAACGCGCCTTGCTCGAGATTGGCGACATGAAGGCCCGACGCGGTTCGGTCATGGATCACGGCGGCATTGCCGCCGGGGGACAGCCAGAGGCGAGCCGTGCCCGGCGCGGCGACCGGCATTCCGCGTACGGGCGTGATCTTGCCCGACCGCGCGATCATGACCAGCGCGCCGTCACCGGTCAGCCCGACCAGCCGGTCCGCACGTCGCGACCAGGCGGCGTCCTTGAGCGCGACGTCGATGGTGCGTTCGCCGCCGCCGCCGCCGATCCGGCGAACGGTGTTTTCGCCGATCACCCAAAGCTCGCCGTCCTCGCCGGGCGCGATCATGACGGCACCCTCGGTGCCATCCATCCATTTGTCCAAATCCGAGCCGATCTTGTGGAGGAGGCGGCCCGGCGCGCGCGCGTACAGCGCGCCGTCCCCCGCCGCGGCCAGTTGAGTCACCGCGCCGGCGTCGTCGATGGTTCGTGCGATCTGCCAGCGCGCCACATCCACCGCGACGATTTTTCCGACAGCGGGCAGCGCCACCCAGATGAGCCCGTCGGCCGCCGCCCAGTGCCACGCGGAAGGCGCACTGCCCAAAGCGAGATGCGCCAGCGAGCGAGCGCCGCGAATGCCGTTGCGCGGATCGAGCACGTGCAGCGCACCGGCCGAATCCAGCGTGGCGACGTGGATATTGTTGAAGTCGCGGGCGGCCGGCTGGAGCGGACCCGAGCCCAGCAGCCGTTCGGCACGCCGATCGCACGTCGCCGCGGCCGGATCGACCGTTTCCTCGTAGTCGATCCAGGCGAAGGGCGGCTGCGCGGCGTTGCCCGCATCCGAGCGCTCCGCGGTCGTTACGCTGAGGCGCAGCGCCGAGCCGGTATCCAGGCCGCCCTGGACCGCCGTTACCTTCACAGCCGGGCCCGCACCGGCCAGAATTACCGCCGCCGCGACGGCCGCTGCCTGTTTGAGCGCCGTCATTCGCACCGCTGGTTGACCCTGAGCACCGCCCAGAGACCGCCGTCGAAGCCCCAGCTATAATTGTCGCGCACCGCATAGTCGCCCGCGACACGACCGGAACCGCCGGCGCCGTGCGACAGCAGCAGGTTCCAGTTGCTGCCGGGACCGACCACGTCGCGGGTGCCGCGATAGGTGCTGAGCAGGTCGGTGCCGAGCTCGGTTGAATTGTTGACGAACGGCTGGTCGTCCCAATTGTGGCCGGCCACCTCGATCACGTGGTTGCGGCCATGGCCGTTGGGGAACAATATGCGCATCCGTACCGGGTCGCCGGGCAGGGCGCAGAACCTCGGAGTCTGGTTGCGGCTGTTGATCCCGTTGAAGCCGTCGCTCAGCAAATCGTGCTGACGCTGAAGCACCGTGACCGACCGAGGCATGGCCGCAGAGTGGACCCGGCGCATCCAGCCGGCCTCGGTGCGATAGTTGAACGCTTTGTGGGCGGCGTCGACGGCGTCGACCTCCTCATCGCGCACCTCGCACATCGTCTGGATCGCATCGTCGGCGGCGCCGACGCATTGGGCGACCCGGCGAACCGGCTCGTCGATGATCGACGGCGCGAACTTGACGGAGGGCGCCACCCCGCTCTCCATCTGTGGATCGAGCGTCCCCGTTTTAGTCCGCGAGCCCGACAGCCGCAGATTGGCATCGTCCTGGCCGACCAGCACGAAGTCGCGGAACGGCTTCCGGCCGCTGCTGAAGACGACCGCCGACGCGCGCGTCGCCAGCGGCACGGTGCCGTTCGAAAAGGGCTCGGGCGGAGTCGTGTCGAAACCCCAACGGGCGTCCGCCGGCTGGATCACGATCGCCCCGAAAAGCCCCTTGCCGCCCTGCTTGATAGGATCGGCCGGCATAAGGTTGAGCGCGCCGAACTCGACCGGCTGGAATATGGGCCTGCGGCGGTTCTCCCAGGTTACCACGCCGGCATACCATTCGTAGCGGCGCGACTGCCCCGGCAGGATCGTCTGGACCGGATTGCGGCCGGCATTGATGCCGTCGTTGGTGCCGATGTGCTTGCGCATCGACTGGGCGTGGATTCCAACCCCTTCGGTGGTGCGTAGCTGATTGATGTTGAAGCTCGGCGAGGGGAGGTTGGCGAAGCTGTTCAGATCGCTCGGCTTCATCGCGTTGGTCAGCATCACGCTTATGCATTCGCCGGCGCGGGCGTGAAGGATCAGCGGCTCGATCTTGCGATCCTGCCGAAGCTTGCCGGTCCTCGGATCCAGATCGATCACCCGCACGTACATCAGCCCGGTCGGATCGTGTGCCGCCTTCCAGCTATCGTTGGTGCTGCGCGCCGGATTGGCGAAGACCGTTCCCGGCCGGAAACGGTGATAGATCAACGTTCCGTCGGTCAGCACGGACTTCGCATCCACCGCCGCGATCCAGTAATAGCGCACCGGTGCATTCGGCGCGCACACCGGCAGCGATTGCGGATCGCTCAAGTCGACCAGGCGCGGCAGCTGGCGCCTCAGATTCGCGAAGCGCTCCGACTGGGCGGAGACGTCCGTCAGCGCCGCCGGCGCCGGCGAACGCGAAGAGAGTTCGGCGCGTTCAACCGGGATTCCGGGCTGCCGGGTCCCATCCTGAAGATAGGAGGCCGCATCGAGACGCAGCGCATGCAGGGTCTCGACCATCTCCTCATATTGCGCCTCGAGTACAGCCGACTGATAATAGCCGAACTCGGCGATCGGCGGTGTGACCATGCCGCCCGAGCCGTCGGTCTCGGAGCGGCTGCTCGCGACCGACCGGAACGCCGCGGGCTGGGGCGACTCGGCCGGCTTGTCGGCGGCGACGAGCGACGTCGCGGCGGCCGCCGTCGCGGTGTCGAACACGCGATCCTGCTCACCCGCCTCCTGTCGCTGGGCCTCCGTCGAGCCGGCTTCCGGCACGAGGCCGACATCGACCGCAAGGCCGAGCGATTTCGCCTCGCTGAGCAGTTGTGCCTCCATTTCGCCGGCTTGGGCGATCAGAGTTCGCAGGTACTCCGAATCGACCGGCTGATAGTCCGCGGCGATCAGGCTCTCACCGGCGTCGGCGGTCGCGGCGATGTCGGCGTCCAGGGCCTGGACCGCTATCTGCTTGGTCGACGACGCCAGCCGCGCGGCGTCGCCGAGGGTAGCCAAATACGCCGGGCGGGCTTCCTCGCGATACGTCCGGATCAGTCCCCAATTGCCGTACCACACATCCTCGATGCTCGCGCCGATCCGGTAGAGGTGGTCGAGCTGGCTGAGCTTAGGCTTGAACTCCTTGGGGGTGAGGCTGCTCGGGATGTCGAGGACTCCGTTGAACTCGAAATGCTCCGACAAAGCGGTGCCGAGGAAGCTGTGATACCCCGAATTGGGCTCGTGCGGCGACGCCAGCCAAGTGAGGCCGTTGATCGTGAAGCTGTGCTCATGCTCGTGCGCGCCGGCCAGAAGGCGGATCCGGATCGGCTCGCGCTCGGCGACCTCGAGCAGCGGCGTGAAGGGGTCGTGGGTGAGCATGCCCGGCGACGGCAGCGGCCAGCTGGACTGCGAAACCCCCCCGACCAGCGGGTAGCTCGGGATCGGCTGGTTGAGATCGCCGTCGACCCGCGGGATCGAGCGGAAGGCATGGGCGAGATCGCCCCGCACACCCGGCGCCGAGGCGAGAAGGCTGGCGTCCCACAGGCGTGGGGGCAGCGGTTCGGAGCGGTAGTTGATGCTCATCTGTCCGATGTCGTCGGCGGAAACCAGCTCCGGAGCGCAGGGGATCGTCCCATCCGGACAGTCGTCGCCCGGCATCCATTCGTGCTTGACCAGGCGCGGCAGGCTCGATCCTGTATAATCGCCGGGATCGGCGTCGGCGACCTGATACGGATGGTTGAGACCGTTGATCTGGACCAGCGATCCGTCGAGCTGCCGCTCGTACCGGTCTTCCTTCGAGAAGGCGATGTGGAAGTCCTGGAACTCGAGCGCGAACTCGCGGAAATTGTCCTGCTTGCGGTCGCCGACCACCAGCGCCTTCCAGCTGGTCGGTCCGCCGTCGCGGCGTCCGGCGAGCTCGGTCAGCGCGCCGCGGCCGAGATCGTCGAACCAGCGCGTGCCCGAGGGTTCGACGATCAGCCCGGCGTAAAGCCCGAGTTGCTGGTGGTTGGACGCCCCGAAATGGTCGTGGGTGAACACGGTCTCGAGCGTCTTGTCGAACGTCTCGCCCGTGGCCAGGTCGCTCGCCTGCTGAGTGTCGGCATACCAGCGCTGGATGGTGGCCTGCCCGCCGATCCACGCGCTTTGGCCGGGAAACCATGGATGCGGTTCGGCGATCGGGCAGTTCAGCGTCGCAATGCGCGTATCGCCCGGGCCACGGATCGCGCCGCCTTTGCAGAGGTTGGTCGCTCGGATCGCCTTGATGCGCGCGACGACCTCTTCCGCCGCCGGAGTTCCGTCCTCGTAGTTGAATCCGTTGGCGCCGCCGTCGGACGCCTGGACGTCGAACTTCACCAGATGAATGTGCTGACCGATGATGTCGGTCGGCACTTCGAGCTGGAACGCGTCGCGCTTCAACTCTTTCGGCACCACGTTTGTGTGCTCGACGACGACGCAATTGCCCGAATTGACGCGCAGGAACAAAGGCTGCGGCAGCCGCTCGCCGGACATGGTCGGAAGGATGTCGTCGCGAAGCGCGAGAATGCGCGCCTGCGGCGTATGCCACCCCTTCTTGTTGATGATCATGTCGTATTGGAACGCGCCGATCTGGAAGCGCCGGGTGGTGGTTCCCTTCGTGGTCGAGCAGGGCTCGGCGAACGGCGCGCCCTCCACCGGGTTGAGTGCATTGGTCAGGAACGTCGCCGCCGATCCGTCGGAGCGGAAGCTGGCGTGGTTCTGCGCGTGGAACATCATCGCGGACTTCTCGAGGTCCGTGCCGTCTTCGGGCAGATAAGTGGGCTGGAGCGTCTGATATACCTTGACCATGCTCGGCGGCAGGCTGGCCGGGAAGACCGTCGGGGTGGTGGTGCCGCCGACGATGATGTGCCGCTTCAGGCCGCCGTCGATCGGATTGCCCGAATCGTCATGCGCGATGTCGAGCGGCGGCGGCGGCGGCCGCCCGCCCGCCCGGGCCGGGACGTGAAAGGGGTAGCCGGGATAGCGGGCGGGATCGATGCTCAACGGATCGACCTGGCCGCCCGCGATGGTCACCGGGCCCGGCACCGGCGCCATAACGGCGCCGGGCAGCGGAACCAGCGCCGGGATCGGCGACCCGCGCGCCATTTCGCCGTCGGGCAAAGCGCGCGCGCCCTGCGCCACCCGGCCGTCGGAGTCGAGCTTGGTGCCGGCCTCGAACACGTCGTGGACTCGCCACAGAGACCACATGCCTTGCGCGAAATGCGGATAGAAATGGCAGTGAAAGATCGAATCGCCGGCGGTCCGGTTTCGGTTGCCGCTGCCGCCATAGGCGATCTCGTAGGTATAGCCGCCGCCCGGGCCGATCGTCTGGCTGTCGAGATACGGCGAGCGCGGGTTCGCCTGCACCTGAAGCCATTGGTGGGCATGAAGGTGGAAGACGTGATGCTCCTTGGGACCGGCGTGAAGGTTGCGGATAACCACTCGGTCGTTGAGGTAGCTGTGATAGACGTTCGACGGGTCGTCCGGGAAATAAGCCTTCTCGGCGGGCTGGTTCTCGAACGGCATGCCCTGGATCTGCATGTTGGCGGGCTTGTCGACCACCATCGCCGGATCGCCGACCGCCCAGGACGAGAGGAAATATTCCTCCATCTGGCAGTCGACGCAGGCCTTGACCGGGCCCACCTTCTTGCGGTTCGAGAGCACCTCGGCGCCGATCCCGGCGGTGCCGTAGTTGATCGCGAACCCGTCGCGGCCGCTGTGAAGCGAGCGGGCGAGCGCGCGTTCGGCGACCGGCGCGTCGTCGGGCGCGTCGAATTCCTTATACGCCTGCACCGCGCCGGATTCGTCGTGGAATATGACGGTGAACTCGCGGTACGGCTGGCTTCGGTCGCCGCAGACCGGGAACGGCTTGCCGTCCTTGTCGAGGCAGAGGAAGCCCTTCGCGATTTCGGCCTTGGTGACGTCGATGATCGCGGTCAGGTCGCTGTGGATCAGCTCGCGGCCCTTCAGCATGGCGAACGGCGAATAGTCGGCGAACAGCGGATGGCCCGCCGCGGAGGTGCCGGTCTTTGCTTGGGCCATTTCGGCTTCACTGGTCTGCGACCGGTACCAGACCGACCCCTTCGGCTCCACCGTCACCGCGGCGAACAGCCCGGCGTGGATCGCCCCGCCATTGCCGTCCGATCCGATGGTCGCGGCCGGGCTATAGGCAAAGAAGGTGCCCTCCTCCTCGGCGATCAGGCGATAGGTTATCGTCTGGTCGGGCGCGACCAGCGACGACGGATTGCCGCCGACATGCTGGGCCATCGCGGTGATCGATGCATCGGGAGCGAGGCCGGTGACGTGAAGCCCGGCCATCCTGTCCGCCGGCTGATTGCCGCACCCCTCTTCGCCGACCGGCGCGTTCCCCGGCCGGGGCGGGCAGACCGCATGCTCGGGCCTGGTCGCGATGAATTGATTGCGGCGGTTCTTGTCCAACAGGTTGGTGAAGACGATCTCCAGGCAGTCGCCTTTGTTCACCCGAAGCACCAACGGGCGCGGGCGCTTCCCCGGCCGTAGCGCAACCTTGCCGGACGACAGCGTTTCGCCAACGCGGGGTGCGCGTATGCCACCGGGCGCCGATGAGTCGGCGACCCAGAGATCGCGGGTCAGCGCGAACATCATCCCGTGCGGCTGGACGGCGCCGTACCTGTTCCAGACCCACGCCTGATCGATCGCGGCGACACGGGCGACGACAATGTTCTCAGCGGAGCATTGCTGCGCCCACGCAGGCGCGCAAAACCCTATGCCGATTGCGGCGAAGAAAAACCGGACCAACCAATGCGCCATCGAGCCCAAACCCCCTTGATGAGGACAGTATGCGGTTGCTACGCCTGTACTGGCGCGGCCATCGGCCCCGCGGTTCCTCTTATTCTCTATAGTTTACGCTAAAACACCCTGTTTTTGATAAATCGCCGAGGAATTGGTCCACTCCGACGAATCATCCACTGCATCTATATTTGCGATCGCGGAGATAGTCACGACTTTTCAGCTTGGTAGAGTGAATTATGCAAACGCGATGTCGGCTCTCAAAGAAACATGATTGTTTCGCCTTCAATTTTCAGCGCTCATGCTGTTGCGGTTGGGTTCGAGCGAGCTGTCGCATCATCTCGCCGTCCTGACACGAGCCGGCTTGGTCTCGGGCGAGCGCTTCGGCAGATTCATCTTCGACGGATAGATGCGCAGCGGCCGCGTCAGCCGTGGGAGGCCGTTCCCTGCCCCAGGTCTGAGCCGGCACCCGTGCAGCCCGCTTCTGTTGAAGAATGGCCGCCGGAATGAGGGTTTGAAAAATTGTGCCGCTTCGCTGTACATCTGCTGGGCAAAAGCTGATTTTTTGCATCGACAAATCCAACAACTTAGCCATCAAAAAACCGGCTGCAAATCCTGCCGTCCCAGCCAGGCACCTTTGAGGGCCGAGGCCGAATGGCAAGGGTGCCCCGCCTGCCGATGGGGCTCGACAAGGGCGGACCGTGCCGCCAAGGTACGCGCGCTTCAAGCTGCGGGGTGACGGGTGGATTTCGTCTCGATTCTGTCGATCTTCGTGCTGGCGTGCTTCGTCGGCTATTACGTCGTCTGGTCGGTGACCCCGGCGCTTCACACCCCGCTCATGGCGGTGACCAATGCCATTTCCTCGGTGATCATCGTCGGCGCCCTCATCGCCTCGGCGGCGGCCGGGGTGCCGGGCGCGAAATGGCTGGGCCTCGCCGGGGTGGTGCTCGCGAGCATCAACATCTTCGGAGGTTTCGCTGTGACGGCGCGGATGCTGGCCATGTACAGGAAGAAGGAGAAGAAGGGGTGACCTTCAAACCCCGTCATCGCGAGGAGCGAAGCGACGCTGCAGCCTATGGCTTTAAGCTGTCGCCGGGTGGATTGCTTCGCTTCGGTCGCAACGACGGTTGGTACGGCGGTTCCGCAGAGCCTTCCCTCTCCGGGATCCCAGCGACGGATATCGCCAGTGCACGGTGAGGCCGTCGCTCCCCCGGCCTGGGTCATGGTCGCCTATCTGATTTCGGGCATCTGCTTCATCCTCGCGCTTCGCGGCCTGTCCAATCCGGAGAGCGCCAGGCGCGGGAACCGGGCCGGGATGATAGGAATGGGCATCGCGCTCGCGACGACGCTCATCCATTACATGCCGACGAGGGACGAGGAATTCCCGCTCCAGTGGCACGAGCCGATCCATTGGGACAATCTGATGCTGATCGGCGGGGCGATCCTGATCGGCGCGGTCATCGGCCTGGTAACGGCCCGGCGGATCGCGATGACGGCCATGCCTCAACTGGTCGCGGCCTTCCACTCGCTGGTCGGTCTGGCGGCGGTGCTGGTGGCCGGCGCGGCCTATCTCAATCCGGACGCCTTCGGAATCGCCGCCGGCGGCCTCATCCACCCGGTCAGCCGGGTCGAGATGAGCCTCGGCGCGGCGATCGGGGCGGTGACCTTTTCGGGCTCGGTAATCGCTTTCCTGAAGCTCAACGGCAATGTGTCGGGCAAGCCGATCCTGCTTCCGCTGAGGCATGTCCTGAACCTCGCGATCCTCGCGGCCATGTTCGGCCTGGTCGGCTATTTCACCGTCGACCAGAGCGCCTGGGTGTTCGTGACCCTGACCGCTTTGGCCTTCCTGGTCGGCTTCCTCCTGATCATCCCGATCGGCGGCGCGGACATGCCGGTCGTGGTCTCGATGCTCAATTCCTATTCGGGATGGGCGGCGGCGGCGATGGGCTTCACGCTCCAGAACAGCGCGATGATCATCACCGGCGCATTGGTCGGCTCGTCGGGCGCGATCCTCTCCTACATCATGTGCCGGGCGATGAACCGGAGCTTCATCTCGGTCATCGCCGGAGGCTTCGGCGGCGACACCGCGGTCGCCGGCGGCGGCGCGGCTTCGGACCGGCCATGGAAGCGGGGATCGGCGGAGGACGCCGCCTTCCTGATGAGCCAAGCCGAGCAGGTCATCATCATTCCGGGCTACGGAATGGCGGTGGCGCAGGCGCAGCATGCCGTGCGCGAGCTCGCCGACCAGCTGAAGAAGGAAGGCGTGACCGTCAAATACGCAATCCACCCGGTGGCCGGCCGGATGCCGGGGCATATGAACGTCCTGCTGGCCGAGGCCAACGTCCCCTATGACGAGGTGTTCGAGCTGGAAGACATCAATTCCGAGTTCGCCCGAACCGACATCGCCTTCGTCATCGGCGCCAACGACGTCACCAATCCGGCGGCCAAGACCGACAAGACTTCGCCCATCTACGGAATGCCGGTGCTCGACGTTGAGAAGGCCAAGACCGTCTTGTTCATCAAGCGCTCGATGGGCGGTGTCGGCTATGCGGGGGTCGATAACGACCTCTTCTACCGCGACAACACGATGATGCTTCTCGGCGACGCCAAGAAGATGACGGAAGAGATCGTGAAGAGCCTCGGCTGAAACCCGTGGGGGCGCGGGACCAGAGGGTACCAATGACCGTGGGTTCAATCGTCGGCGGCCCGATCCTCTTGATCATTTTCGGCTCCATCGGCCTGTTCGCTGCGGCGCAACGCGCCGTGGGAGCTGGTCAAGCGGCAGGTGAGCCGAAGCTCGCAGCGCCTGCTGAAGACCTGCGTGACCGAAATGGGCAAGGCGCGGCAGCGGGCGGTGAACCTCGGATGCACCGAATTGGTGCTGCTCTTCGGCCCGGGCGCCAACGTCGTCCCGGTCTAAGACACCACCCGCTCCACGCCGCCGCCGCGGCTCACTGGATATTGGAGGAATCTTAGTCCGATACGGAGCAAATGCTCCGACAGGAATGACTCGGTTCGAAGACTAAACCTTATTCCACCCTAATCCCACGCCTGACTCCTTCCCGAGCGCACGCGAAGTTCGGGCCCCCGGCGAATATTCGCCTTTCGGATTTGATGGGCCGCCCGGCGGTCGATTGGCTCCGGAACGGATCATTGTGCGCCTGCAATCGGTCCGGAACGGCGGCATTCTCCGCGTCGGGGCAGATCGGGGAGACAATGGCTACGGCAATGGCAATGGCAATGGGCCTTGAGGTAGACAGGGTCCGGGCGACGGTGCGACTGCAACAATTGAGCGAGGAAGTCGGACGGATCGCGAACGTGCTCGCGGCCTTGTCCGAGCACGAGGCCGCCGCCGCGGCGATGGCGGCGGTCGACTCCGCTCCGAATGAGCGAGGCGAGCCGCTGGACTCCGGCTTCATTCGCTCGATCATCCGGGTGAGGCGGCTTCGCGGCCATTTCTTCAAGAGCGACCTGTTCGCCGATCCGGCCTGGGACATGCTCCTCGACCTTATGGCCGCTCGGGTGGAGAGGCAGCAAGTCGCCGTTTCGAGCCTGTGCATCGCCGCCGCGGTGCCGCCGACGACGGCGCTGAGATGGATCAGGGGCCTGTGCGACCAGGGCCTGTTCGTCCGGATCGCCGACCCGGAGGACCGCCGCCGGGTGTTCATCGAGCTTTCGAGCGAGACGGCGGCGCAGATGGAGGCCTTCCTGAAATCGGCGCAGCGTATCGGAGCGCCGATCGCCTGAGGCGGAGCGGCGGACTTGTGCAGCCGCGGCGCCGGTGGCACAGGCCGCGGCGCGGGCGCTTAGCTCAGTTGGTAGAGCGCTTCCTTTACACGGAAGATGTCGGCGGTTCGAGCCCGTCAGCGCCCACCAGCCTTCGCTCCGTCGGAGCTTCGGCCGGCGAGCCGGCCCGGTGTTACAGGCTTCGGAGCAGCTTCGTCGCCATTCCTATCCAGGATGGGTCGGCGATGACGAGCTGGCGGCGACCGCCGCCCAAAGGCAGGAGGTGGAGCTTGCCTGCCTCGCGGCCGATCAGCCGGCCAAACAGGAAACGGCCGGCGGGCCGGGGGACGAGGACGTCGCGGTTGAGCGCTCGGCCGAATGCGTCCGGCGCGAGGCGAAGGCACCAGATCTCGTCGCCGCTGCGATAGTCGCCGACGCTCGACTGGACCGCGACCGCGACCATGCCGGGCTCCGGCCGCGGCGGCAGGATCACGCTCGGGCGGCGCGGCGCATGGGCGCCGTCGACGCCGAGCGAGGCGGCGAGCGGCACGTCGCCCCCGCGCTCGGCGAACTCGACCAGATCGGTCGCCTCGACTTCAAGCGCGGCCGCGATCCGGTTGAGCCAGGCGAGCGAGACGGTCCGGGCTCCGGTTTCAAGCCGGCCTATCGTCTGAGGCGTGGTGGGGGGGTCACAGCGGTCGGCGACGTCCTGAAGCGTAAGCTTCCTGGCGCGGCGAACGTCGCGGATACGAGTGATCATGCCAATTTCCCGACGGACGCGAACGAATTAGTATTTTCACTCTCCACCATACTTGTCGACATGGCAAGTGTTCCCGATATGTACCGTATCGGGAGATCGGATATGAAGATTGAGAAAGCGAGGCGCAACCGGCTGCTGGCCGAAAGGCCGGTGCCGCGGGACGGGGCGGAACGGGGCAAGGGGAGCGGCCGGGCGGCAGCACGCTCGGTGACCGTGAACCTCGCGGAATCGCCATTGGGTTGGCTTCGCTCGCGCGGCCATGTCAGCGAACGCCAGTTCGCCGCCGGTGAGCAATTGCGAGGCGATTGGGAGCGTTCGGGGCTACCGCCCCGGGTTACGATGTGCTGGGACTCGCCGCCGGCCGACCGCAATTCGCGCGGCCCGGCGGGGCCGGCGGCCGGGACCAACGCCCAGTTCGCCGCCCGCCGCCGCTTCGACCTGGCGGTGAAAGCGCTCGGCCCGGGTCTTCGCGACATCGCCTGGCGGGTCCTGTGCGACGGCGAGGGCATGCGCGAGGCGGAAGGTGCGCTCGGCTGGCCGGCCCGGGCGGGCAAGCTGGTGCTGACCATGGCCCTCGACCGGCTCGCGGACCATTATCGGCTTCGGTGACCAACCGGGCGGCGAATTGCCTCGGCCGTCGGCACACCGCGCTAATTCCTCATTTGGCCAAGGAAGGAGGAATTTTACCGGCGCGAGAGCCTCGTCATCAGGATCGCCGCGCGCTTGGCCTGGCGGGGGATGGAGGGGAGGTCGACCGACTCGCCGGGGGCGTGGGCGCCTTCGCCGGCGGGGCCCAGGCCGACGAGGCCGGGGACGAGGTGTGCGACGAAGCCGATGTCGCCGGCGCCCCGCTTCAGCGGATCGAGTTCGCCCATCTCGGCGAGGCCGAGATCGCGGTTGATCGCGTTGAGCCGGCCGAGCAATGCGCGGCCGGCGGGGGTGGGCGCCATCGGCGGATAGCCGCCCTCGTCGAAGGCGAGTTCGGCATCGGTGCCGGGCAGGTGCCGTCCGACGATCCCGTGCATCCTGGCGATCACGCGCCGCTGCTGATCGAGCGACAAGGCGCGAAGGTCGCCGCGGGCGAGTGCGACGGGCGGGACGATGTTGGTCTTGCCGGTCGCGGTGCCGCGGATGAGATCCTTGTCGAGCTCGGCGGTGGCGCCGCCGACGACGAGGCCGACGTTGAAGGTAAGGTTGGGCTCGGGAAGCTCGGAGCGGAAGGCGGCGAGGATCCGGGCCAGCTCGTAGACCGCGCCGTCGCCGAGAGATTCGTTGAAGATGCCGCTCGAATGGCCGGTCCGGCCCTTTGCCGTCACCGTCCAGGACGTGGTGCCCCGGCGGGCGATCGAGCCCATGTCGCGCCCGCCTTCCCGTGCAAGCCCCTCGAAATCGAGGGCGATGTCGGCCCGGCCGGCGGCGGCGACCAGATCGCGGCGGGCGAGCGTGATCGGGCTGCCCGAATCCTCCTCGTCGCCGGTGAGGACGATCTCGATGTCGGAGTCCCTGAGGGTGCCCGCCGCCTTCATCGCTCGAAGGGCCGCCACCATCACGACCATTCCGCCCTTGTCGTCGCCGATTCCGGGGCCCTCCGCCCTGTTCTCGTCCTTTCGGACGAAATGCTGGAAGGGGCTGTCCGGCTCGAACACCGTGTCGAGATGGCCGATGAGAAGCATATGCTTGCCGCGCCCGCTGCCCTTGTGGACAGCGACGATATGGCCGGCGCGGCCCGCTTCGGCCATCGGCACCCAGCGGACGGCGAAGCCGAGCGGCTCGAGCTCGGCCCTCATCATCCGCCCGACCGCCTCGACCCCCGGAAAGTTCAGCGAGCCGCTATTCCGGTTCACGAGGCGCTCGAGCAAGGCGACGTTTCGGTCCTGCTCGGATTCGACGATGCGGACGATCTGCTGCTCGGCGGGGGCGAGCTTCGCAGCGGCGGGGGCGGCGAGGAGGGCGAGCGCGAGGAGGGCGAGATTTTTCATGAGGGCTCCAAATTGTCCTCCCCGTCGGCGGACGGGGAGGGGGACCACATGCAGGGTGGTGGAGGGGTAGATGCCGCGACGCAAGCGGGTTCGAGCGGGAACCTCTGCCCGCAGCGCCGATTGCCCCACCACCACCCTTTGGGTGGTCCCCCTTCCCATCTCGCGATGGGGAGGCAAGCATGGTAAGGCCCCCTCATGCGACGCCTCCTCCTCCCGCTGGTCCTGCTCCTCGCCTCGCCCGCCGCCGCCCAGGATTGGCGGATGGCGCCCGAATATGACGTGCTCCTGACGACCTATGACATCCAGCCGGGGGAGATCAGGCTGAGGGCGGGCGAGCCGGTCCGGCTTCGATTCGTCAACAGCACCGATCGCGGCCTGATTTTCTCGGCCGAGGGCTTCTTTCGCGACTCGCAATTGCGGCGGCGCGATTCGGGACTGATCAGGCATGGCGGAATCGCGGTGCCGCCGCTGTCGACCCGCACCATCGTCCTCGTTCCCAAGGCGGGACGCTACAAGGCGCACGGCGCCAATCTCCTTCATCGGCTGCTCGGAATGAGCGGCCGGATCATCGTCGAATAGGAGCTCGAAATATGGCCAAGGGCGACAAGAAAGCCAAGACGGGCAAGGACAAAGTCAAAATCAAAATGCCCAAGGAAATCGGCGGGGTCAGAATGCCCAAGGCGGTGCGCCAGGCCGGCATGAAAGCGCTAAAGCTCGCCGAGCAGCCGGCGGTGAGCGAGCTGGTGGCGGCGGCCCTTCTCGCGGCGGCGGCGGCGCTTCGCGACCCGCCGACGACCCGACGGGCGGCGGACGCCGCCGCGGGCACGGCGGGCGATGCGTCGAAGGCGGCGCTCAAGCTCGGCGATTCGCTTCGCAACATGGCCATCGACATGGCCCGGCGGACGCTCGACGCATGGGACTCCAGCGATCCCGGGACCCGCGGCGGCGGCGACGTGGCCGGCGGCAAGCCCTGAGCGAGGCCGGACTTACCCCCGTTATCCTCCTTATCCACAGGCGGATTCGGCTTTCCCGAATCGGCCGAAGCTGACAGCTTTCCAGACGTGGCCGGAAAAGCGGCGGACCCGGAAACGGACCGCCGACCGAAGGCCGCGATGCCCCAGGCCGAAGGCTCCGCCGCTCCCCCAAGGACGCCGGCGCCCGACGCGGAAGGCAGGGATCGCCGAGGGGTTTCACGCCCCTCGGCGAGACCGCCGGGTACCGAACGGGGCTTCACGGCCTCGCTCCGGAATTCGGAAAAGGAGAGCGGCGCGGGCCCTGTATACGCGACGCGATCCGAGCCGCCCAGCGAGAGATGGCCTCGCCACCCGGCGACGGCAGTCAAGGCTGGGACAAGTGGGGCCGGCGGCAACGCCGGCCCCCATCATGATACGGGCCCCTTTTTTGTCGTCGCGAGCCCGAATATCCTCCCGACCGGCTTCGCTGATTGACGCGGCGTAAACCTTAACCGGCAAGACCGCGCTAAGGCCGAGCCGTCACTGTCGGCTGATGGCGGGGACCGGCAGGCATTCACGGCACAGAGCGCGGCTCGCGGCGGCGGCGGCACTCATCATGGCCGCGCCGCTGCTGATCGGCGGCACCGGGCGGCTGACCAGCCTCGACGACAGAGTGCTCGCGGCCCATAATCGCGAGCGGAGCGGCGCCGGGATTCCGGCCTTGGCCTGGGACCCCGTTTTGGCCGTCGAGGCCCGCGCCTGGGGCGAGGAGCTCGCCGCGAGCGGCGAGTTCGAGCATGCGCCCGATTCGGAAGAGGAGGATCCGCAGGGCGAGAATCTGTGGGCGGGAACTCGCGGCGCCTATGCGCCCGAGGAGATGGTCGGCGGCTGGATCGAGGAGAAGAGGAATTTCCGCCCCGGCCGTTTCCCCGACAACAGCCGAACCGGCGACCTCGCGGATGTCGGCCATTACACGCAGCTAATGTGGCGCGAGACCGACCGGGTCGGCTGCGCTCTGGCCGGAGGAGCGGAGGAGGAGGTGCTGGTCTGCCGCTACCGAACCGCCGGCAACGTCGTCGGCGAACGGCCCTTCTGAGAGCACCGGCTTTCGGGGAAGATCGGTGCCAGGCACCGAGACCTAAGGCGTTGAAATCAAAGGCCGGGTAAATCGAGCTCCGCTGAAATCGGTGCCTGGCACCGAGACTTAAGTCATTGAAAGACAAGGAGGGCGGCAATCCGCTTTTTCGGAGCTTCAGCGCGGGATTCGGAGCTTCGGCGCGCGAGCAGCTTCTCGGCGGCGCCGGCGATTCGGTCGGGTTCGACATAGGCGAAGGCCCCGATCAGCTTGTCGGCTTTATCGAGCTTCCTCGCACTGTCGGCCGCGGCCGAATTGGCGATCGCGATCCGCTCGACCAGAGCGGGGCGAGCGCGAAAGCGAGCTTTTTCATCATCTTGCCGCCCAACGCGCCACGAGCGCGGAAGGATGCGGGCGGACGGCTGCGTAGAAATACCGAAAGGGCGAATCAGGCGAATCACGGAACGGGCGGAGGGGGCCGAATCGGGCTCGAATCGGCGTTTGAAAATAAAGTTTTTGCGCGAAAGAGGCCGAAAAATAGGATTTGGGCGGCGCAGTAGCGAGTTCGAAAAATGGCGGTTTTAATATGGCTGGAGCCCCGAAAAAATAGGATTTGACCGGAGCGGTACAAAATGCTTGACAGCGTCACGCTCAAGAGGTAAACTTTAGTCACGCTGCAGAATTGTAGCTGAGGAAGATCGAACAGCCGGCGCGGGCCATCCCGCGGCGGCTTTTTCTTTGCGCGCCGTCGTTCTTTGCGCGCCGTCGTTCTTTGCACGGTGGGCTGGGCGCCGGCGAGGCCGGGCCCGGTTATCGCAGCGGGCGCGCGAGCCGGCCGTCATGTTTTGTAATTCCTCCCCATGCGCAGCTTGGGGAGGGGGATCAGGTGAAAACCTGGTGGAGGGGTAGTTGGCACCGAGGGTGGTGGGTTCGAGCGTGAGCCTCAACCGCCGGTGCCATTTACCCCTTCACCACCCCTCGGGTGGTCCCCCCCATCTGGCGATGGGGAGGACTTACCTCGAACATGGCGGCCGTTTCATTTTCGGGGAGGGTGAGATGAGCGGGACGAACGATCGGGTTCGCAACGGCAAGGGGCAGTTCGCGACCGGGGACGGCGCGGGAGCGGCGCCGAAGACGAAGGCGAAGAAGACTTGCGGCGGCTGGACGGCGGCCAAGGAGGCGGACTTCTTTCGGGAGCTGGCGACGGTGTGCAACGTCAGCTCGGCGCTGAGGGCCTGCGGAATGTTCCGGCGAAGCCGGGACGTCTACGACCGCCGCCGGACCGACTCCGGCTTCCGGGCCAGATGGGAGTCGGCGGTCGACGAGGGCTATGCGCTGCTCGACCTCGAGATGCTCGAGCGTGCACGGTTCGGAAACAACCGGCCGCCGCCGCAAAGCGAAGCGGAGAAGAGGCTCCGCGAGGTTCCGACCGCTTTGGGGCTGCAGCTCTTGAAGCTGTACCACGCCCGCAAGGCCAAGGCGCCGCCGGCGCCGGCAGCGCAGGCCGCCCGCCGGCGGATCGACGGAGCGGCGCTTCGCCGCGAGTTCGACGCCCTGCTTTCCGACTTCAACCGCCGGATGGGCGGCAACGGCTGAGGGGGACCTGCAATGATCGAGAGATTCGACGGTGCGAGCGAGGAGGAGCGGGCCGCCCGCCACTCGCTCGCCGAACGCCTGGCCATGATGGAGCCGGAGCGGCGCAAAATCTTCTTCAGGGGCCTGCCGGCGAAGCTGAAGGCCGAGTTTTTCAGGGACTGGCACATGCTGGCCCGGCCGGCGCAGCTTCCGCCGGTGGGGGATTGGCGGATCTGGATGATCATGGCGGGCCGCGGCTTCGGAAAGACCCGGGCGGGAGCGCAATGGGTGCTCAAGCTGGCCGAGACTCCGGGCCTTCGAATCGCTTTGCTCGGGCCGACCGACGACGAGGCGCGCTCGGTGATGATCGAGGGCAGCTCGGGCATACTCGCCTCCGCGCAGGACGGGGAGCGGCCGGTGTGGGAGCCCTCGCTCGGGCGGCTGAGCTGGGCGAACGGGACCCGGGCCTTCGTCCATTCGGGCGCCAATCCGGAGGCCTTGCGCGGACCCGAGCATGATTATGCCTGGTGCGACGAGCTCGCCAAGTGGGCGCGGGCCGAGGCGAGCTGGGACAATCTGATGTTCGGGCTTCGGCGCGGTGTGCTGCCCCGGGTGCTGGTGACGACGACTCCGCGGCCGACCCGCCTGATGCGCAGGCTTGCGGAGAGCGGCGACGTCGCCTTGACCCGGGGCCGGACCGCCGACTCCGCCTTGCTTGCGCCGAGCGTGGTCGATTATCTGACCGGGCTTTACGGCGGCACTCGCTTTGGCCGGCAGGAGCTTGACGGGGAGCTGATCGAGGATGCCGAGGGCAGCCTGTGGCCGAGGGATTTGATCGAGAGATGCCGGGTGGAAGCCGTCATTGCGAGGAGCGAAGCGACGCGGCAATCCAGCTTCGGAGAGTCCGACCAAAGCCCGGCTGGATTGCTTCGCTGCGCTCGCAATGACGGATTCAGGCGAATCGTCGTCGGGGTGGATCCGCCGGCTTCGGCGGGGGGCGATGCGTGCGGGATCGTCGTGTGCGTGCTTTGCGACGACGATGTCGCCTATGTCGTCGAGGATGCCAGCGTCTCGGGCAAAAGCCCGGAAGGCTGGGCCAGAGCGGTGGCGGTAGCGGCTTGTAAATGGGGCGCGGACCGGGTGGTCGCGGAGGGCAATCAGGGCGGGGCGATGGTCGAAAGCGTGCTTCGGGCCGCCGATGTCGACCTGCCGGTGAGGATGGTCCACGCCAGCATCGGCAAATCGGCTCGGGCGGAGCCGGTGGCGGCCCTGTTCGAGCGCGGCGCGGCGAAGTTCGCGGGCGCCTTTCCGGCGCTGGAGGACGAGCTTGCCGGGCTGATCGCGGGCGGCGGCTATGAAGGGCCGGGGCGGTCTCCGGACCGGGCCGACGCGATGGTCTGGGCGATGACCGAGCTGATGCTCGGGCGGCGGCGGGCGGAGCCGCGGATCCGGAGGCTTTGAAGGTGCACATCGTCCCAGCGAAGGCTGGGACCCCAGGGGGTGACGGACACGGCGCCTTTCACCCGCTGGGGCCCCAGCCTGCGCTGGGGCGACGGTGAAAGGGAGAACATCATGAAATCGTGGTTCGGACGGAAGGCGGCGCCGGCGGCGCGGCCTTTGCTTCATCGCGCCTATGCGGGCGCGGCGGGGGTCGGGGAGTGGCCCCGCAATTACGAGGCGCAGGTGCGCGAGGCGTATCTGGGCAATCCGGTGGCGCAAAGGGCGGTTCGGCTGGTGGCGGAGAGCGTCGCCTGGGCGCCGGTCTATGCGATCGACGGCGAGGCGGGGGCGGCGGCGTCGGCCAGAGCGGTGTCGCTGGTGAGCCCGGCCTTGCTGGACCAGGCGGCGTCGCAGCTGCTCCTCCACGGCAATTCCTTCGTCCAGCTCTTGCTCGACGCCGACGCGGCTCCGGCGGAGCTGTTCGCACTGAGGCCCGAGCGGGTGACGGTGGAACCGGATTCGGCCGGCTGGCCGGCCGCCTATGTCTACCGCGCGGGGGAAGTGAAGGCCCGGATCGCGGCCCGGGACGCGCTCGGCCGGCCGGGGCTGGTCCATATAAAGGCGATGCACCCGCTCGACGACCATTATGGGCTGGGCTGCCTGGGCGCCGCGGCGGGGGCGGTGGCGATCCACAATTCGGCGACAAGGTGGAACAAGGGACTGCTCGACAATGCGGCCCGGCCGTCGGGCGCGCTCAGCGTCGAGGGCGGCGAGGGGGCTCTGGGCGCCGAGCAATATGACAGGCTTCGCGAAGAGCTGGAGCTTCATTTCGCCGGGACCGCCAATGCAGGCCGGCCGCTCCTGCTCGAGGGCGGGCTGAAATGGCAGGCGATGAGCCTGACCCCGGCCGACATGGATTTCGCGGAGATGAAGGCGGCGGCGGCGCGCGAGATCGCTTTGGCCTTCGGAGTTCCGCCGATGCTGCTCGGGCTTCCGGGCGATTCGACCTACGCCAATTACCGGGAGGCGAACCGGGCGCTGTGGAGGCTGACCGTCCTTCCGCTCGCCGACAAATTGCTCGGTGCGATATCGGCGGCGCTTGGCGCGTGGTGGCCGGGGCTGAAGCTCAGGCCCGACGTCGACCAGCTGACCGCGCTCGCCGAGGATCGCGAGCGATTGTGGGCGCAGGTGACGGCCGCCGACTTCCTCTCGCGGGAGGAAAAGAGGGAGATGCTTGGGTTCGACGGCTAGCCCGTCATCCCGGCGAAGGCCGGGATCCCAGCGAGATTCGAACGCGGCGCTCTTCACCCGCTGGGGCCCCAGCCTCCGCTGGGGCGACGCTATTGGAGAAAGATCATGACGGATGAGGGCAGCAGGATGCTCGCGCTTCTGGTCGCCCAGGCGGAGGGGCAGGGGGCGGGGCTGGTGACGGTTCGGGCGCTGGTCGAGGAGGCGAGCGAGCTTGGAGCGGGGCGGGCGCTGGAGGCGCTTGGGCTGAGCGACGGCAAGGCGAGGCGCGACATGGACGAGCTTCGCGAGCTCCTCCAGGCCTGGCGCGACGCGAAGAAGAGCGCGTGGCAGGCGGCGGCGGGCTGGATGGTCCGGATATTGCTTGCGCTGCTGGTGCTCGGGATGAGCGTGAGGCTCGGCCTTCTGGATCTCCTGAAATGAGGTTCGCGGGCTATGCGGCGGTCTTCGAGCGGACGGACCGGGGCGGGGACGTGGTGCGGCCCGGGGCGTTCGCCCGGAGCCTGGAGCGGGGCGCGGGCGAAGTGCCCCTGCTGTGGCAGCACGATTCCTCGCGGACGGTCGGGCGGATCGAATATCTGAGGGAAGACAGACGTGGGCTGAGGGTGATCGCCCGGCTTTCGGGCGGGACGGCGGGGCGACGGGCGGCCGAGCTTCTCAGGCAAGGCAAGGTGGCGGGGCTGAGCTTCGGCTACCGGGTGAGGAAATCGAGCGGGACGGCGCCGCGGGCGCTGGAGGATGTGGAGCTGGTCGAGGTCAGCCTGGTGGCGGTTCCGATGCAGCCCAGGGCGCGGGTTCATGCGGTGGAGGGTCGGGGCCCGGACTGATCGTCCGGACGGCACCGGAGCAATCGAAAGTGAAGAAGTGGGATTCACGCTGTCGCGGGAATGACGGAGCACATGTGTGCATTTGGAGCGAGGAGAAGAAATATGCTGGAAGTGAAAGCGGATGCGCTGGAGGCGTCGTTCGAGGCGCTGGACGGGGCGGACAATGATGTGGCCGGGCTCCGCGAGGAGATGGCTCAGCTGAAGGGGCGGATGGACGCCCAGGCGGTGGCGGCGGCCCGGCCGGCGCTGAGCGGGGCGAGGAGCGATGGATCGCCCTTCGTCGATTCCTATCTGAGGAAGGGACTGGAGAGCGGGGTCGAGCTGAAGGCGCTGGCCGGAACGACCGAGGCGGCGGGCGGCTATGCCGTGCCCGAGGAGATCGATGCCGAGATCGGGCGGATCCTGACCTCGATCTCGCCGATCAGAGCGATCGCCAACGTCGTCCGGGTAGGGAGCGCGGGCTATCGCAAGCTGGTGACGGCGGGGGGAACCCCGTCGGGCTGGGTGAGCGAGACCGCTGGGCGGCCGGAAACGGCGACCCCCAATTTCATCGAGGTCGCGCCTCCGTTCGGCGAGCTCTACGCCAATCCGGCGGCGAGCCAGGCGATGCTCGACGATGCGGCGTTCGACGTCGAGGCCTGGCTTGCCCAGGAGATCGCGACCGAGTTCGCGAGGGCCGAGGGATCGGCCTTCGTCGCGGGCAACGGGGTGAACAGGCCCAAGGGCTTCCTGGCCGGGCCGACTTCGGCTCAGTCGGATTCGTCGAGGCCGTTCGGGACCCTGCAGGTCCTGACGACCGGGGCGGCGGGGGGCTTTCCCGCCAATTTCCCGGGCGACAAGCTGATCGACCTCGTTCAGACTCTGCGGCCGCCTTACCGGCAGGGGGCAGCGTTCGTGATGAACTCGGCGACGGCGTCGGTGATCCGCAAGTTCAAGACCTCGACCGGCGGCTTCCTGTGGCAGCCGAGCCTGGTGGCGGGCCAGCCCGACTCCCTTCTCGGCTATCCGGTGGTCGAGGCGGAGGACATGCCCGACATCGCAGCCGACAGCCTGTCGATCGCGTTCGGCAATTTCCGGGCGGGCTATCTGATCGCGGAGCGGACGGAGACCCAGATCCTTCGCGATCCCTATACCAACAAGCCGTTCGTCCACTTCTACGCGACCAAGCGGATCGCCGGGCAGGTGGCGAATTCGGAGGCGATCAAGCTTCTGAAGTTCGCGGCGTAGGCGGGAGCGAGAGGCGCCCGTCATTGCGAGGAGCGTAGCGACGAAGCAACCCAGCGGGCCTCCGAGTCCGTCCGGGTTGCTTCGCTTCGCTCGCAATGACGGAGTGGGAGAAGAAAAATGATCGAGAGCGAGGCGTTGGTCCTGCCGCCGGAGGCGGCGGGGGCGGCGAAGGCGTATTTGCGGGTCGAGCGGGCCGACGAGGACGACCTGATCGCCGGGCTGGTCGCCGCGGCTGCGGAGCTTTGCGAGGCTTTCATCGGGGAAGCCCTGCTGGAGCGCGGCTTCACCGAGACGATCCCGGCGGGCCAGGCATGGCGGCGGCTGTCGCTCGGGCCGGTGCGGGCGATTATTCAAATCGAGGCGGTCGCGGCCGAGGGCGCGGTCCAGGCTCTTCCGGCCGACGGCTATGGAATCGATATCGACTCGCGCGGCGACGGCTGGGTCCGGCTGACCGGCCCCGGCGAGGTCCGGCGGATCCGGGTCGGCTACGAAGCGGGGCTTGCCGGGGCCTGGGCGGACCTGCCGGCGGCGCTCAGGCAGGGAATCCTTCGGCTGGCGGCGCATTTCTACACGGACCGGGCGGCGGAAGGCGCGCGCCCGAGCGAGCCGCCGGCGGCGGTCGCGGCGCTTTGGCGCCCGTTCCGCCGGCTTCGGTTGAACCGAGGGAGGCAATCATGTTCGAACGGCTGATGCTGCACGGAGCGGCGGCGGCCCGGCGGGCGGCGCTTGGGCGGCGCTCGTCGCTGGCGGCGGCGCTCCGCGACGCGGCGCCCGAAGGGGTGAAAGTGAGTGAGGAAGAGGCGGGGCTTGTCCTCGAAGGGCGCGGCCTCGAACGCCGGTTCGCGCTCGAGCCCGAGCTGCGCTGGCTCCTCGCCGGGAGGCGGCGGTGAGCGGGGCGGGGGCGGCGCTGCGGGAGGCGGCGATCGAGGTAATAGAGTCGCTCGAACTGGGCGGGGTCTATCCGGGGCCGCCGCTTCAGGCGGCTTTCCCTCATGCGACGGTCGAGTGCGGGCCGGAGACGGACTGGGGCCATAAGGAGGGCCGCGGGCGCGAGCTCAGGCTGGCGGTGACCCTTCGCGACCGGGGCGAGCGGCCGGACCGGGCCCAGGCCTTCGCCGAAGTCGCCGAGGCGGCGCTCGAGGCGGGGCTGGACGTCGAGGGCTGGCGGCTTGTGACTCTCGTCATGCTTCGCCGCCGGACCGTCGCCGAAGGGCGCGGCGGATCCATGGGCTGGGCGGTGGCGATCGACTATCGGGCGCGGATGCTCGCGGAGTGAAATCAGCGACGTGCGCCGAGCCCCCCACCCCAATTCTCTCCCCGCCGCCGGGGAGAGGGGGCGGGTCACGCCATTTCGGAGTCGGAATTCTATTCCGGCTTGTCGGTTTCGAGACTGGACTTGAAGGTCTCGACCGCATTTTCGTGGATGTAGCCGATCTCCTCGGTCGCATTCCGCTCGGCGGTCGCTCGGGCGATCCTGGCGGCGACGTCGGTGGCGATGGAGGCGGAGCGGAAGGCGGCTTCCTCGGCCTTGCAGGCGGTGGCGAGATTGGCCTGGAACGCCTCCGCCGCAACGCCTTCCTTCACCTGCGCGCGGGTGAAGCCGCCGAGACATTTGGAATAGCCCGTGCGGGCCGAAGCGAGATTGCCCTGGGCGGAGGCCATGAGGGCGATGAGCAGCACCTGTGAAATCATCGACGAATTCCAGTGCAACAAGTTTAGACGAAGGGAGATTAGAGATGGCGGCTGAAAAGGGAAGCGCCTTTTTGCTGAAGGTCGGAAATGGCGCGGAGCCGCCGGTCTTCGCGACCGTGGCGGGGATGCGGACGACCCAAATGTCGGTGAACGGCGAAGCGGTGAACGTCACAAGCAAGGATTCGGGCGGCTGGCGCGAATTGCTGTCGGGGGCGGGCGTTCGCTCGGTCTCGGTGGCGGCGAGCGGCATCTTCACCGGATCGGCGGCGGAAGTCCGGGTCAAGACCAATGCGCTCGCCGGGCAGGTCGACGATTATGAATTGAGCTTCGAGAGCGGCGAAAGACTGCGCGGCCGCTTCCTGGTGACCCGGCTCGATTATTCGGGCGATTACAATGGCGAGCGCAATTACGCCCTGAGCCTCGAAAGCTCGGGCGCGGTGGTGACGCTGTGAGCGCGGCGGCGAACCCGACGCGGGGGGAGGCGGCCTTGCTCGTCGGGGGCGAGGCGCTTCGGCTTCGGCCGAGCTTCGAGGCCCTGGTCGCCGCCGAGGAGGAATTGGGGCCGCTCTTCGCTTTGGTCGAGCGGGCGGCGTCGGGCGGACTTCGGATCGCCGAGATTGCCGGGCTGTTCTGGCATTGCGCCGACGCCCGGCCGGAGGGGCTGACCCGCGAGGCGGTCGGCGCGGCTATCGTCGAGCGCGGACTGGCGGGGGCGACTCCGGCGCTCAAGGTGCTGCTCGGCCAGATATTGCAGGGCCGTGGCGAGGTTTAGCCAATCGGCCGCGAAGCTGGCGGGTCTCGCGGGTGCTTTGCTGGGGTGGCGGCCGGACGAGTTCTGGCGGGCGACTCCGGCGGAGCTGGGAGCGGTGCTCGGGGCGATGGCGGGGAATGAAGATTTGGCCGTTTCACGTCCGGACCTGGACCGGTTAATAGCGCGATTTCCGGATCAGGCGGCACGTGACGTGGGTCACGCCCTTGCCGCAGAGGCACGTGTACCTTAGATAGCATGCGAAGGTCAGATGCTACCGGTTCGGACATATTTGACACACACCGCTCCTTGACATTGAGCTGCGATTCCCCGCAGGAAACGCATGAGTGGGCTCGAATCGTGGAGGGGGAAGGCACTTTTCGAGCAGCCATCCGTTCTGAAAAGACACTTGTAGCTCCTTAATGGAGCATTCAACTTTTTTCGTGTATGAACTATCTAACACAGTGATTCGACCGTTACGAACAAGACAGCCAGTGAGAGAAACTATGAACGCGAGGAAGCTAGCGACGGCCACTGGGCGTACGCCCCCGCCTTGTCCTAACTACGGCGATGAGATCAGCCGAGAGCAGCATGACGCTATCCGTCGGCTCCTCAATTCGGAGCGAGAGGCCCCAAGAACGCTGCTGCACGCCTCGGCCTGGTGAGCTGGAACTACTTCCCTGTATCTACTTTGCCGGCACCCTACGAGATCGTATGGTGCCGGTTTCCACATCATACCAGCCTAGGAGCCGTGGACAATTAGGATTCCCATTGTGGTGAGGATGTGATTCAAGCCTCTTTTTCGGGAGGCTTGGATGGAAGGCGTTCGACTGGTTCTGCGGGACGATCAGTGGGCTCGCATGGAGCCGCACCTGCGTGGCAAGGCGACGGATCGTGGCGTCACCGGGGACAACCGGCGCTTCTTGGAAGCGGTGTT
>JBBSIZ010000034.1:0-41414 GCA_038257735.1 Sphingomonadales bacterium | reverse complement strand
GGCCGACCCAGACCATGCCTTCCCGATTGACCAGCATGATCCCGGCGGCGGGGCGGTAGGGAAGGTGGCTCATCGTCTCTCCTGGAGATTGAGCAATCCCCTTATTGCCCCTGCGGCCATCCGCCAACCGGAGCGACCGAAATTGCTTGAATGCGGCTAAGCGCTTAGCCTGGTTGACTTTTGCATCCGGTTCGAACATTTCCCCGCTCGCTGGGCCGGAGGGAAGATGCGTAATTTCAACATGCCGGCGGCCGTTTCGGCCGCCTTGCCGATGGGTAGTGGCGTTTCCGCGATGGAAAAGCCGGGCCGGCCCAGGCCGAAGAAGATTTGCCGCACCGAGCCGATGTCCGGCCGAATCACGCCCCGGCGCATCTGCCGGGTCGTGCCCTCCCCGGACACCCCGGCGGCCGGTGATGACCGCAAAGCCGGCGATTCCTCGCGGGTCTGACAAGGGCCGCGACTGAGCGCCAACCAATTTCGAACGGAGACAAGACATGCGTAAACTGAACCTGCTGGCCGCCATCGCCGTCATCTCGCTGGCCGGCGGCACCGCCTCGGCCGATCCGAAGCCCGCGAAGGCGGCCAAGGAGAAGAAAATCTGCAAGGGCGAGGCGGGCTCGACCAGCCGGATCGCGAAGACGCGGATCTGCCGCACCAAGGCGGAATGGGCGGCCATTCCGAACCAGGAAGATCTGGACGATGCCGGCGGCAGGCTCCGCGGAATGAGCCGCGGCTATTGATGAAGCGTCGGGCCGTGGCGGCCCCAGGGACCGTCACGGCCCGGCTAATATACGAACATTCGTTTTGGATCGGGAAGGCGACGTTGCAAGTTGTCGAATCGAACCGGTCAAGGTAGAAGGTTCGGAGCCCCACGAGTATCGGGGCCGGGTCGGTGATCGCCGTCCGTTTTCAGTTGGAGGTCCGCCGTGGTAAAGTTCAGCCTGCTCGTCGCTTTTGCCTTCACCTCCCTGGCCGGCGGAGTTGCCGTCGCCAAGGAGAAGGTGAAGGACGAGCCCCGGGAAAAGAAGATTTGCAAGACCACCAAGACCACGAGCAGCCGGATCGCGACCAAGAGGGACTGCCGCACGCAGGCCGAATGGGACGCGGCCGGTGGCCAGGAAAGCCTCGACGATGCCGAGGGCAGGCTGCGCGGGATGAGCCGCGGCAACTGATCGCACGAGCCCCCCGCTCGCGGGGAGCGACGAGAAGCGGCGCGACGTGGCGACGGGCGGATCAGCCCGCTCTCGTGCCTGTCGGTTCCCCGTCTCCGGATTCCCCGGCTCCGGACGCCCAGCGCGCCCGGATCATGTCGCTGGTCTCGCGCGATCCGTCGTGGCTCCAGCCGGGCTCGCGGACCAGGTAGGCGAGCTTCGCTTTGAAGCCCGGCGCCCGCCATGCGTCCTTCGCCATCTCCACCCATTCGTGGAGCGCCGCCCAGAACAGATTGTAGGAGCCCAACGGCTTCACGGTCCCGTAGCGCGGAGGATCCTCGTCGCGCTCGGCCTCGAAGCTTCCGAACATCTTGTCCCAGACGATGAAAACGCCGGCATAATTGCGGTCGAGGTAACGCGGATTGACCGCATGGTGGACTCGGTGGTGGGCGGGGGTGTTCATCACCGCCTCGAACCAGCGCGGCATCCGCCTCACCGCCTCGGTGTGGATCCAGAATTGGTAGACGAGGTTCAATCCGACGCAGAAAAAGACCATCGCCGGCGGGAAGCCGATCAGGAAGAGCGGCAGCCGGAACAGGAAATTGAGGCTGATGAAGCCCGTCCAGGTCTGCCTGAGGGCGGTCGAGAAATTGTAGCGCTCGCTCGTGTGATGGACGACGTGGCTCGCCCAGAACCAGCGCACCCGATGGGCCGAGCGGTGGAAGGCATAATAAGCGAGGTCGTCGAGCAGGAAGCACGGGACGAACGCCCACCAGGCATAACCGATATCGATCAGGTGAAAGCGATAGACCCAGATCGAGAGGGCCGCGACCAGCCCGGCGGAAGCTATCCCGGCGACGAGGCTGCCGAGGCCGAGGCCGAGCGAGGTGAGCGTGTCCTTTCCTTCGTGAAGGCGCCTCTGCTGCCGCCGCGCCACCCAGAATTCGAGCAGCAGCAGGGCGACGAAGCCCGGGATGGACCAATAGACCGGGTTGGGAAGCTCGGGCACGGGGGCATGCTACTCCATCCCGTCATTCCGGCGAAGGCCGGAATCCATGAACGCCGCGGCTCGAGGTTCCAGCCAGCAATGTTCATGGATCCCGGCCCCCGCCGGGATGACGGGATGACGCTGTCTCTAGCCCAACGCGAGAAGCCGTGCGAAGGGGATTGGAGATGAGCGATCTCGAATCCATCCCGGCCATCATCGACCAGCTTTGCGAGATGTTCGACGAATCGGTGGCGGCCTTGCGCGGGGCGCTGGCGCGCTATCTGCTTCGCGGCGAGCGGCCGGACCCGGAGGCCAGGGCGAGCGGCCTGTTCGCCTATCCCGAGCTTCGGATCGACTATAGCTTCGATCAGCCCCCCAGCTTCCCGCCCCGCGCCTTCGGCCGGCTCAACCAGCCCGGCCGCTACGCGATCAGCGTCGCGAGGCCGCGCCATTTCCGCAAATATCTGACCGAGCAGCTCGAATATCTGGTCCGCGATTATAACGTGGAAATCTCGGTCGCTCCCTCGTCGAGCGAAATCCCCTACCCCTATGTCCTCGACGGCACCGACGACCTTCGCCTCGACGGAGCCCATGCCGCCGATCTCAGCCGCTGGTTTCCGGCGACCGAGCTCTCCCATATCGGCGACGAGGTCGCGGACGGCACCTGGGATTACAGCCGCCACTCGGACCGGCCGCTGGCCCTGTTCGACGGCCCCAGGGTCGATTTCAGCCTCGCCCGTCTCCGCCATTATACGGGGACTCCGGTCGAGCATACGCAGCGCTACCTGCTCTTCACCAACTATGTCCGCTACGTCGACGAGTTCGTCCGCTGGGCCGTCGAGGAGCTCAAGCGCGATGACAGCCCCTATGAGGCCCTGTCGGCGCCGGGCGACGTCCTGGTCACCCGCGACACGGCCGATCCGGTCGCGCGGGTGGCCGCTGGAAGCTGGCGCAAGGTGCAGATGCCGGCCTACCATCTGATCGCGGCCAATGGCGGCGGAATCACCCTCGTCAATATCGGGGTCGGCCCATCCAACGCGAAGACGATCTGCGATCATCTCGCGGTCCTTCGCCCCGAAGTCTGGCTGATGATCGGCCATTGCGGCGGGCTGAGGCCGAGCCAGACGATCGGCGACTATGTCCTCGCCCACGCCTATCTGCGCGACGACCATGTCCTCGACAGCAATCTTCCGGTCGAGATTCCGATACCGCCCATCGCGGAGATCCAGCAGGCGCTCTACGACGCGGCCGCCAAAGTGACCGGCGAGGAGCCCAAGGATCTCAAGCAGCGGCTCCGGACCGGCACCGTCGTCACCACTGACGACCGCAATTGGGAGCTTCAGATCCAGTCCTCGGCGCTTCGCTTCAACCAGTCGCGCGCCGTCGCCATCGACATGGAATCGGCCACCGTCGCCGCCCAGGGCTATCGCTTCCGGGTTCCCTACGGAACCCTGCTCTGCGTCTCCGACAAGCCGCTGCACGGCGAGATCAAGCTGCCCGGCCAGGCCAACGCCTTTTACGAACGGGCGATCAGCCAGCATCTTCGGATCGGGATCGAGACCCTTCGGATTCTCAAGAGCCAGGGCGGCAGCCTGCACAGCCGCAAGCTCAGAAGCTTCGACGAGCCGCCGTTTCGGTAAATCCTCCCCATGCGTCGCATGGGGAGGGGGACCACCCAAAGGGTGGTGGAGGGGTAGCTGCCGTGAGGCAGGAAGCAGGGACGCAATGGCGAAAGCCTGCGCCATCTACCCCTCCACCAGGCTTCGCCTGGTCCCCCTCCCCATCTCCGATGGGGAGGATTTAGGGCTTCGGAGTCCGGTTCTCGACCCGGCCCAAAGCCGGCGGGGTCAGGCTTCCAGCCGCCGCGATATAGGCCTCCAGGACGTCGAGGTCCTGCATTCCCCCGGTCGAGTCCGTGCCCTCGCGGAAAATTGTGAAATTGTCGCCGCCGGTGGCGAGGAAGCTGTTCATCGCCACCCGGTAGACCGTTTCGTCGCGAACGGGCTGGCCGTCCACCGTGAGGAGCACGATCCGTTGACCCTCCGGCTTCGACAGATCGTAGGCGAAGCGGACATTTTGCGAGGGCGAGAGGATGTACGGATTGGCGGCGGTGTTGGAGCCGCTTGCGAATTGCTGCTCGAGCAGCGCCCGGAGCTGGCGCCCGGTCAGGCTTTTCACAACCATCATGTTGGCGAAGGGCTGGGCGGCGAAGAGCTGGCCGAAGCTGATCCCGCCGTCCGCGGCCGGCACCAGATCCGCGCGGACTCCGCCCGGGTTCATGAAGGCGATCCGGGCGCCGCCATCGGCACTATCCTTCGCCGCCGCGAGCTGGGCGTCGGCGACGAGGTTGCCGAGCACGGACTCGCCATTCTCGTTGGCGGATTTCAGGGCCGGCCCGGCGAGACGGCCGACGGCGCGGGCGGAGATCGGCTCGGCGGCTTTCGAATAGCGCTCGACCAGGGCCGCCACCGCGGGCTCGGCGGCGTAGCGGGGGACCGCGTCGGTCAGCGCAGTCTCGCCGCGCGATCCGGTGAACGCCTCGCTCTGGACGACGATATTCCGGGCCCGTTTCGCGATCACCTTGCCGGCGGCGGGATCGATGGTGAGATCGATGTCGGTGACGAGTCGGCCGAAGCTCCCGCCGCTGGTGAGGAGGAACGGCTTGGCCGGATTGATCCGGCCATAGTCGCAGACATAGGCATTGTGGGTGTGACCGGAGGTCACCACGTCCACCGCCGGATCGAGCCGGTCGAGGATCGGACGCAGTTCGCCCTCGATCCCGCCGCAGCTCTGGTCGTTATAGCCGAGCTTCGAATAGACGCCCTGGTGGACGACGACGACGATCGCGTCCGCGCCCTCCGCCTTCAGTTTCGGGATGAGGGCGTTCACCGTATCCGCCTCGTCGCGGAAAGTGAGCCCGGCGACTCCGGCCGGAGTCACCACGGTCGGAGTATCCTTCAAGGTCATTCCGATGATCGCGACCTTCACTTCGCGCGCGCCCTTGCCGAAGCTCCGGAGCGCGTAAGCGGGAAAGAGGGTCGTTCCGTCCTCCCTGACGACGTTGGCGGCGAGGAAGTTGAACCGGGCGCCGGAAAAGGGCTCGACGGCGCATGGCGCTCGGACCGTGTTTTTCTCGCACCCGCCATTCTGCATTCGCAGAAGCTCGGCCTGGCCGCGGTCGAATTCATGGTTGCCGACCGCGTTATAATCGACCCGGATCAGGTTCATGGCGTGGATCGTCGGCTCGTCGAGGAACAGGGCCGAGACGAGCGGGGAGGCGCCGATCATGTCGCCGGCCGAGACGACGAGAACATTGTCGTTGCGCTCGCGCAGGGCCTGGATCGCCGAGGCGAGATAGGCCGCGCCCCCGGCCGGCACCCGGACCGCTTCGGGGCCCGGTACCGGATGGTCGATCGTGGATTTGGGCGGCTCGAGATTGCCGTGGAAATCGTTGAAGGCGATCAGCTTCACCTCGACCGGCGCCGCCGGGCGCGGCCCGGTCGTCGCGCAGCCCCCCAGAATCAGCAGGGACGCCGCCGTCGCCAACCTCTTCCTCGTCATCTCACTCTCCGCCAAAGATTAGGCGAGTTCGTGCCACGGTCTGGCGCGAATCGCCAATGGCTTTATGGATGTCGGACATGACCGAAGCCCGCCATCCACTCGTCGAGCGCGCCCGGGCCGCCGCCCTCGGCGCCTACGCCCCCTACAGCCGCTTCAGCGTCGGCTGCGCGATCGAATCGATCGACGGGGAGGTGGCGGTCGGCGCCAATATGGAGAATGCCTGCTACCGGCTCGGGGTCTGCGCCGAGATCGCGGCCCTGACCGCGGCGCAGCAGGCCTTCGGGCTGGCCAAAGTGGCCCGGATCGCGGTCGCCGGCGGCCATGTCGAGGACGGGGCGCTGGCGGGGGAGGGGGTCGTCACTCCGTGCGGCGGGTGCAGGCAGGCGATTTACGAGGCGGCCTGTGTGTCGGGCGCGGATGTCGAGATCGTGTCGGCGAACGGCGGCGGCACTCGGCTCGAGACCAAGCGCATATCTGAGCTTCTGCCGAGCGGCTTCGGACCGGAGAATTTGAGGGACGCCGGCTAGCCGTCATTCCGGCGAAGGCCGGAATCCATGAACACCGGAACAGTCGGATTACTTCCCAGGCCCGCGTTCATGGATCCCGGGTCAAGCCTGGGATGACGTACTCGGCCCTCCGCCGCTCTTTCCTGTCGCCTCAGGCCAATTTGATCTCTTTCAGCCGCTCCTGGAGATATTCGTCAGCGGTGCAGGGCGGCCATTTGGGCCGTTCGCCGGTCGGCACCGTTCCGGGCAGAGCCTCGACGACGAAGTCCGAGCGGAAGTGGAGGAAGAAGGGCATCGAGTAGCGAGAATGGCCGAAGCGTTCGCGCGGCGGGTTGACGACCCGATGCGAAGTGGAGCGGAGTCGGCCGTTGGTCAGCCGCTGGAGCATGTCGCCTATGTTGACGACGAGCTCGCCGGGCTTCGGCGACACCGGGATCCAACGCCCGACCCTGGTGAGAAGCTCGAGCCCCGCTTCCTCCGCCCCGAGCAGGAGAGTGATGGTGTTGATGTCCTCATGGGCGCCGGCCCGGATATGACTACCGGGCTCGCTCTCGATCGGCGGATAATGGAGCAGGCGGAGCACCGAATTGCCGTCGCGGACCGAGTCGACCAGATAGTCTTCATCGATCCCGAGGTAGCGGGCGACCGCTTTCAGGATCTTGACGCCGGTCCGGTCGAACGTCTCGTAAAGCTCGAGGAAGGTGTCGTGGAAGCTCGCCACCTCTTCCGGCCAGACATTGTCGGGCATCGGCCCGCGAAAGGGATGGCCCTCGGGCAGCTCGCGCCCGACATGCCAGAATTCCTTGAGGTCGTGCGCCTGGTGGCCCTTGGCGGTCTCGATCCCGAACGGCGTGTAGCCGCGCGCGCCGCCGCCGCCGGGGACGTGATAGCCGCGCTTCACCGGGTCGGGCAGCGCGAAGAAGGCCTTCGCTTTCTCCTCCGCCCGATGGATGAGTTCCTCGGGAATGCCGTGGTCGGCGATGATCGCGAAACCATATTCCTCGAAGCTCCGGCCGATCTCCTGGGCAAAGGCTTCGGGGTTCGAATCGGACTCGGTCAGCGAGACTGAGGCGATCGGACGAGGTTCTGAAAGCGTGGCCATGGGAGTGCTTCTAGCCCGAACCGGCAAGCCCGTCACCCCGGCCTTCGCTGGGGCGACTGGGTTTCAGGGAAGCAACAGCCCCGCCAGCGCTGCGCTCATCAGATTGGCGAGCGAGCCGGCGATCAGCGCCCGGATTCCGAGCCTGGCGATGACGGGCCGCTGGTTGGGGGCGAGGCCGCCGGTCACCGCCATCTGGATCGCGATCGAGCTGAAATTGGCGAAGCCGCACAGCGCGAAGGTGACGATGGCGACGCTTCGCGGGCTCAACGTCCCAGCCGGCAGAGCGCCGAGGTCGATGAAGGCGACGAACTCGTTCAGGACCAGCTTGGTGCCGAACAGGCCGCCGGCCGTCCCCGCCTCGCCCCAGGGGACTCCGATCAGGAACATGATCGGCTGGAAGATCGCTCCGACGATCCGCTGGAAGCTCAATTCCGGATAGCCGAACCAGCCGCCGACCCCGCCCAGGAGGCCGTTGGCGAGCGCGACCAGGGCGACGAAGGCGAGAACCATCGCGCCGACCGCCACCGCGAGCTTGACTCCCGTCTGCGCACCCTGGGCGGCGGCCATGATGATATTGGCCGGCTGCTCGCCTTCCTCGAAGGTCTCGGCGACGTCGATCCTGTCCTCGGTGGCGGGCCGCTCCATGCCGTCTTCGAGCGGAAGCTCGTCCTCGCGCGGCTCGTCCGGCATGATGATCTTGGCCATGAGGATCCCGCCCGGCGCCGACATGAAGGCCGCGGCGAGGAGATAGGGAAGGGCCGGCGCTCCGAGCAGTGCGGCATAGGCCGCGAGGATCGTGCCCGCCACGCCCGCCATTCCGACGACCATGACGGTGAAGAGCTGGGCGGGGGTCAAAGCGGCGAGATAGGGCCGGACGACGAGCGGGGATTCGCTCTGGCCGACGAAGATGTTCGCGGCCGACGCCAGCGATTCGACCCGGCTGATCCCGGTCACATAGCCGATGGCGCCGCCGACCCAGCGGACGATCCGCTGCATGATTCCGAGATAATAGAGGATCGCGACCAGCGAGGCGAAGAAGACGATCACCGGGAGGGCCGCGATGGCGAAGGTGTTGGCGAGCGGATTGCTCGCCGCGGGCCCGAACAGGAATTCGGTGCCCTTGTTGGCGTAGCCGAGAAGGTTCGAGACTCCGCTCGCCATGCCGGCGATCGCCTGCCGCCCCCAGGGCGTGTAGAGGACGAGGGCGGCGATGCCCGCCTGAAGTGCGAAGGCGGCCCCGACCACCCGGAACCGGATCGCCCGCTTGTTCGACGAAAGCAGGAAGGCGATCCCGAGGATGACCAGGATCCCGGCGAGTCCCATCAGGACCCGGTTGACGTCGTTCATTGCTTCCCCTCCCCAGGCGGCTCTCGCGGCCGTGTCGCCTTTACCAGACCATCCTGGTTTCGGCGGCTTTTTCCGCTTCGTCCAGCTTTTCGATGGCCTCCCCTATCTCGCCCGCGACGAGGAGCTGGGAGCGCCGGGCCGGGGACATAAATCCGCTCTCGGTCACATGATCGAGAAACTCGATCATCCGGTCCCAGAAGCCCGCCACGTTCAAGAGGCAGAAGGGTTTCGAATGGTAACCGAGTGCGTTCCAGGTCCAGGCCTCGAACAGCTCGTCCAGAGTCCCGATCCCGCCCGGAATGGCGATGAAGCCGTCGGTGAGCTCGGTCATCCTGGCCTTGCGCTCATGCATCGAGTTGACCGTATGGAGCTCGGTCAGGCCGGTATGCGCGACTTCGAGGTCGACCAGGGCCTGAGGGATGACTCCGAAGGCCTTGCCGCCGCCCGCCAGGACCGAATCGGCGACCACGCCCATAAGCCCGCGATGGCCGCCGCCGTAGACGAGGTCGAGGCCGCGCCGGGCCATCTCCTCGCCAAGGGTCCGGGCGACATCGGCGAAGAGCGGGTCGGAGCCCATCGATGAGCCGCAATAAACGGCGAGGCGCTTCATGACGTTATTCCCCCTCTCCCCCGTGGGGAGAGAGGATTTCGCCTCGAAACACAATCACAACTTGTCCACCAATTCCCTGAGCCCCGGCTCGGGCCGCGCGCCGATGTGCGAGATTACCTCCGCCGCGGCGACCGAGCCGATCCGGAGCGACTGCTCCAGGCTCAGGCCCCGCGCCTGGCCGACGAGGAAGCCGGCGGCGAACAGGTCGCCGGCCCCGGTCGTGTCCACCACGCCCCGCCCGATCCTCGCGATCGGCACCTCGACCCGCCGCTCGCCCTCGACCGCCACCGCGCCGTCCTCGCCGCAGGTGACGACGATGTGCGGGACCTTGCCCTGGATCGCGGCGATCGCCGAGTCGCGGCCGGGGAGGTCCGCCAGCTCTCGAATCTCATTCTCGTTGGCGAAGAGCAGGTCGATCGTCCCGGCGCCGATCATCGCCATCATCTCGGCGCGGTGCGGGGCGATGCAGGCGATGTCGGACAAGGTGAAGGCGACCTTGCGCCCCGCCTCGTGAGCAATCCGCATCGCCTCCTCCATCGCCGCCCGCGGGCCTTTGGAGCGCCACAGATAGGCTTCGAGATAGAGGATCGCCGCGCCCCCGATCTGCTCCGGGTCGAGGGCATCCACGGTCAGCTCGTGCGCGGCGCCGCGGAAGGTGTTCATCGTCCGCTGGGCGTCGGGCGTGACGACGATCAGGCAGCGGCCGGTCGGAAGCCCCCCGCTCAGCGGCGGTGTGAGGAACTCCACTCCAAGCGCCCTGATGTCGTGGGCGAAGATGTCGCCGAGCTGATCGTCCGCGATCTGGCCGACGAAGCCCGCTCGTCCTCCGAGCGCCGCCACCCCGGCCATGGTGTTGGCCGCCGAGCCGCCGCTCGTCTCCCTCGCCTGGGGCATTTTCGAGTAGAGCCGCTTCGCGCCGTCGGAGTCGAGCACCTGCATCGATCCCTTGACCAGGGCTTCCTCGACCAGGAAGCCTTCGTCGACATGGGCGATGACGTCCACGATCGCATCGCCGATGGCGAGGACGTCCAGGCGGGTAACGGTCACGGCCGCACTGATGGCGGCAACCGGACCGGACGGAAAGCCCCTTTTTGCGGCGGCGCAAAAGGGTTACGCAGCCGTCATGTCGACCACAGCCCCGAATTCTCAAAGCGGCGCGCCCGCCATTCCCCGCTCCCTCTTCGCTTACTCGATCTTCTACGGCGGGATGGTCTGCATCGCGGGCGTTCTCGCCAACAAGCAGGTCGCGCTCGGCCCGCTTGCGGTCGAGGCGGGCATCTTCGCCTTCCTGCTCCTGGTCGTCACATCGAGCGCGGTCGCCGAGCTGTTCGGGCGGGAGACGGCGAACCGGCTGGTCCTGATCGGCTTCGCGCCTCTGATTTTCTCGATCCTGCTCGCGATCCTGGTCCTCGCTTTGCCGGCCGCTCACGACATGCCGGCTGACCGGGTCGCCGCCTTCGACACGATAATGCGCGGAACCCCGCGGATCTGGATCGCGGGGATCATCGCCTACGGGATTTCGCAATTCCTCAACGTCACCATCTTCAGCGCCTTGCGCGGCAAGGGGGAGGGGCGGGTGGTCTGGCTCCGCGCCGGAATCGCCGCGGTGCTGTCGCAGATCGTCGACACCCTGCTGTTCATCACCATCTCCTTCTACGCGGTGTTCCCGATCACCGATCTCCTGATTGGCCAGATGATTGCGAAAGTGGCGCTTTCGATCGTTTTGGTGCCGCCGCTGGTTTCACTGGCCGTGGCCTTCGGCCGAAGGCTCGACGGGCCTCGCGCCGCCGATCGAGCCTGATTTGTTCCAGAAGCGAAATCAAGCACTTAGCTGGCGGTGCGGCATCGCTGCAACCCACCTTAACTTTTTTACCGTCGGGCGCAGATTGAGTCTTCGAATCGTCCCATTGGGGCTATAGCAGGCGGCGGGAAGAGGCGATTCGGCCTCCGAGGGGAATTAGCTACCATGAAGAAGCTCTCGCTGCTTTTGGCGACCACGGCGCTCGCCATGCCGGTCACCGCTTTCGCTCAGTCCACCGGTTCGCAGGACTTCGAGGAAGAGACGATCGTCGTCACCGGTACGCGCAACCAGGAGGTCGGAGGCATTCAGGCGCCCGACACGACCAAGGCGAAGGCGGCGCTCACCCAGGAAGTGATCGCCCGCCAGAATCCGGGCCAGACGATCCTCGACACGATCAACCTCATCCCGGGCGTCAGCTTCCAGAATAACGACGCCTACGGCTCGTCGGGCGGAACCCTCAACATCCGCGGCTTCTCCGCCGACCGGGTATCGCTGACCGTCGACGGCATCCCGCTCAACGATTCGGGCAATTACGCCGTCTATTCCAACCAGCAATTCGATCCCGAGATCATCGGCGAGGTCAATGTCGGCCTCGGCACGACCGACGTCGACAGCCCGACCGCCTCGGCGGCGGGCGGCACCGTCAACTACCGCACCATCATTCCCAGGCAGGAGTTGGGAGCGATGCTCTCCGCCTCGATCGGCGAGTATAATTTCCGCCGAGTGTTCGGGATGATCGAGACCGGCAACCTCACCTCGTTCGGCACCCGCGCCTTCGTCAGCGCGTCGAAGGCTTCGAACGACAGCCCGTTCAACCAGTACGGCAAGGTCGACAAGCAGCAATATAATGCGAAGATCTACCAGCCGTTCGGGACGGGGGGCGACTTCGTCGCCCTCGCCGGCCACTACAACCAGAACCGCAACAACTTCTTCGGCTCCTCGCCGCTGCGTCAGGACACGACCCGCGTCGTCGGTGGAGTGACCGTGCCTCGCATAGTCGGTGGCGGGTCCAACAACCGCTTCCCGCTGGGCTTCGGCGAAGTCCCGTATCTGATCAACTATCCCTGTCTCGTCGATACTCCCCAGGCGGGCGTGGCCGACGGGCCGGCGCCGTCCTCCGATCCGCGCAACGGCCTGATCTTCTCGCCCGATCCGACCGGGAATTTCGCAAGCTGCGGAACCGAGTTCGACCGCCGCTACAATCCTTCGAACACCGGCAACATCCGCGCTTCCTCGCGTTTCTCGTCCGGTGCGTTCACCCTCACCGTCGATCCGAGCTACCAATATGTGAAGGCCAATGGCGGCGGCACCGTCACCGGCCAGGAGGGGCTTCGCGACATCGATCCGACGGATCCTCCCGGATCGGAGCCCTCGATCGCCTCGACGGCGCTATGCCGGGTCGCGGCGATTGCCCCGGGCAGGAACTGCGTCAGCGGCTATCTCGGCGGAGTTCCTTATTTCGGCCGCGACATCAACGGTGACGGCGACATCCTCGACACCGTGACCGTCCTGGCGCCCAGCCAGACCCAGACCCACCGCTTCGGGGTCATTGCGGGCGTCCGCTACGACATCAACGACGACCATGCCATTCGCGCCGGCTATACGTTCGATCGGGCGCGCCACCGCCAGACCGGCCAGGTCGGCCTGGTTCAATCCAATGGCGAGCCATCCGACGTCTTTCCGGTCAACGATCCCCAATTGGACGTGACGGGCACGGCGCTCCAGAAGCGCGACCGCCTGTCCTTCGCGATCCTGCACCAGCTCTGGAGCGAGTATCGCGGCGAGTTCATGGACGGACGGCTTGTCGTCAACGCCGGCCTCCGCGTTCCGTTCTTCAAGCGCGACCTCAACAATTTCTGCGCCGCGACTTCGCCGACCTTCGTCGAGTGCTTCGGCCGGGACGATCCGCGCTACGCCACCTTCGCCCAGCTCCAGCCGAACGTGCAGGGGCCGCAGCGGCGAGTCTTCAAATATGACGCCGTCCTGCCCAATGTCGGCTTCACCTACGACGTGATGCCGCGCACCAGCATCTTCGCCAATTATGCGAAGGGCCTTTCGGTGCCGAGCACGGATAATCTGTACAATGCGTTCTTCTTCGCTCCGACCCTGGCCGGCGCCTCGCCCGATCCGGAGAAGACCGACAATGTCGACGTCGGAGTCCGCTACCGCAGCCCGCAGATCCAGGCGCAGATCGGCGCCTTTTTCAACCGCTACACGGATCGTACCGCCTCGGCCTTCGACCCGGAGCTCAACGCCAGCACGTTCCGCAACCTCGGCAAGGTCGATAAATACGGAATAGACGGCTACGTTTCGTACCAGCCGGTGAAGGCGCTCAACATCTACGTGTTCGGCTCGGCGCTGAAGTCCGAGATCAAGGACGACCTGCTTCTGTTCAATTGCAGCGCGGCCCAGATCCAGACCAACCCCACGGGCTATCCCGGCTGTACCGCCGCGGGCGTGCCGATCTTCGCCCCGACGGCCGGCAAGCGCGAAGCCGGCGCACCGAAATACACTTTCGGCGGTACCGTCCGCGGGACCCTCGGCCCGGTGGAGCTTGGGATCACCGGCAAGCGCACGGGCCCTCGCTTCCTCTACGACACCAACGAGCCGGTTCTAGCGGGCAACCTGCGGACTCCGGCCGGACTCACTCAGATCTTCCCGGCGGCGGCGCCCGCTTACTGGCTCGTCAATCTCGACGCCCGCCTGAGCCTCGCCGACATGGGCCTGGAGAAGACCTATCTTCAGTTCAACGTCTACAATCTGTTCGATGAATTCTACGTCGGCGGGTTCGGCGGCGGCTTGAACCAGTCGATCACCACGACCGGCGGCGGGACCGGCAATTTCGGTAACCCGAACTTCGTCCAGATCGGCGCGCCCCGCACGATCAGCGCGACCCTGGTCGTCGGCTTCTGATCCGGAAGGAATGAAAAAGGGCCGCCGCGACCCAGGTCGCGGCGGCCCTTTTTCGCGGCGACGGTTCAGCCTGTCTTGCGCCGTGCTTTTGCTGGCGGCCCATCCGAAGGGGTGATGCTCTCAACAGGGCAGCGCACGCCCTGGACCAGGATCGCGCTATGGCGGTCCAACTGGCCGCCCACCGAGGCGTGGAAGCCGATCCCGCGTGCCGAAAGCAGCCGGGTGCATCGGTTCATCGTGCGGATGAAATACCAGTCCCCTTTCGGGCCCCGCAAATAGAGGGAATCGTCCGAAGCGGCCTTCCACTCGACGGCGTTGAGGCTGCTCATGAAGGGAATGACGGTCTCGCGGGGCTCGTCGCGGGCCGCGCCGGCCGCGCCTGTTGCGGCGAGGGAGAGAAGCGCCAGGCTGAGCAAAGTTCGCATCTTTCGTCTCCTGCTTGGATTTGAAGATAGGGTCGCCCGACGCACTTTGCCAGACAGGCGCGCTCCCTCTAAGGCGCGCCGATGAAATGCCTGATCATCGCCGCCGGGCAGGGGACTCGCCTGCGCGGAATCGCTCCCTCAAAGCCGCTCGCCCGGGTCGCCGGCCTGCCGCTTATCGAGCATGTGGTGAGGGCCGCGACCGCCGGCGGAGCTAGCGAATTCGTCGTCGTCACCGGCTACGCGCCCGGGCCGCTCGAAACCTTCCTCGCCTCGCTCTCCGAGCGGAGCGGCCTGCCCATCCAGATTGTCCGCAATGAAGACTGGGCGCGTTCCAACGGCCTGTCGGTCCTCGCCGCCGAGCCCCGGCTAGGCCCCGAATTCATCCTCCTGATGTCCGATCACCTGTTCGACTCCGCCATCCTCGGCGACATACTGGCCGCCGACCGAAGAGGCGCCGCTTTGACCCTCGCCGCCGATCACGCCGTCGACAATCCGCTGCTCGACCTCGACGACGCGACCAAGATCGAGCTTGGCGAGGAAGGCCGGATCCGCCGCATCGGCAAGACCCTTGCGAATTACGACGCGATCGACACCGGAATCTTCATCGCCACGCCCGGCCTCCTCGAAGCGCTTCGGGCGAGCCTCGCCGACGGCGGGACCGGGTCTCTTTCCGAGGGCGTGCAGGCGCTGGCCGATTCAGGCCGGGCCTTCACCCGCGATATAGGCCGCCGCTGGTGGCTTGACGTCGACGACGAGGCCGCCTTCGCCAAGGCCGAAGCGGCTTTGCGACAACGCTAGTTTTCGTCCTGCGGCGACATCCCCCGCAGCCCCTCGATATAGGCCCGCGCCCTCGCTCCCGTCTCCTCGGCCGACCGGCCGGGCTTGTAGAGCCCGGAGCCGAGCCCGAAGCCCTGGGCGCCGACGTCGAGCCAGGGTCGCATGTTGCCTGGGCCGATCCCGCCGACGACGAGCAGGGGCACGTCCTTTGGAAGCACCGCCCGCTGGCCCTTCACCACCGCCGGCGAGGCACCCTCGGCCGGGAACAGCTTCAGACCGGTCGCCCCGGCGCGAAGAGCGTCGAAAGCCTCCGATGGCGTGAAGAAGCCGGGGAGGGAAACCAGCCCCGCCGCCGCCGTCGCCTCGATGACGGGCGGGAAGGTGTTGGGCGAGACGATGATGCTCCCGCCGGCGTCCCTCACCTTGGCGACGTCCTCCGCCTTCAGGACCGTTCCGGCGCCGATCATCGCGCGCTCGCCCAGGCTTCGAGCCAGCCGCTCTATGCTCGCGAACGGGTCGGGCGAGTTGAGCGGTACCTCGATGATCCGGATTCCGGCCTCGAAGATCGCTTCGCCGATCGCTTCCGCCTCGCCTGGCGTGACCCCGCGGATGATCGCCACCAGCGGGCATTCGCCGAGTCGGCGCGCAAGCTCTTCGCCGGGATTCATCGCACCAGCTCCACCAGGTGCCGAATGCCGGCCAGGAACGCCGCTTCCCCGTCGATCGCCCGCGAAGTCCGCCCCGCCGTTTCCAGGGCGGCGCCGAAGAGGCGGGTGAGGTCGGGACGGCCCATTGCCGCTACTTCGCCTTCACCGGCCAGACGCAGGCCGATCTTCAAATCCGCCCCGATCAAAAGGCCGCTGACATAGGCGCCCGCCTCCTCGCGAGGCGCCTTGCCGAGCAGTGCGCGGGCCCGGACCGAGAACAGTTCGGCGGTGAGGTCCTCCTCCTCCAGGCCGTGCCGAACGCCGGCCTCGAAGGCATGGCCCGGCTCAGCGGGGCCAGCGAGCAGGTCGGCGAGGATGCTGTGCTCCTTGAGCAGGCTGAACAGCTCGCCCGTCATGACAGTCCGGAATGCGGCGATCCGCCCGTCCTCCAGCCGGACCCACTTATTGTGGGTGCCCGGGTGGCACAGCGTCGAATCGGGACCGATCCAGCCTTCGGCATAGGCGCCGAGAAGCTGGACCTCCTCGCCGCGCATCACGTCCGCGGCTCCGTCCGCCTCATAGGCCACGCCGGGCACGATCGCCGCCCGCTCCGCCTCGATCCAGTGCAGCCGGGCGGCGAGCTCGGGCAGGCCGGCGGGGCAGGGGACATAGGGCGCCTCCACCCACCCTCGATTGGAGCCGACCATCCCCGCCATCAGCATCGGCAGGTCGCCGAGCCGGTCTCGAACCTGGACGATGGCCTCGTGGAAACCGCACTCGGGTACCGCGAGGATACCCTGGTCGTCCTCCATCTCGTCCAGGACGGCTCCGCTTGGATCGAGCCGCCAGGCGCGCCGGTTGGTCGTGCCCCAGTCGACGGCGATATATCCTTTGGACCAGTCCATGTGCATTCGCAGTCCGTTAGCGTCCCGCGGGTCGGTCCGTCACGCAACTTTCACGGTCGCCCGTCATTTTCGTTAGGGCGCGCCATTGCAGACTGGCCCTTCCGCCGCCCGCGCTCTAGCCGGGGTAAAGCCTGATATTCGAGGGAGGGTCGTCATCGCCAATTTCATGTTCGCCACCGGGATCGAGAACAGCATCCCGACCATCAACGGCGGCCGCACCCGGGTCGACCAGATGGACGTGTGCGGCCATTACCGGCACTGGCAGACCGATTTCGACTGCCTCGACGAGCTCGGAATCCATTTCCTGCGCTACGGGCCGCCGCTCCACCGAACCCTGCTCGGCCCGAACAGGCACGATTGGGAATTCGCCGATCTGAGCTTCGCCGAACTGAAGCGGCGGAACATCACTCCGATCGTCGACCTTTGCCACTTCGGAATGCCGGATTGGGTCGGAAACTTTCAAAATCCGGACTTTCCGCAACTTTTCGCCACTTATGCCGGAGCCTTCGCCGACCGCTTCCCCTGGGTGCAGCTCTATACCCCGGTGAACGAGATGTTCATCTGCGCCATCTTCTCTGCCAAATATGGTTGGTGGAACGAGCAGGCGACGGACGACCGAAGCTTCGTCACCGCCTTGAAGCACATCGTCAAAGCCAACGTGCTTGCGATGATCGAGATATTGAAGCGTCGCCCGGACGCCATCTTCATCCAGTCGGAAAGCTCGGAATATTTCCACGCCGACAGCCCGCCGGCGATCGCCAAGGCGGAGGTAATGAACTCGCGCCGCTTCCTCAGCCTCGACCTCAATTACGGGCGCCGCGTCGACAGCGAAATGTACGAATATCTCATGGACAACGGCATGACTCGCGAGGAATATCATTTCTTCCTCAACCACCGGCTTAAGCAGCACTGCATCCTCGGCAACGATTATTACATGACCAATGAGCATCGGGTCTATGCGGACGGGCATACGGAAAGTTCGGGCGAGGTGTTCGGCTATAGCGAGATCACCCGCCAATATTATAACCGCTACCGCCTGCCGGTCATGCACACCGAGACCAATTTGCGCGAAGGGCCGAACGGAGACGAGGCGGTGCACTGGCTGTGGAAGGAATGGGCGAACGTGCTCAGGATCCGCAACGTCGGAATCCCGACGGTCGGCTTCACTTGGTATTCGCTGACCGACCAAGTCGATTGGGACACCGCGCTTCGAGAGCAGAACGGCAACGTCAATCCGCTCGGCCTCTACGATCTCGACCGCAACATCAGGAACGTCGGCCGAGCCTACAAGAAATTGATCTCGGACTGGCGCGACGTGCTTCCGGCCTCGAGCCTGTGCCTGTCGGTTCCGATCGTCCCGCCGACCCAGTGGGACCGCGCTTTCGCCCGCGAGCAGCAGGAGGAAGCGGCCAGGCACCTCAAGGGCTTCGTCACCGAGCCCTCCAATCCGGGGAACAGCGTATGAAGATCGACCGAATCGAAACCTTCTACGTCCCGCCGCGCTGGCTGTTCGTCCGGGTCGAGTCCGACGAGGGCGCGGTCGGCTGGGGCGAGGTGAGCCTTGAAGGCTGGGCGGAAGCGGTGGACGGCGCCTTCGAAGTGCTTCGAGACCGCTTCCTCGGCCACGACCCGTTCCGGATCGAGGACGTCTTCCAGATCGGTTATCGCGGCGGCTTCTACCGCGGCGGTCCTGTGCTGATGTCCGCGCTGGCCGGCCTCGAGCAGGCCTTGTGGGATCTGAAGGGGAGGGCGCTCGGACTTCCGGCCTGGGAGATGATGGGCGGGCGGGTGCGCGACCGGGTGCGGGCCTATGCCTGGATCGGCGGCGACCGCCCCGACGAGATCGAAGCCGCCGCCACCGCCCGCCGCGGGCAGGGCTTCTCGGCGGTCAAGATGAACGCCACCGCCGAGCTCGACTATATCGGCACGCCCAGGTTGTTCGACGAGGTGATCGCCCGGGTCGAGGCGGCGCAGGTTGCCGGGATGGACGTCGGCCTCGACTTTCACGGCCGGGTCCACCGGCCGATGGCCAAGCAGCTCGCCAAGGCGCTTGAGCCGCTCGGCCTCTTGTTCATCGAGGAGCCCCTGCTGTCGGAGAATCCGGAAGGCCTGGCCCAACTCGCCCAGCTCGTCTCGACTCCGATCGCACTGGGCGAGCGGCTTCATTCGCGCTGGGACTTCAAGCCCTTCTTCGAGGCGGGGGCGGTTGACATCATCCAGCCCGACCTCAGCCATTGCGGCGGGATACTCGAGGGCCGCCGTATCGCGGCCATGGCCGAGGCCTATGACGTCGCCGTCGCGCCGCATTGCCCGCTCGGCCCGCTCGCCCTTGCCGCCTGCCTCCAGGTCGCGGCGACCGCGCCCAACGTCGCGCTCCAGGAGATGTCGCTCGGAATCCACTATAATGTGGGCGGCGACCTCTACACATTCTGCAAGGATCCCGCGCCGCTCAGCGCGAAGGACGGATGGCTGGCCGTACCGACCGGCCCCGGTCTCGGGGTGGACATAGACGAGGAGGCGGTCCGCGAAGCCGACAAGGACCGCCACCGCTGGCGCAATCCGATCTGGCGACACGCGGACGGCACGTTCGCCGAATGGTGATCCTCCCCATCGAAGACGGGGAGGGGGACCACCCGAAGAGTGGTGGAGGGGTAATTGCCCAGGCCTGAGGGATATGGCGCGAGAACCCCCCGGTCCGCGCAGTCTACCCCTCCACCATGCTTTGCATGGTCCCCCTCCCCACCGCTTCGCGGCAGGGAGGATTTAAGCGACGATCCGCAATTTCCCCGACTGCCTCGCCGGCATCGGGCAGAAGCCCAACTCGTCGTGAAGCCGGTTCAGCTCGCGCTCGCGCGACTGGCGATAGGCTTCGGCGTAGCGCGCATCGCACTCGGCCTCTTCGGGCGTTTGCGGGCGGTAAAAGCTGATGCAGATATGGCGGCCGAAAATATCGTCGCCGCGCATCTTCACTTCCGGCTCGGCCCCTTCCGGAAGTTCGCCGCGAACCTCCCGCAGCTTCTCGATCAGCGCATCGAGCGAACCGAGATCCTTCACTTCGATAAAATCTTTAACTCGCCTGCTCATCGTCAACCCCTCCCAGCTCTCCCCGCGCCGTGATTAGCTTGCGGGGGATTCGGCTCGCAAGGTTAATTTGGATTTACCCACAGGAGAGTTTCCCGATGGTGAATGCTGCGGTAGGATTGCGTTCATCGATGGACCGCCTTCCCCTCCCTCTGCTCAGCCGGGGCCCGCTCTCGATGCGACTTTCCCCGTCGCTCGGCGGCGGCATTGCGAGCTTCGAATGCTGCGCGGTAAGTGGCTTGAATGTCCCGATATTCCGGCCGTTCGACCCTGAAGATAAATCGCCCACTTCGCTCGCAAGCTTTCCGCTGGTTCCGTTCGTCAACCGAGTTCGCGGCGGCGCGTTTTCCTTCCGTGGCCGTACGGTCACACTCGCCCGGAATATGCCGCCGGACCCGAGCCCGCTGCACGGACAGGGCTGGCTTCACGCGTGGGAGGTCGAACGGCTCGGCCCGGACCATGCTGAGCTCGTCTATCGCCACTGCGCGGGCGAATGGCCCTGGGCCTATGAGGCGCGCCAGACCTTCGCGCTCGACGATCGCGGTCTCAGCCTCCGCCTCGGCTGCACGAACCGCTCGGACGAGCCAATGCCGTGCGGCCTCGGCCAGCATCCCTATTTCCAGTGCACCCCGCGCACCCGGATCGATACGGGCGTAGAGACCGTCTGGACGATCGACGAGCATGTGCTTCCCGTCGAGCAGGTGCCCGCCGCCGGCCGCTTCGACCTTCGCGACCGGCCCGTCTGCGGCCAGGGTCTGGACCACGGCTTCGGCGGCTGGAGCGGCCGTGCAATCATCTCCGATCCGGACCTGCCGTTCCGGATCGCCATGTCCTCCCCCGACGCGAATTTCTTTCAGCTCTACTCGCCGGAATCCGGCGGCCTGTTCGTCGCCGAGCCCGTCACCCACGCCAACGCCGCCCTGAACGCTCCGGAGGAGGATTGGGCCGCGCTCGGACTGCGCGTGCTCGAGCCGGGCGAGACGATGTCGCTGACGATGCGGGTGGAGGTTTCGCCGCCCTAGATGCTCGCCCGGAGTTCCGGGGCTTCGCAAAGCCTATTGAGCCCGGCTCGGCGGCACGCCGTAGGCCTGGCGGAAGGCTCGGGTGAAGGCGCTCAGCGACGCATAGCCGAGGCTTTCGGCGAGGTCGGTCGGCGAGGCTGCGCCCTGCCTCAAAAGCCTCGCCGCGCCTTCCAGCCGAAGCCGGCGATGATAGGCCAGGGGCGGAAGGCCGTGCACCTCGGCGAAGCTTCGGCTGAGGTGGAAGCGCGACAGCGCCGCCGGCCCGGCAATCTCGTCGAGAGTGAGGGGCCGATCCTGATGGTCGTGGATGAAGGCTCGGGCGCGCTCGATCCGCTGCAAAGTCTCGATCCGGGTCGAGCGCTTGAGGCTGCTCAGCCGCTCGAGCCGGCTGGCGAAGGTGGAAAGATAGTCCTCGGCGCCGGCGGTGACCTGCTGCACGATCTTCGACGCCATCGCCGCCCCGACGTCGGGCCGGGCCGCAAGCAGGCGCGCATAGCGTGAAAGCAATGGGGCGAGCGGCTCGGCGCCGCAGCCCTCGATCACTCGGCCGAGCGGCCCGCGATCGGCGATCGGGGCTCCGTCGACTCCGAGATAGACGCACAGGCCGACAGTCTCGTCCGGCCTCGGGGTCGAGACCTCGAATGCGGTGCCGGCCTCGACCAGAAGGAACCGGCCGGGCCTCACCACCCGGGCCCGGCCGTCGATCCTGTAGACTTCCTCGCCGCTCAAAACGAACTTGACCGAAGGCGCCAGCGCCCGGACCAGGCTGCGCCCGCCCTCGAGCCTCGACAGGACGACGCAGCCATGTCTCAGCGGCAGGCGTTCGCCCTCGCCATGGCCCCGCATCAGGTAGAAAGGTGTCGAATCGATCACAAGTGTAATCGTAAGCAAAAATGGTGCCACGTAAAGGCTTGGCGGAAATCCGCCATTCCGGCGGATTGACACGAATTGCTCGCGTTCGGAACCGGGCGCGAGCATATGCTTTCGGACGGGATGCGGATCGCCACATTCAACGTCAACGGAGTTAATGGCCGCCTCCCTTTGCTGATCGAGTGGCTGCAGCATTTTCAGCCCGACGCGGTCTGCCTTCAGGAGCTGAAGGCGCCGCAGGAGAAGTTTCCGGCCGATGCGATCGAGAAGGCCGGCTATGGCGCGATCTGGCAGGGCCAGCAGCGCTGGAACGGAGTCGCAATCCTCGCTCGCGGCTGCGAGCCGGTCGAAACCTGCCGCGGCCTGCCGGGCGATTCGGAGGACGTGCAGAGGAGGTATATCGAGGCCGCCGTGGGCGGAGTCCTGATCGGCGGCCTCTACGCCCCAAACGGCAATCCTCGCCCCGGACCCAAGTTCGACTACAAGCTCGCCTGGAACGAGCGGCTCATCGCCCGCGCCGCCGAGCTCGTGGCCCTCGGCGAGCCGGTGGTGCTCGCGGGCGACTACAACATCATCCCCACGTCTACGGAGAACGACGTCTACAAGCCCGAGGGGTGGACCGACGACGCCCTGATGCAGACCGAGCCCCAGGCGCAATATCGCCGCCTCCTCGCCCAGGGCTGGACCGACTCGCTTCGCCATCTCCATCCCGACGAGCCGGTCTTCACCTTCTGGGACTATTGGCGAAACGCCTTCGCCCGCAACGCCGGGATCCGGATCGACCATCTCCTTCTCAACCCGGCAGCGGCCGAGCGCCTGAAGGCGGCCGGAGTGGATCGGGAGGCGCGGGCAAAGGAGAAGGCAAGCGACCATGCGCCTGCGTGGGTGGAGCTGAAGTAATCCGTCATTGCGAGCACAGCGAAGCCATCCAGTGCAGCGCCTCCGCCCGCTGGATTGCTTCGTCGCTATGCTCCTCGCTATGATGGGAATCGTCGCCCAAGTTTACACTTCCATCCGACCCAACCCCCAAAAATAGCAGATTTCCGCCATTGGCCCGGCTCTTGCTTCTTACCGGACATGCTGAAGAAGACCTTAAGACTTTTCGTCATCAAGACCCGGCTCGAAGCCTGGGCGATCATATACGCGCTCGCCGTCGGCGGGGTCACGCGCGGTCTGCATTATACGGCGCAATATCCCGGCGCCGGCGGCTGGCTCCTGTTCGCGGCCTGCACCGGGGCGGTCTTCATGGCCGGCGCCAAGATCCTCGACTCGACCCGGGGGCCGAAGCACCGGCGCGCGACCCTGCAGCGCATGGTGGCCAGGGCTCGAGCATAGCCCGTCGCCCCAGCGAAGGCTGGGGTCCCAGGGGGTGATGACCCCGGCGTTTTTCACTCGCCGGGGTCCCAGCCTCCGCTGGGACGACGGGAATGCCAACCGTTGGTGCAATTTCCCAATCCTAGGTGGCGCCAAGTACCGCTGGCGTGCGCGGGCAGGCTTGTTTTCCGCGGTTTTTCGCCATTTCCTGCACTTGGCACGACCCTTGTAATCTTGTCGTCAACCGCTTCGAGCGGGAGCAACAAGGTTTCAAGGAGCAGGGAAAATGTTCGATTATCGCAAGATCGGGGAAAATGCGGCGGCGGCGGGCCTGGCGGTCATTCTGTCGGCGACGTCGATCGCGGCAGCGGTCGGCCCGGCCCGGGCGGTCGAGGCAGGCCCGGCCTTCTTCGCGTCCGCGCCGGTGGCCTCCGCCCGTGCCTGAGACGATCCACGTGCCCGCCGGCAAGCTGGTCCGGATCCCGCCCCGGCCCGGCGGCACCTGCCGCCCCGAAGCGCTCCGCGGCCCCGGTTCCGAAGGGTCCGGCTTCGGTTTCATGGAGCTTCCTCCGATGAGCATCTTCTCCCGCACCCGCGACATCGTCGCCGCCAATTTCACCGACCTTCTCGACAGGGCCGAGGACCCGGCGAAGATGATCCGGATGATCATCCTCGAGATGGAGGAGACCCTGGTCGAGGTGCGCTCTTCGGCGGCCCGGACCGTGGCCGACCAGAAGGAGATGCACCGGCGGATCGCCCGACTCGACAGGCTCCAGGAGAGCTGGGCCGAGAAAGCGGAGCTTGCGCTCGCCAAGGGCCGCGAGGACCTCGCCCACGGCGCTCTTACCGAGAAGCGGAAGACGGCGGCCCTGGCCGAGAGCCTGCGCAACGAGATCGACCTGCTCGACGAGGGGATGCGCGCTTCGGAAGCCGACATCGCCAGGCTCCAGACCAGGCTTCGCGAAGCCCGTATTCGGCAGAGCGCGACCCAAAGCCGGCTCGATAGCGCCTACCAGCGCGCCCGGCTTCGCGAGATGACCGCCGGCCCGAGGGTCGACGAGGCCTTCTCCCGCTTCGACGAGCTCGAGCGCCAGGTCGATCGTGCCGAAGGCCGCGCCGACGCCTTGATGCTCGGAGCCCCGCCCAAGAGTCTGGACGAAGAGATATCCGAGCTTCGCAACGCCGGGAAGATCGACGCCGAGCTGGAAGCCCTGAAGGCCCGGCTCGCCAGGGACCGGGAGGTATGAGCCGTGGAGGACTGGATCTTCCGGATCATGAACGCCCGCGACCCCAATTGGCGGACTCTCTCGACCGAACCGGCGGCGACCGGGATCGGGGAGCCTCGCCGCGAACTCGATACACTCAGGAGGGAAAGATGAAGAAGAGTTTCTATCTGGACAAGGCGAACGGCAAGGTCTGCGGAGTCTGCGCCGGAATCGCCAACCACATGAACTGGGATCCGACCTTCGTACGGGTGGCGATGGTGCTCCTGACGCTGCTCACCTTCCCCTGGGCGCTGGTCGGCTACGGTGCCGCCGCGATGATCGGAAAGAAGCGGGGCGCTTCCGGCCAAAGCGAGGCGTCTTCGGCCCCGGCGCTACGCACCTCGACTCACGAGATGAAGCGCTCGATGCGCGACATCGACCGCCGGATGGCCGAGGTCGAGACCTACGTCACCGCGCAGAACACCTCTCTCGCCCGCGAAATCGAGAGCCTGCGCTGACCAGCGGCGAAGCAAATTGGAGGACGTGATGAGCGAACCGATGACGATGGTGGCGATGGCGGGCTTCGGCCTCGCGGGGCTCGGCATCCTGCTTTTCGCCGCCTTGAAGGGCTGGCAGGGCTGGCTCGATCTCAAGCGGATGGAGCTGGCCGCCGCCGAGCCGGCGGCTGCGAGCCGCGGCGGAATGGCCGAGCGGATCGAGCTCGCCGATCTCAAGGAGCGAATCCGCAAGCTGGAGAATATCGCCGCCTGCATCGATCTTTGAAGCGGCACCTCGCCCCAGCGAAGGCTGGGCCCCAAGGGGTGAAGGACACCGAGCCCTTCACCCCCTGGGATGCCGGCCTTCGCCGGCATGACGGCTAAGGCGTCTCCAGCCTCATCCGCTCAACCGTCCCATCGCGCCTCACCCGGAATATGTCTCCAAAGTCCGTCTCCGCCAGGTCCGCCGGCCGAGCCCCGCCGAGTTGGGCGACGATTTCCGGAACCGTATTGCTGTGGCCGACGATCAGCACCGTTCCCGGCTCCGCCCGCGCCCGAGCCACCAGCCCCGGAGTGTCGCTTAGGTCATATTCCTTCACGGTCAGCCCGAGCCTCGCCGCGAGCGGAGCGGCGGTTTCGCGCGCCCGCCGCGTCGTGCTGACGTAGATCGCCGCCGGCCGGTCGTCGCCGAACCGGGAAGCGACCCGCTCGGCGTTGCGGGCGCCCTCCTCGCTCAGCGCCGGATCCCGGCCGTCCGCCTTCTGCAGGTGCCTCATGACATACCAGCTCGGCGCCGCCGGCTCGGGCGCAGTCGTGGCGCAGCCGGCGGCCGCGAAGAGCAGCAAAGCGGCGAGTGGACGGAACAAGGTCATGGTGTCGCTCCTTTGACCCCGTACCTGCCCCGCCGGGCGTCGCTTCACAAGGGCGGCGACACCGGGTACGGGCGCACGGAGCCGCAACGAACAGGGTAGAGGATGACCGAAGCAAGCGAGCGCCCCAACCGGCCGGCGCTCTCACTCCATGTCCCGGAACCGCCCGCTCGGCCGGGGGACGAGATCGATTTCAGCCATATCGAGATTCCCGCCGCCGGAAGCGTCCGCCGCCCGGACTCCGCCGTCCCGGCTTCGGATACGCACGAGCTGGTCTATTCGCTGATCCGGGTGCTCGACGACGAAGGCAAAGCGGTCGGTCCCTGGGACCCGAAGCTCGACCCCGATACCCTGCGCCGGATCCTTCGCGACATGATGATGGTCCGGACCTTCGACGACCGGATGTACCGCGCCCAGCGCCAGGGCAAGACCAGCTTCTACATGAAGTCGACCGGGGAGGAGGCGGTCGCGGTCGCCGGAGCCCATGCCCTCGACCGCGAAGACATGTGCTTCCCCACCTATCGCCAGCAGGGCCTGCTCGTCGCCCGCGACTATCCGCTCGTCCAGATGATGTGCCAGATCTATTCGAACAGAGGCGACCCGCTGAAGGGCCGCCAGCTGCCCATCATGTACGCGTCCAATTCGCACGGCTTCTTCACCATCTCCGGAAACCTCGCGACCCAGTTCCCGCAGGCCGTGGGCTGGGCGATGGCCTCGGCGATAAGCGGCGACAGCCGGATCGCCTCGGCCTATATCGGCGACGGCTCGACCGCCGAGGGCGATTTCCACGCCGCCTGCACCTTCGCCGGGGTCTATCGAGCGCCTGTCATCCTCAACGTCGTCAACAACCAGTGGGCGATCTCGACTTTCTCCGGCATCGCCGGCGGAGACCTGACCACCTTCGCCGCCCGGGCGGTCGGCTACGGCATCGCCGGCCTTCGAGTCGACGGCAACGACGCCCTCGCCGTCTATGCCGCGACCCGCTGGGCCGCCGACCGGGCCCGAGCCAATCTCGGGCCGACACTGATCGAATTCTTCACCTACCGGGTCGAAGGCCATTCCACCTCCGACGACCCTTCCGTCTACCGGCCGCAGAATGCCGGGGCAGGGTGGCCGCTGGGCGATCCGGTCGCTCGCCTGAGGCAGCATCTCGTATCGCTGGGCGAATGGGATGACGAGCGCCATTTGGCCCAGCTCGACAGCCTCGACGCCGAGGTCCGGGCCGCCCAGAAGGAGGCGGAGAAGATGGGCACTCTCCAGTCCGACCCCTATCTCGACATCGCGTCGATGTTCGAGGGCGTGTTCGAGGAGCTTCCCTGGCATTTGAAGGAACAGCAGGCCCAGGCGCTGGCCGAAGCGGAGGCGAAGCGCAAATGAGCGTCATGAACATGATCCAGGCGCTCAACTCGGCCCATCACGTGATGATGGAGCGGGACCCCGCCTGCGTCGTCCTCGGCGAGGATATCGGCTATTTCGGCGGGGTCTTCCGGGTCACCGAGCATCTCCAGAAGAAGTTCGGCAAGGAGCGCGCCTTCGATTCCCCGATCAGCGAGAACGGGATCGTCGCGATCGCCGTCGGAATGGCCGCCTACGGCCTTCGCCCGATCGCCGAGATCCAGTTCGCGGACTACATCTATCCCGGCTTCGACCAGATCGTCTCCGAAGCCGCCAAGATGCGCTACCGCTCGGCCGGCGAATGGCATCTGCCGATGGTCATCCGCTCACCCTATGGCGGCGGAATCTTCGGCGGCCAGACCCATTCGCAATCGCCCGAGGCGCTCTTCACTCACATCGCCGGGATCAAGACGGTGATCCCGTCCAACCCCTATGACGCCAAGGGCCTGCTCATCGCCGCGATCGAGGATAACGATCCCGTCATCTTCTTCGAGCCCAAGCGAATCTATAACGGCCCGTTCGACGGCTATTACGAACGCCCCGTCACCCCCTGGGCGAAGCACCCGGCGGCCGAGGTTCCCGACGGCCATTACACCGTCCCGCTCGGCAAGGCGGCCATCGTGAGGGAAGGGGAGGCGATCACCATCCTCGCCTACGGCACCATGGTCCATGTCGCCCTCGCCACCGCCGCCGCCGAAGGCGTCGACGCCGAGGTGATCGACCTTCGAACGCTCGTCCCGGTCGATATCGAGACGATCGAGGCCTCGGTGAAGAAGACAGGCCGCTGCCTGATCCTCCACGAGGCGACCCGGACCTCGGGCTTCGGCGCGGAGCTCTCCGCCCTCGTCCAGGAGCGCTGCTTCTACAATCTCGAGGCGCCGGTCGCCCGAGTCACCGGCTGGGACACGCCATATCCGCACTCGATGGAATGGGCCTATTTCCCCGGCCCGGTCCGGCTCGGGCTGGCGCTGAAGAAAGCTTTGGAGGATTAAGACGGCATGGCGCGCTTCGAATTCAAGCTGCCCGACATCGGCGAAGGCATTGCCGAGGCCGAGATCGTCGCATGGCACATCGCGGTCGGCGATAACGTCAAGGAAGACCAGCAGCTCGCCGACATGATGACCGACAAGGCCACGGTCGAGATGGAGAGCCCTGTCGCCGGCAAGGTGCTGGAGCTTGCCGGCGAGGTCGGCGACCAGATCCCGATCGGCTCGGTCCTGGTGGTGATCGAGACCGAAGCGGAGGCGAGTGCCGGCGCCGACGAAAGCGTTGCCGACGGCGAGCGCCGGGATGAAGTCGCGCTCGCGGACGGTCTGGTCGAGGAGCGCCCCGAGCTCGAAGCCGCGATCCCGAGCACCGGCGAGGCCAGTGGCGGCGGCGACCGGCGCGGCGGAGAGGATCGCCGCGCCGAGCCTCGCGACGATCCGGACCGACGGCAGGAGGACCGGAGCGAAAGCGGCAAGACCCCGAAACCGGGCGAGGCCGAGGGCTTCAACCCTCAGCCCGATCCGCCGCGCGTCCTCGCCTCGCCCGCCGTCCGGGCCCGCGCCCGCGACCTCGGAATCGACCTCGCTTTGGTGAAGACATCGGCCGACCGGGTCCGTCACTCCGATCTCGACGCCTATCTCCTCTACAATGGCGGCGGCGTGTCCCGCTCAGGCGGCGCGCGCCGGCCCGACGAGACGGTCAAGGTCGTCGGCCTCCGCCGCAAGATCGCCGAGAATATGCAGGAGGCCAAGCGCCGGATCCCGCATTTCACCCTGGTCGAGGAATATGACGTCACCGCGCTCGAGCAGACCCGGGCGATGTTGAACTCCGACCGCGGCGGCAATCCGAAGCTCACCTTGCTGCCTTTCCTGATCACCGCAATGGCTCGGACCCTCGCCGATTATCCGCAGATCAACACCCGCTACGACGACGACGAGAATTTGCTCCACCGCTCCGGAGCCGTCCACATGGGCATGGCGACCCAGACTCCGAACGGCCTGATGGTCCCGGTCGTCCGCAACGCCGACCGCCTCTCCATCTGGGACATCGCCCGCGAGATACTGCGCCTCTCCGAGGCCGCCCGAACCGGCAAGGCGAGCCGGGAGGAATTGTCGGGCTCGACCATCACCATCTCCAGCCTGGGGCCGATGGGCGGGATCGCCTCGACCCCGGTCATCAACCGCCCCGAAGTCGCGATCCTCGCCGTCAACAAGGTCGAGGACAAGGTCGTGCCGATCGAAGGCGAGCTCGAAATCCGAAAGCGGATGAACCTGTCGCTCAGCTGCGACCACCGGGTGGTGGATGGCTGGGACGCCGCCAATTTCATGCAGGATCTGAAGAAGCTGGTGGAGAACCCGCTGAAATTGCTGTCCTAATTTGCCTCCCATCGACAGATGGGGAGGGGGACCACACGAAGTGAGGTGGAGGGGTGGAAAGCGCCGGCCGTGGTGAGTTTGCGTGTAAATCCGCTGACCCTGAGCCAATTACCCCTCCACCAGGCTGCGCCTGGTCCCCCTCCCCATGACTTCGTCACGGGGAGGCCGGAGTTGCGCCCTCCCACGTCTGTCGCCACAACTTCCCCATGACCCTCGACCTCGACCGCCGCCTCCTGCTCAAGGCCGCAACCCTCGGCTTCGGCGCTCTCGCCGTCCCCGGCATGGCGCGGATCGCCTCGGCGCGCGGCTTCACCCACGGGGTCGCCAGCGGCGAGCCCGGGCAGCGCTCGGTGATGCTGTGGACCCGCGTTTCGGGCGGCGGCCGGATCCACTGGCAGGTCTCGCCCACCGCCGATTTCCGCCGGATCGTCGCCGAAGGAGACGTCTTGGCTGAGGCGGAACGCGATTGGTGCGTCAAGCCGGTCGTCACCGGCCTCAAACCCGGCAGATGGTATTTCTACCGCTTCCGCGACGGCCGGGGCGCCGCATCGCCGACCGGCCGCACCCGCACCCTCCCGGAAGGGCGCACCGACCGCTTCAGCCTCGGAATCTTCTCCTGCGCCAACCTCGCCTTCGGCTATTTCAACGCCTACGCCCATGCCGCTGCCCGCCGGGACCTTGATCTGCTCGTCCATCTCGGCGACTATTTCTACGAATATCAAAGCGGTAAATATCCATCGCCGCTCGAAGCCCTCGCAGGCCGAAACCTCGATCCGTCGGGAGAGACGATAGCCCTCGCCGACTATCGCCTCCGCCATGCCGCCTATCGCTCCGACCCCGATCTCCAGCGGCTCCACGCCTCGGCGCCGATGGTGATGATGTGGGACGACCATGAAAGCGCCAACGATAGCTGGACGGGCGGCGCCGAAAATCACGATCCGTCCACCGAAGGCCCGTGGAGCGTTCGCAAGGCGGCGGCCCGGCGCGCCTATCGCGAATGGCTGCCGGTCTCCGACAAGGATTGGGAAAGCTATGAGATAGGCGATCTCGCCACCCTCTTCCGGCCCGAGACCCGGCTCACCGCTCGAAGCCGCCCGCTCGAATTCGCCGGCGCGCTCCGCCGCGGCGAGGATCTCAAGGCCTCCCTGATCCGCTTCCGCGACGGCGCCTGGCGCGATCCGGAGCGGACCATGCTCGGAGGCGAGCAGGAAGCCTGGCTGGCCGGCGCGCTCAAGCGCTCCGTGGGGCAGGGGACCCGCTGGCAGATCCTCGCCCAGCAGACCGTCATGGGAAGCTTCGCCTTGCCGATCGAAGCCCGTTCCTGGCTCCGCGCCGAATCGCCCGAGGAGGTGAAAAAGGTCACCGCGATCGGCGCCGCCGCCTCCGAAGTCGGCCTTCCGCTCAACCTCGATTCGTGGGACGGCTACCCCGCCGCCCGCGACCGCTTGCTCCGCTCCGCTTTGGACTCCGACTCCAACCTCGTCGTCCTCTCCGGCGACAGCCACAATGGCTGGGCCTTCGACCTCGACCTCGACGGCGCCCCCGCCGGCGCCGAATTCGCCGGAATGAGCGTCACTTCGCCCGGTCTCGAAGCCTATACGCCGGGAATCGCCGCGGACGAGGTGGCTGGGGCGATCCGGGCCCGCAACCCGGCGCTCAGATGGGCCGACCTCCAGCGCCGCGGCTATCTGGCGCTGACCCTGACCCCTAACCGCGCCACCGGCGAATGGCTGTCTCTGGACACGGTGCGCATCCGCTCCATCCGCCTCGCGGCGAGGCATTCGATGAGCGTCGCGAGAGGCCGCAACCGCTTCGCCTGACCCCTTCGCCGGGATGACGGGGAGCGATTAATGTTCCCTCTATGTTCCTATCATGCTATCCTCCCACCATGCCCCGCTTCCCCTTCCTCCACTTCATCCCGGTCCCCGTCCGCCCCCGCCGCGACGGCTGGACGCCCTACCTCCAGATTCGATTCGTCATCGGCATAGCCCGCGGCCTGAGCCCGGCCCGGGCCGCCGCCCGGCTCGGCAAGTCCAGGCAATCCGTTCAAGCCCTGCGGCGGCACCCCGAGGGCCGGAGCTTCGCCGCCGCCTGGGACTCTGCGCGCAGGTTTTCGCTCGAAAAGAGCGATGGGGTTTGAATTCCCCTCTCCCGCTTTCCGCGGGAGAGCGGGGACCCAAGCCGAAGGCTTGGAAGGTGAGGGTCTTGCCGAGTCATCGCTACAGACCCTCACCTCCCACCGCTTCGCGGCGGGCCCCTCCTCTCCCGTAAGAACGGGAGAGGGCGAAGCTGGTGCAAATCGGCACGGACTCGATGAACTTCGCGAACTTGCAGGCCCATCTGTCGCTTTCGGCCGCCGCCGACGTTATGGCTCCCGCCATGCTGAAGAAGACCTCCGCGCCCGACCTCGATGCCCTGCGACTGATCGAGGAGCGGCTTCGCTGGCTGTCCGCCTGGACGATCCACAACGCCAACCACCTTCGGACAAGCCCCGACGGGCTCAAGGTCGGCGGCCACCAGGCGAGCTGCGCCTCGATGACGGCGATCATGGCGGCGCTCTATTTCCATGCGCTCGGCCCCAACGACAAGGTCGCGGTCAAGCCCCATGCCGGGCCGGTTCTCCATGCCGTCCATTATCTGCTCGGAGGCCAGAGCCGCGAGCAGCTCGAGACTTTCCGGGGTTTCGGCGGGACGCAGAGCTATCCGAGCCGGACCAAGGACCGCATCCCGGTCGATTTCTCGACAGGCTCGGTCGGCCTCGGAGTCGCGATCACCGCCTTCGCCAGCCTGATCCAGGATTATCTCGTCGCCCATGGCGAGCTTGCGCCGGCCGATACCGGGCGGATGGTCGCTCTGATGGGCGACGCCGAGCTCGACGAGGGCAATATCTACGAATGCCTGATCGAGGCCTATAAGCACGACATCCGCAATTGCTGGTGGATCGTCGATTATAATCGCCAGTCGCTGGACTCGACCACGGCCGAGCGCATGTTCCGCCGCTTCGACGAGATTTTCGCGAGCTGCGGCTGGCGGGTCGTCACCCTGAAATACGGCAAGGCGCTCGAAGCCGCGTTTTCGGAGCAGGGCGGCGAAGCGCTGAAAAGCTGGCTCGAGGAGTGCGGCAATGCCGATTACGCCGCGCTCACCTATCTCGGCGGCGGCGCCTGGCGCGAGCGGCTTTTGAAGGACGCGCCCGATGCCGGGCCTCTCCTCGAGTCCCGCGACGACGAGGCGCTCGCCGCCTTGATGACCAATCTCGCCGGCCACGACATGGCGAGCCTGGTCGAGGCGTTCGACGGCGCCGAAGACGACGTTCCAACCCTCTTCATCGCCTACACGATCAAGGGCTTCGGCCTCCCCTTCGCCGGCCATAAGGACAATCATGCCGGCCTGATGAATCCGGGCCAGATCGCCGCCCTGCGCTCGGCGATGGGGATAGAAGAAGGGGAGGAATGGGAGCCCTGGGCCGGGCTCGGCGGCAATTCGGCCGAGGCGGCGAAGGCTCTGGTCGAGGGCAGCCGGATCGCCCGGGACAAGCGCGAGCGGCCCTGGCGCCAGGTCGAGGTGCCGGCCATTCCGGCCCCCGCCGGCGAAGAGCAGTCGACCCAGGCGGCGTTCGGCCGGATCCTGCTCGATCTCAGCCGGGCCGGCGGCGGCCTCGCCGACCGGATCGTCACCACCTCGCCGGACGTCACCGTATCGACCAATCTCGGCGCCTTCGTGAACCAGCGCGGCCTCTTCCGCCGACGGGACCTGGCCGACGTCTTCGCCGCCGCGAAAATCCCCTCGGCCCAGAAATGGGGTGCTACGCAAGCCGGCCAGCATATCGAACTGGGGATCGCGGAGAATAATCTGTTTCTGATGCTCGCCGCTTTGGGCCTGGCGGGCGACCTGTTCGGCACCCGCCTGTTCCCGATCGGCACCGTCTACGATCCGTTCATCGCCCGCGGCCTCGATGCCCTCAACTACGCCTGCTACCAGGACGCCCGATTCCTGCTCGTCGCGACCCCGTCGGGCGTGACCCTGGGCCCCGAGGGCGGCGCCCACCAGTCGATCAACCCGCCGCTCATCGCGCTCGGCCAGCCCGGCCTCAGGCATTACGAGCCCGCCTTCGCCGACGAGCTCGCTTTGTTCATGGAGGAGGCCTTCCGGCTGATCCAGGATCCGGAGGGCGAGAGCGTCTACCTGCGCCTCACCACCCGGACGATCCGTCAGGCCGAGAGGCCGGACGAAAGCTGGAAGTCGGGCGCCCTCGCCGGCGGCTATTGGCTTTGCGAGCCGGCGCCCGGAGCGGACGCCGCTCTGGTCTATTCCGGAGCGATCGCTCCGGAGGCCCTGGCCGCCTGGGAGGCGCTTCGCGACGACGTTCCGGGCCTGGGCCTGCTCGCGATCACCTCGCCGGACCTGCTCCACCGCGGCTGGAGCGAGCGGCGCTCGTCGCGCTGGGGAGGGAAGGGGATTGCGGCCTCCCACGTCGAGCGCCTGCTCGCCCCGCTCGCCCCGGGCGCGGGCCTCGTCACACTTCTCGACGGCGCCCCGGCCTCGTTGTCCTGGCTCGGTGGAGTCCTCGGCCACCGGGTCAGCCCGCTCGGAATCGACCGCTTCGGCCAGACCGGCACCTTGCCCGACCTGTACCGGGAGTACAGGCTCGACGTCGATTCCATCGTCGAGGCGGCGGCGGAGCTGTTCCTGGACTAAAAAAACTCTCTCCCGTTAGGAAGGGAGAGGGTAAGGCGCGGCGGAACCTCTCTCCTTGCCCAGCGCTTTTCCCCGCGAACCTTCTCAAGGAGTTTGACTATGATCGGTAAGATTATCGGAGCGGCGGTCGGACGCCGGATCGCGGGACGCTACAATGGCGGCACCGGCCTCCTCGTCGGAGCCCTCGCTCCGGCCATCGCTCGCCGCGCCTTCGGGCCGCTCGGCCTCGCAGTCGGCGGCGCCTATGTCGCCAAGAAGCTCTGGGACCGCCGTAAAAGCGGATCGGGCGCAACCGGCAGCTACTGATCGGGCTTCAGGCGCAAAGTCCATAAGGCGACGATCAACGCTCCGATCGCGACCAGGATGGCGGTGGTGAGGATTCGCAAATTGCGCAGCCTCACCGTCTCCACTTCGTGCGTTTTCAGACGTTCGATAACCCTCGCGGCCCGCCGCTCGGCCCCTAGGAAGATAAGTCCGCCGATGATCAGAAAGGCGGTGGCGATGGAGCGCGGCATCCACGCCGGCTCCATTTTCTGGAACAGAGCGTGGAATCCGAGCGCCACGCCCACCGACGCAAAGCCGGTCCGCATCCATCCCGCATAGGTGCGCTCGTTGGCGAGCACCGTCCGGTCCTCGGCGAAGTCCGTCCGCTCGTGGGCGAGCTCCTGCTTCTTGCCGTCCGTGCCCATGGTTCAGAAGTCTGATTCGTCGGGCGGAGGTTCGCGCCCTGGCGGCGGGCGCTCGTTGCGCGGCTCCCGGCGCGGCTCGGTGCGCGGGCCGAAGACGGGCTCGCGTGGCTCGCGCCGCGGGTCGGACGCGGGGTCGCGCGGCTCTCGGCGCGGAGAGTCGACCGGTTCACGCTCGCCGCGGGGCGGGAGATCCTCGATCGGGAAGGGCAGGCCGTCGCCGGTGACCGTGACTCCGGTGTCGTCCACCTGCACCCCCACCTCGAAGCCGTCCGTCCCCTCGATCGGTAGGGTCACGGAGCCGTTGAAGCCGGTCGCCGGCACCGGCGCGGCGAGCGGCGGAGCGAGCTTTTGGGCGGGCGCCGTTCCGATCGCCTTGGTCATGAAATCGCGCCAGATCCGGGCCGGCAGCCCGCCGCCGGCGATCTGGCCGGCGAGCGGGCTGTTGTCGTCATTGCCGACCCACACCCCGACCACGAGATCCTCCGCGAAGCCGATGAAGACGGCGTCGCGGCTGTCCTGGGTCGTCCCGGTCTTGCCGAAAGCCGGGACCGCGAGCGCCGCTCCACGGCCGGTGCCCTCGCTGACGACGGCGCCGAGCATCTCCCTCAGGTCGCCGAAGGCCGGGTCGCCGCTCGTGCCGGGGCGGGCCTGGTTCCACATTCGCTTCCACCAGGGCGTCTGCGAATCCTCCAGCCCCCTCGGCCGGACCGGATAGGCGCCGGCGGCGACGGCCGCATAAGCGGAGGTGAGCTCTAGCAGCGAGACTCCCGACGTCCCCAACGCGAGGCTCGGGCTGTCGTTGAGAGGACTCCTCACCCCGAGGTCGCGGGCGGCGGCGATGACGTTCTGCCGCCCGACCCGCTCCGAAAGCCGAACCGCCGCGACGTTGCTCGACAAGGCGAGCGCGTCGCGCAAGGTCAGGCTGCCGCGATACTGGTCGCCATAATTCTTCGGCTGCCAGGTGCCGATCCGAAGCGGCGTATCGGCGATCGGGCTGTCGGGGGTCATCCCGGCCCGCAATGCGGCGAGGTAGACGAAGAGCTTGAACGCCGAGCCCGGCTGCCGCCGCGCCTGGGTCGCCCGGTTGAAGGGGCTCTTCGCATAAGCCCGGCCGCCGACCATCGCGACCACCCGGCCGTCGGGCCGCATCGCGACCAGTGCGACCTGGGCCTTGCCGAGCCCGGCGTTTCGCACGGTCGCGAGGGCGAGCTTCTGAAGCCGGCTCTCCAGGGTCGTCCGAACCTCCTCGTCGCCATAGCCGGCCTCGCCGCGGGCCCGGGCCATGGGCAGAACCCAATCGGCGAAATAGGTGCCGGTCGGCACCTCTTTCTGCCGCTCTACCTTGAGCTTCGGGGGCTTGAGCCGGTTCGCTTCCTCTTGGGTAAGTACGCCGTCGCGGACCATCGTCGCGATCACGATCTTCCCGCGCTCCCGGGCCAGCTTGTAGTTGCGGGTCGGAGCGAGGCGGGAAGGGGCCTTGACCATCCCCGCGAGCATCGCCGCCTGGGTCACGCTCAACTTCTCGGGAGGAACGCTGAAATAATGCTGCGAGGCGGCTCGAAGCCCGTAGGTATTGTCGCCGAGATAGACGTTGGAGAGATAGCGTTCGAGTATCTCGTCCTTGGTCAGCCACGCCTCCAGCCAGAAGGCGATCAGAACCTCCTGGGCCTTTCGACCCAGGGTCCGGTCGGCGGTGAGGAAGGAGATTTTGGCGAGCTGCTGGGTGATCGTGCTTCCGCCTTCACGCACTCCGCCGGCGCCGAGGTTGCGCCAGGCGGCCCGGGCGATTCCCCGGATGCTGATTCCGAAATGATCGCGAAAGCCGCGATCCTCGACCGAGATGAAGGCGGCCGCGACGTGCTCGGGCAAATCGGCGATCTTCACCGGGTCGCGAATGTCGGCGCCGCGCCGGGCGATCGGATCGCCCTCGGCCGAGACGAGAGTGAGGCTTGGCGCGGCAACCGGCTGGAGCGACTTGGAAAGCGGCGCGGTGATCGCCAGCCAGGCGACGATCAGCATGAACAAAGCGATCAAAGCGAGGACGATCCGTTTCCAGCCCCATCGAAGCGGATTGTACCAGGCGCGCCTGGGCGGCCCGGGCGGCCCCGGCGGCGGTGTCTCGGGTGGGCCTCCCGGGGCCTGATACTGGGCCGGGGTCGGTTGCCACTGGGCTTTCTGGTCCAAACGCATTCCTTCTTCTTAGCGGCAGAACGACGGCGCGGGAATCCGGTTGCGGCGACTTGCGACGAGCCGAGCCGTCCGGAGCGGATGAAGCCTGGCCGCCACGCTCGACGGTCGCTTCTTTCCACATGGCCCCCTCAACCGCCGGGCGCGGCGATGGGTCCGCCGCTCAGGCTTCGATTCGCAGGGCCTTGCAGACGGCGCGGTAGGCGACCGATTTGGCCATGTTCCGGTTCGGAAAGGGGAGCGGCGCCGCCGGCTTCAGGCCCGCTATTCTCAGCAGCCGGTTGAAGCCGTGCGCATAGGCTTCGTTATAGCTCCATTCGGAGCGCCAGGTGATGGACAGGGAGATGGAAGGCTCCGGCCCGTTCTTCACCCAGTGCGGCGCCTTGACGGGCACGTAGATCGCGCTGCCCGGGGCCAGCTCGAACGCTTCGCCCCGCGCCGCGAACTCGTCCCGCCAGGCGAGGTTGCGGTGGCCGCCCCGGTGGAAATCCTCGTGCCGCTCGCCGGGAGCCAGCGCTTCGTCTCCCGCGGGGAAGACCGTCATCGTCTTGCTTCCCCGGATCTGGAGCAGGATATTGTGCTCCGGATCGAAGTGGAACGGAGTCACCGCGCCGGGCGAGGAGACGAAGATGAAACCCTGCATGTGCAGCATCTCGCCCGTCGCCCGGGCGACTTGGCGACGAAGCGGAGCCAGCGCCTCGTGGAGGAGCGCCCGATAGGCCGGGTCCTGCTCGATGAACTTCAACACCATCCACGATCCGCAATTCTCGATCGATCGGATCGTCTCGGCGGCGTCGAGGCCGTTGGCCGGTATGTCCGCCGGATCGAGGCCGATGGGCAGGTCGCCGCGATTATATTCGGAGTCGACCGGACGGATTCGCTTCGACAATTCGACCAGGGCATCGAGCGTCAGCAACTCGTGGCCGCACAGGCCGTGCCGGATCAGCCCGGGCCGGTCAGGGTACAGATGGCCGAGCGCCGAGAGCGCATGGTCGTCGAAGGATCGGATCACGCCGCTCTCCCGGACAGGCGCTTGGCCGAAGCCCAGCCCGCTTCGATCGCCCTCCAGCCGGCGAAGGACAGCCGGCGCCGGGCTCCGGCGAGCGGAAGGCTGACCCGGACGATGGTTCGCCTTTCGCCCCACAGGCTGTCGATCATCGAGTGGTTCTCGGCGGCGCAGCTGTCCATCCAGTCGATGTCGCCGCGCGCCAGCAAATCGAGATTGTCGAGTTCGAGAAGCACTCCGGGCGAGAAGCGCGCATAGGCCTCGTCATAGGCGATCTTGAACGAGAAGCTGCCCGGCGGAGCGAGGAAGTTGACCAGCATCGCGATCGGCCGGCCGTCGAGGTCGAGCCGCCTGATCTGAAGCCGCCCGGCGGCGGCGGCCCCGCTCAGCGCCTGGCGGAAAAAGGCTTCGGTGGCCGGGTGCGAGGCGAGGGCCGAGCCCGCTTCGCCCTTCCAGCCGCGCCTCTCCAGGGCGAGGAAATCGTCGCACCAGGCGGCGAGGTCGTCCCCGGACGCCCACATCCGGGAGGCGAGGGTGCCGAGCTCGGCCAGCCGATTGGCCAGCCGCTTCAGCTCCTTGCGCTTCTTCTTGCGCACATTGGTCTCGAGATATTGCTCGGGAGAAAGCGAGCTGGCGAGCGCGGCGCGAACCCGGCGCTGAACGATCGGCACCGGTCGGCCGAGCGCCGAGGCGGCCTCGATCAGTCCTTCGTGGACCGGACCCTGCTCGAGCAGGCCGTTGACGTGAAGGAAACCCGGCGCCCAGCCGGAATGGTCGAGACGGCCGATCAGGGCCCTCCAGAAATCGCTCTCCCGTCCCCGGCGCACCATCGGGGTGCCGAGGAAGTCGTTATGATGGCGCCAGTTGCGTGTGTGCGCGGCGGGCAATTGCCCGTAATCGTTGCGCACGCAAAGCGGCATCACTCCGATCAGGCCGCCGTCCCGCACCTCGACCAGCCTTATGTCGCGATCCTCGGTAAGGTGATCGAGCCCCGCGGCGACGAACCACGGCTCCTGAAAGCTGTTCGGCTCCGACGCATTGCCGGCGAGCCTCTGCCATTCGCCGAGAAAGGCGCGGTCCAAATCGGCTGCGAACCGCTCGCCTACGGACGGCGCGCGCGCGAGTCCGGCGGGAGCGGCTCCAAGCTCGAACGCGCGGTCCAAGGCGATTCCCCATTCCTGCTTCATCAGCCCCCCTAGCCGACGGCGGTAAAGATTTTGCGTCTTTGCGGGCGGCGGGCTCCCGGCCTAGGAACGCCTGATGGACAGCCGCATCCCGCCCCCCGCCGCTTTCGCCGGCGCCAGCCATGCCGACGCCAAGGCCTATGAGACGCTCTACCGCCGGTCGCTGGCCGATCCCGACGCCTTCTGGGCGGATCAGGCGCTGCGGATCGACTGGACCCGGCCGCCCACGATCGCCGGCAACTGGTCCTTCGATCCGGTCGAAATCAAATGGTTCGAAGACGGGATCCTCAACCTCTGCCACAATTGCGTCGACCGGCATATCGAGGCGCGCGCCGATACGGTAGCGATCCTGTTCGAAGGCGACGAGCCCGGCACCGGGCGAAGCCTCACCTATGGCGATCTCTACCGCGAGGTCGTGGCGATGGCGAATTGCCTCAAGGCGCTGGGCGCCGGCAAGGGCGACCGGATCACCCTCTACATGCCGATGATCCCCGAAGCCGCGGTCGCGATGCTCGCCTGCGCGCGGATCGGAGCGGTCCACTCGGTCGTCTTCGGCGGATTCTCGCCCGAGGCGCTTCACGGCCGGATCGAGGATTGCTCGAGCCGCTTCGTGATCACCGCCGACGGCGGCCGGCGCGGCGGCAAGCTCATACCCCTGAAGGCCAATGTCGACTCAGCCTTGGCCAAGGGCTCGGAAGTCGAAGCCGTCCTTGTCGTCCGCCACTTCGGCAACGCTATCGAATGGACGGAAGGCCGGGACCACTGGCTTCACGACATGGCCGGCCTCGTCCCGGACGAATGTCCGCCCGAGCCGATGAGCGCCGAGGATCCGCTCTTCATCCTCTACACTTCGGGCTCGACCGGAAAGCCCAAGGGAGTCCTCCACACCACCGGCGGCTATGCCGTCTGGACGGCTTCGACCTTCCACTACGTCTTCGATTACAAGGAGGGCGAGATCTTCTGGTGCACCGCCGACGTCGGCTGGGTTACCGGCCATTCCTACGTCGTCTACGGCCCGCTCCTCAACGGAGCGACCAGCCTGATGTTCGAGGGCGTTCCCAATCATCCCGATTTCTCCCGCTTCTGGGACGTGGTCGAGCGGCACAAGGTCGGCATCTTCTACACCGCCCCGACCGCGATCCGGGCACTGATGCGCGAAGGGGAGGGGCCGGTCCGAAAGCAGGACCGCTCGTCCATCCGGCTGCTCGGAACGGTCGGCGAGCCGATCAACCCGGAGGCCTGGCGCTGGTATTACGAGATTGTCGGCGAAAGCCGCTGCCCGATCGTCGACACCTGGTGGCAGACCGAGACCGGCGGAGTGATGATCACCACCTTGCCGGGCGCCCACGACATGAAGCCGGGGAGCGCGGGCCGCCCCTTTTTCGGGGTAGAGCCGCAGCTCGTCGATCCCGACGGCGAAGTGCTCGAAGGCGCGGCGTCCGGCAACCTCTGCCTGGTCCGCTCCTGGCCCGGCCAGATGCGAAGCGTTTATGGCGACCATGAGCGCTTCGTGTCGACCTATTTCTCGACCTACAAAGGCAAATATTTCACCGGCGACGGCTGCCGCCGCGACGAGGACGATTATTACTGGATCACCGGCCGGGTCGACGACGTCCTCAACATCTCCGGCCACCGCCTCGGAACCGCGGAGATCGAAAGCGCCCTCGTCTCCCACCGCTGCGTCGCCGAAGCCGCGGTGGTCGGCTACCCGCACGACATCAAGGGGCAGGGCATCTATTGCTACGTCACCTTGATGGAGGGCGAGGCCGAAAGCGCCGAGCTGGAAGCGGAGCTGCGCCGCCACGTCCGGACCGAGATCGGCCCGATCGCCACCCCCGACCTCATCCACTTCACCCCCGGCCTGCCCAAGACACGGAGCGGCAAGATCATGCGGCGGATATTGAGGAAGATCGCGGAGAATGAGTTCGGGAGCCTTGGCGACACCTCGACCCTCGCCGACCCCGGCCTGGTCGACGGGCTGATCGAAGGGCGCCGCAACCCCTAGGACGGATCGACATTCACGAGGTCGGCGCGATCGCCAATCCCTCTCCCCGGCGTGGAGAGGGCGGGAGAGGGGGTCCGGCGTCCGCGAGAAATCTCGGTTGCCGAGCACCCAAGCCTCGACCTGATGATGTTCAGCTTCGGATGACGATTTTTCAGAATGTTCTTGACTTGTTCTCATTCCCGTTCCATATCGACACCCTGCCCGAGTCGGCTCGATCAACCGGCGGAGGCGGGAATCGGCTGAGGGGCTTGCCCCGAGGTCGGCGGCCGGCGCGAAGTCATCCGGGTACGTATGAG
>JBBSIZ010000033.1:0-41599 GCA_038257735.1 Sphingomonadales bacterium | reverse complement strand
GAAGCCGACGCCAACCAGCTCAACCGCTACCTCCTCAAGAAGGTGGACGAGCTGGAGCTGTCGGTGCGCAGCGCCAATAGCCTGAAGAACGACAACATCATCTACATCGGCGACCTCGTCCAGAAGACCGAGGCCGAGATGCTTCGGACCCCGAACTTCGGCCGCAAGTCGCTCAATGAGATCAAGGAAGTGCTGTCGTCCATGGGGCTCAGGCTCGGGATGGATATCCCGGGCTGGCCGCCTGAGAATATCGAGGAAATGGCGAAGAAGCTGGAGCAGGAATTGCTCGGCTAAAACCGCTCGTCTCCAAGTGGTACTTGGAGCCGGTTTTAAACAGGAAGGGCCGTCCCGCGAGGGGCGGCCCTTTTCGTTGTGGATGGATGGGCGTTCTCAAACCGACATGGGCTCGAACAGACCCAGAACTTAGTTGGTACGCGAGCGTTGTGTTCGTATCTTGAAAGGTGGAGGCCCCAATGAGCAAGGAAACCAGCGACGAGGCAGCCAAGTCGGCGTCGAAGACACTCCGCGACGGCCGGACGGCTAAGGACTCCAAGACTGCAGCGGGGTCGGCGCTAAGCCAGAAAGAAGAGCCGAAAAAGTGAGGTTCCGCGGGTTCAGTCCGCAGGGCTAGCCCCACCGGCTCGTACTTTATCCGAATTTTGAGAACCGAAGGGTCGCCGCTAGGCGGCCCTTTTCGTTGTGGTTCCCTCTCCGGCAGCCGCGCGGGGAGGCCGATGAAGACTACGCGTTACTTCGAGGAGCAGGTGCTGCGGAAACGGCCCTACATCGAGCGTGAGTGGTGCGCCCTGGCCATAGCAGAACCCCTATCCCGCCAAGATCAGGACGACGGGCGTATCCGCTTCTGGCGCGAGGTCGCTTTGGCAGGCGAAACCGAGCCGCGTGTGCTAAGGGTGGTGACCCTGGAGGACGGTGAGACCGTGCACAACGCCTTCTTTGACCGCAACTTCCGCAGGGATCCGACATGAAGCTTCATTATTATCCCGAAACGGACAGCCTCTATATCGAGCTTCGAGCGGAAGCGGGGGCGGAGACGCGCGAGGTAGCGTCCGGCGTCAACGCGGATTTCGGCGCGGACGGGACGATCGTCGGGCTCGACATTGAGGGGGCGAGCCGGCTGGACCTTTCGACCCTGGAAGCGATCGACGTGCCCCTGACGGCGCTGAAGGCGGCGGAGTAGCTTGGCAGCGACGGGTCAGGCGGGAACGGCGGGGGCATTGAGCTTCGGTTCACACGAAGCCGCAAAGCCGCCAAGGACACAGTGCTTGGGAGGTGTCATGCACCGATAGCCCCTGACCAACATCCCTTACCCGTCTGACTTTCGCTCAATGCTTTTGCCGGTCAGGAAGCCAATGCCAGCGTACAAGATAACTTTCAAAACTTCGAGGGTTCCTCCCCGAATGTTTGCGTCGAAGGCGCTTAATATCGCTAAAAATAGAAGGCTAAAGAACACTAACCCGGCAACTACGTACACAACGGCATTGTCTCGACCGCCGAAAAATCGCCCTATCGCGCCGAGGTCTTGATCACGAGATCGAATGGAATGAGAATACTCTTCTCTTAATCGATCGAGCTCAAACTGCTTTTCCTCTTTGCGCGCCAATTCCGTCGTGGCTGATGGTTCGATGTCGACGCCAACGGCAGAAAGGTCGGGAGCTTCCACTTAACCGGCCTTAGCGTGTTTAACGTTTCTTTTAGCTCTAAGCTCCTGATAATGCTGTTTTATCAGTTCATTACTAATATCTGCGTTTCTGTAAGAGCTCTGTTTGCGAGTGATGTCCCATGGGGTGCCCTCCCTATGAGTTAGGTCTGACAGGGCCATGGCCCCATACTTCCCGTACTGGTCCCAAACTCGGCGGAGTAAATCCCAGGAAAACTTATCATCCTTAGCGATTTTCGGCTTCGAGTGCTCGAACTTTCCTCCCCTCAGCTGAAGCTCCGTAGCCTGCCGCGCAATCCCCTGGCTGCCTAAATCCTTAAATTCGTGGTAGAGAGAAGGAAATACTGGCCCGTATTCCCATGCTTCGGGCAATTCATCTTCGACAAGGGGCTCCCCGGCGAGCCCAAGATTCCAGCCGTGAGTTATATAAACTAATTTCTGTAGCTTAAGCGGGGAGACTCTGGCTCCGTGCTCCTCAGCAATTTTTATGAGCGCGTTGGCGACCGCTTTGACAGGGTATCCCATAGGTCATACTCCACGGCGAACACATAAGGAACGCTGCGGCGAGATTCAACAGCTGACTCAGCCGAACATCCCGCCCGTGCCACGCTTGGGCTCGGCCGACCGCCGCTCCTGCAAGACAGCCTGCCAAATTTGGTAGGTCTCTTCTACCATTGAACTCATTTCGCTGAAAGAAAATAGCGAAGAGTCGGCATAGTGATCCACCAGCCTGCGGTCTTCATCTCGATGTTGAGGGAATTGAAGTATCAAAAATTGGGGATTTTCGATATCTGGATCTACGACTTGGACATGCTCTCTCATCAAAGAGAAAACAAACTTCCGCCCGATGCTCGTTAGTCCTTTCTGGCGTCGAAAGTCCAAGAAGATAAAGGTCGGCCGATCCTGCACCATAGCCGCAAAGTTTTCCCAATATCTCACAGAACCCAAAGCACCGAGGCCGAGCGATGGGAGCTGGCGTTCCAACGAAAAAGCGGAATCCTCATCAAGCCAACTCTTCAAAAGACGGGCCACTTCGAGGCAAGCGACAGTTTGCTCGTCACAGTGGCACGCTCGTCTAATCGCTTGCTCAATTTGGACAAGCGTCGGTGCTTTAGTGCGAAGCCTCATTGGATCCTGAGGATTGGCTAGGTTGAACGACTGCGCCCGCGCGGGGTCGTAGGACCACCCGCCGCCCCCGGACGTGAATGATCGGAGCGCAGCCCACTTTTGGGACGTGGGCAGAGGAGCGATCCTGGCGAGATCAGTCTCCGGTAATCGGCCTATCTTCAACGGTGTCCCCCATCCCTGAATGTCTAACGAGAGCTACTTTTAACTTAGCAAACCGCTCCACGATAAGTGAGTCATCGATCCTGTTTCCCAACGTAGCATGGGTTTGTGCTTTGTTCCAGACCAACCACCACGCCCCTTCGCGGACATGCGACAAGCTTATCAACTGGTGCGGGGTTAGATATCCCATCGTGCGAATTATCTCCGCGATCTGATCCTGAGCGGCTAGCTCGGACGGCGGCTCGATCATCGAACGCTTTCCGCTAAACGGGTCAGCTCTTGAAAGGAGCTCGGTCACTTGGTTTCGGCCGTAACCTTTGAGCGCGTCATATACCGGTCGGCAGACGGGACCGTATTCCCAAGCCTCAAAATACCCACGAATTAGCGGTTGCTTGTGGCGCACGAGAAAAGAGGCGTGTGCAAAATAGAGCAGCTTTTGAATGGAGACATTCCACAAAGGCACACGGCGCGCGCGCGCGTATGCAATCATGCCGTTGACGACAGCGCGCGGATCGTGCCCCTCTCCACTCACGAAGCCGCATTAGTCGATAGTAGAGAGAACGTACATAGTACGAGCAACCCGGTGCGCCAAGAAAGCACGCAATGTGGCATAAGCGGCACACTGGCCTTCTCCCTAGGCGAGTGGCGTTCCAAATGTCCTTGGCATTCGCTGGCTGAGCGGCAACAGTGGGGAAGATGATGCAATCGCTCGACCACCTGCCGGATGGCAAACGGCGCGAGCTCGAATTTGTAGTTGGCCTGATCCGGGAGGGTTTCGCCAAGGCGATCGCCCATCGGACGCAGCCTCGGTTTCGGACCGGGAAGTTGCTCAAGATCATCCTGTTCGGCAGCTACGCTCGGGGGGATTGGGTGGATGATCCGATTGGGCGGTATCACTCGGATTATGATTTGCTCGTCGTGGTCGATCATGAGGATCTGACGGATGTGCCCGAGTTTTGGGCGAAGACGGAGGATCGGCTGCTCGACGAGGTGTCGGACGGGAAGGCGCTGCGCACTCCGGTGAGCCTGATCTATCACAGCATCGCGGACGTGAACGAGAAGCTCGAGTTGGGGCGCTATTTTTTCATGGACATCGTGCGCGAAGGCGTCGTGCTGCACGAGGAACCCGGCTACCTCTTCGCGGAGCCTCGGCCGCTGTCGCCTAATGAGGCGTTGCGCGAGACGAGGGACTATTATGAGGAATGGTTCGAAAGCGCCGGCGGCTTTCTCGACACCACGCGGTACACAGCGGGCAAGGGGCGGCTCAAAGAGGCTGCGTTCCAACTCCACCAGGCGACGGAGCGCTTCTATCACTGTCTGATCCTGGTCCGGACGCTTTACAGCCCGAGGACGCACAGCCTGAACCGGCTGCGCAAGCTGGCCGAGGACATGGAGCCGCGGCTGGTCGAGGTTTGGCCGAGGGACCAGAAATTCGAGCGCCGTTCCTACGAGCTTCTGCGCGACGCCTATGTGAAGGCGCGCTACTCCCGCCATTATCGAATCACGGCGGAAGAGCTGGAATGGCTCGGGTCGCGTATCGAAATGCTGCAAGGGCTGATCCGCACCTTATGCGAAGAACGGATCGAAGCTCTCGCGGCGGCGGCTTGAGGCAAATCCTAGTATCGCTTATCTTCCGGAACTGATGAACTTGCTCTTGTTATTCGCTCTTTTGCACGGTTAAGCTCGTAGCGCCCGCCGCCTTTGGCGGGCCGAGGCTTGATAACCTCGCGAGTGTGGAACCGGAGCTTCGGCCGTTGGCCGACCGGATGGCGGGCGCCATGTCCAAGCCGTGCGGCCTTGCGCCGCTCGGCCAAAAGTGCCCGTGCCTGTCACTCGCAGGTTATCAACGTCCGGTTTCCGCCGGCCCGCCGCCTCGCTTATGGGAAGAGGCCGTGCCGGAAGATCCTCCACTCATCTACCCTTTGCCCTCCGGGCATCTTCGCCTCGCGGCCGTCCGGCTGGCCGGCCAGCTCGACTCGGCGAAGCTCCACCAGGCCGCCGCCTATGTCTCGATGGCGGTGGATTCGATGCCGTCGGACGGGCCCCGCGGCGCCAATGACGACCGGCTTCGCTCCGAAGCGGAGTGCGAGTTCGAGTTGGACGATTACGACCGGGTCTGGATGCACCTCGACGGCGACTGCCAGATCATCGGGCGCCGGGATTATATCAGGACCGAGATGTGGCGGTTCATTCGGGTGATGCTGGCCAAGCCGTTCTGACGGAGAGCGCCGCGATTCGGCGGAGTGACGGACTCCCGGAACCAGCCTCGACCCGCTTTGGGGAGCGCCCGCGGGCAAAGCGGGCCGGTTGCGTCCGCCCGCGGCGAACGCACCCCGCCACCGCCCGCCCGCGAGGCGCCCGGTTTCTCGAAGAAATTCACGATGTCAAAGAGCCGATTCGTTTGAACGGCTGGAATATCGCAGGAAAAATCCTACAAAGCGAATCCTATTTGTTCCTGTTATGGACCAATCTTCCATGCCCAGGCCCCGTTCTCGCCGCGATGAACAAAATGCACCGCGCCGTTGCTGGCGGCCCGGCGACTGCCTAGGAGCGGCGGCTATTGATCGCAGGAGCAAAGACATGAAGCTTGGACCCGATATCGCCGCGATCGTCACCGGCGGAGCCTCCGGCCTCGGCGAGGCGACGGCCCGGGCGCTCGCGGAGCGCGGAGTGAAGGTGGCGGTGTTCGACCGCGATTCGGAGAAGGGCGAGGCGGTCGCGGCCTCGATCGGCGGGATATTCGCTTTGGTCGACGTGACCTCCGACGAGGCGGTCGCGGCCGGCTTCGCCAAGGCGCGCGAGGCGCACGGGCAGGAGCGGATCTGCGTCAATTGCGCCGGAGTCGCCAACGCCGCCAAGACCGTCGGCCGAGACAAGGCGACCGGCGAGGCGAGGGGCTATCCGATCCAGCAGTTCGAGCTCGCGATCCAGATCAACCTGATCGGCACCTTTCGAGTGCTCTCCCAGTCGGCGCTCGGGATGGTGTCGCTCGAGCCGCTCGACGACGGCGAGCGCGGCCTCATCGTCAACACCGCTTCCGTCGCGGCGCAGGACGGGCAGATCGGCCAGGCCGCCTACAGCGCGTCCAAGGCGGGCGTGCTCGGAATGGCGCTTCCGATCGCCCGCGACCTGATGAACGAGGGCATTCGAGTCAACACCATCCTGCCCGGAATCTTCGAGACCCCGATGGTGGCGATGATGCCGCAGAACGTGAAGGACGCTTTGGCGGCGCAGGTGCCCTTCCCCAAGAGGCTCGGCCGGGCGGAGGAATATGCCCGGCTGGCGGTGTTCATGGCGGAGAATAATTATCTGAACGGCGAATATGTCCGTCTCGACGGAGCGATAAGGATGGCGCCGAGATAATAGGCCTTCGCCGGTCGGGCGGTGACGGGTCGATTTGCCTGACCCTAAGCCGCCGTCCACCCCCCATCCATGCTCAAATTCGCGCCGGTGATCGCCGCCGCCTCGTCGCGGCACAGGAACAGGGCGAGAGCGGCGACCTGGTCGACGGTGACGAACTTCTTGGTCGGCTGGGCGGCGAGGAGGATTTCGTTCATGACCGCCTCTCGGGTAAGGCCCCGGGCCTTCATCGTGTCGGGGATCTGGTTCTCGACGAGGGGGGTCCAGACGTAGCCTGGGCTGATGCAGTTGACGGTCACGCCCGCCGTCGCGGTCTCCAGGGCGACCGCCTTTGTGAGTCCGGCGATGGCGTGCTTCGAGGCGACGTAGGGCGCCTTGTTGGGGCTTGCGACGAGGCTGTGGGCCGAGGCGGTGTTGATCACCCGGCCCCAGCCCTTCGACTTCATTCCGGGCAGAGCGAGGCGAATGGTGTGGAAGGCGGCGCTCAGGTTGAGGGCGATCAGCAAATCCCATTTCGCGACCGGGAATTCGTCGATCGGTGCGACGTGCTGCATCCCGGCATTGTTGACGAGGATGTCGACCGGCCCCGCCTCGGCCATCATCGCCTCGATCGCCTCGGGCTTCGTCAGGTCGGCGTCGCTGTAGCCGGCCCCGAGCTCATCCCTGAGCGTCTCGATCTCTTGCCTGTCGCCGAAGCCGTTCAGGACGATCCGGGCGCCTTCGCCGGCGAGGGCCCGGGCGACGGCGAGGCCGATTCCGGAGGTGGAGCCGGTGACGAGTGCGGTCTTGCCTTCGAGGAACATGCGGGAATCCTTGTGCGGGAGAAATCGTCACCCCGACTTGATCCGGGGTCCATGAACATCGCGCCATGCGGCTTCGCACCGCATTGTTCATCGATTCCGGTTTGCGCCGGAATGACGGGCTCCATTCTCCTTCGATCGCCCGATTGCAACCATAACGGTGGCGCAAACATTGTCCCGGCACTTCTAGGGAGAGCGGTATGCGTCTTGGCGGCTATCGGACGAGCGACAATGTTCGCGACCAGGGACAGGGGGGCGGAGGCTTCGGCTTCGGCGGCGGCGGCGGCGGCGGATGTTTGTTTGCGCTTCTGCCGATGGTGCTCAGCCGCTTCGGAATCGGCGGGGTGCTCATCCTGCTGCTCGGCTATTGCGCGCTCAGCTATATGGGCGGCGGCGACGGGCTGGGGGTCGGCGGCCCGGGCACGACGGTGGCGCCGCATCAGCAGGGGGCTGGAGCCACCAACGACGCCGCTGAAGCCTGCGCGGCCGACGAGCCGTCCAAGCGCTTCTCCTGCCAGGTGCTCGCCAGCAGCGAGGATACCTGGACCAAGCTCTTCGCCGCCAGGGGTCAGCGCTACCAGCCGGCCGGAATGGACTTTTACGGCGGCGGCGGGAATTCGGGTTGCGGCGCCGCCCAGTCCGCCATGGGCCCCTTCTATTGCCCGACCGACAATAAAATCTATCTCGACACCGCGTTCTTCGACGAGCTTCAGACCAAATTCGGCGCCGCCGGCGACTTCGCGCAGGCCTATGTCATCGCCCATGAAGTCGGCCACCATATCCAGAATTTGACCGGCGTGCTCGACAATGCCTCGACCGAGCAGAAGCGGGTGTCGAGCCGCGAGGGCAATGCCATCCAGGTCCGGGTCGAGCTTCAGGCCGATTGCTATGCGGGAGTCTATGCCGCCAACGCCAAGGACGCGCAGGGGCGCTCGGTGATGGAGCCCGGCGACGTCGAGGAAGGGCTTCGCGCCGCCCAGGCGATCGGCGACGACACGCTCCAGCGCCAGAGCCAGGGCCGGGTCGTGCCGGAAGCCTTCACCCACGGCAGCTCGGCCCAGCGCACCGCCTGGCTGAAGCGCGGACTGGACAGCGGGGATCCGGCGGCCTGCGATACGTTCAGCGGGGCGGTGTGATTCAAATCTAGGATCTCAAGAACCGCCTGATCCACTCTCCGACCAAAGCCCGGTCGTCGGCCCGTTCCAGGGAAGCGATGGCTTTGTCCGGGTCGGGCAGCCGGGTCCGGCGGTGCTCAATCAGCGCGCGGGCGTAATCGGGCTCGAACTCGGGGTGGAATTGCATCGAGATCGCAGTGGCGTCCTCATATTCGAGCAGGCCGAAGGGCGTGAAGGCGTTGCCGCCGAGAATCCGGGCTCCCGGCGGCGGTACCACCACCTGGTCCTGATGCGAGACCGGGACCGCGATCCGCCCCGGCGGAGCCTCGCCCATCCAGGGGGCGTTCTCCCACAAATCGTAATCCTGGAGGCCGATCCCCCAGCCGCGCTCCGATTTCTCGATCCGGCCGCCGAGCGCCTCCGCCATCGCCTGATGGCCGAAGCAGATCCCGATCAGCTTCGCCCGCCCCTTCGCCTCGCGAAGGAAGGAGAGCAAAGGCGCGATCCAGGGCAAGGGCTCGTAGACTCCGGCGGCCGAACCCGTGACCAGGAAAGCGGGATGGGCGCCCGGCCCGGCCGGAAGCTCGCCCGCCGCCGCTTCATAGACCCGGGGGCTGAAATCCGGGCCGAGCAGCCGCCCGAACATTGCGCCATAATCGCCGAAGCGCGGGGCGAGCTCCGGCGGCGGACAGCCGGTCGACAGGATTGCGACCTCCATGTCCGCGCCTCTATCCGGGCGCGGGGGCGGGCGCCAGCAAGGACCCTAGCGAAGCCAGCCGCGCTTCGCCGCCACCCCCGAGAACCAGAGCAGCAGGGCCGCGACGATCAGGATGAAAGCGGGAAAGGCCGCGGCCGAGGCGCCCATGGTGACGAGGATCGGGGTGGCGAGGAAGGTCCAGCCGAACTGGACGATCACCCCGAGCAGCGACATTGCGAAGGCGGGCCGCGCCCAGGTCCGGCGCAAAAGCAGTCCGATCGCTCCGAGCAGGCCGGCCCAGACCGCCACGGCATAGGCGCCGACCACCCAGACGGGCATCGCCGCCCAGATGTCGCGCTGCTCGGCCGGGAGCCGGGCAAGGGCGGCTGCATCCATCGAGACCTGGGTCAGATAGGCGTAGCAGCCCATCGCTTCCCAAAGCAGAGCCAGGACCGCCACGGCCCAATACCAGCCGGGCACCCGGCCCGAATCTAAAGTCGTCGCCATGCTTGCCTCCCCTCAAGTCGTTGCGGCATCGAAACTGCCGCGAGCGATGGAGGAAGGCAAGGGGGGATCGTCAGCCCAGCGCAGGCTGGGGTCCCGGCGGGTGAAAAACGCCGGCGCCTTTCACCCCCTGGGGTCCCAGCCTTCGCTGGGACGACGAATTTTACGCGGCCTCGGACTCGTATTCGTCGCTCATCACCGGGCCGCTATCCTGGCCCTTGGCGGAGACGTCGCGGTCGACCAGCTCGATGATCGCCATCGAGGCGGCGTCGGAGGCGCGGATGCCGGCCTTGATGACCCTCGTATAGCCGCCCTCGCGGCCCTCGTAGCGCGGCGCCAGGACGTCGAACAGCTTCACGAGCTGCTTGTCGTCGAGGAGCCGGGCATGGGCGAGGCGACGGTTGGAGAGGCCGCCCTTCTTGGCGAGCGTGATCAGCTTCTCCGTATAGGGGCGAAGCTCCTTCGCCTTGGCGACGGTGGTGGTGATCTGCTCGTGCTTGATGAGAGCGGCGGCCATGTTGCGGAACAGGGCGGCGCGGTGGCTCGAGGTACGCTGCAGCTTGCGGCCGGCATTGCGGTGACGCATAGTCTTTTCCTTCGTTCGTCCGGAAACCGTGTCAGGTATTTCCGGCCGGGCGGTCGTCACGGGGGACGGCCCGAACCCCAAATAGCGACGGCGGAGCCTTAGGCCCCGCCTGCTTCAGATCGTCAAGCGGAAGCAGAGCGGAAAGTCAAGGCGAACGCAGGAAACACTCCTCTCCCCGGGGGAGGCGGAGGGACCGGCCAGCCGGCGAATCGAGTGGCGATGCAGCTAAAGCGCTTCCACGATCGTCACGTTGGCAAGCCCGCCTCCTTCGCACATGGTCTGCAATCCATAGCGCTTGCCCCGCGCCTTGAGGGCGTGGACCAAGGTGGTCATGAGCTTGGTGCCGGAGGCGCCGAGGGGGTGGCCCAGCGCGATGGCGCCGCCGTTGACGTTGAGGCTTGAGGGGTCGGCGCCGATTTCGCTCAGCCAGGCGAGGGGGACCGGGGCGAAGGCTTCGTTGACTTCGTAGAGGTCGATGTCGGCGATGCTCATTCCGGAGCGATCCAGGGCTCGGCGGGTGGCGGGGATGACCTCCTCGAGCATGATCACCGGGTCTCCGCCGGTCACCGTCAGGTTGACGTTCCGGGCGAGCGGAGTGAGGTTGTGCTCCTTGAGGGCGCGCTCGCTGACCACGACCACGCCCGAGGCGCCGTCGCAGATCTGGCTGGCATTGGCGGCGGTGATCTTGCCGCCTTCCTTGATGAGCTTGACCGAGGCGATGCTCTCCAGGGTCGCGTCGTAGCGAATGCCCTCATCCTTCGTGTGGAGGGTCTCGTTTCCGTCGGCATCGACCACCTTCAGAGGCACGATCTCCTCGTCGAAGGCGCCGACCTCGGTGGCCCGGGCGGCCTTGCCGTGGCTGTCGAGGGCGAATTCGTCCAGCGCCTCTTTCCGGAACCCATATTTCTCGGCGATCATCTCGGCGCCCGTGAACTGGCTGAACATGGCCACTCCGAACCGGTCCTGGATCCGCTTCGAAAAGGGGCCGGTGCCGATTCCGTGCTGCATCGGAAGGGTGACGGGAAGGCCCATCGGCACCCGGCTCATCGATTCGACCCCGGCGGCGATCACCACGTCCTGGGTGCCGCTCATCACCGCCTGGGCGGCGAACTGGATCGACTGCTGGGACGATCCGCACTGGCGGTCGATTGTGACGGCGGGGACGGAGGTGGGAAGCGACGAAGCCAGCACGGCGTTGCGGCCGATGTGAAAGGCCTGCTCGCCCGCCTGGCCGACGCAGCCCATGATCACGTCTTCGACGAGCGCGGGGTCCAGGCCGGAGCGGTCGATCAGTGCGTCGAGCACCTCCGCGGCCATGTCGGCCGGGTGCCAGTCCCGGAGGGCTCCGCCGCGGCGCCCGCCGGCGGTTCGGGCGGCGGCGACGATATAGGCTTCGGGCATGTCTGGAGGCTCCTGTCGTTTCGAGCGATGTAGGGGGGCGGGGGAGGGTGGCGCAAGGCGGGCCGCCACGGAAGGCTGCTATTCGCTGGCCGGACGCGCTCGCGCTCGATATGGAGCCGGAATGGCCGAAAATCCCCTTACCAGGCATCTCCATGACACGGGCGAGACCTATCCCGAGCATTTCGGAATGGCCGCGCATTTCGGCCTCCGGATGATCGTCGGCGGCCTCGCCTGCTTCGTCCATGCCATATTCCCGTTCCTGTGCGAGAGGACCGGAAGCAGGGCCGTGCGCGAGCTCAACGCGGCGCTCGGCAAGCGGGTCGACAAGCCCGATTGGGAGCGGCACCCGATCATCTAGGCACGGCGGTTCGCCGACGCCTGCGTTCGATCGCGGACGCAAATGTCCGGCCCCGGACAGCTCGACATGCCGTTTGTCGAAGCCTCGGCGTCGTTCGTCGCTGCTCCCTATGCACCGGTCCATGGCCTGTTTCTTGCAGTTCGTTGCGGAAACGACTCGAAGGGGTGGCCGGTGGCGAACAAGGCGGTTTGGGCGGGTCTGGCGGCGGCGGCACTTGTGCTGGGCGGGACTGGAGCGATCGCCGCCCAGGCGCCGGGGGCGGATGGCCGGACGGTCTACGATGCCGCCTATTTCGCGCGGTTCGCCCCCTCCAACGCGCTTCAGATGGTCCGGCGCGTTCCGGGCTTCACGCTCGAGCTCGGCAACCAGGAGGTTCGCGGCTTCGGCCAGGCCGCCGGCAATGCCGTCGTCAACGGCCAGCGGCCGAGCTCGAAGAGCGACACGCTCGAGACCGTGCTGGCGCGGATCCCGGCGAGCCGGGTGGCCCGGCTCGAAATCGGGCCGGGCGACCTGTTCGGATCGGAATTCGCCGGCAAGCCGCAGGTCGTGAACGTCGTCACCACCGGGGCGGGCGGGCTCGCCGGAACGTTCAACGGACAATTGAGGCGCACCTATACCGGACGGGTCGAGCCGGACGTCGCCGTCTCGGCGTTGCTTCGGCGCGGCAAGTCGAGCTTCAACGCCTCGGCCGGCTACCAGGCCCTGCCCACTACCGAGGAGGGATTCGACCGGATCACCGCTCTGCCCGGCGGGAGTCTGATCGAGCTGCGCGAGAAGGTGAACCGGATAGCCGACCGAACCGCCTTCGTCTCAGGCGGCTGGGCGCATGATGGCGGCGACAACCGAACGGCGCATTTGAACTTCCGGGTTTCGCAGAACTGGTTCGAGCTCGGGCAGACCAACGACGTGTTCCCGGCCGGCGGAACGGTTCGCGACGACCGGCTCACCCAGGATTATGACCGCCGCGACTATGAGCTGGGCGGCGACATCACCCGGCCGCTCCGGGGCGGGGGGCTGAAGCTGGTCGGCCTCGCGACGAGGCGGCAGCGGCACAATGTCGACACCTCGCTCAACCGGGTGCGGAGCGAAGTGATCGGCGGCTTCATCCAGGATCTCGACAACCAGCGCGACGAAAGAGTGCTTCGCCTCGCCTGGAACCGTTCGAATCTCGGTGGGTGGAGCGTCGAGACCGGAGTCGAAGGCGTGCTCAACAAGCTCGACAGCGACGTCAATTTCTCCCGCCTCAATACGGGCGGAGGGCAGATTCGGATCGATCTTCCGGTCGACCAGGCGGTGGTGAAGGAATATCGCGGCGAGGCTTTCGTCAACGCCGGCAAGGCGCTGTCCAAGGCCCTTCGGCTGGACATGGGCCTCACCTACGAGGCGTCGCGGCTGACCGTGAGCGGCGACGCGGAGGCCGAGCGCGTGCTGAAATTCCTCAAGCCCAAGGCGAGCCTCGACTATCGCGACGAGAGCGGGTGGCACACGCAGCTGTCGATCGCCCGGACCGTGGCCCAGCTCAATTTCGACGATTTCATCAGCACCGCCGAGCTCGCCAACGACCGGGTCAACGGCGGCAATGCCGATCTCGTTCCGCAGCGCGCCTGGGAGATATTGGCGACCCTCGAACAGCCGATTCTCGGCGACGGAATGGTCAAGATCCAGGCCGGCTACAACCGAATCTCGCTGGTCCAGGACCGGATACCGACTCCGGAGGGCTTCGACGCGCCGGGCAATCTCGGCAACGGGCGAATGCTGATTCTCAAAAGTACGATCGACGCGCCGCTGACCAGGCTCGGGATCAAGGGCGGGCGACTGACCGTGAACAGCTCCCTCATCGATACGTCGGTCGAAGACCCCTACACCTTCCGGAAGCGCTATTTCTCGGGCTTCAGCCTCTATTCCGCGGATGCCAGCTTCCGTCAGGATCTCGGCAAATGGGCTTATGGAGCGACCTTCTTCGTCAACGCCCCGACCTTCTTCTTCCGCCAGAACGAGATCGACCGTCCGTTCAGCGACAACCCTTATGTGACGGCGTTCGTCGAATACCGTCCGAGCCCGAAGACGACGATCACCCTGAGCCTCGACAACGCCATCGACAGCTCGGCCTTCCGAGGCCGGACCTTCTTCACGCCCGACCGGCGCACGCCCTTCCCGGACCAGTTTGAGCTTCGCCACCGCAACAAGCACATCGTCCCGGCGATCGGGGTGAAGCACAGCTTCGGGTAGTAATCCGACGGATCAGCCCCAGGCGATGAAATGCGGGTTGAGGAAATGCTCGGCCTCCTTGCCGTAGCTCAGCGGCCCGGTCTCCCGCCCTTCCTTATCGAGCGCCATGACCCGCCCGCCGGCGGCCTCGAGAATGGCCTGGCCGGCCGCGGTGTCCCATTCGGCGGTGGTGCCGTGGCGGGGATAGAGGTCGGCGGTTCCTTCCGCGACCAGGCAGAATTTGAGCGACGAGCTGGAGGGCACGAATTGGGCGATGCCGAGGTGGGCGCCCCTTTCCACGCTGCCGTGGCAGGCGTGGCTTCGGCTTCCGACCGCGGTGAGCCCCGAGGCCGGGCGCGGGCGGGGACGGATCGGAACGGCGCCGCCGCCGTCCCTGGCCCGGAAGGCGCCTTCGCCGCGGGCGCCGTAATAAAGGCCCTTCGAGTCGGGCGCGTAGATCACTCCGGCGACGGGCGCGCCGTCCTCGATCAGGCCGATATTGACCGTGAACTCGCCGTTGCGCTGGACGAAGCCGCGAGTGCCGTCGAGCGGGTCGACGCAGAAGAAGCGGGCGCCGAGCTTCGGGATCCGCCCGGCGGCGGCTTCCTCCTCGGCCAGGACCGGTATGCCGGGAAAGGCGGCGGCGAGTCGCTCGAGGATGATCGCCTCGGCCTGGCGGTCGGCGATGGTGACGGGCGAGCCATCCTCCTTCTCGATCACCTCGCAGCCTTCGAGATAGATGCGCTCGATCTCGGCCCCGGCGGCGAGCGCGGCCTCGATCAGGATGGGGAGGAGGTTGCGGAGTTGAGGCGGCCTCATGCCGAAAGCCGATCGAAATGCCAGCGCAGATGATCCTCCATGAAGGTGGAGATGAAGAAGTAGCTGTGGTCGTAGCCGGGCTGCATCCTCAGCGTCAGCGGGATCCCGGCATCGCGGCAGGCGGCTTCGAGGAGCTCCGGCTTCAGCTCGCGCTCGAGGAAGGAGTCCGAACTGCCCTGGTCGACGAGGATTTCCGGAACCCGCGCCCCGTCTTCGATCAAGGCGACGCTGTCGTGGGCGCGCCAGGCGGCCCGGTCGGGGCCGAGATAGCGTCCCAGCGCCTTCACGCCCCACGGGACCTGCGAGGGAGCGACGATCGGCGCGAAGGCGGAGACGCTCCGGAAGCGGCCCGGATTGCGAAGGGCGAGGGTGAGGGCGCCGTGGCCGCCCATGGAATGGCCCGTGATCGCCTGTCGCGCCATGTCTGCGGGGAATTCCGCTCCGATCAGGTCTGGCAGCTCGGCGGCGACGTAGCTGTGCATTCGGTAGTTGGCGGCGAAAGGGCCCTGAGTCGCGTCGACGTAGAAGCCGGCGCCCTGGCCGAAATCGTAGTCGGGCTCGTCGGGGATTTCGCGGCCGCGCGGGCTGGTGTCCGGAGCGACGAGGATCAGTCCGAGCTCGGCGCAGACTCGCTGGTAGCCGCCTTTCTCCACCACATTGGCGTGGGTGCAGGTGAGGCCGGAGAGGAACCAGATCACCGGCAACGGAATGCCCGCTCCCGCCTGGGGCGGCAAATAGAGGCCGAAGGTCATGTCGGTGCCGGTCACTCGGCTCGAGTGGCGGCAGGCGAGCTGGGTGCCGCCGAAGGTGCGGACGGAGGAGAGGGTTTCGAATGTCATTTCATTCTCCGTCGCCCCAGCGCAGGCTGGGGCCCCAGGGGGTGAAAGGCGCGGGGCTGGTTCTCGCCGGGGTCCCAGCCTTCGCTGGGACGACGGTTTAGTACACCACCACGCTCCGGATGCTCTCCCCCGAATGCATCAGGTCGAAGGCCTTGTTGATGTCGTCGAGCGGCATCCTGTGGGTGATGAGCGGATCGATCTCGATCTTGCCGTCCATGTACCAGTCGACGATCCGGGGTACGTCGGTTCGGCCGCGGGCGCCGCCGAAGGCGCTGCCTTTCCAGACCCGGCCGGTGACGAGCTGGAAGGGCCGGGTGGCGATCTCGCGGCCGGCTTCGGCGACTCCGATTATGGTCGAGACCCCCCAGCCGCGATGACAGCATTCGAGCGCCTGGCGCATGACGTCCGTATTGCCGGTGCAGTCGAAGCTGTAGTCGGCCCCGCCGTCGGTCAGATCGAGGATCGCGGCCACGACCTTGTCCATTCCGATCTCGGCGGGATTGATGAAGTCGGTCATCCCGAATGTTTCGGCCATGGCGCGTTTGGCCGGGTTGACGTCGATCCCGACGATCCGGCCGGCGCCGACCAGCCTGGCGCCCTGGATGACGTTGAGGCCGATCCCTCCGAGGCCGAAGACGACGACGCTGGATCCCGGCTCCACTCCCGCGGTCCAGATCACCGCTCCGACGCCGGTCGTCACTCCGCAGCCGATGTAGCAGATCTTGTCGAACGGAGCGTCCTCGCGGACCTTCGCCACCGCGATTGCCGGCATCACCGTGAAGTTCGAGAAGGTCGAACAGCCCATATAATGGTGGATCGTCTCCGAACCGAGGCGGAAGCGGCTGGTGCCGTCGGGCATCACGCCCTTGCCCTGGGTGCCGCGAATGGCGGTGCACAGGTTCGTCTTGCGGCTGAGGCACGACTTACACTGGCGGCATTCGGGCGTGTAGAGCGGGATGACATGGTCGCCGACAGCGACCGAGGTCACGCCCTCGCCGACCTCGCGGACGATCCCGGCGCCTTCATGGCCCAGGATCGAGGGGAAGATGCCCTCGCTGTCCTGGCCCTCGAGCGTGTAGGCGTCGGTATGGCAGACGCCCGTCGCAATGATCTCGACCAGAACCTCGCCGGCTCGGGGGCCGTCCAGATCGACTTCATGGATCTCCAGCGGCCGGTTGGGCGCGACGGCGATTGCGGCGCGGGTCTTCATGAAGTTTCTCCTTAGGGAACGAAGCGCCCTTAGCCCGCATTTGCCGGGGGATGAAGATCGTCCTTGCCGCTGCCTTGCTCCTGGCGCTTCCAGCCTGCGACATGATCGCGCCGCAGCCGACGGAAGCGGCGAATGTGGATTACCGGCCGCGGGAGTCGGGGACGGTGGACCATGCCTTGTGCCTGCTCGGCTTCACGGCCATCCCGCTCCGCGAGGCTCGCGGCACCGGCCATCACCTCGTCACCGCCGCGGTCAACGGCAGGGACGGAGTCTTCGTCCTCGACACCGGGGCCAATCTGTCGGTGATCGACGTGGACCATGCGGAGCGCTTCGGCCTCGCCTCGGCCCGCGGCCGGCCGGGCGGGGCCACCGGTATAGGCGGGTCCAGGTCCGCCCGGCAGGTGTCGGTCGACAGCCTCGCCTTTGGCACGGTCAAGCTTCGGCTGCGGCGGATGGTCGTCACCGATCTCGGCTCGATCGGCGACGCTTTGGCGCCGCTGGCGGGCGGAGCGATCCACGGGATCATCGGCCAGGACGTCTTGAAGGAGCACCGGGCCGTGATCGACGTCGAACGGCCGCTTCTCTATCTTATCGAGGCCGACGAGGAGCCGGCACCGGTGCCGGCGGACAGGTGCCGTGCGGGGCGCGCGGCAAAGGAGAAGAAGGGCTGATCTGCCTCCCCATCCGGGGAGGCAAGCTACCGCAGCCACTTCCTTTGATCGGCCAGTATCGCCCGCGCCGCATTGTGTCCGGGCGCGCCCGTCACGCCTCCACCCGGATGAGCGCCGGAGCCGCACAGATACAGCCCCGCCACCGGCATCCTGTAATCGGCATGGCCGAGCATCGGGCGGGCCGAGAAGAGCTGGTCGAGGCCCATCTTGCCGTGGAAGATGTCGCCGCGCGGAATTCCGAAACGCTGCTCCAGATGCCAGGGGGACAAAGCGAGGCGGCCGATTATCGAGGCCTCGAAGCCCGGAGCGTAGCGATCGACATGGGCGATGATATGGTCGGCGGCTTCGTCTGCGCGGGCTTCCCAGCCGCCTTCCACATCGTACGGAAAATGCTGGCAGAAGAGGCTGGCGACGTGGCTCCCCGGCGGAGCGAGGCTGTCGTCGAGGGTAGAGGGGATCAGCATCTCGACGATCGGCTCGCGCGCCCAGCCCTCGGCGCGGGCGCTGACATAAGCGCGGTCCATATAGGCCAAAGACGGCGCGACGATGATTCCGCCGGTGAGATGGTCTCCGGGCTGAGGCAGGCTGGTGAAGCGTGGAAGCTCCGACAAAGCGACGTTCATCCGGAACGTGGCGGATTCCGCCGCCCAGCCGGCCATCCGCCGCGAGATTTCGGGTGAAACCGACCCTTCCGAAAGCAGGCTTCCGAACAGGAAGCGGGGATTGACGTTCGCAGCCACCGCTCTCGCCCGCCAGGCCTTGCCGCCCGCCACCGCGCCGGCGGCCCGCCCGCGCTCGACGATGATCTCCTCGACCGGCGAATCGAGGATTATCTCCACGCCTTTCGAGCGGGCCGCTTTGGCCATGGCCTGGGTGATCGCGCCCATTCCGCCGATCGCGTGGCCCCAGGCCCCGGCCACCCCCGCCGCCTCTCCGAACAGATGGTGGAGGAGGACGTAGGCCGAGCCGGGATCGTAAGGGCTCGCATAATTGCCGACGACGGAGTCGAACCCGAACAGGGCCTGGACGATGTCGGTCCGGAAATAGCGCTCCAATATGTCGGCGGCGGACTTGGTGAAGAAATCGAGCAGGTCGCGCTGCGCCTCCGAGTCCATTCCACGCACCGAATTGCCGAGCTTCAGCGCCGCCATCATGTCGGCCAGGCCGCCGCCGGCATTGGGCGGGGCGCGCAATATCCAGTCGCGGAGGATGGCGACGACCGAGCCGAGCGCCGACGAATAGGAGTCATAGCCCTCGGCGTCGGCCGGCCAATGGCGGGCGATCTCGCTCCGGGTGAGGCCGTCGCGACCGGATAGGATATGGCCCGGCCCGAGCGTGGGCAGGAAGTTGTCGATCTTCCTGAGCACCACCTTCAGGCCGTGCTCGTGGAGGCGCATGTCCTCGATCACCTTGGGGGTCAGGAGGCTGACCGTGTAGGCGGCGGTCGAGTTGCGGAAGCCCGGGTGGAATTTCTCCGTCACCGCCGCTCCGCCGACGATGTGGCGGCGCTCCAGGACCGTGACCTTCAGGCCGCCGGCGGCGAGGTAATAGGCGCAGACGAGGCCGTTATGGCCGGCGCCGATGATCAGGACGTCGGAGGTCATCGCGCCCGACTACAGCAAGCCTGAGCGGACGCAAATGGACCGTCGTCCCAGCGGAGGCTGGGACCCCGGCGGGTGAAGGGCGCCGGTGCTCCTCACTCCCCGGGGCCCCAGCCTGCGCTGGGGCGACGGGTAACATCAGCCCCCCAGCTGATCGAGCGGCAGCGCCAGGCTCGCCTTGACCCGGCGCTTGACGAAGCTGGTCTCGTAGCGCCGGACCGCGCGCTGGCCGGCGAGCATGTCGTCGGCGAACAGGTTGAATATAAGGTGGCGGGGAACGCCGCCACGGGTCTCGATCTTCTTCGCGGCGACCGGAGCAAGGTGGCGGCTCAGAGGACGCCTTAGGCTGTATCGACCTTCACACAAAGTCGGCGCGGTTCGTTCCTCTCCCTGGGGGGAGAGAATAGGGAGAGGGCGTACGGCGTCTGCGGGAGGTCTCGGCCGCCGAGCCCCCTCACCCCCGGCCCTCTCCCCGCCGGGGAGAGGGGGAAGGAAGTCACCATGCTGACTGTCAAATCAGCCTATTCCTGCTTATCCGCTTCGCTCGCAGGGAGGATATTCGGCCTTTCCCCCAAAGTCTTGCAGAGCCAGGCGTTCACGGCGAATCGATAGTCCTCGAACCCGCAATCGGGGCAGCTCACCCGGCGCACCTCGTGGCGGACCCAGGAGGGAAAGACGACGAGGCTGTTCTGACGGGGCTCGAACTCGACATAGTCGCCCGACGCATTGTGGTCGCCGAGCCGATAGAGGCGCAACGTTCCGCCCGAAAAGCGCTTCGGCTCGCGGTGGAGATAATAGACCGCGCTGACCAGCCGATCCTGCTTTCCCGTCTTGTCCCCGCCCAGGGGCTTGCGGCCGTGGCCGACCGGCATGTCGCTGTGATGGGCGAAAAAGGCGCCGTCGCCATGGGCCGCGATCTCGAGCTCGAAATGCTCGATCTTGAACGGTCGGGTGCCGGTGCGGCGGAAGATGTCCGGCAGATTTTCCTCGAGGCGACGCTCGATCACCGACCGGTGCGGCCCGAGGTCGTTGAGGCGCTCGGCGATTCGGCGCTTGTGATCGACGACATGGCCGGTGAGCCGGGCAGGCTCGAATCGCTCGCGATGGGCGATCGCCCATTCGAGGAGGGCCTCATGCTCCGCCGAATCGAGGAAGTCGCGATATTGGTGGCAGGGCGGCAGCGGCCGCGGCGGCTGGATCGCCATGATTCAGCCCTTCGGCCGGGCCTTGGGGAAGCCGCCCCAGGCGCGGTCGTAATCGGCCTGAAGCCCGCCTTTCGCGGACAAGGCGAATCCGGTCGGGCGGAACGGCCAGCAGCTTTCGACCATGAAGGCGAGCATGTCCTCGATTTTGTGCGGCCCGAGCTCCGCTTCGGAAGCGGCCTTCCAGCTCGCCACGTCCGGTCCGTGGCCGGACATGAGGTTGTGAAGGCTAAGCCCGCCGGGCGAGAAGCCCTCCGCCTTGGCATCGTAGGCGCCTTTGATCAGCCCCATGCACTCGCTCATCGCGTTGCGGTGGAACCAGGGCGGGCGGAACGTATCCTCGGCGACCGTCCAGCGCGGCGGGAAGATGACGAAATCGGCATTGGCTCGGCCGGGCGTCTCCGAGGGGCTGGTCAGGACCGTGAAGATGGAGGGGTCGGGATGGTCGAAGCTCACCGTGCCCATCGTGTTGAATCGGTCGAGATCGTATTTCCAGGGCGCGAGATTGCCGTGCCAGGCGACGATATCGAGCGGGCTGTGGTCGAGCGTCGTCGTCCACAGCCGGCCGAGATATTTCTGGATCAGCTCGACCTCGCCGTCGATATCCTCATAGTGCGCCACCGGGGTCAGGAAGTCGCGGGGGTTGGCGAGGCCGTTGGAGCCGATCGGCCCCAGTTCGGGCAACCGGAAGAGGGCGCCGTAATTCTCGGCGACATAGCCGCGGGCGCTCCCGTCCGGGAGCATGGCCCGGAAGCGGACTCCGCGGGGCACGAGCGCGATCTCGCCCGGGGCGACTTCGATCCGGCCCATCTCGGTGAGAAGCTCGATCCGGCCCTGCTCGGGGATGAACAGCGTCTCGCCGTCGGAGTTGAAGAAGGCGCGGTGCTTCATGTCGGCGGTGGCGCGGTAGACGTGGACCGCGACTCCCGACAGCGCTTCCGGGCCGCCATTGGCCATCATCGTCGCCATCGAGTCGATCAGGTCGGTGCCGTCGCCCTCGACCGGAAGCGGATCCCAGCGCAGCCGGTTGGGCGGCAACGGATCCTGGAGCGCGTCGGCGGTGAAGAGCTTCGCGCCCTCATAGGGCCGATAAAACGGGTGCTCGGCGCTGGGGCGGAGGCGGTAGAGCCAGGAGCGTCGATTTTCCTGGCGGGGCGCGGTGAAGGCGGTGCCGGAGAGCTGCTCGGCATAGAGGCCGAATGCGGGCTTTTGCGGCGAGTTGCGCCCCTCGGGAAGCGCGCCGGGCACGGCCTCCGTGGCGAAATGGTTGCCGAAGCCGGAGAGATAGGCTGGGTCGGTCATCGCGGTGACTTAGCGCGGGGGACTGGACCCGTCACCCCGGACTTGAACGGGGGTCCATGAACACCGAGGCGCTAATTGGGGACAGCTAGCGCATCAGCACCAGCTCTTCGGCCATGGTCGGGTGAAGCGCCACGACCGCGTCGAAATCCTCTTTCTTGAGCTTCGCCTTGACCGCGATCGCGGCGGCCTGGAGGATTTCGGGGGCGTCGGGGCCTATCATGTGAAGCCCGACCACCTCGTCCGTCTCCGAATTGACGACGAGCTTGTAGAGGGCGCGCTCGTTGCGGCCGGCGAGGACGTTCTTCATCGCCCGGAAGTCGGACGTGTAGGTCTTGACCGAGCCGAGCTTGTTGCGCGCCTCCCCCTCGGTCATCCCGACCCCGGCCAGCGGCGGGTGGCTGAATACGGCCGAGGGGATGTTCTCATAGTCGACCCGGGTCGGCTTGTCGCCGAAGACGGAGTCGGCGAAGGCTTGGCCCTCGCGGATCGCCACGGGGGTGAGCTGGACCCGGTTGGTGACGTCGCCAACGGCGTAGATGCTGCCGCAGCTCGACCTGTTGTCGGCGTCGACTACAACCGCGCCCTTGCCGTCGATCTCGACTCCCGCCGTTTCGAGGCCCAGTTCTTCGGTATTGGGCCGGCGGCCGATCGCGAAGAACACCGTATCCGCCTCGATCGGATCGCAGCCCGACATCTTCACCTTGAGCGCCTCGCCATCCTTCTCGATGCTCTCGAACGAGACGTGGAACTTGAAATCTATGCCCTTCATCATCGAGATGGTGAGGAGCCGGTCGCGGATCGTCTCGTCATATCCGCGAAGGATCACGTCGGAGCGGTTCACCAGGGTCACGTGGCTTCCCAGATTGTGGAAGATTCCGGCGAACTCGTTGGCGATATAGCCCGCGCCCGCGATCACAACGCGCTTCGGCAGATCGGGCAGGTGGAAGGCTTCGTTCGAGGTGATTCCGAGCTCGCTGCCCGGGAAGTCCGGAGTGACCGGACGGGCGCCCGTGGCGATGAGGATGATCCCGGCGGTGACGGTCCGGCCGCCGGCGAGCCGGACTTCGTTCGGGCCGGCGACCGTCGCCCGCTCCTTTACTATCTCGACCTTATGGTTGGTCAGGGTCTCGGTATAGGCGTTTTCGAGCCGACCGACCTCCGCGAGGACGTTGTCGCGCAGCGTCGGCCAGTGGAAGTTGCAGGCGGGAACGTCCCAGCCGAAGCGGCGGGCGTCCTGGATATCCTCGGCGAAATGGGCTCCGTAGACGAGCAGCTTCTTGGGGACGCAGCCGCGGATGACGCAGGTGCCGCCCACCTTATGCTCCTCGGCGATCACCACCCTGGCGCCATGCGCGGCGGAAACCCGAGCCGCCCGGACGCCGCCCGATCCGGCGCCGATGACGAAGAGGTCGTAGTCGTAGCTCTGGGGCATGGGGCGGGTCTTTCGGGCTGAATATCGAGGTCATATGGCGAGAGGCGGGCGCTGGCGCAAATGATCTTCCCCGTCGTCGCAGGCGATGGAGAGGGGGACCATGGGAAACATGGTGGAGGAGTAATTGCGCAGACCTCGCCAGTTACCCCTCTACCACCCTCGGGTGGTCCCCCTTCTCATAGGGGTCGCCAGCAAAATCAGTGACTTAGATGCCTAACTTGCGCCGCCGGGGGCCTGCTTGCTGCAAAAATCGATGCAAAGCCATGGCTGGATTTCAGCGAGGTGGGCGTCCAGAAAATCGAGCAAAGTCACTGGGCCAATACTCGCCACCCAATTCTCCGCCATGCGGCGCGCTTGCATGAAGCTCGCGGCATCCGTTGAAGATACGGACGGTGTGGCCTGACGGATGCCGACATGTGTCAGCCATCGAACGAATTCGACATTTGAAACAAGTCTTCGTACCCGGCTTACCGCGAGACTGTACCTGTTTTTCATTTCAGCCTGCGGATTGCTCCAAGCAGGAAAAGTGAACGTTCCGGAATGTCACCCCGGCTCGCATCCGCTTTCGCAGCTGCCCCGTATCTTCGGTCCAGAGGAGAACGGATGATGCCGGCGCTCGTGAATGAACTGGAATGGCCGGCGATCTCTGCAGGCAGGTCGGCCGGCACGCGCCGGCCCCGCCGTGCGGCGCGAATCGCAGTCCACTTCCTCGGCTGGCCCCTCTTGGTGAAGATCGGCTTGCTCAGCGGCTTCGCGCTCTCCGCCGCGGTCCAGCATATGCTGGCGGTCTGGACATGACGTTGTGCCAATCATTGCGGAAATCCCGCAGCAGCGGCGTAACGGGCAACTTCGCCTCCCGCGGCGACCTCACCCGCCATGTTTGGGCAATGCACCGTCTGCAAATGTATCCGAACCGTACAGCGATCGCACGCGAGTGCGGGACGAGCGTCGGCGCGATCGCTACGATCATTGTGAACGGCGAGGGGCGAGACGAATATCTGGCGAGTGGGTGCCTCGCCGGTGCCTGACGCCGGCGCCACCGATGCCGCGGCCGTGCATCACTTGCGCCATCTTCGGCGGCGCGTGCGCGAGGAGGCTCAGGCCGCGGTCAGCGCCGTCGGCGTCGACGCTACGCTCGCTCACCTGGCCCTGGCGACCGCCTATGCCCGGCGTCTTCGCGCACGGATACCGGGCGCCGGCGCATCCGCCGTCCCTCGCGCTTTGTGAAACAGGCGAAGGAGGCGCTTCGGCCGGAGCGCCCTCCCTCAGCCCGGGACGAAGCGGAGGGCGGTCCCGTTCATGCAATAGCGCTTGCCGGTCGGTTTGGGGCCGTCGTCGAAGACATGGCCGAGATGCCCGCCGCAGCGGCGGCAATGGACCTCGGTCCGCGCCCAGAACAGCCGCCCCTCGGGCCTTGTCCTCACCGCGTCGGCGATCGGTGCCCAGAAGCTCGGCCAGCCGGTGCCGCTCTCGAACTTGGTGTCGGACTTGTAGAGCGGTAGCGAGCAGGCCCCGCAGGCATAGGTGCCCCGGCGTTTTTCCCGGTCGAGGGGGCTCGTCCCCGCCCGTTCCGTCTTCCCCTCGCGCAGAACCGCGTATCGCGCCGAGCCGAGCAAGCGGCGCCATTGCTCGGGGGTTCGGGTCACCTCGAATCGTTCGGCAGCCGAGGCCAGGGCGCCGGGCGCCAGTGCCGACGCGCCCGCGCAGCCGAGGAAGCTTCGTCTGCTCATATTCATATCGTCGCCCCTTGAAGAGTGGCGCAGGCGCCGCCCTCGGGCGGCGCCTGCGCGCGCGGTCAGCCTGACATGGACACCCGGTTGGTGACGTGAATGACTCCGTTGGACTGCATGACGTCCGCCTGGGTCACGGTGGCCACGCCGCCCTTCGAGTCGACGATGACGATGTTGCTTCCATTCATCCTGGCCGTCAGCATTCCGCCCTGGGCAGTGGTGAGGCGGGCGGCGCCGCCCCCATTCCGGATCCTCTGGCCGAGGTCGGCGGCGGTGAGGCGGCCGGGGACGACGTGATAGGTGAGCACCGACTGAAGCATCGCCTTGTTCTCGGGCCGGAGCAGCATCTGGACGGTGCTCTGCGGCAGCCGGGCGAAAGCGGCATCGGTCGGCGCGAAGACGGTGAACGGGCCGGCGCCGGACAGGGTGTCGACCAGACCGGCGGCTTTCACGGCCGCGACCAGCGTCTTGTGATCGGGCGAATTGACGGCGTTTTGGATGATGTTGCGATTGGCGTACATCGGCGCACCGCCGACCGTCACCATCGACCGGCTGGAAGCGGAGGCCTCGGCCCCCATGTCGTCGCCCATCGTCGAGCAAGCTGCGAGGGAAGCGCCGAACATGAGGGCGGCGGCGATTTTAAAGCTGCGCATCTGAATTCTCCTGTTGTCAGGTCCCCGAAACAGGGTCTGCAACAGGAGCTACGGAGCGCCGGGCTCCGCGGATGCGCTAGGGTCCTAGACTCGAGTCACCGGACCGGAAGCGATCACCGGCCCCGTCGGGCTTCCGGTGGGAGAGCCGCCCGTCGGCTCCACCGAAAGGGCGACGGTCGCGTCCGGCGCGACGGCGCCGCGCAGCGCCGCCGAGATGGCCATGCGCCGCGGCGCCTGGCCCCGCACGACTCCCAGGGAAACCGGAGCCGCGCCTTCCCCAGCGATCAGCCAGAGCTGATGGTCACGGCCCGCCTCCGTCAAAAGTCGGGCTGGAGTCACGACCATAGTGCCCCGCTCCGGCTCGAACGCGACCGCCAGGGCGGCGCTGCCGTCTTCGGACGCGAGCGACGCGATCAGCGCAGGTTCCCGCCGCTCGGCGGGAGGCGCCGAAGGGGGCGGGTCCGTCCGGGTTACGCCAAGCGCCAGCACCAGCGCCAGTCCGGCCGCCACGGCGGTCATTCCCGCGGCCCAGCCGCGCCACAGCCGTTCGCGCCGCTGCAGGCGCACGACCGTCGAGCCGTCCACCTGCGTCTCCACCGCCCGCACGATTGCCGCCCATATGTGCGCGGGCGGCGTGACCTCGGCAAAGCCCTCAGCCATCGGCGCGAGCCGTGCCTGCCAGTCTTCGACTGCGGCTTCGAAATCCGGATCGTTCGCGACTCGGCCCCGCGCCTCCATCAGCGCCTGAGCTTCGAGCAGGCCGAGCACGTATTCCGCCGCGACCAGATCCCGCTCTTCTTCGAGGCTGAACGTGTCCGTCATCGATCGAGGCACTCGCGAAGGCGCAAAAGACCGCGCCGGACCCAGCTCTTCATCGTTCCGAGCGGCACGGCGGAGCGCCGCGCGACCTCGGGATAGCTCAGCCCCTCGTAGAAGGCCGCGCGGATCGCCCGGCTCTGCCGCTCTTCCAGTTCGCCGAGGCAAAGGGCGATCCGCCCCGCCTCCTCGGCCGTCTCAAGCCCGTCTAGAGCATGCGGGGCCTCATCGGGCACCTCCATCGCCTCGTCGCCCATAGTGGCGGTCGTCGCGCGGGAGGCTCGCGAGCGCTTGCGGTCGATCGAGCGGTTGCGCGCAAGCGCCGCCAGCCAGGTGATCGGGCTCGCCTTGGCGGAGTCGAAGGTCGCCGCCTTGCGCCACACGCTGATGAAAATGTCCTGCAAGGCGTCCTCGGCTTCTCCTCGTTCGCCTAAGATACGGATGCAGATGCCGAATAGCTTCGCGGAGGTTTTCTGATACACCTCGGCCAGCGCCGCCTGGCTCCCCCCGGCGACACGCCCCAGCGCCGCCGACAGCTCGTCGCGCTCGATCGAGCTGGATTTGCCAAGCCTGTCCACGCCGGCGCCCCTGCCACAAAGGCGGCTGGGCTACAATGGCGCGAGGGAGAATAGAGCGCCTGATCTTGCGCGCCGCCGGCACCCCGGAACTCGAGGAATTGACGCGCAATGCCAACTTCGAAATAGCCGGTCATCGGCCCGCATGTCCGCGACGCTCAGGTCCGACCTAGCAACTCGACCCGGTGACGACTGCTTTCCGAAAGCGACGCCGCTCGAGCGTAACGGACCTTCCGCAGTTGAGGTGCAACCGTCTCGAAAGGCATCCGGGCGGTTGCCAGCGCTGGTACAGCGAGGCAGTACGAAGGCTACGAATAGGGATCAGTCGGCGAGCGAGTAACGCGCCGATATCTCGGCCAAAAATACCTCAGGCGGCCCCTCCCCACGGCTCCGCCGTGGGGAGGATTTAGATGTTCAGCTTCGCCACCATCGCCAGCCGCTCCGGGGTCGCCCTCCTAAAATCGCCGGCGTCGAAGGGCGGCTTCGGGTCATATTCCATGCTCAGCTGGACCGCCTCGGCCATCTCCCGGCCGGCGATCTCCGCGCAGAGGCGAAGGCCGAGGTCGATTCCGGCTGAGACTCCTGCGCTGGTCATATACTTGCCGTCCTCGGTAACCCGCTCGGGAGAGTAGGTGGCGTTGAAATGGCCGAGATAGTCGCGCGCGCCCCAATGGGTCGAGGCCCGGCGGCCTTCGAGTAGCCCCGCCGCGCCGAGGAGGAGCGAGCCGGTGCAGACCGAGCAGGTCCGGTTCGTCACGGCATCGAGTACCGCCATCCAGCCCAGCACCCTTTCCTCGCCCATCTCGCGCTGGACTCCGGCGCGGTTGCCGCCCGGGACGATCAGCATATCGGCCTCGATCTCGTCGTTTATGCCGGTGTCGGCGTTGAGAGCGAGGAAGCCGTCGCCGGTGCGCACGGGTCCGGCGCGCCGGCCGACAAAGCCTATCTCCACGCCCGGCAGCCGGCTCAGCGACTCGTAGGGGCCGATCGCGTCCAGGGCCGTGACCCCGTCGAACAGATAGATGAGGATTCGCATTGCCGGTCCTTCAAAACGCGTCGTCCCAGCCTTTACTGGGGCGACGCTTACTCCCCCAGCGCCCGCTCGATCAGCGCCCGCGTCGAGGGGTCGAAATCCAGCTCTTCGCCATCGTCTATCGCCCTCGCCATCGACTTGCCCAGCCCGACTCCGAACTGGTCGAACGGATTGATTCCGAGAAGCACCGCATTCACGAACGTGCGGTGCTCGTAAAAGGCGATGAGCGCTCCAAGCGCGGCCGGATCCAGGCGGTCGAGGAGGATCGTCGTCGACGGGCGGTCGCCGGGATAATGGCGATGCGGGTCTTCGCTGCTCTTGCCGGACATCAGGGCGGCGCCCTGGGCGAAGCAGTTGATGAGGAGCTGGCGGTGATGCGCTTCGTCGAGCGCGTGGCCGGGCTCGATGCAGGCGACGAACTCGACCGGCACCAGGTGGGTGCCCTGGTGGAGGAGCTGGAAGACGGCGTGCTGGGCATCGGTGCCGACCCCGCCCCAGGTGACGAGCGAGGTCGCCCGCCCCGCGGCGGTGCCGTCCAGCTTTGTCGACTTGCCGTTCGATTCCATCTCGAGCTGCTGGAGATAGGAGGGAAGGAGGCGAAGCCGCTCGTCATAGGCGAAGACGGCGCGGGTCTGGCTGCCTCGGACATTCGCATAATAGCGGTCGGCGAAGGCGGCGACGACCGGGGCGTTTTCGATCGGCGGGGCGAGTCGGAAATGGCGGTCCATCGCCGCGGCGCCTTCGAGCAAAGTCTCGAAGGCCTCCCAGCCGAGGGCGAGTGCGATCGGGAAGCCGATCGAGGACCAGAGCGAGTAGCGGCCGCCGACGCTCTCCGCGAACGGCAGGATGCGCGTTTCGTCCACTCCGAATTCGATCGCCTTGTCCGGCGCGGCGGTCAGCGCGACGATCCGGCCGAAGGGGTCGGCGACCCCGCCTTGTTCCATCCAGGCGAGGGCGGAGCGGGCGTTGAGAAGGGTCTCCAGGGTGGTGAAGGTCTTGGAGGCCAGGACGAGGAGGGTGGAATGCGGGTCGAATCCGGCCACCGCTTGCTCGAGAGCGGCGCCGTCGACGTTGGCAACCACTTTCGTGTCGTAGCGGCCCGAATCGCGGCCGAGCGCGTCGATGACGAATTCCGGTCCGAGCGCCGAGCCGCCGATGCCGATGTGGAGAATGTGGCGGATCGGACCGAACGCCTCCGCCTCGATCGCATCGACAAGGGTGCGCATCCGGGCGCGCAGGCCGGCGGCCCTTGCGACGCTCTCCGGCGCGCCCTGGCCGCGCTCGGCGCTATGCTCGGCGGCCCGGCCCTCGGTCGGGTTGACGATCGCCCCGGCGAACAGGGCGTCACGCGCTCCGGCGAGGTCCCGGGCTTCGGCCAAGGCCTCGAACGAAGCGAGGAGGGGGGCGCTGAGATGGGTCTTGGAAAAGTCGAAATGGAGGCCGGGGAGGTCGAGCGAGAGGCGGTCGAGGCGGTCGGGCTCGCCGGCGAAGAGTTCGGCCAGGGTCCGCGGCTCGGCCGCTTCGATGGCGGCCCAGGCTTGGTTTTCATCCATGGCGGGCTCTTAGTGGGGCGGGGAGGGGTTGCCAACACCGACGGGATGCTCCTTGACCGCACCCGCGCCCCAAGCGAAAGCGGCGATATGGCGAGTGAAGCGGCGAAGCCGGAAAAAGCGAAGAAGAAGCGCGGGCTCGCCGAAACCACCCGATTCCTGCTGCTTTTCTTCCTGTTCGCGATCCTGCTTCGGACCTTCATCGTTGCTCCGTTCGTCATCCCGTCGGGATCGATGCTGCCCGAACTCAGGATCGGCGATTATCTGTTCGCCGCCAAATGGCCCTACGGCTATTCGCGCTATTCCATGCCCTTCGGCCTCGCCTCGTTCGACGGGCGATTCTGGGCGGGGGAGCCGATGCGCGGCGACGTCGTCGTCTTCCGCTATCCGGGCGAGGATGAGGATTATGTGAAAAGGCTGATCGGCCTTCCGGGCGACACGGTCCAGATGCGCGGCGGCCAGCTCTTCCTCAACGGCAAGCCGGTGCCGAAGGTGAGGATCGCCGACTGGCTGATGCCGGTCACGCCCAACAGCCCCTGCCGCTATGCGGGGCGGAACCAGGCTCCCGCCGTTGAAGCCGGAAAGGCTTTCTGCCGTTATCCGCGCTTCCGCGAGACCCTGCCCGGCGGCCGTTCCTACGAAGTGCTCGACCAGGGAAATGGCGGCGCCGACGACACCGAGGTCTATTCCGTCCCCGCCGGCCATTATTTCATGATGGGCGACAATCGCGACGACAGCGCCGACAGCCGCTTCAGCCTGGAGCAGAAAGGCGTCGGACTGCTTCCGGCCGATTATGTGATCGGACGGGCGCTGATCACTTTCTTTTCCACCGACGGCTCGGCCGAATGGATCAAGCCCTGGACCTGGGTTTCCGCGGCGCGCTGGGAACGGGTTGGGCGGAGCTACTGATGGAAAGGCAAACCCTGAGCTGGCTTCAGCAAACGCTCGGCCGAGCGCCGGGCGACATCGCCTTGTTCGAGCGGGCGCTCACCCATTCCAGCTTCGGCGGGGCGCAATATGAAAGGCTCGAATTCCTCGGCGACCGTGTCCTCGGCCTCGCCGTCGCGGCTTGGCTCTACGAGCTTTTCCCCGACGAGCCCGAGGGCCAGATGTCGAAGCGCCTCAACGCGCTCGTCGCCCGCGAGACCTGCGCCGAAGTCGGGCGCGCGCTCGAAGTCGGCGCCCGGCTCCGCCTCGGCAAGCAGGCCCGTGAGGATGGAGCGTTCGAGAGCGACAATGTTCTCGGCGACGTCGTCGAGGCGCTGATCGGAGCTTTGTTTCTCGATTCCGGACTGCAGGCCGCGGAAGCTTTCGTGCGCTCCGCCTGGGCCGACCGGGTGAGCACCCGCGACGAGGCGCCCCAGCATCCCAAATCGGCGCTTCAGGAATGGGCGGCGGCGAAGGAGCGCAAGCCCCCCGTCTACCGCCTCGCCGAGCGCAGCGGGCCGCAGCACGCGCCGACCTTCGTCGTCGAGGTGGAGATCAGGGGCGTCGGCACGGCCAGCGCCGAAGGCGCGTCGAAGCAGGAAGCCGAAAAGGCGGCCGCGCAGAAGCTGCTTGAGGAGCTGCAATGACTGAGAAATGCGGCCTCGTCGCCGTCGTCGGAGCGCCCAATGCGGGCAAGTCCACCCTGGTCAATGCGCTGGTCGGTCAGAAGGTCGCCATCGTCAGCCCGAAGGCGCAGACCACCCGCACCCGGCTGATGGGGATCGCGATTCAAGGCGAGGCGCAGCTCCTGCTGCTCGACACACCCGGGATATTCGAGCCCAAGCGGCGGCTCGACCGGGCGATGGTCGCGGCGGCCTGGGCGGGGACGGCGGACGCGGACCTGATCGCCCTGGTGGTCGACGCGAAAACGGGCTTCTTCCGTCGGCTCGAGGAGATGCTCGACATGCTCAAGAACCGCCGAGAGCCCAAGATACTCGTCCTCAACAAGGTCGATCTGGTCAGGAAGGAGGTGCTCCTGGCGCTTGCGGCGCAGCTCGGCGAGCGGCTCGACTTCGAGGATATCTACATGGTCTCCGCGACCACCGGCGACGGGGTCGCGGATCTCAAGTCGGCGCTGGCGGCGCGCGTTCCGGAAGGGCCGTGGCATTTCCCGGAGGAGCAGGTCTCCGACGCCAGCGAGCGTCTCGCCGCCTCGGAAGTAACCCGCGAGCAGCTCTATTTGCAGCTCCACGCCGAGCTCCCATATGCGAGCGCGGTCGAAACCGAGAAATATGAGGAGCGCCGCGACGGCTCCGTCGCAATCCACCAGCAGATCCTGGTCGGCCGCCCTACCCAGCGGGCGATCGTCCTCGGCAAGGGCGGCACCCGGATCAAGGCGATAGGCGAGGCGGCGAGGCTGGAGCTTGAGGCCTCGATGGGCCGAAAGGTCCACCTCTTCCTCCACGTCAAGGTCAAGCCGGACTGGGAGGAGGACAGGGGGCTCTATCGGGAGATCGGGCTGGACTGGGTGGAATGAGGATCAGCTTTCGCGCAGCCGAGCGTCGATATTCCTGCGCGGATGCAGCACACGCACGATCTCTATCGTGTCGGGCGTCTCTTCGAAAAAGATCAGGTGCTCCTTGTGACGGCACCGCATGAATGATTGGCCTTCGGCGGACACGATGACCGCTAAGGCGAAACCCTCGGCAATCTCAGCGAATCGAGCCTCGAGCTCGTTAAGATACTTTCGGGCCTGTGCGGCTCCCCAAGCCTTTCGGGTATATCGTCTTATTTCGGCGATATCGGCGAGCGCCTTCGGCCTGAATCGAACCCCTCTCACGCTTCGCAGTCGAGCCGGTCCTGTTCCTCCAACCACGTCTTCATGTCGAAATCGACAGCGTCCCCGCTTTCGATCCCCTCTTTGAGTGCAGCGGCAAGAGCGGCTTCCCGTGCCTCCTTCCGCTCCAGGAGGCGGAGAGCCTCTTCCAGAACCGCGTTGGCGCTGTCGAAATGTCCAGCGGCCACTTGGTCTTCGATGAAGACCTCGAAGTGGCGGGCGAGGCGGCGCGGCGGGTGGTCGTTCATGATCAAAGACTCCGGGGCCGGTCTCTAACGTCGTTCCGCCGAATAGGCAACATCAATCATTCAAAAGCGGTGAAAGATGAGAAGGGGCACGTGCCTTTGCGTGAAGCACCTACCCCATCCTCACCCCTTCACGTTGACCACCTGCCTCAGCCGGTGTCTGATCGCGACCAGGTCGGTCTGGGCATCCATCACCGCGCCGATGTCCTTGTAGGCGGCCGGGCTCTCGTCGAGCACGCCCGCGTCGACCCGGCATTCGATGCCCTTCATCGCCGCCTTATGGTCCTCGAGGCTGATCAGCTTCTTGGCCTGGCCGCGCGACATCACCCGGCCGGCGCCGTGCGAGCAGCTGCGGAAGCTCTCTTCATTGCCGAGCCCTTCGACGATGAAGCTGCCGGTGCCCATCGAGCCGGGAATGATCCCGAGCTCGCCCTCGCCGGCGCTCACCGCCCCCTTGCGGGTCACCCACACCTGCTCGCCGAAATGATGTTCCCGGGTCGCATAATTGTGGTGGCAATTGATCGCCTGCTTCTGGGTCTTGAACGCCGGCAGATGCTTTCGCAAAGCCTCCAGCACCCGCCCCATCATCAGCTCGCGATTGGCCGTCGCATAATCCTGCGCGAAGCTCATCGCCTCGATATAATCGTCGAACAGCTCCGAGCCTTCGGTCAGGAAGGCGAGGTCGCGGTCGGCGAGGTGAAAATCGAGCTGCTGAACCGCGATCGCCTCCTTCGCCGCCTCGATGAAATAGGTGCCGATCCGGTTGCCGGTGCCGCGCGAGCCCGAATGGAGCATCGCCCAGACTCGCTGCTCCTCGTCGAGGCAGATTTCGATGAAGTGGTTGCCGCCGCCCATCGAGCCCAATTGGTCGCTGGTCTTGCCGTCTATCTTGCGGTGCCTGGCGACGATCCTGCGCCAGCGCTCCTCGAACCTGTCGTACCAGGTGCGGGCGACCGCATTGGGCGTGATCGCCCAGCCGCCCTTGGAATGGTTGGCGGTCTGGCTCGATTCGAAGCCCTTGGGCACCGCCCGCTCGATCTCGGCACGGATATCGGACAGGCTGTCGGGCAGCTGGCTCGCGGTGAGCGAGGTGCGCACCGCCATCATCCCGCAGCCGATGTCCACGCCCACCGCCGCGGGCACGATCGCCTGCTTGGTCGCGATCACCGAACCCACCGTGGCGCCCTTGCCCCAATGGACGTCGGGCATTCCGGCGATGTGACTGTGAACGAAGGGCAGCGACGCGACGTTTCGAAGCTGCTGCATCGCGCCTGCCTCGAACGGCTGGTGGCTGTCCCACAGCTTGAGCGGCACTCCGCCGCTTTCGTGAAGAGAAAACTTGTTCATGGCCATCCGCCGCCTAGGGCCAGCCCCGTCAGCCGTCCAATAATTCTCCTACCCACTCCGGCACCGATAGCCCTGCCGGACCGGTGCGCATCTCATCGAAATAGACGCTTCCAAGGCTCGGCTCCAGATTCAGTTCCAACGTGCGGGCTCCGGCATGGCGGGCGGTCTGGACGAAGCCCGCTGCGGGGTAGACGGCGCCCGACGTGCCGATCGAGACGAACAGGTCCGCGTCCAGCAAAGCGCGGTCGATCCGCTCCATCTCATAGGGCATCTCGCCGAACCAGACGATGTCGGGCCGAAGCCGTCCCGCTTCGCCGCAGGCCGGGCAAAGCGGCCCGCCCGACAATTCCGCCTCCCAGGGCAGGCGCGCGTCGCAGGCGAGGCACCAGGCCGATTTCAGCTCGCCATGCATGTGGAGCAGCCGCCGGGTCCCGGCCCGCTCGTGCAAATCGTCGACATTCTGGGTGACGACGAGAAGCTCGCCCGGCCATTCGGAATCGAGCCGGGCGAGGGCCCGGTGGGCGGCATTGGGCTCGACTCTCCCCAACCTCTCCCGGCGGGCGTCGTAAAAGGCCTGAACCAGCGCCGGATCGCGTCGGAAGGCCTCGGGGGTGGCCACGTCCTCGACCCGGTGGCCTTCCCACAGCCCGTCCGGCCCGCGAAAGGTGGCGACGCCGCTTTCGGCGGAGATGCCGGCGCCGGTGAGGATTACGATGTTGCGGATGTCCTTCATTCGGGGCCTCTAGCGGGTTTGTAGGCGGTTGCGATATCCCGACCGCTCCCTCATTGAGGACGCGCGATGACGGGAATCTCCATTTTCGGCGCCGACGGGCGGATGGGGCGGGCGATCGCCGAGGCGGCGGCGCTTCGGGGCGACGTCCGGCTCTCGGAGCACCAGCCCGACGTCTTCGTCGATTTCTCGGCGCCCGACGCGGTCGAGGCGCATCTCGCCCAGGCGCGCGGGGCCGGCAGGCCGATCCTGATCGGAACGACCGGGCTCGATGCCGGCCATGACCGGCTGATCGACGAGGCGGCCACGGAGATCCCGCTCATCCATGCCGCCAACACCTCGCTCGGAGTCAATCTGCTCGCCCATCTGGTCCGCGAGACCGCGGCCCGGCTCGGCGAGGATTGGGACCTCGAGATCGTCGAAATGCACCACCGGATGAAGGCCGATGCTCCGTCGGGAACCGCCCTGATGCTGGGCCGGGCCGGCGCCGAAGGGCGGGGCGTCGAGTTCGAGTCGGTCGCGACACGCGGGCGAGACGGAATCAGCGGGCCGCGCGAGCTCGGGCGGATCGGCTTTGCCTCGCTTCGAGGCGGATCGGTCGCCGGGGAGCATCTCGCCATCTTCGCCGCCGAGGGGGAGCGGCTCGAGCTCGGCCACCGCGCCGAAAGCCGGGCGATCTTCGCCCGAGGCGCGATCGAAGCCGCCTTGTGGCTCGTCGGCAAGCCGGCCGGCCGCTATTCGATGGCGGACGTGCTGGGGCTGAAATGAAGCCTGCCGAGATCGCCGAGCTGTACCGGCGCCTGCATGACCGCACGCCGAGCCCGGAGACCGAGCTCGAGTTCGTCAACCATTATACATTGCTCGTCGCCGTCGTCCTATCGGCGCAGGCGACCGACGCCGGAGTCAACCTCGCCACGCGCGACCTCTTCGCCTCGGTGAGCACTCCGCAAGCGATGGTCGGGCTCGGCGAGGAAGGGCTGAAGGAGCACATAAGGACGATCGGACTGTTCAACACGAAAGCGAAGAACGTCATCGCCCTCTCTCTTGTCCTGATCGAACGTCACGGCGGCGAGGTGCCCGAGGATTTCGACGCACTGCAGGCGCTTCCGGGGGTCGGCCGCAAGACCGCCAACGTCGTCATGAACTGCGCGTTCGGCGCCGAGACCTTCGCCGTCGACACCCATGTCTTCCGGGTCTCCAACCGCACCGGCCTCGCCCCGGGCAAGGACGTGATCGAGGTCGAGCGCCGGCTCGACTCGGCAACGCCGCCGCCTTACCGCCGCGACGCCCACCATCTGCTCATCCTCCACGGCCGCTACGTCTGCAAGGCGAGGAAGCCGGAATGCTGGCGCTGCACGATCGCGGACATTTGCCGCTTCAAGCCCAAGGTTCCGCCGCTCGGAGACGAGCCTCCGCTCCGCCCCTATCGATAAAGGCTGGCGAGGCGGCCGCCCCTTTGCTAAGCGCCGCTTCCACGCACCCATAGCTCAGCTGGATAGAGCGCTGCCCTCCGAAGGCAGAGGCCAGAGGTTCGAATCCTCTTGGGTGCGCCAGTTTTCATCGGAGAGCCTGAGGCAAACCTTATGGGAGTGCCTGGCTGGCCCCCGTCATCCCCGCCCGGGACCCCGGGCCGCCAAGTGCACCGCGGGCGGCCCCCAGGTCCCGGCCTCAGGTCCCGGCCACCCCCGCGCCGACGTCAGGCCCCCTGGGGCGCCGGGCCGCCGATTCCGCCGCCGCGCGGGCGCCGGGTGGAGGGGATGGAGGTGCCCGAAGCGGGGATGAGGGGCGAGCGCGAACCGGGATCCTCGCGGCCGATATCCTCGCCCGCAATCGCCTTCTTCGATTCCTCGCCGGTCAGGGTCTCGAACTCGAGCAAAGCTCCGGCGAGGCGGTGAAGCTCGTCGAGATTGTCGGTGAGGACCTTGCGGGCTGCCGCCTCCGCCTCCTCGATCAGCCGGCGGACCTCGCTGTCGATCAGCCTCGACGTCTCTTCGGAGACGCTCTGGCTTCTGGCGACGCTGTGGCCGAGGAACACTTCCTCCTGATTGTCGCGATAGCGAAGCCAGCCGAGCTTGGGCGACATCCCATATTCCATCACCATCGATCGGGCCATGTCGGTCGCCTGCTGGATGTCGTTGGACGCTCCGGTGTTGAGCTCGTCCACCCCGTAGATGAGCTGCTCGGCGATCCGGCCTCCGAAGCAGAGCGCGAGCCGCGCCTTCATCTGCTTCATCGACATCGAATAGCGGTCGCGCTCGGGCAGGTTCCAGGTCACGCCCAAAGCCCGCCCGCGCGGGATGATCGTCACCTTGTGGAGCGGATCGCAGCCCGGCACGTGGAGCGAGACGAGCGCGTGGCCGGCCTCGTGATAGGCGGTCGCCTTCTTCTCGTCCTCGGTCATCACCATCGATTTGCGCTCGGCGCCCATCATGACCTTGTCCTTGGCGAGCTCGAACTCGGACATGGCGACGAGCCGCTTGCCCTTGCGCGCGGCGAGCAAAGCCGCTTCGTTGACGAGGTTGGCGAGATCGGCGCCGGAGAAGCCCGGCGTTCCTCGCGCGATCGTGCGCGGATCGACGTCGGGCGCGAGCGGCACCTTCTTCATGTGCACGGCGAGGATCTTCTCGCGCCCCTCGATGTCCGGCCTCGGCACCACGACCTGGCGGTCGAAGCGGCCCGGCCGAAGCAGGGCCGGATCGAGCACGTCGGGCCGGTTGGTCGCGGCGATGATGATGATTCCCTCATTGGCCTCGAAGCCGTCCATCTCGACGAGCAGCTGATTCAAGGTCTGCTCGCGCTCGTCATTGCCGTTGCCGAGCCCGGCGCCGCGATGCCGCCCGACCGCGTCGATCTCGTCGATGAAGACGATGCAGGGCGCGTTCTTCTTAGCCTGCTCGAACATGTCGCGGACCCGCGAGGCGCCGACGCCGACGAACATCTCGACGAAATCGGAGCCCGAAATGGTGAAGAAGGGCACGTTCGCCTCGCCGGCCACGGCCCGGGCCAGCAAGGTCTTTCCGGTCCCCGGCGCGCCGACGAGGAGCGCCCCCTTGGGGATCTTGCCGCCCAGCCGGGCGAACTTGGTGGGGTCCTTCAAAAAGTCGACGATCTCCTGCAATTCCTCGCGGCTCTCGTCGATCCCGGCGACGTCGTCGAACGTTACCCGCCCCGATTTCTCCGTCAGCAATTTCGCCTTGGACCGCCCGAACCCCATCGCCCCGGAGCCCGCATTCTTCTGCATCTGCCGCATGATGAAGAAGGCGATGCCGAGGATGAGAAGGAAAGGCAGCGACTGATAGAGAAGGATCAGCCACACCGAAGTCTGGGCCTCCGGCTCCCCCTGAAACGAAACCCCCTTCTCGCGAAGCCGCGAGGTGAGCTGCGGATCGGGAATGAAATTGGTCCGGAACGCATCCCCGTTGGTGAGCTTGCCCGAAATCACGTCCTTCCCGATCGAAACCTCCTTCACCGAGCCCTCGTCGACCCGGTTCAGGAAATCCGAATAAGGCAGCGCATTCCCCGCCGCCGACCGCGACGACCCGCCGTCGACGATCTGGACGAACAGGATCAGCGCCAGCAGGATCCCCGCCCAGATGAAGAGCGACTTCATCCACGGGTTGGGGGCGGGATCTTTTTCGGGCTTGCGGGGGGTCTGGTCGCTCAAGTGCGTTCTCCGTAAGGCGCCTGCGCGCCGGCGCGGCCGTGGGCCGTTACCGCCTAAAATAGGGTTTCCGGGGGCAAGCGCAACTTAGGCCGTCCGGCTGAACAACCTGTTTATCGCTTTGTCCTCCCGCGTTCATCGGCGCGCACCGGTTTTCGCTCCGGCCAGAGGAGGGGCATCGTGCCGATCACGAAGCCGAGAAACGCGCTTTGCATGAGCAGCGAGGGGGCGAACTCCGAATAGCCGAGAACAAAGCAGGCGTGGGAATTGACCGCCACGTCGGCCACCATCACCGTTGCGGCGAGGGAACAGCCCTGTTCTGAGCCGCGAGCACCAGGACCTTGAGCATTGCCACCGGATCATAGGGCGGGCGGCCGGCCGCCTTTCGCGCCGTGGCCAGCGCCGCAATTAGAACCGGACGGAACACCTCGAAGTCAATGATCCGGCCCAGCTCTTCCAGCGGATCGCCATGCGCCCACAGCCACTTCAGATGATCCGACAGTCCAAATAATCCTGCCTCATGCATTGCCGCACCCTCAAGGACGATGAATCAAATATGGCCAGAGATGTCGAAAGTTCGTTGGAGGTGACCACCTTCAACCAAGCGGAGGGAACAAAGTCAACGTTTTTGCGTAGAACGATATTCCCGCAAAACAAGGATCGGTGTCATGCCAAAGCACATCATCACGCTACTTGCGAGCGCCTCAATCGTTTGTCTCAGCGCACAACCGGCGATTGCGCAGGATTTAATTTACAATCCGGTGGTGTCGAACGGCAAGCGAGTATATATCTCGCCCGCTCGTCACAGCGATACCGGGGGGCGCGGTGAATGCCAAGGCCTAAGCGAAAATGACATCGCCTATTGGAATGCACGGCTCGCAGCCTACGGTTCATTCACGAATGTCAAAAATCTTAACCAACGTGGCTACGCGGTTCGTATAGGCACCGGCACCATCCAGTCTGCGATCACCAATTCGAATGCTTGGGGTGCCCATGCGCATATCCCCCTGCACAGCAATGCACGAACCGAAGCTTGCACCACCACCACGGTCAGCAACCACGGCACGGTAGTGATATACCGCACAGGTTCGACCAATGGGCTAAATCTGGCCAATAAGCTTAACTATTGGGTAGGGGGCAACAGCCCCGGTACCAGCGACTCTGTCTGCTACAATCCCAATCATCCCTGCTCGACGATCGATCTGGGCGAGCTTCGCGATACGGCCGCTCCCGCGGCCTATGTAGAAGCCGAATTTCACACCTGGAACACCGGCACGAATTGGCTGTGGAACGATCCTTGGTCGTGGCGGATAGCAGCGGCAGTTGATGAACATTTTGGGTATCCCAATCCGCGTCCATGATTTGAATAAAACTCTTTCCAGGAGCATAAGAACATGAAACGCACCCACTCCATCCTCCTCAGTTTCGTCGCGGTTTCGGTCATCGCCATGTCGTATCCTGCGGCTCAATTATCGGCGCAGTCTGGCGGGCCGTCCAAAACCTCGCCGTTGTCAGTTTATCCCGGCTTTGGGCACAATGACCGCGCCGACGAGGCTCGGTTTATTCGGGAAGAGGCCGAGCGCGAGCGCACTATCGCTTCATGCATGCGCAATGCAGGTTTCCGCTACAATCCCGCTCCCAGCGTGGTGGTGACAGGCCCCATGCTCAATCCCGCAAGCAAATCTGCCGGTCCGATCGACCAGAATGAGCGCTACGCCCGCTCGCTGGCCGACGACAAACGCAGCGAATATTATGTTGCGCTATATGGTGTGCCGGATCCGAACGATCAGACCAATCTGTGGGACCCACGCAGCGCCACCGGCGGCGGATGCTCGGGCAACGCCCTGCGAGCTGTACCCGGCGTTTATGCCGGACGATCGGCCCTTATCGAGGAGTATGAGACAATGCTCACCGAAGTAAGGGCTGACGGACGCGTCAAGCAGGCCGAAGCAAAGTGGGCCGAATGCGCGACGTCCAAGGGCTTGTCTTTTGCTACCCCGACAGCGGCTTATGCCGACCTCGATCTCAACCCGCAAGGATCAGCGGCGCGCAGGCAGCTGATGGCAGAATGTGCAGCATCCAGCAGCCTGAACGAGATAGCGGCTGAGGTTCGCGCGGAGCATGAAGCGCGCTTTGTTACTCAGCACAAAGCCACACTTGAGCAGAAGAAGGGCGCACAATGACCCGGATTTTCGCCAAAGTCGTCATTACCGCAGCATGTATCAGTGCATCCGCATGTTCCTCCCCCGCGCCGCCGGAAGAAAAGCCGTTCGAAAGCTCCACCACTCCGGCTGCGGTCGAACCTGCCCAGCCAACTGCCGCTAATACTTTTCCAGCGCGAACACCTCCGGCAAGCGCGCCTACGGAAAACCTAACGAAAGATACCCAAGGCGAATGCCGGGAGGAGCCCGCTGGTGATCGCGGCACGGACAAAATGATCGCGATGGGAACCTTTGGCGGCGTCACGCTGTATGGTTCTAAGGGGCAGTTGGTATGCTCGGAGCCGGGTGCCAACCAAGTTGGAGAATGCGAGCTGTCTGCGAACGCTGTAGCGATTGCAAAGGGAAGGACCAGCAGCCGAGCGTTGATCGGGGCGAACCAAGGAGCGGTAATCTGGTATGGAGGCAATGGCGTGTCTTGCGCCAAACGGCTTGTCGAATGACCCCGGGCTTGCGGAAGCTTCCGTTTGACAGACTTCCGGATATGGACAGTGTGTAGGCTCCTCGTCGCTCGGCTGATCCGGCTGGCAGGCACCGATATGCCTTGGTCGTCGTTGATTTGGTCAGCGAAGGAGTAGCGAATTCGCTGATTTCATACCTTTGGCTGCAGGATATCGGGCTGCGCCCGCGCTGTCGCATCACCCGCTCGCTCTCGCTTATCCTCCCGGCGCTATTCGTCTGGCTTCTGCTCCGGCCTCGCTACTCGAAGGAAATCAGGATCGGCGCCGGAATCTATGCCGCCTTCCTCCTCGTCGCGTTCGCCGCCTGGTTGTGGAAGGAGCTGGGCTTTTAAGGCGATCCAGCGTCGGCGCGGGTCTCGTCGGGGTGAGCTGCTGCCGGTTTCGTGGACACCGAGATAAGGTGTTTTATGGAATCGGAGGGTATCGATGGGACGACGGAAGTTCAGCCGGGAGTTCAAGCTCGAGGCGGTGAAACTGGTCCGTGAGCGCGGGGTGTCGATTGCACAGGCAGCTCGAGATCTGGACCTGCATGTGAATGTGCTGAGCAAATGGGTTCGGGATTACGAGGCGGATCCGGGGTCGGCCTTTCCCGGCCACGGCAATTTGAAGCCCGAGCAGCAGGAGATTGAGCGGCTTCGCCGCGAGCTTGCCAGGATGAAGGCTGAGCGCGACATCCTAAAAAAAGCGGCGGCCTACTTCGCGAGGGACTCGATATGAGGTTTGCCTTCGTTGCGAAGCACCGGGG
>JBBSIZ010000032.1:0-42556 GCA_038257735.1 Sphingomonadales bacterium | reverse complement strand
TGTTGCGAGGGAAGTGGAATTGCCGCCCATGACCACGGAAAGCAGAACTACGACCCCCTGTGGCGCCTCCTCTATTTGAGGAAAACGCAGCGGACGCGACCGGAGTCGCAGCCGATGTCGGTATCAAGCATGGCCGCCCGGACTGCGCAACTGGCCGGCAGGATTGTCTTGTGTAACCAAGGTCAGTGAATAGGGCTCTTGGGGGGATGGCGCAGAGGGCGGAGACCCGTTCTTCCCTATACTTGCCGGGCTCAACATATTTGATCCGAAACAGATCAATCGTGGAAGCTGGCCTTGGAGGAAGGCAATAAAGGCAAAGAAAAACCCCTCCGACCCGGTGGGGCCGAAGGGGTTTCTCGGAGAGGAATCGGCCGCGAGGCCGAATGCCCTATTTCTTGCCGTGGATGTGGTCGACGAAGAGACTGTCGGTGATCACCTTATTGCCGTTGCCGAGATCGCGCTCGAACGTGTGGTGGCCGATCTGGCGACCCCAATCCGCGCGCGAGTTGCCGATCGCGGCCTGCGAAGGCATGCTCTTGACCGAAGCCGCGGTCGCCGCGGAGTCGGTATGGTTGTAGACCGCCAGCAGCTGGTCGTAATCGTGCTGGTCGGGGTGCTCGTTGCCGGCCGGAATGTTCGTATATTCCATGCACGAACTGGTGGCGTCGGTGTTGAAGTCCTCGTTCTGGTGGCCGAGGCCGTAATCGTGGCCGATCTCCTGGCAGGTCACGGCCGCGCGCCAGGCCGGGGTATTGTAGCTGGAACTGGCATAATAAGTGTCGTTAAGCTTGGTCGTGCCTTGGCTGATGTGGCCGTTGGAGAGCCAGATCGAGGCAATTCCGAGCCAGCCGTTATTGCCGTAGGCGGCATTGCAAACCAGGATCTTGCCGGCCTGCGGCTTGCAGGTCCTGCCGTTGCCGGTGGTCTTGCTGTAGGGGCTCTGGATCACGGTCGACTGGTTCCAGTCGGAAACCGCAGTCTGGACATAGGAAGTCCAGGCGGAAGTGGTGATGTCGACGACCGGCGGGGCGATCTGGGTGCTGGTGCGCGCCCAGTGATAGCCGTTCCAGCTGTGGACGGCGGCGGCCGGCATGGCGATCACGCCGACGGCGGTCGCGAAGGCCGCGGCCTTCAGGATAGTCGACTTGCTGCGCCAAGTTCCTTTATTATGATTCATGGCATTCCCTCCGTTATGGGCTTTTGTAGAGGAAGTGGAATTTGCCGCCGTTTGACCACGGAATGCAGAACTACGCTCCCCTTTTGGCACCCGCTCTACTTGAGAAGGTACGACGGCGACGACGGGAGTCTCGCCGATTGCGCCATCAGACATTATCCGGGGGTGATAGGCAAGTGCTTGGATCGCCGCTCATTTTTCGGAAACTACTAGGTTCGTGAAGATGCGGGCGAAGCTCTTGTGAGAGGGGTTTGCTCAATGCTTGAGGCAGATTCCGCATTTATGGTGATTGGTTCATTTCGGATATTGCGGCGAAGCGTGTTTACAGAGCGACAAGCGGACTCGAGGGTTCATCTCCCTGACGCAAACTGAATCCAAAAGCGATCTATTTCGAGCGGTTTAGCCCTTGATTTGGGCTTCATGATATCGGCCGCCCGGTTAAATTGGTCGAATGAGGGGCGTGGTCGCCAGCATCGGAGGCAAAGGCGGATTACTTCCGTCCGTGCTCGCTCTCGCCCTTTTGTTCAGGCTGTTGATCCCGGCGGGCTATATGGTCGCACCCGACGGTGGCGGACGACCGGTCCTTATATTGTGCGCCGCCGCGGCGCAGACGGCCGCCGGGCCCGCGCTCCATTCCGGCCATGACGGCCAACCGGCCGATCCTGCCTCCGGTCCCGGGGAGCGGCCTTGCGCCTATGCGGCCCTGGCCGCTCCGCCGCTTCCGCCCGAGCCCCCGCTCGTTCCACCGCGGGCCTTCGCCGCTTCCGTCGCGCCGGACCTGCCGGCCGGGTCGGGATTGCCGCGGATCGCCTTGGCCTCGCCGCCCCCACCGGCCAGGGGACCGCCGCTCTCCGTCTGATCTTCCGACACCCTCGCGAGACAGACAGGAAATCGTCATGAAGAAATCGAAGCGCGCCCCCGCGGCGGCGCGAATCATGTTGTTGGGCTGCGCCGCGGCCCTGCCGGCGACCGCCTGGGCCGGCCACGAAGAAGACGACATCGTCGTCACCGGCGAGCGGATCCAGCGCGCCGCCAAGGAAGTCGAGGAGCGCCCGGGCGGCGCCGACCTCGTCGCGGCCGAGGAGTATGACCAGCGCGTCGCCGTCTCGCTGCGCGAGGCACTTGCCTTTTCACCCGGAGTCTATGCCCAGCCGCGCTACGGCCAGGAGGTGCGCCTCTCTATCCGGGGATCCGGGATCAGCCGGGGTTTTCACCAGCGTGGCCTTACCCTCCTGCAGGACGGCATCCCAATCAATCTCGCGGACGACAATGGCGACTTTCAGGAACTGGACCCGCTCGTCTTCCAGTATATCCAGGTGTTCCGGGGCGCCAACGGACTGAGATTTGGGAGCTCGACCCTGGGCGGGGCGATTAACGGCGTGACCTCGACGGGCCGGACCGCGCCGGGCCCCTTCGCGCGCATCGACGGCGGCAGCTTCGACACTCTGCGCGGCCTGCTCTCGGCCGGCTTCGCCAACGAGACCGGCGACGCCTGGTTTGCACTGACCGGCGACCGGTCGGATGGGGAGCGCGAGCATTCCCGCCGCCGTTCCCTACGCTTCCACGGCAATGTCGGAGTGCGGATCGCTCCCAACGTCGAGACACGCTTCTATGCCAGCGCCCACACGATCGAGCAGGAGCTGCCCGGCGCCTTGCCGCTCGCGAGCGCGCTTACTCGGCCGCGGACCGGCAATTTCGCCGGTAACCAGGCGCGCGACATCGATTCGCTCAGGCTCCAGAACCGAACGCAGATCACCCTCGGTGGCTCGACCCTGTCGGTCGGCGGCTTCATCAATGCCAAGCAACTCTACCACCCCATCTTCCAGGTGGTGGACCAGCAGACGCTCGATCATGGCGGTTTTGCGCATGTCGACTGGAATTCGGGGCTGCTCTCCCTGGCGGTGGGGATACAGGCCCGGTTCGGGGAAATCGACTCCCGCCGATTCGTCAACGTCAACGGCGCCCGGGGCGCTCGCACGCTCCAGGCGGACCAGCAAGCGCGGACGATCAGCGTCTATGGCGAGGGCCGCTACCGGCTCGGTGCGCTGAGCCTGATCGGCGGCGGCATATACACGAACGGAAAGCGCGATCAGGACCTGATCTTTCCCGCCCGCGCGGAGGGCCGCTCCGAGTTCGACGAATTCTCCCCCCGCTTCGGTTTGCTGTGGGAGCCTCGCTCGCACATGCAGGTTTACGCCAATTACAGCCGCAGCCACGAGCTTCCAGGCTTTACCGAGCTCGCCCAGATCGCCGCCTTCGTTCCGTTGGAGGCGCAACGCGCCTGGACGGCGGAGATCGGCGCACGCGGCCGTCTCGGAATCGCCAGCTTCGACCTAAGCCTCTATCGGGCCAGGATCGAAGGCGAGATGCTCCAGTTCACGGTCGGGCCGGACATTCCCGCCGCGACCTTCAACGCGGACCGGACGCTCCACCAGGGGATCGAGGCCGGCCTCGACCTCCAGCTCACGCATTGGGCCCGCCTGCGCCAGGTCTACCAGCGGAACGACTTCCGCTTCCGGGACGATCGGCAATATGGCGACAACCGGTTGCCGGTCATTCCCAGGCATCTCTATCGGGCCGAGCTCCGGCTCGGTCCGGACGCATGGGGAATCGCACCCAGCGTCGAATGGGTGCCGAAAGGCGCCTGGGCCGATTATGCCAACAGCCTCAAGGTCGATGGCTATGCGACGGTCGGGCTGACCGTCGAAGCGCGGGTGAGCAAGGGGATCGAGCTGTTCCTCGACGCGCGCAACCTCGCCAACGAGAAAGCGATCGGGGATATCTCGGCGGCCGTCGACTTCAGGCTGCTCACACCCGCGCAGCAATCCATCTTCTTCCCGGTCGAACGCCGCGCCGTCTTCGGCGGAGTCCGGGCCCGGTTCTGAGGCGGGCCGGGATGGGGTTGACCTGTCCCGCAATCACCGCGGGCGCCCGGCTTGTCGCGGCCCGCGCATGATGGAACAAGGGCGACATGCCTTCAGCCGGCGCGGGGACAAGCCATGAAGCGTTATCTACTGCCGACGAGCCGGGAGCGAACCAATCAGGCCTCGGGAACGATGTCGAAAGCGAAGCTGATTCGGTGCACGGCGGCGCCGGTCGGGATGGTGCGGTGGGAATAATGAGAGGGGGCCAGCAGCAACCGGCCCTCCCGGGGTGCGTGCCTCCAGACCGGGACGAGATCGGGCCGTTGCCGGGCGAGTGATGTCGACGGCCCGAACTCGATGCAGCCGGGCCCCGGACCCTCGGCGGTGACGCAGGCCGGCACCTTTACGTAATAGACTCCGCTCATCCAGCCGCCCGGATGGCTGTGCCATTCCTCATAATCGCCGCCGCTCTGGATCAGGCCCCAGGCCTTGAGATGCGCTCGCGCCGGCCTGGCGTCAGCCCAGGGGTCGAAGGAGCCCCGCTGCGGGGTCGTCTGTGCGTCGATGAGGGTCTGAAGCGAGCCGAGCAGCTTTTGCAACAGTTCTGGCCGGCGACCGGCGAAGAGGGCATGGACCCGGCTGCTGCCGCGATTGGCCTCGTCCTCGACCGGGAAGTCGCTGAGCCGATAGGGGTTGCCGAGTATCTCCTCGGCCAAGGCGGCGTTGAAGGCGGGGAGGTCGGTAAAGCCCTCTGGCACCGGAAGGGCCAGCTCGGCGACCCGGGCGCGGTCGAATAGGAGGGAACGGGCTTCGTCGTCGCGGCCGACGAGCGCGAGTGCCGTTCCCCAGATGTAGAAGAGCTGGGCGTGGGCGGCACCGCGCGCGTGAAGGGCTTCGCACAGGTCGAGCAGCTCGGCGATCCGGCCCGATCGGCGCAGGATTTTGCTCAGCTGCCGGCAGGCGGGGGGGTGCCCCGGGTCGAGGTCGAGAAGGCCGCGCAGCTCGCCCTCCGCCCGCGGCCCAAGCCCGAGCCGGACGAAGGCCAGGGCCCGTTCGAACGCGGGTCCTTCAACCTCGGCAAGCGCAGCCAGCGCGTCGTCGTGGCGGCCGAGCGCATTGTAGCAGCGCGCAAGGCGAGGGCGGACTCCGGCAAGGTCCGGCTCGAGGTCCAGGGCCGCCTCCAGAGACGGCGAGGCCGCCGCGAAATCATAGCGATCGATCTCGAGATCGGCGAGCTTCAGCCGCAGCAAGGCGTTGCCGGGACGGATGACGATCGCCTTCTGGAGCAATGCGGCCGCCGCGGCCGGCGCGGCGAGATTTACGCCGTCGGCGGGACCCCAGCGCATTATCGCCGAGCGTGGATCAGGACAGGAGCTCAATCCCGTCAACGCTCGTTGCCCCGCCGGCTTCGGCGGCGCTGGTGGAGAAACGACAGGCTTGCGGCGCCGTCCAGGCCCGGCGCAAAGCCGGCGGATCAGCGGCTCCCGAAACGCGGCGCCTTACTGGAGCGGATCGTTTCCGGTCGTGCATTCGCGTGTCTCCCCATATGTTTCGCCACCGACATTAAGTTAAGCACCGCGGAAAGGGAAGCGAATGCCGGTTGTGTTTCGGACCGGTCGGATCAGGAGGGTAGCTCGGTCGCGTCGAAGGCGATAGTGTCGCCCGATTCGGCGGCGCTGGTCGCCAGCCGGCGGGTTATGGGCGCCGTCCAGGCGCGGCGCGGGGCGCCCGAATTCGCGAAGGCGGCAACGTCCTCGGCTGGCTTCATGTTTCGCTCCCTGCGCTAAAATCGCGCCGCCGCTTTTACTCTGCCAAGGGCGGGAAGGAAAGGCGGTCGTCCCGCCCGGTATGCCTGTTATACCGGGCGCATGGATATGACCGACCTTGAGACCCCCGCCTTGGTGGTCGACCGCTCGCGCCTTACCCGGAACATTGATCGGATGCGAACCCGGCTCGCCGAATTGGGCGTGCCGCTGCGGCCGCACGTCAAGAGCGCCAAGTCGGTGGACGTGGTTCGGCTTGCGGTCGAGGGGCAGCCGGGGGGAGTCACCGTCTCGACGCTCAGGGAGGCGGAGCATTTCCTGGAGCATGGCTTCACCGATATCCTCTACGCGGTCGGGATCGTTCCTTCGAAGCTGGCTCACATCGCCGCGCTGCAGCGGCGCGGAGCCGATCTCACGATCATCCTCGACAGCGTCGAAATGGCGGAGGCCGCGGCGCGGGCGGGGGAGAGCCTGGGCGCGGTCTTTCCGGTGCTGATCGAGGTGGACACGGACGGGGGGCGCGCCGGCGTGGCGGCGGACGATATCCGGAGCCTTCTAAAGATCGGCCGGATCCTCGACGGGGCGCGGGGGACCGAGCTTCGAGGCGTGATCACCCATGCGGGCCTCTCCTACACTTGCCGGTCTCCAGAGGCGCTTCGGGCGATGGCGGAGCAGGAACGGTCGAGGGCGGTGGCCGCGGCCAAGGCACTCCGCGAGGCAGGCCTGTCGGCGCCGGTGGTCAGCGTCGGCTCGACTCCCACCGCCTTGTCCGCCGAACGGCTCGACGGAGTCACCGAGGTTCGGGCGGGAGTCTATATGTTCATGGATCTGGTCATGGCCGATCTCGGCATATGCCCGGAGGAGGATATCGCGCTGTCGGTCCTCGCCACCGTTATCGGCCACCGCCGCGATCTGGGCTATCTGCTGGTCGACGCCGGAGGCCTGGCTATGTCCAAGGATGCCGGGCCGGCTCGAGGCAAGCCCGGCTACGGGAGCGTTTGGGATGCCGCCACCGGGCTTCCGCTAGGCCTCGACATCGCCTCGACCAACCAGGAGCATGGGCTGCTGCCGGCCGGCGAGGCGGATTTCGAGCGGCTGCCGATCGGGACTCAGGTCAGGATCGCCCCCAACCACGCCTGCATGACCGCCGCTGCGCATGAAAGATATTATGTGGTCCAGGGTAGCGGGGCCGAGGTGCTGGCGGTCTGGGAGCGCTGCAACGGCTGGTAGGATCGGCGCTAAACGATTTTTAGATGCGGCGCGCCACGGGACCCAAAAACGCTTGCCCGGACCAGCCTGGGCGCTATTCTGTTTACGATGAAATAGGCTGTGAATCTTTCGCTTTATAGAAAGTTGATCGCGAGCCGCGTTTCGGCATGAGCGCTTCCCGAGCCCGATCGGGTAACCCGGAAGGCGCCGAGCCTCACGCCTTGAAGGCCGGAGGCGGAAGTGGCACATCGGACGGCATGGAAGCACGGGTCGCCAGGCTGGAAGCACATGTGGAGGTCCTGCGCGCCGACGTGACCGATATGCGCGTCAGTCTCGCCGCCCTCACGGAGCGAGTCGCCATCCTCACGGAGCGAGTCGCCATTCTCACGGAGCGCGTTGCCCACCTTCCCAGCAAAGGGTTCGTCATCTCGTCGAACATGACGGCGATGGCCTTCTTCAGCGGTTTCATTCTTTTCGGAGAGAGGCTGAAAGCAGTGATCGGAATTTAGCCCGAATGCGGGGCTGCCGAGACTTTCACGATTTCAGTCCAACAATTCCACCGCCATCGCGGTCGCCTCGCCGCCGCCGATGCAGAGCGTGGCGAGGCCGCGTTTCTGGCCGTGGGTGTCGAGCGCCGAGAGCAAAGTCGCCAGCAGGCGCGCGCCTGACGCTCCGATCGGGTGGCCCAGGGCCGTCGCGCCGCCGTGGACGTTCAGCTTTTCCCTCGGGATTCCGAGGTCGCGCATGGCGATCATGGCGACGCAGGCAAAGGCCTCGTTGACTTCGTAGAGGTCGACGTCGGCGACGCTCCAGCCGGCTTTCTCCAGGGCTTTTTGAACCGCCGGGACGGGGGCGCTGGTGAAGAGGTTGGGCGCCTGCGCATGCGCGGCATGGGCGACGATCCGGGCGACGGGCTTCACGCCCAGGCGGTCGGCGACGCTCTGACGGGTGATGACGAGCGCGGCGGCGCCGTCGCTGATGCTGCTGGCGTTGGCGGCGGTGATGGTGCCGTCCTTGGCGAAGGCGGGCCTGAGGCTTGGGATCTTCTCCGGGCTGGACTTGCCGGGCTGCTCGTCGATCGAGACGACGTCCTCGCCTTTGCGGGTCTTCACCGTGACCGGAACGATCTCGCGCTCGAAGGCGCCCGACTTGATCGCCGCTGTGGCCCGGCGCAGCGATTCGATCGCATATTCGTCCTGGTCGGAGCGGGTGAACTGATATTCGCGCGCCGCATCCTCGGCGAAAGTGCCCATGGCCCGGCCCGAATCATAGGCGTCCTCGAGGCCGTCGAGCATCATATGGTCGTAGACCGTGTCGTGGCCGATTCGGGCGCCCGAGCGGTGCTTCTTCATGAGGTAGGGCGAATTGGACATCGACTCCATGCCGCCGGCGACGATGAGGTCGGCTGAGCCGGCGGCGATCATGTCGTGGGCGAACATGGCGGCCTGCATGCCCGAGCCGCAGACCTTGTTGATCGTGGTCGCCTCGGTCGACTTGGAGAGGCCGGCGCCGAGTGCGGCCTGGCGGGCGGGAGCCTGGCCGAGGCCGGCGGGGAGGACGCAGCCCATGAAGATCTTGTCGACCTCCTCTCCGGAAATTCCGGCCCGCCCGACGGCGGCGCGTACGGCGGCGGCGCCCAGTTCCGTGGCGCTCGCGCCGGCGAGGGCGCCCTGGAAGCTGCCCATCGGGGTTCGGGCGTAGGAGAGGATGACGATGGGGTCGGTGGCGGTCATGATCGTTTCCTCGTCACCCCAGCGAAGGCTGGGGTCCCAGGGGGTGAAAGGCTCTGCGTTCTTCACCCGTCGGGGCCCCAGCCTTCGCTGGGGCGACGGGTCAGCGTCGCCGCTCACATAGCGACGAGGCCCCGCTTGTTCAAACTTCGAAGGCTCTGCTCGGGCGCCCTCCGAACAGGAGACCAAGCATGGCCGGTATGGGGCTCGACTTCGCGCTCGGCGAGATGGCGGACGCGATCCGCGACACGACGCAGCGCTTCGCCGCCGACAAGATCGCGCCGCTGGCCGCAAGGATCGACGCCGAGGACTGGTTCCCCACGGAGCTGTGGCCGCAAATGGGCGAGCTCGGCCTTCACGGAATCACCGTCGAGGAGGAATATGGCGGCCTCGGGCTCGGCTATCTCGAGCATGTCGTGGCGCAGGAGGAAGTCGCCCGGGCCTCGGCCTCGATCGGCCTTTCCTACGGCGCCCATTCGAACCTGTGCATCAACCAGATCCGCCGCTGGGCGAGCCCGGAGCAGAAGTCGAAATATCTGCCCAGATTGATCTCGGGCGAGCATGTCGGCTCGCTCGCCATGTCGGAGGCCGGCGCGGGCTCGGACGTGGTGTCGATGAAATTGAGGGCCGAGAAGGTGCAGGGCGGCTACGTCCTCAACGGCACCAAATTCTGGATCACCAACGCTCATCATGCCGATACCCTCGTCGTCTACGCCAAGACGGGGGAGGGGAGCCGCGGGATCACCACCTTCCTGATCGAGAAGGGCATGACTGGCTTCAGCCTGGGCCAGAAGCTCGACAAGATGGGGATGCGCGGATCGCCGACGGGGGAGCTCGTCTTCGACGATTGCGAGGTTCCGGACGAGAATGTGATGGGACCGGTAAACGGCGGAGTCGGGGTTCTGATGTCCGGGCTCGATTACGAGCGGACGGTTCTCGCCGGAATCCAGCTTGGAATCATGCAGGCCTGCCTCGACGTCGTCCTCCCCTATGTGCGCGAAAGGAAGCAGTTCGGTCAGCCGATCGGCGGCTTCCAGCTGATGCAGGCGAAGGTGGCGGACATGTATGTCGCCCTCAACTCGGCTCGGGCCTATGTCTACACCGTCGCCAAAAACTGCGACTCAGGCAAGACGACCCGCTTCGACGCCGCCGGCGCGATCCTGCTTGCGTCGGAGAGTGCGGTGAAGGTCAGCCTGGAGGCGATCCAGGCGCTGGGCGGAGCGGGATATACGAAGGACTGGCCGGTCGAGCGCTTCCTTCGCGACGCCAAGCTGCTCGACATCGGCGCCGGCACGAACGAAATCAGGCGGATGCTGATCGGGCGGGAGCTTATTGGCGCGGGGTAGCCTTCCCCCTCCCCTTCAGGGGAGGGGCCGGGGGTGGGTGTTGTCCCTCTCTGCCGCGCGGGAAATCGCGACACGCCCCACCCCAACCCCTCCCCTGAAGGGGAGGGGCTCTCAGTCACCAGATTTTGACCCTTTTCTCCGGGGCCAGATACAATTTCTGCTCCGGCTTCACGCCGAACGCGGCATACCATGGATCCAGATTGCGTACCGTCAGCGCCCGGAATTGGCCCGGGGCGTGGCCGTCGGTGAGGACCCGCTGGCGCAGGGTCGGCTCACGCATCTTGCTCGCCCAGGCCTGGGCGTAAGCGATGAAGAAGCGCTGATCGCCGCTGAAGCCGTCGATCACCGGCGCTTCCTTGCCGCTAAGCGACGCACGGTAGGCGTCGTAGGCGGCGGCCAGGCCGGCGACGTCGGCGATATTCTCGCCCAAGGTCAGCTTGCCGTTGACGTTGAGGCCGGGCAGCGCCTCGTAGGAATCATATTGCGCGGAGAGCGCCGCGCCGGCCTGCTGGAAGCGCCGCAGATCCGCCGGGGTCCACCAGTTCCTGAGACGGCCGGCCGAATCGAACAGAGCGCCATTATTGTCGAAGCTGTGGCTGATCTCATGGCCGATGACCGAGCCGATCGCGCCGTAGTTGAAGGCGGCGTCCGCTTGGGGATCGAAAAAGGGCCGCTGAAGGATGGCGGCGGGGAAGTTCAGGGCGTTCTGGACCGGCAGGTTGACGGCGTTGACCAGTTGCGGCGGCATCCACCATTCGCTTCTGTCCATCGGCTTGCCGATCTTCGAAATCTGGTGGCGATATTCGGCGAGGGCCGCATTCTGTCGGTTCGCATAGGCGTTTTCGGGCGTGATCCGGAGCGAGGAATAGTCGCGCCATTGGTCGGGATAGCCTACTCCGACGACGATCGAGCGGACCTTCTTCAGGGCCTCTTCCCTGGTCGAGGGCGCCATCCAGTCGATCGCTTCGACCCGGCGGGCGAAGGCGGCCTTGATGTTGTCGACCATCGTCTGGACCTCCGCCTTGGCCGAGGCGGGGAAGTGTTTGTCGACATAGGCCTTGCCGACCGCGTCCTGGAGCGCGTTGCTGACGGCGTTCAGCGCGAGCTGGTCGCGCGGCCGCTGCTTCGGAGTTCCGGAAAGGGCGGTTCCGTTGAAAGCGAAGCTCGAGTCCCGGATCGGCTTGGGAAGCACGCTCGCTTGCTGGTTGAGCGTGTGGAAGGCGAGCCAGTCCTTCCAGTTCTGGAGCGGTTCCGACCCGACGAGCGCGGCGAGCTTCGGGATCGCTCCGGCATGATAGGCCTGGAACTTCTCAGCGTTTCCGAGCTGGGCTGCTCCAAGCAAGGCGGCCCAGTCGATTCCCGGCGCACGGGCCTCGAGATCGGCCCGGCTCCAAACCTGGGCGCCCTTGGCGAAGTCCTCGCTGTCCTGGCGCGTGACGTGGGCTCGGGCGATCTTCGTCTCCAGATCGAGGATCCGGTTGGCCGCGGCTTCGGCATCGGCGATTCCGGCCGCCTTCATGATCGTTGCGATATAATCGCGATACTGGCCGCGCAGCCCGGCCATCTTGTCATCGCCGGAGAGGTAATATTCGCGCTCGGGAAGGCCGATTCCGCCCTGCATAAGATAGGGCAGGGTCTCGCCCGGCGTAGCGAGGCCCTGGGTGACGAATATGCCGAAGAGATTCTCCGTCTGATAATCGGTCGCGTTGAGCGGGTCGGTGTCGGCGCGCAAGGTTCCGCCGATCGCGGCGCTGAGCTGCTTCTTGTCGGCGATGGCCGCGATGGCGTCGAGATCGGCCCTGGCGGGAGCCATGCCGGCGCGGTCGATCGCGTCGGTATTCAGGAAAGCGTTGTAATAATTGGCGATCAGCGCCTCGTTGCTTCCGGCCGCGGGGTTCGAGCCGAGGATGGAGCTCAGAAGCTCGCGGGTCTGGCGCTCCCGCTCCTGGTCGGCGATGTAGAAGCCGCCGATGCTGGAGCGGTCCTCCGGGATCGGATTGTTCTTCACCCAGTCGCCGTTCGCATATGCGAAGAAGTCGTTTCCGGGCGCCGCCGTCTTGTCCATCGCGGCGGGGACGATTCCCAGGGCCTTGTCGGCGGCCTGCGCCGCGGCGTCTGCGCTTCCGTTGCCGGGGCCGGCGGGCGAGCAGGCGGCGGTGGCGAGGAGCAGGGCGAGGAGAATATAGCGATTCATCGCGAGCCTTTCGAAAACTGATGTAGTCGTACTCGATATAGGCAGTTCGGGCGTTGCGCCAGCGCTTCCAATCCCGCCGCTCAGCCGTTAGTCAGCCTCGCCATGACGGAAGCCGACAAATGAGCAAGGGGCTGATCGACGGCCTCGAATGGTACGGCTCCATCGCCGGAGTCGTCGCCGCCCTGATGGTGTCGCTGGATCTCGGGCGGCGGGCGACGGGATGGGCGTTCGTGATCTTCTGCACCTCCTCGGTCGCTTTGGTGACCTGGGGCTTCGTCTCGGACAAGGCGGAGGGGATCGGAACCCAGAACATCTTCCTGTTCGCGATCAACGTGATCGGGGTCTATCGCTATCTGATCCGAAAGAAACCGGTTCATTCGGGGGCGAACCCGGCATGAAAGGATTGCTCGTCATGCCAGCGAAGGCTGGCATCCCGGGGGGTGGAAACCGCCTGCGCTTATCACCCCACGGGGCCCCGGCCTTCGCTGGGGCGACGGTGACGGCGTGACCGAGATCATCTCGAAGATCGATTCCGGGTCGGAGGCTTTCCGCACCAATGCCGCCCACAATCGCGGTCTCGCCGAGGCGCTGCGCGCCAAGGTGGCGGAGGCGGCGAAGGGCGGCTCGGACAAGCACCGCGAGCGGCACGTGTCGCGCGGCAAATTGCTCCCGCGCGATCGGGTGACCCGATTGCTCGACCCGGGCTCGCCGTTTCTCGAGATCGGACAGCTCGCCGCCAACGGCATGTACAAGGACAGTCATGGTCAGGATGGGGCTCCGGGCGCGGGAATGATCGCGGGAGTCGGACGGGTTTCCGGCCGCGAGGCGATGATCGTCGCCAACGACCCGACGGTGAAGGGCGGTGCCTATTTCCCGACCACGGTGAAGAAGCATTTGCGGGCGCAGGAGATCGCGCTTCAGAACCATCTGCCCTGCGTCTATCTGGTCGACAGCGGCGGAGCCAACCTTCCTCACCAGGCGGAGGTGTTCCCCGACCGCGAGCATTTCGGACGGATCTTCTACAACCAGGCGCAGATGAGCGCCGAGGGCATCGCCCAGATCGCCTGCGTGATGGGGAGCTGCACTGCGGGCGGGGCCTATGTTCCGGCTATGTCGGACGAGAGCGTCATCGTCCGCGACCAAGGCACGATCTTCCTCGGCGGGCCGCCTCTCGTAAAGGCGGCGACGGGGGAGGTGATCTCGGCCGAGGATCTGGGCGGCGGCGATCTGCATGCGCGCAAGTCGGGCGTGGTCGATCATCTCGCCGAGACTGACGAGCATGCGCTTGCGATCGTGAGGAGCATCGTGGGGCGGCTGAACACGGTCAAGGCGTCGGACCTCGACCTCGCCGACCCGGTCGAACCGAAGCTCGATCCGGAGGAATTATACGGGATCGTCCCCGACGACGTGCGCACGCCCTACGACGTTCACGAGGTGATCGGCCGGATCGTCGATGCTTCCGACTTCCACGAGTTCAAGGCGCTTTACGGCACGACCCTGGTCTGCGGCTTCGCCCGAATCTGGGGGATGCCGGTCGCGATCCTCGCCAACAACGGAATCCTCTTTTCGGAGAGCGCCTTGAAAGGCGCCCATTTCATCGAGCTCGCCTGCCAGCGGCGGACGCCCCTGCTGTTCCTCCAGAACATCTCCGGCTTCATGGTCGGAGGCAAATATGAGGCGGGCGGGATCGCCAAGGACGGCGCCAAGCTGGTCACGGCCGTAGCGACCGCTCAGGTGCCCAAGGTCACGGTGCTGATCGGCGGAAGCTTCGGCGCCGGCAATTACGGAATGAACGGCCGAGCCTACGGCCCGCGCTTCCTCTTCACCTGGCCCAACAGCCGGATCAGCGTGATGGGCGGCGAGCAGGCGGCGAGCGTATTGGCGACGGTGCACAAAGACTCGGACAGCTGGACGCCCGAGGAAGCGGAAGCCTTCAAGGCCCCGATCCGCCAGCGCTACGAGGACGAGGGCAATCCCTATTACGCCACCGCGCGGCTGTGGGACGATGGGATCATCGATCCGGTGCAGACGCGGGACGTGCTGGGGCTCGCTTTCAGCGCCTGCCTCAACGCGCCGATTCCGGAGCGGGCGCGCTTCGGGGTATTCCGGATGTGAGGGTGGGGAGCGCGCCAAATGTTCCTCCCCGGAACGGGGAGGGGGACCAGCCGAAGGCTGGTGGAGGGGCCCCACGTGTCCTCCGGGCACCGATCAAGACGGTAAAACTCGCACGCAAGCTGAGGAAGGACATGAGCCCTCCGGAGCGCCTGCTATGGTGGGCACTCAGGCAGCATCCGGGCGGGTACAAGTTTCGCAAGCAGTGCCCGCAAGGTCCGTATTCACTCGATTTCGCGTGCCTGGAAGCCAGGCTCGCGGTGGAAGTCGACGGAGAGGCTCACGATCGAGGTGATCGGCCCGAGCGAGACGCAAGAAGAGACCTTTTATTAAAGGAACTTGGGTTCAGCACGATGCGGATTCCCGCCCATGAAGTTTTCAGCAATCTGGAAGCGGTTGTCCTCGGAATCGTGAGTGAGTGCCGGCGGCTGGGCCCCCTCCACCGTCCTTCGGACGGTCCCCCTCCCCGTTCCGGGGAGGAACAGCCATGATCAACTCCCTCCTCGTGGCCAACCGGGGCGAGATCGCCTGCCGGGTCATCCGGACCGCTCGGCGGCTCGGGGTCCGCACGGTCGCCGTCTATTCCGATGCCGACCGCTCGGCGCTTCACGTCCGCGAGGCGGACGAGGCCGTGCATATCGGGGCTTCGCCGGCGCGGGAGAGCTATCTCATCGGGGAGAAGATTATCGCCGCGGCCAAGGCGACGGGCGCGGAGGCTATCCATCCGGGCTACGGCTTCCTTTCGGAGAATGCGGAGTTCGCCGAGGCGGTCGAGGCGGCCGGGCTGGTCTGGGTAGGACCGAAGGCGGCTTCGATTCGCGCCATGGGTCTCAAGGACGCGGCGAAGAAGCTGATGGTCGCGGCCGGCGTCCCCGTCACGCCCGGCTATCATGGCGAGGACCAGGCGCCGGAGCGGCTTCAGGCCGAGGCCGATTCGATCGGCTATCCGGTGCTGATCAAGGCGGTGGCCGGCGGCGGCGGCAAGGGGATGCGGCGGGTCAACGCGTCCGCCGAGTTCCAGGAGATGCTGGCCTCGTGCAGGCGCGAGGCGGGTTCCTCGTTCGGTGACGAGCGGGTGCTGATCGAGAAATATGTCGAGCGGCCTCGGCATATCGAGGTTCAGGTGTTCGGCGACGGGCGCGGCAACGTCGTCCATCTGTTCGAGCGGGACTGCTCGCTCCAGCGGCGGCACCAGAAGGTTATCGAGGAAGCGCCGGCGCCGGGGATGGACGAGGCGACCCGGGCCGCCGTGTGCGGCGCGGCGGTCAAGGCGGCCAAGGCGGTGGATTATCGCGGGGCGGGGACGGTCGAGTTCATCGCCGACGCCTCGGAGGGGCTGAGGGCGGACCGGATCTGGTTCATGGAGATGAACACGAGGCTCCAGGTCGAGCATCCGGTGACCGAGGAGATTACCGGCCAGGATCTGGTCGAGTGGCAGCTTCGGGTCGCGTCCGGCGAGCCGCTGCCGCTTCGCCAGGAAGAGCTTTCGATCCGCGGCTGGGCGATGGAGGCGCGCCTCTATGCCGAGGATCCGGCGAACGAATTCCTGCCCTCGACCGGACGGCTCGACCATTTCCAGCTCGGCCGGGGAATCCGGGTCGATACGGGCGTCGAGGAAGGCGACCGGATCAGCCCTTATTACGATCCGATGATCGCCAAGCTCATCGCCCGGGGCGCATCCCGAGACGAGGCGATCGACCGGCTGGTCGAGGCTTTGGAGCAGGTCGAGATCTGGCCGGTCAGGACCAATGCCGCCTTCCTGGCGCGGGCGGCGGCGGACCCGGACTTCCGCTCGGGCGACGTCGACACCGGCTTCATCCCGTCGCGGATCGACCGGCTCGTCCCCGATCCGGCGCCCGCCGATGGAGTCTGGAATCTTGCGGCGACGGCCTTGCTCGCCTCGACCTTCGGCAATGGCGAAGAGGGCGATCCCTGGGATTCGCTCCGGGGCTTCCGGGGCAATTCCGGCGAGGATTTGCGGGTGGCGCTCAGCCATGGCGGCGGCACCCGCCTCGTCGAAGCCGGCGGCGACCCGCCGCTCGAGGGAATCGCTACGGCGGCGGGGGAAACCGTCCTCGTCTTCTCGGCCGGCCAGGCCTTCGCCTTCACTCTTCCCGGCGCCGGCGGCGGCGCGGCCGGGGGCGCGGCTTCGGACGGAGCCTTGCTGTCGCCGATGCCGGGGCGGGTGCTCTCGGTCGAGGTGCGCGAGGGGGACCGGGTCGCCAGGGGGCAGAAGCTGCTGACCCTCGAGGCGATGAAGATGGAGCACAGCCTGACCGCCCCTTTCGAGGGGGTTGTCGCGGAGCTGGCCGCGGTCGAAGGTGCGCAGGTGAGCGAAGGGACGTTGCTTGTGCGGGTGGAGAAGGGGGAGACGCCGTAATGGCCGGCCGCTTCTACGAGCAATGGACGATCGGCGACCGGATCGCCCACCAGCCGCATCGTACCGTCACCGAAACCGACAATCTGATGATCTCGGCGCTGACCCACAACCCGCAGCCGCTCCACCTCGATTCCGAATTTGCCAAAGCGACCGAGTTCGGGCGGATCGTTGTCAACGGCACCTTCACCTTCTCGCTTCTGGTCGGGCTGTCGGTCGGCGATACGACGCTGGGGACGCTGGTCGCCAATCTGGGCTACGACAAGGTCCGGATGCCCGGGCCGGTGTTCATCGGCGACACCTTGCGGGCGGAGACGGAAGTGATCTCGCTCAAGGATTCGAAATCCAGGCCCGAAGCGGGGATCGTCATCTTCGAGCACCGGATGCTCAACCAGAGCGACGAGATCGTCTGCACGATGGAGCGCACGGCTCTGATCCAGAGGCGGCGGGCGTGATGATTGTTCCTCCCCGGAACGGGGAGGGTGACCGGGCGAAGCCCGGTGGAGGGGGCCCGCGCGTGTTGCAGGCCCCGATCAGGACGGTAAAGCTCGCGCGTAAGCTCAGGAAGGATCTGAGCCCGGCGGAGCGCCTGCTCTGGTGGGCGCTGAAGCCGCGGGCCGGAGGTTACAGATTCCGGAAGCAATGCCCGCAGGGGCCGTATTCGCTGGACTTCGCCTGTCTGTCGGCGCGCCTCGCGATCGAGGTCGATGGAGAAGCGCACGACCGGGGTGAGCGCCCCGCGCGCGATGCGTCTCGGGATCGACATCTTCGCAGCCTGGGTTTTCTAACTATGCGTATCCCGGCGGAGGAAGTATTCAACAATCTGGAGGGGGTGGTTCTCGGTATCGTGGAGGCGTGTCGGAGTCGGGGCCCCCTCCACCGTCCTTTGGACGGTCCCCCTCCCCGTTCCGGGGAGGAACAATGAGGCTGCGGTCCCTTCTCTTCGTTCCGGGCGACCGGCCCGACCGTATGGCGAAGGCGCTTCGTGCCGGTGCCGACGCGCTGATCCTCGATCTTGAGGATGCGGTTGCCCCTTCGGGCAAGCCGGAGGCCCGGCGGCACGTGGCTGAGTTCCTCAACGCCAACAGCATCACAAATTTGTGGGTAAGGATCAATCCGCTCGACTCCGATGAAAGCGACAAGGACCTCGCCGCCATTCTCTCAAGCCATCCGGACGGTATCGTGCTTCCAAAGGCGGAGGGCGGAGCCTCCGTCGTGGAGCTGACCCGCCGGCTGACCGAGCGCGGCAATGCGACGTCGCGGATACTCGCAATCGCCACGGAGACTCCGGCGGCGATGTTCCAGCTCGGAACCTATGGCGGGGCGAAAAGGCTGGCAGGCCTGACCTGGGGGGCGGAGGATCTGCCGGCGGCGATCGGGGCAACGACCTCGCGAGAGCCGGACGGACGCTTCACGCCACCTTACGAGCTCGCCCGCTCGCTTTGCCTCTTCGGAGCGGCGGCGGCGGGAGTGGCTCCGGTCGAGACGGTCTATCCGGCCTTCCGCGACCTGAAGGGTTGCGCGGCCTATGCGGCGCGAGCTCGGCGCGACGGCTTCACCGGAATGATGGCGATCCACCCGGATCAGGTGCCGGTGATCAACGCCGCCTTCACGCCCGGCGAGGCGGAGGTCGCCTACGCCCGAGCCGTCGTCGCCGCGTTCGAGGCGAATCCGGGTGCGGGCGCGCTTTCGCTCGACGGCCGCATGATCGACCGGCCGCATCTGATCCAGGCGCAGCGCACGCTCGCCGCGGCCGCCGCGGGCCCGTGACCGGCTTGCCGGCGCCCGCGGACGCGGCCTGGACGGCGCTCGCCTTCATCCTCGGTGCCGCCATCGGCAGCTTCCTCGCCACGATATTGATCCGATGGCCGCAGGGACGAAGCGTGGTCGCGGGCCGCTCCGCCTGCGACAGATGCGGCCGAACCCTGGAGGCTCGCGACCTGGTGCCGATCCTCAGCTGGTCGCTGGCCCGGGGCCGATGCCGGACCTGCGGCAACCGGATCGATCGCAAGCATCTGGCGGCGGAAGGCGGGGCGGCGATGATCGGGATCGCCGCGATCCTCGCCCACCCGATGCCGCTGGCGGCGGTGACGGCGCTCCTGGGCTGGTGGCTGTTCCTGCTCGCGGCGCTGGACCTCGAGCATGAATGGCTTCCCGACCGGCTGACCTGGCCGCTTCTGGCGGCCGGGCTGGCGGCGGCGTGGGGCGGGTTCGGACCGCCGCTGGAGAGCCGGCTGATCGGCGCGGCGGCGGGCTTTGCGTCGCTTTTCCTGATCGCGTGGCTCTACCGGGCTCTGCGAGGACGCGAGGGGCTGGGCGGCGGCGATCCCAAGCTGTTCGCCGCGATCGGCGCTTGGCTGGGCTGGACCCAGCTCCCGTTCGTGCTGGTGGGAGCTGGGCTGCTCGGCCTCGCCGCTCTGCTTCTGAAGCGGCTTCGCGGCGGAGCGGTCGAGGCGACCGACCGGCTCCCGCTCGGCACCCTGATGGCTCTGGCCGCATGGCCGATCTGGCTAGTCATCAGCCCGTAATCGGGCGGCCTCACAAGCCGCTTGCGCCGGGGCGGAAAAGCTGGAAGTTTGCCCGGCTGGCGAATCCTGGGCTGGATAGTCGCCAAAACATTGTTACGACTGTGGAAAATTACCGTGATGGGTGTCGCCGGGAAGGGGTTGGGGTTTAGATGCGTTTTGCTTTTGACAGCCGGCGGCTGATCGGCCGCGCCCGGGGCGTCAACGGCTGGACCGTGCTCGAGATCGGGCTCCTCGCCCTTGTCGCGCTTCAATGCGCCAGGCTGATCTGGACGGCGCTTACCCCGGTCGGGCCGCTCGGCGACTGGCGAAGCGCCTCCGAGGGCCCAGGCGGCGCCTCGTCGGGGATCCTCGGCGGCTTCGATCCCTTCTTCCGTCTCAGCGGCGCGGCCGGACCGGTCACCGTCACCTCGCTCAACCTGAAGCTGTTCGGGGTTCGTCAGGACCAGGCCTCGGGCCGCGGCTCGGCGATCATCGCCGCCTCGGACGGCCAGCAGCGCAGCATCGCAGTCGGCGAGGAGATCGAGCCGGGCGTGAGCCTGAAGTCGGTCGATTTCGACAGCGTCACCATTTCGCGCGGCGGCGCCGACGAGCAATTGTTCATGGATCAGTCGGAGGCGCCGGCCACGGTGACCCCGATCGCTCCTCCCGCCCCGTCCGCCCCGGCTCCGCCGGTCATCCAGCCGAGCAGTTCGGTCGAGCCGGGCAGCCGGCCGGTGCCGCCGTCCAGGCCCCAGCCGACCGAAGTCAGCGCCGTGCCTCGGATGAACGGGGCGCAGCTGACCGGAGTGAGAGTTGAGCCGCGGGGCAGTGGCGAGGGCTTCCGGGCGCTCGGTCTCGCCCCCGGCGACGTCGTCGTCGCGGTGAACGGCCGCCCGATCCGCTCTGCCGATCAGGCCCGGGGCATGGCGGCCCAGCTGGCATCGGCGCGAGTAACGCTCCAGGTCGAACGCGACGGCCGGGTCGTCACGCTCCGGCCGGGAGACGGCCGTTGAAGCGCGCCCTGCTCGCCCTAGCGCTGATGCTGGCGGCGCCGCTGACTCCGGCCTCCGCCCAGCACATCGTCAATTTCCGCGAGGCGGACATCCGCGCCTTTATCGAGGATGCGGCGCGGGTAACCGGACGGACCTTCATCATCGACCCGGCGGTGAGCGGCAAGGTTTCGGTGGTGACCCAGCGGCCGCTTTCGCGCTCCGAATATTTCGAGCTGTTCCTGTCGACGCTTCGCGCCAACGGGCTGATGGCGGTGCCGCTCCAGGGCGGCGCCTTCCGGATCCAGCCGATCGCGACCGGGGCCGCCGCCGGCGGACGGGTCGCGGGCCGGGGCAGCGCCAACAATTTCGTCACCGAGATCATCCGCACCCGCAGCATCGAAGGATCGCAGGCGCTCGAGGCGCTTCGGCCGCTGGTCAGCCGCGAAGGCTCGATCACCGCCAGCCGTAACTCGATCGTCGTCGCCGACTTCGCCGACAACGTGGCGCGAATCCGCCAGGTGCTCCGGAGCATCGACCGGGACATGGACAACAGTCGGATCGTCGCTCTGAGCAACGCCGGCGCGCGCGAGATCGCCACCTCGCTCAACGCACTGATGGAAGGAAGCAGCCCCGGCGGCCGGGCCGCGACCATCGTCCCGATCGACAGCTCTAACTCGATCGCGCTTCGCGGAGACGCCGCCGCCGTGTCCCGGCTCGCCGCAATGGCCGAGGAGCTCGACCGGCGCGCCGCCACCGGCACCGAGATCCGGGTCATCTTCCTCCAACATGCCGACGCGGCCCAGCTTCTGCCGGTGCTCCAGCAATTGCTTGGCCAGCCGGTAACCCAGCCGCCGGCGACACCCGGCCTGTCGTCGTCCCGGGGAGAGGGCGCGAGCACCTCCTCGACCGGCCGGAGCGGCGGCGGGCGGCCTCCGGTGCGCACGACGACGACCAATGCGGAGGCTCCTGCCCCCGAGGCCGCCGCTCCGACCGGGCTCAGCATCTTCGGGCCGCGCGGGGCCGTGGTGACCCGCTTCCAGGGCGCCAACGCCTTGGTCATCGCCGCCTCGACCGACGTCCAGCGGCAATTGGGCGAGGTTATCCGCCAGCTCGACACACGCCGCGAGCAGGTGCTGGTCGAAGCGATCATCGTCGAGATTTCGGACAATGCCGCCAAGAAGCTCGGGGTCCAGCTTTTGCTCTCCGGCCTCAGCGGGAGCAATATCCCCTTCGCCGTCACCAATTATTCCAACGCCAGCCCGAACCTGCTGACGGTGGCGGGCGCCGTGGCCGCCGAGCGGCTTCGGACGACGACGACGACCGTCAACGGCCAGGTCGTCACCACGACCCAGAATTCGCCCGTCGCCGACGCGCTTCAGGAGGCTGCGGTCAATTCGGTGCTCGGCGCCACCGGCGGAATCGGCGGCCTCGCCTTCAGGGCCGGCAACGCCATCTTCGGGGCGATCATCAACGCAGTGAAATCCGACAGCAAGTCGAACATCCTCTCGACCCCGTCGATCATGACCCTCGACAACCAGGAAGCCCGGATCCTGGTCGGCCAGGAGATCCCGATCACCACCGGCGAGGCGCTGTCGCCCAATTTCGACAACCAGTTTAGAACCGTCGACCGCGAGAATGTCGGAATCACGCTGGAAGTGCTGCCGCAGATCAACGCCGGCGGCTCGATCAAGCTCAACTTGCGCCAGGAGGTGAGCTCGATCGCCGGGCCGGTCTCGGGCCGGTCGAGCGATCTCATCCTCAACAAGCGCGAGATACAGACGGTGATCACCGTCGACGATGGCGAGATCGTTGGAATCGGCGGCCTGCTCGACGACAATGAGCGCCGTACGATCGAGAAGATCCCGTTCCTCGGCGACCTTCCGGCCATCGGCAATCTGTTCAAGTCGAAGAGCCGGAGCCGGGCCAAGACCAATTTGATGGTCTTCATCCGCCCGACCATCCTTCGCTCGACCGCGGATGCGCGCTCGATGACCGAGCGGCGCTACGGCTATATCCGCGGAATGCAATATCTGCAGAATCCGGATGAGGAGCCGAGCATCGACGAGCTGGTCCGCGAATATATGGGCATGGTGCCGCCCGGTCCCGCGCCCGCGCCGCCGCCGCCCAACCCGGCGCTTTACGCTCCCCAGACCCGGCCTGGCGATCAGGTGGTGACTCCGACGGCGCCGCCGCCCGCCGGAACTCCGCGGTGAACGCGCCCCGTCATCCCGGCGAAAGCCGGGACCTCGGGGAGACGGGCCGCGACCTTCCGGTCGAAGGCCCCGTCGTTCGCCGGGGTGACGAGGTTCCGCCGCCTCCCCCGAACCTGCCCTATCTGTTCGCCAAGCGGAACGGCATCGCCCTGATCGGCGAAGCGGATGGACGCGCGCGGGTGGCCTTTCGCGAAGGGGCCGATCCGCAGGCGCTGATCGAGGCCCGGCGGGTGCTCGGCAGGCGGCTCGCCGTCGAGGCGGTCACCGCCGACGGCTTCGACAAATTGCTCTCCGAACGCTACGCGATGGACGATCAGGCCGCGGCCGACGCCGCCGGCTCGCTCGGGCTGGGCGACGAACTCAGCCACCTCGCCACCGATCTCCCGACCGCCGACGACCTTCTCGACAGCGCCGACGACGCGCCCGCCATCCGGCTGATCAACGGGATCATCGCGGACGCCGCTCGGCAGGGCGTGTCCGACATCCATATCGAGCCCTATGAAACCGGGTTGGTCGTTCGGATGCGGATCGACGGAGTGCTCCGCGAGACTTTGCGAATGCCGGCCCATGTCGCGCCCGTCGTGGTCAGCCGGATCAAGGTCATGGCCCGGCTCGACATCGCCGAGCGGCGGGTGCCGCAGGACGGGCGGATCGGGCTCACTTTGGGCGGCAAGCTGCTCGACGTCCGGGTCTCGACCCTGCCGAGCCGGGCCGGCGAGCGGGTGGTGCTTCGGATCCTCGACAAGGAGAATGCGGGGATCGACCTCGATTCGCTCGGAATGCCCCCGTCGGTCCACGCTCTATTCGCCGGAGCGCTCACCGAGCCGAACGGGATCGTTCTCGTCACCGGACCGACCGGCTCGGGCAAGACCACCAGCCTCTATGCCGGGCTTAGAATCCTGAACGACGGCAGCCGCAACATCCTGACCGTCGAGGATCCGGTCGAATATGCGGTCGACGGGGTCGGCCAGACCCAGGTCAACGCCAAGGTCGGGCTGAGCTTCGCGGCCGGGCTTAGAGCCATATTGCGCCAGGATCCGGACGTCGTCATGGTCGGCGAGATCCGCGACCGCGAGACCGCCGAGATCGCGGTGCAGGCTTCGCTGACCGGCCACCTCGTCCTCTCCACCGTCCACACCAACGACGCCATCGGGGCCATCACCCGAATGCGCGACATGAAAGTGGAGCCGTTTCTTCTCGCCTCGACGCTTCGGGCGGTGATCGCCCAGCGCCTGGTCCGAAGGCTCTGCCCCGCCTGCCGGGCGCCGGTCGCGACCGATCCTGCGATAGCGGCTCTGGTCGGAGTCGAGCCCGGCACCATCATCCACGAACCGCGCGGCTGCGCCGGCTGCGGAAACAGCGGTTACAAGGGCCGTATCGGCGTGTTCGAGGCGGTCCGGATCGACGAAAATGTCCGGCGGCTGATCAACGCCGGCGGCGACGAGGTGGAAATCTCCGCCCACGCCTTCCGTAACAGCCCGAACCTCGCCGCGGCGGCCCGGCAGCTCGTTCTCGAAGGCGTGACCAGCGTCGGCGAGGCCGTGCGGGTGTCGCGGCGCGAGAGCGAGGATGTCTGAGTTCGCCTATCTGGTGCTCGACCGCGCCGGGCGCGAGCGGCGCGGGTCGCTTCGCGCCGACACCCTGGACGAAGCCCGGGAGAAATTGAGCGCCCGCGGTCTGTTCGTGGTGAAGATGGAAAGTTCGAGCGGGGAGGCGGCTCCGCCTTTGCTCTCCCGCCAGATATTCGGCCGCAAGAAGCTCAACGGGCGTCAGCTCAACGTCTTTACCCGGCAATTGTCGACCCTGGTCCAGGTCAGCCCGCTCGAGGAGTCGCTGAGGACGATCGCCCGGCAGACCGAAAAGGACCAGGTCCGCGACGTTTTGATGTCGGTTCACGCTTCCGTCCTCGAGGGAAGGAGGCTTTCCGAGGCGATGGCGCGCCAGCCGGCGAGCTTCCCGCCGCTTTACCGCGGAATGGTCCAGGCGGGGGAGGGGTCCGGGACCTTGCCGGCCATCCTGGAGCGGCTCGCGGGGCTGCTCGAGCGGCAGGCGCAGGTCAGGAGCAAGGTGATGAGCGCGCTCGCTTATCCCGCGGTGCTCGCGCTCGTCGCCGCTTTCGTCGTCTTCGCCCTGATGGTGTTCGTGGTGCCCCGGGTGGTCGAGCAGTTCGACGATATCGGCCAGCAATTGCCTTTTCTCACCCGGGCGGTGATCGCGGTTTCGAACCTGCTCGCCCGCTGGTGGTGGGCGATATTGCTCGGATTCGTCGCGATCGGCTTTCTGGTCTTGCGGGCGCTTCGCGACGAGGGCGTTAGGCTTCGCTTCGACCGAGGCCTTCTTCGAGTCCCATTGATCGGCCGCCTGCTTCGCGACCTCCATGCCGCGCGAATGGCCCGGACGCTTTCCACCATGGTGGCGAGCCGGTTGCCTTTGCTGGAGGGGCTGAAACTTACTACCGAGACGGTTCACAACCGCGCCCTTCGAGCCGCAACCGCCCAGATCGCGGAAGCGGTGCGTACCGGCGGAAGCCTGTCGGGCGCGCTCAAGCGCTCGGCCATCTTCCCGCCCTTGCTCGTCTATCTCGCCGCAAGCGGCGAGGCGAGCGGGCGGCTCGACCTGATGCTGGAACGCGCGGCCGACTATCTGGAGCGCGAGTTCGATACCTTCACCACGACCGCGCTCGCTCTGCTCGAGCCTGCTATCATCGTGCTGATGGGCGCTCTGGTCGCGGTGATCGTCCTTTCGATTCTGCTGCCGATTCTGCAGCTCGACACACTTGCCGGAGGAATGGGATGAGGAAGATACGTGGATTTTGCCTCCCTATCGCGAAGCAATGGGGAGGGAGACCACCCGAAGGGTGGTGGAGGGGTAGGACGCGCAGGCCAGCGCCGGTTACCCCTCCACCCCGCTTTGCGGGGTCCCCCTCCCCCTCTGCGATGGGGAGGCAAGAGAAAGGCTTCACCCTCGTCGAGCTGATGGTCGTCATCGTCATAATCGGCCTGCTCGCCACCGTCGTCGTCATCAACGTGCTTCCGGCGACCGACAAGGCGGCGATCACCAAGGCCAAGGCCGATGTCGGGGTCCTGGAGCAGGGGGTCGAGATGTACCGGCTCAACAAGCTCCGCTATCCGAGCGGATCGGAAGGGCTGCAGGCGGTGACGGCCGAAGGCTATGTGAAGCGCCTTCCCAAGGACCCGTGGGGCAATCCCTATGTCTATGCTGCGCCCGGCCGCGACGGGCGGCAGTTCGACATTTACAGCTTCGGAGCGGACGGCCGCGAAGGGGGCGAAGGCCAGGATGCGGACATCGGCAACTGGGATTCCTAATATCCTCCCCGACGAATCTCCGATGCGCAGGGCAGACGGATTCACTCTCGTCGAGCTTCTTGTCGTCCTCGCGATCGTCGGACTGGTCTCGGCGGCGGTGATCGTTGGAATGCCGGACCCTCGGGGCGCGCTTCGAGGAGAGGCCTTGCGTTTCGCCGCCCGGGCCGAGGCGGCGCGCGAGCGGGCGATGATGGACAATCGCCCGGTCGCGTTGGTGCTCAAGGGCGGCGGCTACGGCTTTGAATGGCGCACCGGCGGCGAGTGGAAGGCGGTGAGCGAGCGGCCGTTCATCGAGCAGAGCTGGAGCGAGGGCATTCGTGCCTCGATGGAAGGCGGCGAATCGCGGATCACCTTCGATTCGACGGGCTTCGCCGAACCGGCGCGGCTTCTCCTGGTTCGGGGCAAGGAGGAGGCGCGGATCGAGGTCACCGACGGAGGGCGGGTCCATGTCCTGCGCTGACCAACACGGCTTCACGCCTTGGAGGGGTTTCGCCGAACACGGCTTCACGCCTTGGAATCGTTCCGCCGAACACGGCTTCACGCCTTGGAATCGTTCCGCCGAACACGGCTTCACTTTGGTCGAGATGCTGGTGGCGCTGGCGATCTTCAGCCTGGCGGCGATGGCGCTGCTCCGGCTCGAGGGAGCGACGGTGACGACCACCGCTCTGCTCCGTGAGCAGGCGCTGGCGCAGACGGTGGCGCGCAACCTGGCCGTCGAGGCGCTCACCGATCCCGAGCCGCCGGCTTTCGGAGCCACGAGAGGCGAGGCCGTCAATGCCGGCCGCAACTGGCGCTGGACCCGAATCGTCGGCCGATCGCCCGAGCCCCGGATTCAGCAGATTCGGATCGAGGTAAGAAGTGACCGCGGGCCGGAAGCGGCGAACCTGACTCTGTTTCGACGGGGGGCACGGTGAACGAGCCTCACCCGCCACTCTTCGGGTGGTCCCGCTCCCAATATGCGATGGGGAACCAAGGTGGCTTCACCCTTGCGGAGCTGCTCGTCTCGCTCTTCATCTTCGGGCTGCTCTCCGCCGCGGGCGTGGCCTTGCTCTCGTTCAGCGTCCGGGCGCAGGAGGCGGCGGGCGCTCGGCTGGACGACCTGGCGGATTTCCGGAGGGCCGGGGCTTTGCTCGGCGGCGACCTCGCCCAGGCGGCGCCGAGAATGACCCGGGATTCGGCTGGGACTTCGCGCCCGGCCTTTCACGGAGCCGGCGGCGAGCAAAGCGGAGTCGCGCTCGCCTTCGTCCGGCGCGGCTGGGAGAATCTCGACGATACGCCGCGCGCTTCGCTTCAGCGGGTCGAGTACAGCTTCGTGGAGGGCCGGCTCGAGCGGCGAGTCTATCCGCGGCTCGACGGGGCGGCGGCGCTGCCGGCGACCATTGTCGTCGACAAGGTCCGGCGGATCCGCCTTCGCTACCGCGACCGCGAAGGGGGGTGGCGGGAGCGCTGGGACCCGACCGATCCGACGGAATTGCCGCGCGCCGTCGAGCTGGTCATGGATGCTGAGGGCAGCGGATCCACCCGCCAGCTCTTCCAGACCGGAACGATGTTTTGAGCAGCCCCGTCCCAACGTCGGAGCGCGGCGCCGCCTTGCTCGCGGTGCTGGTGCTGGTCGTCATCATGGCGGCGATCGCCGCGGGCGCCTTCGAGCGGCTGCGGCTGTCGACGGCGATGGCGATGAACGGCGCCGCGCTCGACCAGGCGCGTGCCTATGCGCTGGGGGTGGAGGATTTGCTGGCCCTGCGAATCGACGACCTCGCCGGCGCGGACGCCTATGTCACCACTTTGGCCGGCGACTGGAACGGCGCCGCGCGCCCGATCCCCCTGCCCGGTGAAGGGCTCGCCATCGGAACCGTCCGCGACGGTGGCAATTGCTTCAACCTCAACAGCCTCGTCCAGGGCGAGGCGGCCACCACTCTCGTCCAGAGGCCGGCGGCGATCGAGCAGCTCGTCGCGTTGATGACCGTGCTCGGCTTGCCCGAGCCCACCGCCCGCCGGATCGCCGCGGCCACGGCCGACTGGGTCGATTCCGACGACCAGCCCAGCCCGCAGGGCGCCGAGGACAATGGCTATAGCGGATCGGAGCCGGCCTATCGTACCGGCAACACCCTGCTCGCGGATCCTAGCGAGCTTCGGGCGGTGGCCGGGGTCACGCCCGAAATCTACCGGGAGCTCAGGCCCTATATTTGCGCGCTTCCAGCGGCCGACATGTCGCCGATCAACGTCAACACCTTGCTCCCCCGCGATGCGCCTCTGCTCGCCATGTTCGCTCCAAATAAGGCGCGGCCCGACCGGGTTCGGGGGCTGATCGCGTCGCGACCGCAGGCGGGGTGGCGCAACACGTACGATTTCTGGCGAAGCGCGGAGCAGGCCGGGCTAGAGACGAACGCAGATCCCATGTCGCAGCTCCAGCTCAAAACCTATTGGTTCACCATCGACCTCTCCGTCCGCTTCGAGGATGCGGAGATGGAGGAATGGGCTTTGGTCGACGCCCGGCTGGCTCCGGCCAAGGTCGTCGCCCGGCGATGGGGAGGCGGCGAATGAGAGAAGCCTTGCTGCTCTTCCTCGGCCGCGACGGCGGCTTCGAAGGCTGGATCCGTCTCGCCGACGGCCTGGCAGCCGCTCGGGGTGCCGGGCTCGACGGCGCCGAAGACCACCGGTCGGCGCCGGTCGTCGCCGTGCCTCCGGGGGAGGCGGTGACGCTTCGATGGCTCGAGCTTCCGGCCGGCCTCTCCCCCGCCCAGGCGGCGGGCGCCGCCCGGCTCATGGCGTCGGAGCTAAGCGCGCAGCCCGTCGGTGAGCTGCACGTGGCCGTCGGCCGCGAGTCGGGCGACGGCGCTGGCCGCTGCGTCGGCCTGGTGCCGCAGGAGGCGATGCGCGGCTGGCTGGATGGACTCGAAGGCGCGGGCTTCGACGCCGAACGGATCATTCCCGAAACCCTGCTCGTGCCGGCTCCGGATGAGGGGCTCACGACATGGGATTCGGGGCTGATCCGGCTCTATCGCGGGCAGAACGAAGCCTTCGCCGCCGAACCGGAGCTGGGGGACCTGCTTCTCGCGGGCCGGGCCGCGGTCCCGCTCGACCCGGATTCCTTCGCGGCCGGGCTCGCCGGGGCGCTCGATCAGGCGCCGCTCGACCTGCGCCAGGGCCCGTTCGGCCGCCGGCGCGACTGGCGGGTGGCTCCGGCGCGGGCCCGGCGGTTGGCGGCGTTGGCCGCCGCCTTGCTCCTGCTCAGCCTTGCGGTGCAGGTCACACTCATCGCGCGCTATATCTTCGCTGCGGATGCCGCCGATTCGGAGACTCGCCGGATCGCCTCGGCCGCCTTGCCCCGGAGCGCGGGCCTGCCGGATCCGCAGGCCGCCTTGGTCCAGCGCCTGGCCGAGCTTCGGGGCGGCGGAGCAGGCTTCAGCGCCACGGCGGGAGCCTTGTTCGAGGCGGTGAAGGCGACTCCGAATATCGAGCTGACCGCGCTTTCTTTCTCGCCGGACGGGCAGATCAGGACCACCGTCCAGGCGGATTCGCCGGCGGCGATCGAGGCGCTTCGCCAGCGGGTCGAGGCGAGCGGCTTCGCGGCCGATGCCGCGGCGCCCCGGTCCGGTGGGGGGCGCCCGGTCGCCGACATGACGGTGAGGCCGCGATGAGCGAGCGGCTCAAGGTCCTGTGGCTGGCGCGGACTCCGCGCGAGCGCTGGCTGCTCGGGGTGATGCTGACCCTGGTCGCACTGGTCGTCGCCTGGCTGCTGATCCTTCGGCCGCTCTCCGACATGCTCTCGGCGGCGAGGCAGCGGCACGGCGAGGCCGTGGCGGCGCTTGCGGAGGCGCGCAGCCAGGCGGCGGCGATCTCGGCGCTGGAGCGGAACCGGCCGGCGCCCTTCGCCGGACCCATCGATATGGCCGTCGCCGCCGCGGCTTCCGAGGCCGGCTTCCAGCTTTCCGGGCTCCAGGCGGAGGGGCAAGGGCGCGTATCGCTGGCGATCGGAGCTGCCAAGCCGCAGGCCTTGTTCGGCTGGGTCGCCAGGCTCGAGTCTCAGGGCTATATCGTCCAGAGCCTGACCGTGAACAGCAACCCGGACCGGACTTTGTCCGCCCGGATAGTGCTTCGAGCGAGGGGCGGCTGATGCGGCTTCGCCGGCGCTGGTGGCGCGAGATATTCTTCCTGTGCGCCTTGCTCTTCTCGCTGGCCGCCTTGCTTCCGCTGCGCTTCGCTTTGGACTGGCTGGGCTATGCCGACAAAGGGCTGGCCGCGCGCGACACCAGGGGTAGCGTCTGGCTCGGGGCGCTTACCGAAGCGCGGTTCGGAACCACCCGGCTCGGCGACGTCGCGACCCGGCTCCGAGTCCTGCCCCTGCTGATCGGCAGGGCCCGGCTCGACCTCGAGCAGGGCGACGGCGGCCTCAAGGCCGCAGTGACCGTTTCCCGTCACGGCTTCGGGATTGACGACGCCACCGGCCGGATCGAGGCGGGGGCGCTCGCCGACCTGCCTCCGCCGACGCTCGATTTGGCGGACCTCAGCGTCCGTTTCGGAGACGGGCTTTGCGTTCACGCCGAGGGGATGGTGACGGCGCGCTTCGCCGGCGAGCTGGTCGGAGTGCCTCTGACCGCGGGCTTTAGCGGTGAAGCGCGCTGCGACGGACAGGCCGTGCTTCTTCCTCTGGTCAGCCAGTCGGGAGGCGACCGGCTGGACGTCCGCCTGTTCACCGACGGCCGCTACCGGATCGACGCGGCTCTCCGCCCGGGCGGATTGCCTTATTCGGCGCGCTTCGAAGGGCGCTTCTGACCCCGGCTTTCGCCCGGGAGCAGCCGCCTGTCTTCTCCCCGATAGCGGCTTTCGAGGAAGCGATTCTGTGTCTCGAAAGTCATGAGGGGGTTGCGGCACACTTCAAGGCAGAGCTCGTCCAGGGCGTCCGCCACGGTCTCCAGCCCGACGCTGAGCCGAGCCCGTACTTCTCGATCCTCCTCCCGGGCCGAATCGGGAATGGCTTCGTAAGCGAGGATCAGCCGCGGCAGATGATCGCCCAGAAGCCGCCTGGCTTCCCAGGCGGAGGTGGAATGAGGGGCGAGCGCCGCGAGATGGGGCTGGAGATCGCCGAGACGCCGGAAGATCCGGTCGAGCTGCGGCCGGCAATCGAGCGGCAGCCCTTCACGCCGGTCGAGCAGCCAATCCTCCGAATCGCCCGGCAGATCCGCCAGCTCCGCCTTCGAGAAATCGCCTTCGCCGCCGCGCCGCCGCGAGGGCCTGAAAAGCGATCCGACGGCCACAAGCAAGGCGCCGCCGCCGGCCGCCGCGAGCACCGGGACAGCGACGGGCGCGGCCAGGACTCCGACTCCGAGGAAGAGGGCTCCGGAGGCTCCACCGACCATTGCGGCCCGCTTGATCCGCGCCTCGGCCTCGAGCGACTGCCGCTCGGCACGGCGTTTCTGGGCCGCGCGCACCGATTTCGACTTCATGTTGCGACGAAGATATTCGTCGGCCTGCCGAAGCATTCCGACGACATCGAAGCCCATCATTCTTCTCCCGGGCCGCGTTCTTCCCTGTACCGGCTTTCGATGAAACGGCCGTGAGTCTCGAACGCCCGGCGATCACCCTGGACGAGCTTGTCGCCGATCTCGCCCAGCGCCTGGCGGGCGGCGTCGAGGCTCGCGACGAGGCGCTGGTCGGCGGTCAGGCCCTCGCCGTCGGGCTCGTGGCGATAGGCGTCGGGAATGCGTTCATAGCGCTCGATCAGCTCGGGCAGATGCTTGCCCATGAGGCGCCGGGCGTCCTGGGCGAGGGGATCGAGGGCGTCGACCTCGGCCAGCCGCGATTCGAGCAGGGGAAGCTGGGCGCCGATGGCGTCGGTCCGCTGTGCAGCCGGCGCGGGCAGGGCGGCCCGGCGGCGCACGAGCATATTCTCGAGCTGACGCACGACGGTCCCGGTTGGAAGCTGCTCGTTATAGGCAACGCGCTTCGGTTCCGACGGCCAGAAGGAGAAGAGGAGGAGAATTGCGAGCGTCGCGAGTGCGACGAGGAACAGGCCGGTAATCCCGATCGGGCCGACGATGAGGCCGAATCCTATCGTCGCGACGATCAGTGCGGCGAGCGCCATTCCCATCGTCGCCGCGCGCCGGGCCAGGGTTCCGGCGGCGCGTCCGTAATAGCGGCGGCGAACGTCCGAAGCGGCGGGACCGTAGCCGTCGAGACGCGCCTTATATTCGTCCCAGCGATCACTCATCTCGTCGACGCTGCGGGGTGGTCGCGCCATTTTCAGCTCTCGATCGGTCCGAGCAGCGAATTGGGTATGCTCCGACCGGCGAGCCGGTTCTGCTCGGTGCCCTCGGCCCGGGCGATATAGCCCCGGCTCTTCTCGACCTCGCTGGAGAGGGTCTGGACCGTCTGCTTCATGCTTCCGAGCGCCTCGAGCTTGAAGGTGTCGATCGTATCCATCGTGTCGTAGATGTTCTGGAAGGCCCGTTGCAGGGTCTCCAGCGGGATGGTCGAGGAGACGGCCTGGCGGTGGATATCCCCGGTCTGGCTCTTGAGCAATTCGCCGGTCGAATCGATCATGTTGGCGGTGGTCGTGTTGAGCGAGGTGATCTGCTCGAGCACGAGGCGCTGGTTGGTCATCGCCTGGGCGACGGTGACCGCGGTTCGAAGAGCCGCGACCGTGGTGGTGGAGGCGCGGTCGACGCCCTTGATCAGCTCGACATTGTTCTTCTTGACGAGGTCGAGGGCGAGATAGCCCTGAACGGTGACCGCCATCTGGGTCAGAAGATCGGTGGTGCGCTGGCGGGTGTAGAAGAGGGCGGTCTCGCGGATCGCCTTGGCCTTGGAAGGCTCGGTGGAGTCCAGCTCTTCTGCCTTGTCCTCCAGCTTGCTGTCGAGCTGCTTGGAGATGTGGATCATCTGTTCCAATTGGCCCATCGTCTTCCACATCGCCGCTCGCTCGGTGTTGATCGCCTCATTGTCGTACTGAAGCTCCTCCTTGCCGGAGGCGAGGCTGTTCAGGATCTTCGAAATGTGAGTCTGCGAGCTCTGATATTTCTGGAAGTAATTGCCGAGCTTGTTGCCCCAGGGGATGAACCCGAGGATCTTCTTCGACGTGCTGAGATTGCCCTGCTTGCCGGGATCGAGCGCCTCGACCGTGCGGCGAAGCTCGAGAAGGTCGGCGCCGATCCCGCTATCCTTGTCGATCGCCTTGATCGGCCGGTCGAGGAACCGGTTGGAATGGCCGGCGGCCTCCGCGATCTGCTTTCTGCCCATGTTGGTCAGCTCGTCGACCTTCTTGCCGAATTCCGGACTGTTGGCGTCGACCGCGACAAGCTCGTCGACGAACTTGTCTACGACCGTCTGGAGCTTGTCCTTCACGCCTTCCTGGATGGGCACGAGGCCCGCGGCCGCGGCCGGCTCGATCGTCTGAAGCGCCTCGGGCGCCTCGAGCTTCAGCTTGGTCTCGGTCTGGGTGGCCATGTCGATCGCTCCGTTACGCTTTGCAGGCTAGATGGGGCAGGGGAGGCGCCCAGCGCAAGGGGTAAAGTGTGTTAATTGAGCAATACAGTGGATGCCCAGGCGATTGGGTACAGGCGTGAGCGTCGCCTCCTCAACCTAGATACATCGGAAATGGCGCAATCCCGATGTTGCAGTTCGTCGTTCTCTATGTTTAACTCCCCCATGTCATAGGGGGCTTGTATGAAGCAGGTTCGTAGGCTGATCGCGGCGGCGAGCATGGCTGCCGCAGCTTGCTTAGGAGGCGACGCGGCCAACGCGCGTTTCCTGCAGGTCGATCCGGTGGGCTACAAAGATCAGGTCAACCTGTACGCCTATGTGAACAATGATCCGGTCAACGCGAGCGATCCGACCGGGACCACCTGCACCTCGTCTCAACAAGGCGAAAAGACCGTATATGCCTGCCGCATCGATAGCGTGGCGATTGTTAACAAAGGGGAAGTCACGGGACTTCGTCCTGTCAGGCCGAACGAAGAGAAGAAATTCGCGGCCTTCAACGCGCGCTACACCGCAGCCGTCAACAAACTCATGAGTCGCCCCGACAGGTCCGTTACCGTAGCACCTATCAAGGGCAAACAAGGGTCGTTCCAGACAACCGCGGGTAAGGCCGCGGCATCCCTCATTTCGAGACAGTTTCAATACGTCTCCGATAATCGTGCAGATCAGGCGATGATGACAGCCGGTGGGCCAGGCGAAGGAAGCGAACCTAGAACGTATGTTCGTCCCTCAGGGCTTTTCGAAGGCGCAGCGGGAATCGTGCATGAAGGCGGACTTCACGGAACTCTTGAAGAGGCGAGTGGAGGATTGCAGAACCGCAATCGAGACCTCAGACGACTCGAACATCAAGATCAATATAATGAAGCATCTTGTACCCTGTTGGGCGATGGTTGTTAATGTCCAAACCGTGGATTTTATTACCTTTAATATTCACTTCTTGTGCGTCACTGCAGGCACAAACAGATGATATCAGATATCTTCCTATTACGAACGAAATAGTTTATCTGAGTAGCGATCTTTCTGATGTAGCTGTCTTTTCGAAATATAGAACCAGATTTGGTCCAACAGACTTGACGATTTCTAACCCAGACTTTCCATCATCTCCCGCCACATATTTCGAGACTGCAGAAGGTGTACGATGCCTATCAATAGGCTCATCTGAGACTTCGGACGAATATGCGATAAAGAGGCCTATCAAGTCTGGTGAGCGATATAGCTGCCTCAGATCGAAGTTTCGAGTAGCTCAGTGTTTTTATGAATGCAAGGCTGCAATTATTGAAGTCGATCGGCCATTAAGCGGAGGTCAGCCTGGAGCATATCAGTCTTATATGTACGTGGATAACTGCCGAGGAGTAATTATACTTAGCGTTATAGCGGACCTTCGGCAAGGCATTCCTCTTAACGCCGAATGGCTACGTGGCGAGGTTGGTATCTTGGCACATCCAGACTATCCAAGATGCCGGCCTTTCTGATGCAAAGATCGATCAGCCCGGGCGTTCAGTGGCGGTTCAAAATTTATAGTGTGAAGCCGATTGCAGCGTTATTCATTTTCATATCGTTTTTGGCAACTGTGCCGGCGTTGCGGGCCGAGCCGATGACGGCAGCCGTGGTAAGGACCGTTCTCAACCAGCCAGAACCGAGGCTTGATTTTTTAGCGGCGGCCGTCACGTTCGACCGCCTGATCGACAACAACAGTGATGGTTCAGCGACGCGCGCCCTCGTTGCTCGATTGGAGGACGCGGCCCGGCAGATGGCGGGGCCAAAGCCGAGCGAGGCGTACAAGCTCGCAGCAGTTCGTCAGGCCATCTAAGTCTCCGGCGCCTGGAATTACAATCGCCCCTTCACCTACGACCTCAATGACCCGCTCGGCCGGAAGGTTAGGAGCAAGATGCTCTCCACCTATGTCCGCACTCGGAAGGGCAATTGCGTTTCCATGCCGGTGCTGTTCCTGATTGTCGCGGACAGGGTGGGGCTCAAGGTCCGGCTCGCCGCTGCGCCGCTGCATCTGTTCGTCCGCTACACCGATCCGACGGGCGTGGACCACAATCTCGAAGCGACCAGTGGCGGCCGCGAGGCGCCGGCCGGAACCTATCTCCGCAACATGCCGATGTCCGATCGGGCGATCCGGAGCGGCCTTTACATGCGGACTCTGACGAAACGTGAGACCATTGCCCAGATGGCGGCGTCCGTTCTCGACTACCTCATGGCCGAGCGCCGTTATCAGGAGGCGGCCGACGTCGCCGACGCGATGCTCGCCGTCAATCCGCGCGACGCCTATGCGCTGGTGAAGAAGGGCAGCGCCATGGGCGAGCTGATCCGGATCGAGTTCCATGACGAATATCCAGACCCGGCACGGATCCCGTCCGAGCTTCGCAACCGCTATTCGATGCTGGCCGCCGCGAACGAAAAACCCTTCCGCGAGGCCGAGGCCCTGGGATGGGAACCCGCGAGGTGAGGGCCGCGGGTGTAGTCGGCGGCTACTTTATCGTGAGGGCCATCGAAGATTCCGGCGAGGCGTGAAGGCTGGGCATATCGACATCCTACGCGGCCACGAATCCCCTCTCCCCGGCGGGGAGAGGGTAGGGAGAGGGGGTACGGCGTCTTCGACCTGTCCTCGGCCGCCGAGCCCCCTCACCCCAACCCTCTCTCCCCTGGGGAGAGGGAGAAATAAGCGACGGCGCTTGATGTCGATGCAGCCTATAAATCCGGAAGGACCTGGCTCGCTTCGCCCCAGCCCCGGAGACCCCGGCCGGACGCGCGCTCCAGGAGCTGGTCGCCGTCGCGGACGGTGAAGGGAGCGCCCGAGGTCAGATCCTCCAGCTCGTCCCAGCCGATCGGAGCGGCCACGGGAGCGCGCTCGCGGGCTCGGGCCGAATAAGGCAGGACGGCGGTCGATCCGCGCTGGTTGCGCAGATAGTCGAGGAATATGCGCCCCTTGCGCTTAGCCTTGGCGAGGCTGGCGGTGAAGCGCTCCGGCTCGGCCGTGGCGAGCGCGATCGCGAAGCGCTGGGCGAAGTCCTTGACCTGCGGCCATTCGGCTTGCGGAGTCAGCGGGACGACGACGTGCAGGCCCTTGCCGCCGGTCGTCAGCGGGAAGCTTTGCAGGCCCATGTCGGCGAGGTGGCGGTGGATGTCGCGGGCGGTGCGCTTCACCTCGTCGAAGCTGAGGCCCTCGTCGGGATCGATGTCGAAGACGAGGCGGTCGGGCTTCTCCACCTCCGCGGCCGAAGAGCCCCAGCCGTGGAACTCGATTGTCCCCATCTGGGTGCAGGCGACGATGCCCGCCGCCTCCTCGACATAGACATAATCTTCGATTTGCCCTTTCTTCTCTTCGATCGGGATCTGGTGGACATGGGAACCGAAGCTGCCCGTATTGTGCTTCTGGAAGAAGCATTTCTTCGCCCGCCCCTGCGGGCAGCGCACCAGGCTGAGGGGACGGCCGGCCGCCCATTCCATCATCATCGGGCCGATCGTCCGGTAATATTCGACCAGATCGCTTTTGGTCACTCCCGCGTCCGGGAAGAGCACGCGGTCCGGGTTGCTGATCTTGACGTCGTCCGAGGCAGGGGCGGTGCGCTCGACCGGCTCGGGTGCTTCCTCGATCACCTCCGCCGCTTTCTTGTCGCCGCGCAGGCCGAGGAAGCTGGCGTGGCGGACGACCCCCTCGGCGGTGAACTCGGCGAAGGCGATTTCGGCGACGAGCTTCGGCTTCAGCCAGTGCGCGCCCCGCGCTTCCGGCCTCGACACCGGAGCCGCGGGCTTGGCGGCGGCCAGCTTTTCGAAGCGTTCGAGCAGATCCTGCTGGACCTTGTTCGAAAAACCGGTGCCCACCTTGCCGGCATAGCGAAGCTTGCCGTCTTCATGGACTCCGAGCAGCAGAGCCCGGAAGCCGCGGCCCTTCTTGTCGCTTTCCGACCAGCCGAGGATGACGAATTCCTGGCGGTAGGTGCATTTGATCTTGAGCCAGGTTTTGGTGCGTCCGCCCCGATAGGGGGCGTCGGCCCGTTTCGAGATGATTCCTTCCTGGCCCGCCTCGCACATGGCGTCGAACAATTCCTCGCCATGGCCGACGATATGCTCGGCATAGAGGATCGTCGGCGGCATGCCGTCGCCGACCAGCGAGGCGAGGCGACCCTTTCGTTCGATCGTCGGCAGGCCTGTCAAATCCTCGCCGTCTATCTCGAGCGCGTCGAACAGGAAGAGGGTGAGGCCGCGCCCGCCTTCGCCGATCGCCTGCTGGAGCGCGGAGAAGCCGGTATTGCCCTTCTCGTCCAGGGCGACGATCTCGCCGTCGAGCAGGGCCGATCCCAATTCGATCCGGGCCGCCGCCTCGACGATCTCGGGGAATTTGTCGGACCAGTCGAGGCCAGAGCGCGTATAGACCCTGGCCTTGCCGCCGCCGATCCCAAGCAGGCAGCGATAGCCGTCATATTTCATCTCGTGCATCCAGCCGGAGCCGGCGGGGATGTGGTCGACGAGGGTGGCTTTCTGCGGCTCGCGGAAAGCGGGAATTTTAGTTCCTGCCCGGGACGGGGAGTGGCCCCCGGACGCCGGGACCCCTCCACCCTCCCCGTTCCGGAGAGGAACTTTCCACCCCTTCAATTCCTTCGACTTCTTGCCGGCCGCGATTTCCTGCATGCTCCGCCCGGTCTTGACCGACGTGAGATACCGTTCCGTCAGCCCCATCGAGCCGCCGGCATGCGCGTCGGTGAGTTTCTTCAGCATCCAGTTCTCGGCGCGCTCGCCGGGCCGGCCCTTTAGGCGGAACATCACCCATTCGCCCTTCATTCGGTGCCCGTCGAGAGTGAAGTGGAGATGGCCTTCCTCGATCGTCTTGCGCGGGTCCTTGTCCGGATGGGGAGTCCAGGCCCCCCAATCCCAAATCATGACGGTGCCGCCGCCATATTCGCCCTTGGGGATAATGCCCTCGAAGCTGGCGTAGCTCATCGGATGGTCTTCGGTGCGAACGGCGAGATGCTTGTCCGCGGGGTCGGGACTGGGACCCTTCGGCACCGCCCAGCTCTTCATCACCCCGTCCAGCTCGAGCCTGAGGTCGTAATGGAGGCGGGAGGCATCGTGCTTCTGGACCATGAAGAGGGCGGGGGCGTTCGGCTTCTTCGCCTTCGCCACCTTGCCGGCCGGTTCCGCCGTTTTCGCGAAGTCGCGCTTGCGGTTATAGGTCTCGAGCGGGTCGGCGGATTTCTTGCGCGGGGCCATGCGTCATCCTCCCTGCGAGCGAAGCTCGTGGGGAGGGGGACCAAGCGAAGCATGGTGGAGGGGTAGCTGACGAGGTCTGCGCCAACTACCCCTCCACCACCCTTCGGGTGGTCCCCCTCCCCATCCGCGATGGGGAGGATAGGGCCTCACGCCCGCTTCCGCGCCGGAGCGGACTTGGCGGGCGCCTTCTTCTCCGCCGGCTTGCGCGGCGCCGGCTTTGAAGCCGTCTTCTTCGCGCCGCCCGCCTCCTTGCTCCCCGGCTTCTCGATCGAGCGCTTGAGCGCCGCCATCAGGTCGATGACGTTGGAGCCGCGGGCCGGTGCCTCATCCTCCTCGGTATGGATGGTCTTGCCCTTGCGCTTCTTGTCGATCAGCGCCTCGACCGCCTCAATATAGCGGTCGTGATATTTGGACGGATCGAAGGCCGAGGTCTTGCGCTCGATCAGCGCCTCGGCGAGGTCGAGCAGCTCCTCGTCCGGCTTGGCTTCCGCGATGTCGCGGAAATAATTCTGCGCCTTGTTGACCTCGTCGGCATAGCGGAGCGTCTCCAGCACGATGCCGCGGCCGCAGGGCTTGAGGCTGACCAGATATTCGCGGCCGCGAAGCGCGAGCTGGCCGAGCGCGACCTTCTTGGTGCGCCGGAGCGCTTCCCTCAGTACGATGAAGGCCACCTCGGCAAGGTCGTCGGCGGGGACGACGAAATAAGGCTTCTCGTAATAGAGGACGTCGATATCGTCATAATCGACGAACTGGGTGAGCTCGAGAATCTTCTTGCTGTCCAGCTTCGCGGATTCGATCTCCTCGTCGCTGAGCAGAACGTAGCTGCCTTTCTCATATTGGTAGCCCTTGACGATGTCCTCCGGCTCGACCGCTCCGACGCCGGGCACCACCTTCTCATATTTGACCCTCTTGCCGGTCGGCTCGTGGATCTGGTTGAAGGCGATGGTCGCCCCGCTCTTGGTGGCGGAGAATATCTCGACGGGGATCGAGACCAAGGCGAGCCTGATCTGTCCCTTCCAATAGGCGCGTGCGGCCATGCTTGAGTGCTCCCGAGGATCGATTCGTTTGCGATTCAATCCGCGGGAAGGGGGCGGGGTTCCCGCCGGGCCGACGGTCAGACCGGTATCTCGGTCGTGTACTTGACCTGCCTGAGCGCGAAGTTGCTCGCCGCATTTGCCACGCTCGGATGGGCGAGCACGCCGCGCATGATGAAGCGGTCATAATCGGCGACGTCCCTGACCGCGATGCGCAGGAGATAATCCCACTCGCCGGACATGGCGTAGCATTCGACGATCTCCTCGCGCGACTGGATGAAATCCTCGAAATCGGCGCGCGCCTCGACCGTCTGGCGGGCCATCCGGACCTGGCACAGGACGTTGACCGAGCGGCCGAGCGCCCGCGGGCTCGCGATCCGGACCGCCCGGCCGAGCACTCCGGCTTTCTCCAATGCGCGCACCCGGCGCCAGACCGAAGCCGCCGATGCCCCGACTCGTTCGGCGAGGGCGGCGTGGCTCAGGCTCGCGTCGCGTTGCAGTTCGCGAACGATTCGGCGGTCCACGGCATCGAGTTGATCACTTTCTTTCACCTTAATGCTTTTAGCCGAAGATATGTTTCAAATCCACCCCCATGATCGGCAAGTCTGATACGTAATTCGAACCGAAAAGGTCTAAAGCGCTTTCAGCTTCGTCGAAAGGAACTCGAATGAACGATTCATTTCTGCTTAGCGACGCGCCGCTCCTGTTCGACCGGCTCGAAGAACAGAAATCGGATTCGCTGCTCCAGCTCATAGCTTTGTGCGACGCCGATCCTCGCCCGGACAAGATCGACGTCGGAGTCGGGGTCTATCGCGATTCCGGGGGCGGGACCCCGATCCTGCGCGCCGTCAAGAAGGCGGAGCGGCTGCTCTGGGAGCGACAGGAGACCAAGGCTTATCTGGGCTCGCAGGGCGATGCCCGCTTCACCGAGCTGATCCGACCGATCCTGTTCGGCGAGGCCGGAGCGGCGGACGAGCGGATCGTCGGGCTCCAGACTCCCGGCGGCTGCGGCGCCCTTCGGCTCGCGGCCGATCTGGTCGGCAAGGCCAATCCGAAGGCGCGGATCCTCGTCGGTCTGCCGACCTGGCCGAATCACGGCCCGCTGATCGCCTCCGCCGGCGTCGAGATGGTGCCGCACCCTTATTACGACCCGGCGAGCCGCCGGATCCTGTTCGAGGAGATGATGGACGCTCTGGAGAAGGCTCGGGGCGGCGATCTCGTCCTCCTTCACGGCTGCTGTCACAATCCGACCGGCGCCGATCTTTCGGCGGGCCAATGGGCCGAGGTCGCGGACGTGGTGGACCGCCGCGACCTCATTCCCTTCGTCGACCTTGCCTATCAGGGCCTCGGCAACGGGCTGGAGGCCGACGCTGCGGGAATGCGCCTGGTGATAGGTAAGGCGGAACAGGCACTTATCGCTCAAAGCTGCGACAAGAATTTCGGTCTCTATCGCGAGCGGGTCGGCAATCTCTTCGTCAAGGCGCCAAGCGCGAAGGCGGCGCGGATCGTCTACGGCAATTTGCTGCAGCTTTCGCGAACCATGTGGTCGATGCCGCCCGACCATGGCGCGGCGATCGTCCATATCGTCCTCGACGATCCCGGGCTTCGCGCCGACTGGAATGACGAGCTCAAGGAAATGTGCGCCCGAATCAGAAGCTTGCGCGCTAAACTTGCCGCCTATGACGAGCGGCTGGCCTATATTGACGGGCAGAACGGAATGTTCTCGATGCTGCCCTTGAGCCAGGCCCAGGTGCTCGATCTTCGCGAGGAGAAGGGCATCTACATGGCGAATAGCGGCCGATTCAACATCGTCGGACTCTCCGACGGCAATGTCGATTCCTTCGCCGCCGCGGTGGTGGAGAAGATGGATGGGTGAAAGTGCAGAGAAAGTGGGGAATCGCCAGTCTTTGCCGCATGAAGGCTATGATTGGCGGCGGATCGCCTATCTCGTCCAGCTCAGCCGGGCGCTGGACAGGCTCGAGGAGGAAAGGCTCGTCCCCGAGCGCAAGATCCTCTACCAATTCTCGGCGCGCGGCCACGATTTGGCCCAGGCGCTGCTCGGAAGCCGACTCACCCACCGCCGCGACGCCACCTGCGGCTATTATCGCTCGCGGCCTCTCCTGCTCGCGCTCGGGGTGCCGGTCGAGGACGCGCTCGGCTCCGGAATGGGCCGGGAAGGGGGCTATTCGGACGGCCGCGATATCGGGGTGGTCTTCAACTATCCCAATCCCGGCGGAGCGCCGGCCTTGCCCATGTCGGGCGGAGTCGGGGCGCAATATACGCCGACCGCGGGCTGGGCGCAGGCGATCGAATATTATCGCAACGTTCTGGAGGACGAGAGCTACGCAGGCGCGATCGCGGTAGTTCTGGGCGGCGACGCTTCCTGCGCGACCGGGGGCTTCTGGTCGGCGCTGACCATCGCCACCACCCAGAAGCTGCCGATGCTCTTCTACGTCGAGGATAACGGCTTCGGAATCTCGGTCCCTTCCAGCTTCCAGACGCCGGGCGGAGACATTGCGAAGAATCTGGCGAGCTTCGGCAACCTCGCTATCTTCGCCGGCGACGGCACCGAGCCCGCCGAGGCGGCCGGGTTGATCGAGCGCGCCGTCGACCATGTCCGCGGCGGCAAGGGGCCGGCGCTTCTGCGCCTCAATGTTCCCCGCCTGCAGGGCCACAGCTTCCAGGACACCCAGGCCTATAAGAGCGAGGATATGGTCCGCGACGAATGGGCCAGCGACCCTTTGCCCAAGCTCAAGGCGCATCTCGTCGGCTCGCTCCTGACCGAGGCGGAATGGGACGGGATCGAGGCGAAGGCTTTGGCCGACGTCGAGGAAGCGCGCCAGGTGGCCGATGCGCGCGGAGTATCGGATCCGGAGCGGGTGCTCGACCATGTCTTCTACGACGGCGAGATGCAGAAGATGGGCGGGCAATGGACCCACGGCTATCGCGCCCCGCACAGCCACGAGGAGCCGAAGCCCGAGGGCCAGCGGATCAACATGGTGACCGCGATCCGCCGCAC
>JBBSIZ010000031.1:0-43720 GCA_038257735.1 Sphingomonadales bacterium | reverse complement strand
GCCGTACCCCCTCTCCCTACCCTCTCCCCCCTGGGGAAAGGGATCTTCTGAAGGTCGACACCGTCCGGCTATTTAACCGCCGCCGGTTCCGGCCGCTGCCCCATTTGCGCGGCGGCCTCTTCCTCCGGGCTGTCGTGAGACACCGTCAGCGAGCTCCAATCCTCGCCGTCATGGGCGAATCGGACATGGCTGCCGCGGCGGAAGCCGGTGCCGTCCCAGGCGATCACCTGAAGCTCGATGTCGTTGTGGCGGTGGGCGTGGATCCAGTTGAAGCTCTGCAGCTCGTCGTTGCGAAGCCGTTTTGAGGTCGCCGTCCCGGCCTGGATGACGAGGGCGCCGCCGGCCTTCTCGACCATCCTGCTCGCCGCTTCGGCATAGGTTCGGTGGAAATGGCCGGCCAGCGCGATATTCACCCCGGCCCTGCACACCGCGGTCACCGCGTCCTGGTGGCGGCCCACCGCCTCGGTTAGCTCCGTCCCCTCCCCGATCGGCATCGAGAAGAGCGGGTGGTGGGTGACGAGTATCTTCGTCTTGCCCGGGTCGACCGCCGCGAAACGCTCCTCGATGATCTTCATCTGGTCGCGGTTGATCCGGCCGTCCTTGATGGTCAGCGATCGGGCGGTGTTGATCCCGAGAACCGCGACTTCGTCATTCTCGAACCAGGGGCACAGATCGTTGGAGATATATTTCCTGTAGCGGCGCAGCGGAGCGGCGAAGCGGGTGACGACGTCGTAGAGGGGGATGTCGTGATTGCCGGGGACCGCGAGCACCGGCCAGCCCGACGATCGAAGCCTGTTGAGCCAGTTCGAGGCCTGCCTGAACTGCTCGACCCGGGCGCGCTGGGTAAAGTCCCCGCTGACGATGATCAGGTCCGGCTGCTGCTCCTGAAGCCAGGCGTTGGCGCCGTCGACGACCTTGTCGTCCTGGCAGCCGAAATGAATGTCGGAGAGATGCGCGATTCGAACCATAAGAGGTGAACCCGCATTCTTCGCCAGAGTTTCGTCATTGCGAGCATAGAGGAGCAATCCAGCAGCTCCGGCCTCCTGCATCTGGATTGCTTCGTCGCTCCGCTCCTCGCAATGACGGCCCTATTTCCACAATCTTTCGTGCCTGCTCCCCAAGGTCGTCAAAAGCTCATATTGCGACAGACCCGACTGGTCGGCGGCGGCCGGCAAGGCGTAATCCAGCTCGACCCAATCGCCTTCCTTCATCTCCGGGGCCTGGTCGACGAGAAGTGCGGTGAGGTCCATCGAGACCCGGCCGACCACCGGCGCGAAGCCGCGGGCGAGACGGGCCCGGCCGGTGCCCGAAAAGCCGCGCAGATAGCCGTCGGCATAGCCGAGGTTGAGGATTGCGAGCTCGGCCGGCGCCTTGGCCGTCCAGGTCGAATTGTAGCCGACCCCGCCCCCCGCCTCGACCCGCCGGCGCTGGACGATCTGAGCCTCGACCCGGACGACCTGGCGGATGTGCCGGGCCGCCTCGCGCCTCGGCACTCCGCCGTACAAAGCGAGGCCCGGGCGGGTGAGGTCGAAGGCGAAATCCGGGCCGAGGCAGATTCCGGCGCTGTTGGCCAGGCTTCGGCGCTTCGCCGGAACCCGGGCGGCGACCTCGAGGAAAGCCGAGCGTTGGCGCCCGTTCATCGCCGAATCCTCGTCCGCTCGGGCGAGGTGGCTCATCAATGTGTCGATCTCGAGCCCCTCGAGAAGCCCCTCCCCTGCCACCGCCGGATCGAGGCCGAGACGGTTGATCCCGGTGTCGATCATGACGTCGCAGGGACGGCCCTCGCCCGCTTGCTTCCATCGCTCGACCTGAAGCGGCGTGTTGAGGACCGGGCGGGCCCCGGAGCCGGCGGCGCGGGCCAAATCCTCCGCGGCGAAACCGTGCAGGACCGACAGCGAAGCGGATCCGAGCCGGGGCAGCACGGCCTCCGCCTCGCGCCAGGTGGCGACGAAGAAGTCGCGGCAGCCGGCATCGGCGAGCCGGGCGACGACATGCCGGGCGCCCAGCCCATAGCCGTCCGCCTTGACCGCCGCCCCGCAGGCGGCCCCGGAGCTAAGTTGCCGAAGCCAGCGCCAATTCTCGACGAGGGCCTCGCCGTCGATACGGAGGCGCAGCGGGGAATGGGGCTCGGGCACGAGAGGCGGATACGTCCCGCGGAAGGCCCGAGCAACCCGTCATCCCGGCGAAGGCCGGGATCCCAGCGGCCTTCGTAATTGGGGACACCTTCGTAATTGGGGACAGCTACCAATTACCGGTCCCGGCGGGGGTTCATCGCGCCGGCTTCGCCTGGCCATTGGTAGCTGTCGCCAACTCCTATTCCAGCTCCTTCCCGGCCGTCTCCGGGAGCCAGAACAACGTCACCGCCAGGGCCATCGCCACGACCGCGATCGTGTACCAGAGCCCAGCGAAGGGATCGCCGGTCTTGGCAACGATATACTGGCTGATGAAGGGCAAGAACCCGCCGAAATAGCCGGTGCCGATATGATAGGGGATCGACATGGACGTGTAGCGTATCCGCGCCGGGAACAGTTCGACCAGGAGGGCGGCGACCGGCCCGAAGGTCATTCCCGAGCACAGGCCGATGAGAACGATGGCGAGGACCACCTGAAGCGCCTGGCCGAGGGTGGGCGAGCTCTTCTCCAGCTTGTAGCCGGCGATCCTGAGCCCGAATTCGAGCGAGGCGGGATCGGAGGCGTCGACCGCGACTCCGCCGATCGTCACCCCGGCCGGCGCCCCCGCCGGCGCCTCGGCGGTCGAATAGGCGATTCCCTTCTTCGACAGGGCGTCGAGCAATTTGCCGCATTCGGTCGGCTGGACCTTGGCGAAGGGGGCGTAGGTGCAGTCGCTTCCGGTCACGACCACCGGATTCTTTCGCATCGCCGCCGAAAGCTCCGGATTGGCCGCCGAAGCCATCCAGTGGAACAGGGGGAACAGGATGACGATGGTGAGCGCATAGCCGATCACGATCGGCCCCTTCCGCCCGACCCGGTCCGAAAGCCAGCCGAACAGGATGAACCAGAACAGGCTGACCAAAGCGGCGGCGCCGATCATGGCCCGGGCGGCGGTGTCCTCGATCCTCAGCGAATTCTGGAGGAAGTACATCGCCTGGAACTGGGCGGTATACCAGATGACGGTTAGCCCGGCGGCGATCCCGAACAAGGCGACGAGGACGAGCTTGACGTTGGAGCGGCTCGCGAAGGTTTCCTTGAGCGGATTCTTCGCGATCTCGCCCTTATCCTTCATCGCCTGGAAGACCGGGCTCTCCTTGAGCTTGAGCCGCACCCAAAGCGAGATTGCGAGAAGCACGACCGAGAAGAGGAAGGGGATCCGCCAGCCCCAGGATTCCCACTCGGCCTTGTCGACGAACAGCTCGGACACCAGGACGACCGCGACCGAGAGCAGGAAGCCGCCGATCACTCCGGCCTGGATGAAGCTGGTGTAGAAGCCGCGCTTGTGACGCGGCGCATGCTCGGCGACGTAGATCGCCGCGCCGCCATATTCGCCGCCCAGGGCAAGCCCCTGCAAGACCCGCAGGAAGACCAGCAAGGCCGGCGCCGCCATTCCGATCGCGGCATAGCCGGGGAGGAGGCCGACGGCCGCGGTGGCGACCCCCATCAGGGTGATGGTGACGAGAAAGGTATATTTCCGCCCCAGCCTGTCGCCGAGATAGCCGAACAGCACCGCCCCGATCGGCCGAACCCCGAAGCCCACTCCGAAGCTGGCCAGAGCGAGCAGGAACTGGGCGGTCTCGCTTTGGGCGGGGAAGAATTGCTTGCCGATAACCGCCGCGAGGGTTCCGTAGATGAAGAAATCATACCATTCGAAGACGGTGCCGAGCGTCGAGGCGAAGATGACCAGCCGGTCCCGCTTCGCGTCGATGACGTAGTCCGCCGATGCCGCCGTCGCCATGAAGCCCCCCTCTGGATTTTTGCAGACTGTTTAGCAGCGCGGACGGCTCGGGCCAGCCCCCTCTCCCCCGCGGGGAAAGGAGTTTACCGCGTTCATCCGCTGAAGCTTGATACTGATCCGGCCGACCCATGGCGCCCATGCGACTCGACGGCCCGATTATAATAGGAATGATCCTATAATGCAAGAACAAAAATAGAAATGTAAGATCAGGCGCTTAGTCGCGCAGGGCCCGTCTGGCCTCCTTCCAATTGCGTCCGTCGAAAGTCCGGATCGTCACCGACAGGCCCGACCAATCGTCGAGCGCGTTGAGATTGAGGCTCCACGGCCCGGGATGGGACTTGCGAACTCGTCAGCGCGGGGTCGGCTTGCGGGGCGGACGGCCGCCGCCCTTGCCGGGCGGGCGTCCCTGCGCGGGGCCATCGCGCTTGGGCGGGGGGCGGCGGAAGGGGCGGTGCTGAGCCGCCGCCGGCGCCGCTCCGGGTCTCGCCGGGCGGGGCGCCGCGGGCTCGCCTCCGGAGACCGAATAGCCTTCCTTCTGGAGCCTCGAGAAAGCGGCGCGGACGCTCGCCGAAACCGCGGTCTGCACCTCGGCCGGGAGGTCGGCGAAGGTTGTGTTGGCGTGGATCGCGTTGAGGTCGCGAAGCAAATTGTTGGGCAGCCCTTTCGAGGCCGACTTGAGCGCCGCGATTGAATCGAGCACGGCGGCGGCGACGATCTCCTGCATGACTTCGGTGGCGGATTTCCTCATGGCCATCCTATTAGGCGAGAAAGGGGACGGTCACTAGTGACCAGCTGGAAGTGATCGGGCTCGTCCAATCCGTCATTGCGAGGAGCGAAGCGACGAAGCAATCCAGTGCGGCGTTCAAGCCCGAACTGGATTGCTTCGCTTCGCTCGCAATGACGGAACAGGCCCTATCGGTGGCCGGCTTCCCGCCACCAGGTCTGTTTCCAGCCGACAATGTCGGCGACCGGCCGGCCCTCCGAATCCAAAGCGGGCCGGTAGCGGAAGCGCTGTCGGGCGAGACGGCAGGTCGCCTCGTCCAGCTCGGCGCTTCCGCTCGATCGGGCGATCCGGCAGCCCTCGACGCGGCCGTCATTCCCAACCGAAAGATGGGCGACGACCGTTCCGGTGGCCCCCGTCCGGGAGGCGGTCGGCGGATAATCGGAATCGGCGATCCGTCCCGAGAGCAAGCGGGCTCCGACCGCGACTCCGCCGCCGCCGCTCCCGCTGCCCGAGCTGCCGCTTCCCTCGCCGGCGCCGGATCCGCCGCCGCCCGATCCCTCCCCTCGCCTCGGCGACGATCCCGCCTTGGCCTGAACCCCCTCCCCCGGCGCGGTCGCGGCCGTCACCGTCGGCGGAGGATCGAGCCGGATCCGGGGCGGCGGCGCAACCACCGGCGAAGGACGGGCCTTCAAATTCTCCGGCGAGGCGGCGCCCTCCCGATCGGCCGCTTTGGCCTCGACCGGAGCCGGCTTCTCCTTGGGCGGCGGAACGGGCGGGGGCGGAGCCGGCGGCGCGACATCGAAGAGCTTGAGGGCTCGACCGGTGTCGGCCGGGACCGTCACTCCGAAGCCGGCGAGCAGGGCGTAGCCGAGGACCGCGTGCAGGGCTGCGACCGCGATCGCCGAACCGGTCCGCATTCGGCCTTCGTCCCGATCGATCCGCGCCATGGGCCATCCCCGCCTCGCGCCGTCCGGGCGGCGCCTTACCGCCCTAGCCGCGCCGCCCTGAATGGACGATTGCCGCCGCTACGAGCAATCGCGGCGCGGAATTCGCTCAGCCCCTGTTCCTGACGTAGGAGCCCGGCGCCGGCTCCAGGGCCTTGAGCTTGCCCTTGCCCGGCACCCGCGCCTTCACCTTCGGCGCCTTGCCGCCGTCCGTCAGGCGGTCGTGCCAATGGGGCCACCAGCTGCCCTCGCGACGGGTCGCGCCCTCGAGCCAGGCATCCGCGGTCTCCGGAATCGCCTCGTTGACCCAATAGCCGTGCTTGTTGGCGCTGGGCGGGTTGATCACTCCGGCATTGTGGCCGCTTCCGCCGAGCAGGAAGGCGACGTCGCCTCCGACCAGGCGGGCGCTGTCGTAGGTCGCCTGCCAGGCGCTGACATGATCGTCCTTGAGGCTGATCGCGAGCAAGGGCGTCTTCACCGAGCCGAGGTCGATCGCCACTCCGTCCAGCTCAAGCCCGCTTTTGGCGAGCTTGTTGTCGCGGAGCACGTCGCGGGCCCATTCGAGAAGGAAGGCGCGCGGGATATGGGCGCCGTCGGCGAACCAGTGGAGGATGTCGCTGGGCGGCGCCTCGCGGTCGAGGAGGTAGTGATTGACCACCGACGACCATATCAGGTCGTTGGCCCGGACCGCGCTGAACAGCGCCTGGAGGTCCTGGGCGGCCATGAATCCCTTGTGGAGCAGATGGCGTTCCATGGCCCGCAATTGCTCGGGCTCGGAGAAGGTCGCCCATTGGCCGAGATGCGAGAAATCGAACATCGTCCCGATCGTCGTCGCGGAGGCGACCCGGCCCCCCTGCCCTTTCGCCGCCAGCCAGGCGAGCGCGATCGCGACGAGGGTTCCGCCCATGCAGAAGCCGAACATGTCGACCTCGCTCTCCCCGGTCGCCTTCTCGATCGCGTCCAGCGCCTCGACCGGGCCCTGGCGGATATAGTCGGCGAGCCCCTTATCGGCGAGCTCGGGGCCGGGATTGACCCAGGAGATGACGAAGACGCTGTGGCCCTGCTCGACCAGCCAGCGGATCAGCGAGGATTTGGGCTGGAGGTCGAGGAGGTAATATTTGTTCACCAGCGGCGGCACGTAAAGGATCGGGCGCTTCCACACTTCGTCCGTCGCCGGCGCGTACTGGATCAGCTCCATCATCTCGTTGCGATGGACGACGCTGCCCGGAGTGGCGGCGATGTCCACTCCGAGCTCAAACTCGGCGGCGGCCCGGCGCTGGACGATTCCGGGAGTCTCGGCGGCGTCGGCGAGGAGGTTGGCGAGGCCGGAGAGCAGGCTGATCGAGCCGGTGTCGATCGCCTTTCGGATCGCCTCGGGGTTGGTGAAGGCGAAATTGGCCGGCGAGATGGCGTTCAGATATTGCCGGGTGAAGAATTCGACCCGGGTCCGGGCCCCCTCGTCCAGCCCTTCCGCTTCCTCGACCATCTCGAGCGCGCGTTTCGCGGTGAGGAGATAGGCCTGCTTGAGATAATCGAAGACCGGCTCCTCGCTCCACGCGGGATCGTTGAACCGGCGGTCGCCGCGCTCGGGCGCGGCGACGGGGTCGGCGGGCTTGCCGGCGGCGCGCGAGGCGGCGGACTGCCACAGCTTCAGCCAGTCGGACGCGACCTTGCTCTGCGCCGCGATCAGCTCGCCGGGATTGGCCCACAGATGCGCCGCGAACTCGCCGAACGCGCGCGCCGGGGCGGCCGCGTCGAAAGGCTGGGGGACGTGCGGGTCGAGCGGGCGAGCGGCGGCGCTGGTGGCGAGATGAACGGCGTTGGCGACCACCTTCGACCAGGCTTCGGCGAGTTCGGCCGGGTTCGGCAGGGTTTCGGGGAGCTTGAAGACGGTCTCGGGCGCGGGGGCGGGGGCGGGGGTCTCGGGCATTTTCATCCAATCGTCATTCCGGCGAACCACGTCATTCCGGCGAAAGCCGGAATCCATGAACACCGCGGCTTCGTCAGCGATCCGCGGTGTCCATGGATCCCGGGTCAAGCCCGGGATGACGAGAAAATTCAAGTCCGGACGACGGCCATCAGATCGCCATCAGCTCTTCGAGCGCGCCGCAATCGCGCGGGGTCACGAACAGGAACAGCACGGCCCGATCCGGGTCCCGGGCAGCCCAGCCGGCTTCGGGATCGGCCGGAGTGCGAAAATCCGCAGCCGGGGCTGCGGCAGGGGCCTGGTGATTGGCGAGCACAGTGGCGGTCCGGGTCGCGAACATAAGTTTTCTGCCTCTTGAAAGGATGATCCCCTCTCTCAGAAAAGTTCCCCGGCCTCCATCGCCATTGTGCAGAAACCGTTGTGCATATATTCCCATATTCCATGGCCGATTTCGACTGGAACGACCTCCGCGCCTTCCTCGCCGTGGCGCGCAGCGGCCGGCTGACCGCGGCGGCGGCGCGGCTGGGGGTCGACCATTCGACCCTGTCGCGGCGGATCGGCGCGCTCGAACATGCTCTGAAGACCAGGCTCTTCGACCGAAGCCCCTCCGGCTACACGCTCACCGACCAGGGCCGGCGACTGATTCCGATCGGCGAGGAGATGGAGCGGCTCGCGGTCGGCGCCGGCGAGGCGGTGGGGGGGAGCTCGACCTCGGTGGCGGGCATCATCCGGATCGGCTCGCCGGAAGGCTTCGGAAGCTATTTCCTCGCCCCCAGGATCGCCCGCCTGAAGGCTCGGCATCCCCAGCTGACCATCCAGCTCGTCGCGGCCCCGGCCGTGTTCAGCCTCGCCCGCCGCGACGCCGACATCGTCGTCTCGGTCAGCCGGCCGCCGGCGGGGCGGCTCAACATCGCCAAGCTGATCGACTACGATCTCGGACTCTACGCCGCCCCCCTCTATCTGCGCGACGCGCCCGAAATCGCCTCTTCCGAGGATCTCTCCCGGCACCGTTTCGTCAGCTATATCGGAGAGCTGCTCCACTTCCCCGAGCTCGATTTCCTCCAGCATGTCGCTCCGGGCGGCACCACCTCGGTGGAGAGCAGCAATTTGGTGGCTCAATTGCGGGCGACCCTCGCCGGGGCCGGCCTGTGCGTGCTTCCGGCCTTCCTCGCGGCGAAGGAGGAGGGGCTGGTGCGGGTTCTGCCGGGGGAGATCAGCCTGACCCGCTCGCTGTGGCTGACCGTCCACCAGGACCTGGCCGAGCTCGCCCGGGTGCGCGCGGCCCTTCGCTTCATCAAGGACGAGGTCGAGGCCGCTCGCGGCCTGTTCAAGCTCAGCTGAAGGCGCGCCAGAGCCCGAAGAGGCTGGTCGCGGTGAGAACGACCCCGACCATCATCAGCATCCACTTGGCCGAAACCCGGGCCGCGACATAGCCCCCGAAAGGCGCGGCGGCTACTCCTCCGATCAGCAGGCCGAGCGCCGGCACTCCGAGCGCCGAGAAGCCGATCGCGGTGATGAAGGTCGCGGTGACGGCGAGCGCGAGGAAGACCTCGGCGGTGTTGACGGTCCCGACCGCGATCCTGGGCGTGCCGCCCTGGACGATCAGGTTCGATGTCACGATCGGACCCCAGCCGCCGCCGCCGGCCGCGTCGAGGAAGCCCCCGGCGAAGCCCAGGGGCGCGACGACCCTGGGGGTCCGTTCGCGGTGATTCTTGGTCAGGCCGCGCCAGAGGAGGAAGAGCCCGATCGCGGCCAGATAGCAAAGCACCAGCCGCTTCGCGACGGACGGCAATATCTCGGTAAGGACATAGGCGCCGATCACTCCGCCGATGACTCCGGGGATGACGAGCCGCCAGAACAGGCGCCAGTCGACGTTGCGATGGGCGATATGGCTGAGGGCCGACACCGCGCCGGTGAAATTCTTGATGGTGTGGACGATGGCGGAGGCCGTGGCGGGCGGAACCCCGAGGCTGATGAGCAATGTGTTGGAAATCACCCCGAACGCCATTCCCAGCGCTCCATCGATCATCTGGGCGACGAATCCGACCATGATGAAAGGCAGCAGGTCCCAAAGGCCCACGCCTGCAATGTCGAACATCTGGCGCGGCTCCCCCGTGTCGAGTGCAGCCGATGTGCTTGGCGGCGGGGCATTCGCGCAAGGAAAAAAGCATCGGCAACGGATTTTTGGCGTCCGGCTGGCATTTTCCCGCGACCAGCCCTATTTTGTCCGCGAGGGGAGCAGTGGGAGTGGTTATGCTGCCGGGTATCGTCGCTTATCTCGATTCGGTGAAGGCCCGCGATCCGGCGCCTCGAAGCCGCTGGGAAGTGCTCCTCTATCCCGGAATATGGGCGCTCGGCTTCCACCGCCTCGCCCACTGGCTGTTCAAGGGCGAGCTCTATTTCCTCGCCCGCCTGGTCAACCATATCAGCCGTTTCCTGACCGCGATCGACATCCATCCCGGGGCCTCGGTGGGGCGGAATTTCTTCATCGACCACGGCTTCGTCGTGATCGGCGAGACGGCGGTGATCGGCGACGACGTCACCATCTACCAGCAGGTCACCCTGGGCGGCACCAACCCGACCGACGGCGTCGCCGGCAAGCGCCACCCGACGATCGGCGACCAGGTCATCATCGGCTCCGGCGCCCAGGTGCTCGGGCCGATCACTGTCGGCCCCCGTGCCCGAATCGGCGCCAATGCGGTGGTCACCAAGGACGTGCCGGAAGGCGCGACGATGATCGGGATCCCGGCCCGCTCGACCCTGGTCAGCGCCGAGCAGAGCAGCTCGGGCGATTTCCTTCCCTACGGCACGATCTGCACCGAGCAACTCGATCCCGCGACCCAGAAGCTCGAGATCCTCCAATGCGAGGTCGAGCAGCTAAGGCGGCGGGTCGCCGAGTTGATCGAGGAACGGGACGGCCAGGCCAGGAAGGGGCGCGGCCGCGCCTGATGGGCGACGTCCTCCCTTTTCCGGGAGCCTCATCGCCGCAGATCGGCTTCACGCGCGCCGAGCTGACGCGAATCATCGACCTTTACGGACGGATGGTGGCGGCCGGTTTGTGGCGCGATTATGCGGTCGAGTTCGGACGCGACGGAGCCGCCTTCTGGGCCTTCCGGCGAACCGCCGAGCGGCCCGAATACAGGATCGAGAAGAAGCCCGGCCTGCGCAACCGCCAGGGCATGTGGGCGCTGGTCAACGAGGCCGGAATGGTGGTCCGCCGAGGCGACGAGCTCGGACCGGTGCTCGCGCCTCTCGAACGGCGGCTGATGAAAGCGGTGAACGGCTGAAACGAAACCCTCAGCCCTGAAGCACCTTCATGATCAGCATCGCCTGCTCGGCGCCGGACTGGGGAACGATTTCGAGCGTCCGGTCGGTAATCCTGTCCCAGTTCGCAGCCACTTCCTCCACTGTCCGGCGGCCTTCCGGCAAGGCGAAGCCGGGGGTGAGGGTGACGTAGGCGGCCTGGACCACTCCGCCGCCGGCGCCGACGATCGCATTGCTCGGCGCTTCCTCCGACACGAGGTAGAGCGCGGCGGGAACGACATTGTCGGGGTTGAACAGAGCGAGCAGATCGGGCGGGAAGATGTCCTCGGTCATCCGGGTCGCGGCGGTCGGAGCGAGGCTGTTCACCCGGATATTATATTTCGCCCCTTCGAGGTGGAGGGTCTTGGCGAAGCCGGCGAGGCCCAGCTTTGCGGCACCGTAATTGGCTTGGCCGAAATTGCCGTAGAGGCCGGTCGAACTCGAGGTCATCAGGATACGGCCATAGGCCTGCCCGCGCATCGTCTCCCACACGGCCTTGGCGCAGATGGCCGAACCGATCAGGTGAACGTCGACGACCGCCCGGAAATCATCGACGCTCATCCTGGCGAAGCTTTTGTCGCGCAGGATTCCGGCATTGTTGATCAGGATATGGACCCCGCCCCAGCGCGACTTCGCCTCGGCGACCATCGCCTCGACCTGCTCCGGCTCGGTGACGCTTGCGCCGTTGGCGATGCCCTCGCCGCCCGCCGCCTCGATCTCCTCGACCACCTTCGAGGCGGCATCGGAGCTTCCCGAGCCGTCCCGGGCTCCGCCGAGGTCGTTCACCACCACCTTGGCGCCACGCCGGGCGAGCTCGAGCGCATAAGCGCGCCCCAGCCCGCCGCCGGCGCCGGTGACGATAGCGACCCGCCCTTCGAAGCTGATGGTCATGGATCCTCCCGCTCTGGTCCCGATCCCTCCCCTGCAAATGCAGGGGAGGGATTTATCAGCAGGCCCCATGGCAGATCGGGGCCGAGCAGGACAACATTCCGCTACTTGGCGCGGCCGCGTTCGTAGGTCTGGGTACAGCGGTCGGTGACTGTTCTCGTGCAGGGCGGAAGCGGCCCGGCGCTGGTCGGCGTCGCGGCCGCGACCGTCCGCATCGGAGTGCCCGCCGGGACCATCTGTGCCGGCTGGTTGTAGCCGGCGGGCGCCATCGCGGCGTCCGAGACGACCCGGATTCCGCGCGCGTCGGTTTCGGGCGAAGTGTTGCCGGGAGCGACCATCTGCGGCGGCATCGTCGTCATCGGGGGCGGTGGAACGGACGTAGTGGCGTCGGGCGCCGGCATCGGCTCGGTCGGCATCGTCTCGGTGGGGGTTTCGCTCATGGCGGCGGGTTCGTCTTCCATCGTCTGGGCGACGGCGGCGCCGCCGAGCATGAGCGCGGCAGTCAACATGATGAATTTCATTTCAAGACTCCTCTGGGCGAGCGACCGCGTTCGACGCGTTTCGACGCGGCGGCACTCCCACTAAACGAGGCCAAGCCGCTTTTTCTCCTCGGATGGTCGGCAGAAGAGAACGGGGCGCCCCCGAAGAGACGCCCCATCAACTCTTAGCGGCGGACGCCGCGCTCATAGGCTTGGACGCAATGGTCCTTTACCGTCTTCGAGCAGCGCTGTGGCCCGGCCATGCTCGCGGCCGAGCCCGCGGCGCCCGCCTCGCACATCGGATAGCCGGTGGTGCCGGCATTGAAGCCCTGCGGGGTGCAGGCCTGGCCGTCGGGATCGGTGCCCTGCCGGGTAACTCCGCCCGGGCCCATGCTCTGCGATGGATCGTCGACCGTGTTGCCGGATTGCGCCAGAGCGGCGCCGCCGAGCGTCAACGCCGCGGCGAAAAGGATGATCTTCATGGGGAATATTCCTTGGACAAGCGGCCCGCGCCTACTCCGGCGGCCTGACCTGTACAAACGTAGCCGAAACGATTTTTTTCCCGCGAAACGTCCACATGCGGGACAGTCAGGCTCGGCCCGTCTCGCAATCGCGCCGATTTACCCTTATGAAAGGGGCTTCGGATAGATGCGGGTGCCATGAGCGACGGAAGCGACGGACCGGACGAGGACAGCGGCATGATGCCGAGCCGCCGGGTCGTGCTCGCGCTCGGCGCCGCCGCGGCCTCGACGGTGGTGACGATCCGCCCGGCGCTGGCGCAGACCGCCGGCTCGGTTCTCAACTGCGAAATACCGGTGCCCGCCCCACAGGCAGGCGCGGGACAACTCATCGCCGCCGACGGCAGCCTCGTCCCCGCCGGCACGCCGGGCGCCTATCCGCCGCTCTCCAGGCCGCTGAAGGGCGAGGAGGTCAGGGCCATGCTGAACAGCGGCCGGGGCCCGGCCGGAGTCGACAGCGAGGCCGCCCAGGCATATGCCAACTATATTCGCCGTCTGCAGGCGGGGATGAGCGGCTTCACCTGCTACGCCTCGCTGCAGATGCCGCGCTGAATCGCGGATCGGCCGGATGGCCGCATCCGTCTACGCCGCCGACCCGCCCGGGGAGGTGCGCGATGTCGAGATGGAGGGCCTGACCCTTCTCTACCACCGCCCGTCCGGCCTCACCCACTTCCTCGCCCCGCCCGCTCCGCAAATCCTCGCCGCCCTCGCGGCCGGCCCTGCGAGCGCCGCCGAGATAGCCGGCAGGATGGGAGAGTTGTTCGAGATCGACTCCGAAGACCCGGCCGCCGCGACCGCCGCCCGGCTCGCCGAGCTGGAGGCGGCGGGACTCGTCTGGCGGACATGAGACACGTCTTACGGCTTCAGGTGGGGCCCGTCTCGTTCCGAATAGGCTCGCACTGGCGCCGGCCCGTGGCACAGCTCCGGCGGCTCTATTCGGGCTACCCCGAACCCGAGGGGGTCTGCGACTTCACCGTCCGGCTCGAGGCGGAGCGGCCCTGGCGGCGGTGGATCCGCCCCTCGGTGGCGATTCGCGGCGACTATGTGCTTCCCGACGCCGCGCCGCTGCCGCTCGCCCAGGGCCTGCTCGCGGCCGAGATGGGCATGAATTTGCAGATGGCCCTGGGCCAGAAGAGATTCGTTCTGCTCCACGCCGCCAGCGTCGAGCGGGACGGTCGGGCGCTTCTGATGACCGGCGATTCGGGTGCGGGCAAATCGACCCTGGGCGCGCTGCTGGGCGAGCGCGGCTGGCGGTTCATGGGCGACGAGTTCGCGCTTCTCGACCTCGAGGACGGCCGGCTCCACCCCTTCCCTCGGGCGATCAGCCTGAAGAACGAATCGCTCGCACTGTTCGACGCGGTCGACCCCGGCCGGCTCGGCCCACTGCTCACCGGCACGCCCAAGGGCAGTATCCGCCACCTTCGCCCGAACGTCGAGGCGGTGGAGCGAATGAAGGAGCCGGCGAGGCCGGTCATGATCCTCTTCCCCCGCTTCGGCCCCGACCTGGATCCGGTCGTGCGCGACGTGGGGGCCGCGGAGGCCTTCATGAGGCTCACCCAGGCTTCGACCAATTACGTCGCGCTCGGGGAGCGCGGGTTCGACGCCCTCACCCGCTTCGCCGGCGCACTGCCCTCAAGGGCGATCGACTATGCCGATACCGCCCAGGCGGAAGAGCTGGTCGAGACTTTGTGGCGGAGCGCATGAGGGACGCCCGCCTGCTCGTCCGGCTGCTCGCCGACCCCGCTTGTGCCGGGGAGGTGAAGGACTGGACTTCGCTGACCGCCGTCGCGCGTTCCGAATCTCTGATCGGAAGCCTCGCCTGGCGGCTCCAGGGGCTGAAGCTTCCACCGCGGGTCGAGGCCCTGTTCGAAGCCGCCCGGCGCGACGGAGAGGCCGCCCGGACCCAGGCCCTGTGGGAGGCGGAGATGGCTCGGCGGGCGCTGGCGCCGCTCAATGTCCCGATCATCCTGCTCAAGGGCACCGCTTATGCGGCGGCCGGGCTCGAGGCGGGCCGCGGCCGATCGATCGGCGATCTCGATATCCTCGTCCCTCGATCCGCTTTGCCCGACGTCGAGCGCGCCTTGCTCGCGGCCGGCTGGGAATGGGTCAAGGAGGATCCGTACGACGACCGATATTACCGCCGCTGGATGCATGAGCTGCCGCCGCTTATCCACCGCGAGCGCGACCGGATGATCGACGTTCACCATTCCATATTGCCCCTGACCGCGCGCCCGAACCCGGACATGGAGTCGATGGTCGAGGCGCGGTTGCCGCTGGCGAACGGCCTCTTCACCCTCTCGCCGCCGGACATGATCGTTCATTCCGCCGCACATCTGTTCGCCGACGGGGACCTGGCCGGGGGCCTTCGCAACTTGTGGGACATCGACCGGCTCTTCCGGGAGTTCGAAGCGGCCGATTCCGGCTTCCGGGCGGAGCTGTGGACCAGGGCCGAACGGCACGGCCTGCTCCCTGCCGTCGCCCGAGCGATCAGACTCGCCCACCATATCTACAAAACTCCAATTCGGTGCCAGGCACCGAAGCTGAAGTCATTGAATTCGCAGGGGACCGGAGAGGGGGACGGAAGCGGGTTCAGGATTTCGGCCGCCGACCGCCTGTTCGTGCGCCGACTGCTCGCGCGCGATGGATGGGGGCGGCAGCGGCGGCCGTTCACCCGGCTCGGCTTCTACGTTCGCTCGCACCTGTTGAGGATGCCGCCGCTGATGCTGGCCCGGCACCTTTGGGTGAAGGCGCGAAAGACTAAGCGCTAGCCCCTTCGGCCGGCTTCCAGCCCAGCTCCTCGAAAGGCGGGCTGTAGCCGCGTCGGCGATATTGCTGCTCGGGAAGGTCGAAGGCGACGCTCCGGTCGACCACTCTCGCCGTATCGGGCGATCCGCCCGCTCCGCGAGTCTTGTAAGTGCCCTTGCCGTCCATATAGTCTCCCGATCGGGCTCGACCCTACACGATGAGGTCAGGCCGGGCGATTGGTTTCATCAGAGGCGGACCTGGCGCGGGCTTTCGCCGCGGCGCTATGGAAATGGCAAGCTTTCCGTGCGATTGGCCGCGCCATGAGCAGGCCTCTCGCCGCCGTGATCCTCGCCGCCGGCAAGGGCACACGGATGAAATCCGACCTTCACAAGGTGCTCCACCCGATTGCGGGGCGGCCGATGATCGAGCATCTGCTGGCCAGCGTCGAGGCGCTTGGCGCCGAGCGGGTAGTGGTCGTCGTCGGCGACCGGCGCGAGCAGCTGGAGAAGGCGCTGGCCGGGCGCGACGTTCGGTTCGCGGTTCAGGAGCCGCAGCTCGGAACCGCCCACGCCGTCCTCCAGGCGAAGGAGGCGCTGGCGGGTTTCGAGGGCGACGTGCTTCTGCTTTCCGGCGACGTGCCCTTCATCCGCCCGGTCACGATGCGAGCCATGCTGGACACGCTTCACGGCGCCGCCGCTCCGGCCGCCGTCGTGCTCGGCTTCCGGCCGCCGGACGCCGGCGCTTATGGCCGGGTCGTCGCCGGTCCCGACGGACGGGTCGCGAGGATCGTCGAGCATAAGGACGCGACCGAGGAGGAGCGCGCCATCGGCCTGTGCAACTCCAACCTGTTCGCCGTCCGGTCGGAGGATTTGTGGCCCCTGCTCGAGCGGGTCGGCAACGACAACGCGCAGCACGAATATTACCTCCCGGACATCGTCGGCGTCGCCGCGGCCGACGGGCGGGCAAGCTCGCTGATCGAAGGCGAGGCCGCCGAGGCGATCGGCCCGAACAGCCGCTCGGAGTTCGCTCTGGCCGAAGCGGCTTGGCAGGCCCGCCGACGCTCCGAGGCGATGGCCGAGGGCGCGACCCTGATTGCGCCCGAGGCGGTGTGGTTCGCCTTCGACACGAAGCTCGGCCGCGACGTCACCATCGAGCCCAATGTCTTCTTCGGGCCGGGCGTCAGCATCGCCGACGCAGTGCGGATCCGGGCCTTCAGCCATATCGAGGGCGCGGCCATCGCCGCCGGCGCCGAGATCGGCCCTTTCGCCCGCCTTCGTCCCGGCACGATCGTCGGCGAGAAGGCCAGGATCGGCAATTTCGTCGAAACCAAGAAGACGAAGCTCGGCGCCGGCGCCAAGGCCAATCACCTCACCTATCTCGGCGACTCGGAGGTGGGCGCCGGCGCCAATGTCGGCGCGGGCACGATCACCTGCAATTATGACGGCTATTTCAAATATGGAACCGTGATCGGAGAGGGCGCCTTCATCGGCTCCAATTCCGCTTTGGTCGCACCGGTCAGGATCGGGGCAGGGGCGATCGTCGGCGCGGGATCGGTGGTAACCCGGGACGTGGAGCCGGACGCCCTGGCGCTGGCGCGCGGGGTCCAGAAGGTTAAGCCTCGCTGGGCGGCCCGCTTCCGGGAGGCTATGCTGGCGAAAAAGAAAGCGGGTTGATCTAGAGCGCCGCCCCAGCGAAGGCTGGGGCCCCGGTGCGAGTTCTCGCTGGGATGCCAGCCTCCGCTGGCATGACTGGAAGGCAAGCGAAAACATGTGCGGAATCATCGGCATCGTCGGGCGCGCGGAAGTGGCCGACCGGCTCATGCAGGGCCTCAGGCGGCTCGAATATCGCGGCTATGACTCGGCGGGCATCTGCACGATCCTGGGCGGGGCGCTCGAGCGCCGCAGGGCCGAGGGCAAGCTCGACAACCTCGCCGCGGAGCTCGCCGCCAACCCGCTCGCCGGGACGATCGGGATCGCCCACACGCGCTGGGCGACCCACGGAGCGCCCACGGTCGGCAACGCCCATCCCCACATCGTCGGCGGAGTCGCTCTCGTCCATAACGGGATCATCGAGAACTTCCGGCCGCTGCGCGAGGAGATGCAGGCCGCCGGCCGGACCTTCCAGTCCCAGACCGACAGCGAGGTCGTCGCCCATCTGATCGACCATCAGCTCGAGCAGGGCAAAAGCCCGAGGGACGCCGTCGCCGCAATACTTCCGCGCCTGCGCGGCGCCTTCGCAATCACCATCCTGTTCCGCGACCATCCGGATATGCTGATCGGGGCTCGAATGGGAGCGCCGCTTACACTCGGCTATGGCGAGGGCGAGACCTATCTCGGCTCCGACGCGCTGGCGCTGGCCGGGCTCACCCAGCGCATCGCCTATCTCGACGAGGGCGACTGGGCGATCATCGGCCATGACGGCGCGAGCATCTTCAACCGCGACAACGAGCCGGTCGAGCGCGAGATCGTCGCCTCCGGAGCGTCGAGCGACGTCGGCGAAAAGGGCAATCACGCCCACTTCATGCAGAAGGAGATATTCGAGCAGCCCATCGTGGTCGCCCAGACCCTCTCCTCCTATCTGCGTCCGTTCGAGCGCAAGGTCGCGCTTCCCGCCATGGACGAGGATTTCGCCGCCGTTAAGCGGATCACGATCGTTGCCTGCGGCACCAGCTTCTACGCCGGAATGGTCGCCAAATATTGGTTCGAGCAATTCGCCCGGGTCCCGGTCGAGCTCGATATCGCCTCGGAGTTCCGCTACCGCCAGCCGGTGCTCGAGCCGGGCGGCCTCGCCTTGTTCATCTCGCAATCGGGCGAAACGGCCGACACCCTCGCCGCCTTGCGCCACGCCCGCGCCGAAGGCCAGCGCATCGCCGTCGTCGTCAACGTCCCGACCAGCTCCATGGCGCGCGAGGCGGATCTCCTCCTGCCGACCCATGCCGGGCCGGAGATCGGAGTCGCCTCGACCAAGGCCTTCACCTGCCAGCTCGCCGTCCTCGCGGCGCTCGCCGCCAAGCTCGCCCGCGACAAGGGCCGGATCAGCGAGGCGGAGGAGCGCGAGATCGTCGGCCATCTCTCCGAAGCGCCCGCTGCGATGAACGCCGCGCTCGGCCATGACGAGGAAATAGCGGCGATGGCGCCTCTGATCGCCGAGGCTCGCGACGTCCTCTATCTCGGCCGCGGCGCCGATTATCCGCTCGCCATGGAAGGCGCGCTCAAGCTGAAGGAGATAAGCTACATCCACGCCGAGGGCTATGCCGCCGGCGAGATGAAGCATGGCCCGATCGCGCTCATCGACGACAATGTCCCGGTCATCGTGCTCGCGCCGTCGGGGCCGCTTTTCGAGAAAACCGTCTCCAACATGCAGGAAGTCCAGGCCCGCGGCGGCAAGGTCGTCCTGATCTCCGACGCCGAGGGCCTGAAGGCCGCCGCCGACGACCGCCTTCTGGCCACGATCGAGATGCCCCGCGTCCACCCGCTGATCGCGCCTCTTGTCTACGCGATCCCGGTCCAGCTCCTCGCCTATCACGTCGCCGTGGCGAAGGGCACGGACGTCGACCAGCCGAGGAATTTGGCGAAGAGCGTCACGGTGGAGTGATATGCCCGGTTAGAACAGCTTTTTATGGAGGTGAATGATGGAGTCGACGAGGCTGGCCCTGGCGGGAAAGATTTCCTGATCGATCTATGGATTTCGCCCGAGGCCATCATCCCACGATTCGGAGCCGTGAAGGTCTATCCCGGACTGGATTCAATCGGGCGTGTGGCCGAGTGATACTGACGGTTAGTCAGGGACGCTGGGGCCTTGGTTCAGCCTTGCTCTCTCTTTGTACGGGGTGCATTTCTGTCGCGGTCGTATTGGGGAGCAACGCGTGGACGCCATACGATTGATAGAGCTGACGGCCGATATTGTGGCGGCCCATGTCGCGAATAACCGGTTTGCGGTTGGCGACGTTCCGGAGCTGGTTGCGCGCGTTCACGGGGCCCTTGCGGGCCTAGATGCTCCGCCGGGCACTCCGGGGCACAATATAATCACAGATCAAGCCGAGACAGTCGTTAATAAGCAGCATGCAATAGACTACTTCAGCACGGCAGTAAACTGTTGCGCGAGGCCAAGTAAATTGGATTCGATAGGCATTCTCCAATCGCTTAACTAGATTGACAACGAGCAAATACTGACTAGCTCAGAAACTGGTGAGCAAGATTAAATATGGAAGCCGCAGGGAGAGGGCTCGGATATGTATAATGCCATGTTGGGACGCCTCGGCTTCGTCAGCAGTGCAATGTTGGTGCTTGGCTGCCCCTCGCCCCTGTCTGCCCAGAGGGCGAACGAAAATCCAGTGCGCTCCGCCGACGACGCCTTCGGCACCAGCGTTGGCAGCGAGCGAGTTGGCCTCTATTCGGCGAGCAGCGCTCGTGGCTTCAGTCCGATCCAGGCGGGCAACGTACGTATTGAGGGACTTTACTTCGACTACCAAGCGGACCTGCAAGAGCGGCTCGTCTCCGGCTCTACCATTCGGGTCGGGCTCTCCGCGCAAAGCTACCCTTTCCCGGCCCCGACGGGAATCGCGGACTTTTCGTTGCGCAAGGCTGGCAGCGAGGCGGTGCTCAGCAGCGTCGTCGGCTACGGTCCCTTCGGCGGCATCCGGCTGGAGCTGGACGGGCAGTTGCCGGTTACCGAGTCCCTGAGCATCGCGGCGGGCGTGGGCATCAACAGCGAAGAGATGTTTTACGGCGCCCGCCGGAGCGTCCTTAGCGCGGCCCTCATTCCACGCTGGAAGCCACGCAAGAATGTCGAGATCATTCCATTTTGGAGTTTCACCGAGGTTCGAAGCCTGGAGCCCCAGCCGATCCTCTTCACCTCGGGCCCCTTCCTGCCGCCGCGGATTCCGCGGCGGGAATATTTCGGCCAGCCCTGGGCCGAAGGTAGTAGCCGAGGCGTGAATTACGGCTTCGTCTCGACAGTGGGGCTGTCGGACGCGTGGACGATCCGGGCCGGCCTGTTTCGCTCCCTCCTCGAAACTCCGACCAGCTTCAGCGACTTGGCTCTCAACACCAGCGCCGATGGTTTCGCGGATCGCTACCTGATCGCGGAAGCGCACCGGCGCTTCGGCTCGATCTCCGGGGAAATTCGGGCTTCCCGGCAGTTTGAGGAAGGGAATCGTCGCCACATCGTCCACTTTGCCTCACGCGGCCGAGAGCAGCGGCGGCGATATGGCGGGGGCCAGTCGCTGTTTCTGGGCCGTGCGCGGATCGACGAGCGAATCGACGCCGAAGAGCGCGAATTCACCTACGGCCCGCAGACGGAAGAAATCGTGCGCCAGTTTACGGGCGGAATCGGTTACGAGGGCCGGTGGCGTCGCCGCGGCGAGCTCAGCCTCGGCCTCCAGAAGACCTTTTACACCAAGGAGGCGCGGCGGCCGGTCGGCGCCCTGGCGACGAGCAAGAGCAGCCCGATCCTGATGAACGGCACGCTCTCGGGCTACGCGAGCCAGGCACTCGTCTTTTACGCCGGTTATGCGAAAGGCCTGGAAGAGACGGCGGTGGCCCCCGAGATTGCGCGCAACAAAGACGAGGCGCCGCCCGCCTCTCTCACTCGCCAAATGGACGCGGGTCTTCGCTACGCGATCAGCAATCGCCTGCGCCTCATCGCCGGCCTGTTCCACGTCAAGAAGCCCTATTACGCGCTCGACGAAAACCTTCTCTTCTCCCGGCTAGGAACGGTCCGCCATCGCGGGATCGAGCTCTCGCTGTCCGGTCAGATCGGATCGAGGCTCAATATCGTCGCCGGCACCGTCTTCCTCGACGCCCGGCTGAGCGGCGAGGCTGTGGACCGTGGGCTCGTCGGCAAGCGCCCAGTCAACGCCACGGGACGCTTCAGCAGCGCAGCGATCGAATACCGCCCCCCGTGGGTCGAAGGTCTTTCCTTCGATCTCGCCTACGAAAGCACCAGCAGGAAAACCGCCAACCGGCAGAATACGTTCTTCGTCCCGGCCCGCTTTGTGGTCTCCCCCGGCATGCGCTATCGTTTCACGATGGGAGACACGCCGACGTCCGTCCGGGCGCAGATCGCCAGCATCAACAATGTATATGGCTACAACATCTTCGGCGAAGGCTTTTACTATAACTTTCCGCGCCGCTTTACCCTAACGCTCACCGCGGACCTCTGAGCGAGGCCCGGTCAGGCCGATTGGCGCAGCAGGTGGCAGGGCATGAAGGTCTCATAGACGAGCGGAACCGTCTCCCTGAGCTGAAGCCGGGGCGTCAGGCCGCCCCTATTCTCGACGCAGACGGCGACCAGGAAATGGTCCCGAATGCGAAGCTGCCAGAATTTCCACCCGGGACGACCCGACTCCAAATCCTCCTCCGCGCACAACTCGATCGACCGCTCGTCCGGGAAGCGGAAAGCGGGACGATCGAACGGCAGCGTCAGCCCGCGCCCGGTGGCCTTCGCCCAAGCCTCCTTGAGCGTCCAATGTTCGAGGAAGTGAACGGCTCGCTTCGGCGGCGGGCAGGCTTCTATCGCTTCGGCTTCATGCGTAGCGAAGAGGCCGGCCGCATCGTTAGCTGCTGCCCGGTCGCCCCCGATCCTTTCCGCGTCGATGCCGACGGCGGCGGCGCGAGTTACCGCGACCGCGGCAAGGCCCCGGGCATGGGTCAGGTTGAAGGAAAGCAAGGGCGCGCCGTTACCCGACAGATGCGGCTTGCCGAAGCCGTCGGCGGTAAATTCCAGACGCTCGGGTGCCACCGCTCCGCCCCCTTCTCGCGCCACGGCCGTCCGAAGCAGCGCATGGGAAATCACATGCCGCTCGCGATCCCGAGCGAAATGAAAGCCGAGCTCCCGCCGCCGCTCCTCCGCATCCAGCAGGTCGCGATAGGAGTCCAGCAGACCGGAATCGGTCACCGCGTCGAAAGGCGTGTATGAGAGCGTCACGAGCTCGCTCCGCTCCGGCCCGCTCACGGCTTCGCCAACTCCGGCGCATCGTCATCAATGCCTACCCATAGCATTGCATGAAGGTTTCCCAGCTGACCTTCCAAGGCGTCAAGTGACGAAACCCGACATGGGGCCTTCAGGCGGCCTGGTTCAGTCATAGCGATACCGAAGCTACGCAATTTTTCCATTGTTGCGTGAGCTAGAAGCATAAGCAGGGCCAAACAACAAAATATTGAAAAAATAACTTTCATAAGTCCACTCGGCACTGATAGAGCGGACTCAGCTTCTCTCGTGGCGGAAGGAGACTCATGGCCGGAACCGACAAAGTGGCTTGGCCGCGATTGCCTGTTGGGGGGGCTCTAAATGTACCTTAGTTGCGCCGGTATCGGCGTTGGGCCATCCAATCTCAGCCTCTCCTGTTTATTGCGTAGCTATCCGCAACTTACCGGCATGTTTTTCGAGCGGAAGAAGACCTTTTCCTGGTACGAGGGAATGCTGCTTCCGGGTACCGGATTGCAGGTCGCGATTTTCAAGGATCTCGTTACCTTATCCGATCCGCGAAGCTTCTATACCTTTGTTTCCTATCTTCATGAGACTGGAAAGCTCTACCACTTCGTCAATGCGCGGTTTGACGATGTGCCCCGCAAAGAATTCGAAAATTATATGAAGTGGGCGAGCAGTCAAAACGATCTCCTATATTTCGATGAGGAGGTGCTCGAGGTTGGTCTATCTTCGCGCGGCCTGTTCGAAGTGCGCACCCGGAAGAGGCGGGTGCAGGCCGAGAACGTCAGCGTCGGCGTGGGAATCAGTCCCTATGTTCCACCCTGCGCCGCCGGCTTCCCGGACGCCAATCAATTCCATGTTTCCTACTTCGCACAAAAGATGGGCAATGTTGGGGGCAAACGGGTCGTCGTGGTCGGCGGCGGACAGTCCGGGGCTGAGGCGTTTCTCAACCTCATCTCGCGCGAAGGGGAAGCGGCGCCGGTCAGCGTCTCCTGGGTTTCACGCCGCGAGAATTTTCTACCGATGGACGACTCGCCGTTCACCAACGAATATTTCATGCCCTGCCATTCCGATTATTTCTTCTCGCAGGATCCCGAATTCCGGTCCTCCTTCGTCCGCCGAAACATCCTTGCCAGCGACGGCGTATCCGAACGCACGCTGCGCAACATCTATCAGCGAATATACAGCCTGCGCCTGATCGACGAGCGGCGGCCGGCAACGTTGCTAGCGCCCAACCGCAGCGTCGAAGGCCTGTCGCGCACGCATGACGGCTGGAGCCTCGAAGTCCAGCGGTTCCCCGGCGGCCTTAGGGAGTCGCTCCTCGCCGACACGATCGTCTGGGCCACGGGATTTCGCAAAGCGCCGACCGAGTTCCTCGCCTCGCTGACGGATCGCTTCGAATGGGAGGGCGACGAAATTCGGATAGACAACGATTTCGCCGCGGTCTGGGACGGGCCGCCCGGCCGACGGATATTCCTCCTCAACGCGGCGCGCCGACAGCGCGGCCTGTCCGACCCCAATCTCAGCCTCATGGCGTGGCGAAGCCAGCGAGTGATCGAGCGGATCAGCGGACAGCCCGATTCCCAGCCCAAGGCGCAGCCCGCGTTCGTCCCCTGGCCGAGCGCCCCTGCCGCCCCGGGCAATATGGCGGTTTAAGTCGATGGCGGAGCGCATTGCCATCCTCGGCGCCGGCATCGCCGGTTGCCTCATAGCACGGGAGCTGCTTTTCGCCCGGCCGGCCGCCCGGATCACGGTCGTCGATCGCGATCTGGCCGGTCTCGGCGCTTCGCAGCGCTCCGCGGGCCTGCAATTTCCGGTTGGCCGGACCGAACGGATCCGCTCATGGGCGGCGACGAGCCGGGATTATTATCGCGATCTGGCAGCACAGCATCCTGCGGCAGCGCACCACCCCGTCGAAGCCGTCGCTGCCTGCCGCCCCGAACGCGCCGAAGAGCTCCGCCGGCACTGCATTGGTCCCGGCGAGATAAGAATTGGCCTCGATCCGATTCCGGGCCTGGTCGACGCTCGCGCCGACCTCGCGACGTGGGATATGCCGGACTGCCATTCGGCGGACGTCGGGGCGCTGGTCCAATGGCTCGCCCGAAGCCTGAGGGGGCGGGCGGCCTTGCTTGAAGGCTCCCGCGTGGAAGCCGTTGCCGAAACCGACGACCTCGTCTGCGTCACTCTCGCGAGCGGCGAGAAGCTCGAGGTCGACCGGCTGGTTCTGGCCCCCGGTCCCTGGGCGAATGCCGCGGCCTGGAAGGCGCTCACGGCACCATTGGAGATTCAAATCAAAAAGGTCGTCGCCTTCCATATCGACCATCCCGCGGCTCCCGGATCCTGCGCGATCCTGTTCCCCGAGGAGGACGCCTTCATCGTTCCCCTCGTTCACCGGGGCCACTGGCTGTACAGCTACACATGCCAGGAATGGGATTACGATCCCGATACGCCCGTCGGGGGCGTCAGCCCGGCCAATCTCGACGAGGCGGGTGCGATCCTCCGACGCTACGCGCCGGACGCGGCGCGGCGGATCCGTGGGGGCCGTGTCTTCTGCGACGCCTACGGCCCGGCCCGCGAGCCGATCGTCACGAAGGTCGGAAAGAGCGGCAGGATCGTCTTCGCCGGAGCCGCCAACGGCTCGGGCTACCGGTTGGCGCCCGCAATCGCGGCCCAGGCGATGGCCTTGCTGAACTGAGATTTGAGGATGGGCCGATGAAAATAACGACTTTTGAGGATGCGGAGTTCGAGAGGGCCTTCGGGATCGACGTGGCCACAATCGGTGATCTGCCGGTATCGCCGCCCGCCCCCGGCAGCCGGGCCGCAATCACCGCCGGCTTCGGGCGGGTCGCTCCCAACACGGAATCGGGGCCCCATCGTCATGATGAAGCCGAGGCCTTCTTCATCCTCGCCGGCGAGGGAGAGGTGGTCGGCGCGGAAGGGTCGCACCGGGTCGGGCCGGGGTCCTTCGTGCTGTTCGAGCCTTTCGAGAAGCATATCCTGAAGAATCCGGGCGACGGCGACTTGCGCTTCCTCGATCTCTACTGGCGGGACCATCGGGCGGCGGCGGCCGCGGCCAGGAAAACTACGCGGGAGGGCGGCCCGACCTTCGTCCTGTCGGCCCCGCCGACCCCGAACGGGGACCTTCATATCGGCCATCTTTCCGGGCCTTATCTCGCCGCCGACGTGCTGGTCCGGTATCTGCGGATGACCGGGGCGGAGACTTACCACATCACCAGCAGTGACGATTACCAGCACTCCGTCGTCGACCAGGCGCGCAAGGAAAAGTCGACGGAAGCGGAGGTCGCCGTCCGCTATGCGGCCGAGATTAACTCGACGCTCGCGGCGATGGACGTGATCGTCGACCAGTACACGATCCCGGTGACCGACGAGACCTACGCCGACGGCGTGCGCGAATTCTTTTCCCGGGTCGTCGCCTCGGGAGGAGTCGCTCGCCGGGAGGCGCCGGCACTGGCCGACGGGGACACCGGAGACTATCTGTACGACGTTCCCCTGAGCGGCACCTGCCCTGGCTGTGGCTCGGTTGCCATGGGCGGCATCTGCGAGGAATGCGGAGAACCCAACCTTTGCGTCGACCTCATCGAGCCGCGCAGGTCGGGCACCGCCACTCTGCCCCGCCGGACGACCGCCGACCGCTACTCGATGCCGCTCGGCGAGCATCGCGACATCGTGTTCCGGCATCACCGGGCCAACAGGGCGCCGCCCCGGATACAGGACCTCGCGACTCGGGTCTTCGCCCGGCAACAGCTCGATTTCCCGATGACTCATCCATCTCACTGGGGCGTCTCCCCGGCCGAGGCCACCGACGGCGATCAGGTGCTGTGGGTCTGGGCGGAAATGCCCTACGTCTTTCTCCATGGCATCGCCGGGCTCGGTCGGCGCCTCGGCCGCGACTGGTCGGCTCAACATCCGAAGGACGACTGGAAGCTCATCTCCTTCTTCGGCTATGACAACAGCTTCTTCCAGACCATCCTCAACCCCATCCTGTTCGGCCTTGCCTATCCGGACTGGCGCCTGTCGCTCGACTGGAACGTCAACGAATTCTACCTTCTGGACGGGTCCAAATTCTCGACCAGCCGGCGCCATGCCATCTGGGGCAAGCAGCTGCTGTCGCCCGAGACGGTCGATTCGGTTCGCTTCTATCTCGCGCTGACCCGGAGCGAGACGAAGCGGACGAACTTCGAGCTTGGTGTCTGCCAGGAGCAGGTCGAGACCGTGCTCATCGGCAAGTGGCAAGCTTGGCTCCAGGATCTGGGAGAGCGGATTGCCGCGTCCTTCGAGGGCCGCGCTCCCGACGCCGGCTCGTGGACGCCGATGCATCGGGCCTTCCTCGCCGCGCTGCAAAACCGGCTGGACGCGATGGCGGGCTGCTATGCCTCGGACGGTATCTCGCTCAACGCCGCGGCAAGGGAACTCGAGTTGCTGGTGGACGACGTATTGCGATTCCATGCGACTCAGCGCCACCTGTCGTCGGTCCCGACCGCTTATGGCGAGTGGCGGACGGCGATCGCTCTTGAGCTGGCCGCGGCGCGGCTGCTGTCCCAGGTAGCCGCGCCCCTGATGCCCCGTTTCGCGGCCGCGCTTGCGACTGCGCTTGGACTTGGGCCGGTACAAGCCTGGGACGAAAGCGTCGCCCTGGTCCCGCCGGGCGTGAGGATCGAGCTCGCGGAGGCGCGCTTCTTCGCGGTACCACGGATGACGGAGGGCGACGGCGGGGCCGCCGGCCGTGATTCGGAGCAAGGCGATCTGGATGGTCGACATGCCGGCGCTTAGCCAGTCCCTCCTGAAACGCATCGCCCGCGGGCCGTCGGTGCCCGAGCGCGAGATCGTCATCTACGGCCAGGGCCAGAGGCTGCGGATGAGCCTGGGTGAGCTCGACCGGCTCGCTTGCCGCGCTGCCGCCTATCTTCACGGCGCCGGCGTTCGCGAAGGCGACCGGATCGGAATCATCGCCCAAAACGGCCTCGGATGGATCGCCCTCGACCAAGCGGCGCTCAAGCTGAAGGCCGTCACCGCCGGCTTTGAGGCGGGACGGGTCGCGCCGACTCCGGGGTTGCTCGAGCGCTATTCGCTCAAGCTGCTGTTCACGGACCAGGGCCTGGATCAGACTGCGGGCGAGGCCATGGGTATCTACACGATCGTCGAGCTGCTCGAGGTAGCCGGCAAGACCGAGGCGCCGGCGCCCCCACTCTCGCCGATCTACCGTCCGGAAGACGTCACAACCATCAAGTTCACGTCGGGCAGCACCGGCGAGCCCAAGGGACTGGCGGCGACCGCAGGAAGCATCGACAGCTCGATCCGCGCGGTCCAGAGCCTGTTCGATCACGGCCGTGGGGACTCCCTGTTCGTCTTCCTGCCGCTGTCGCTGCTGCAGCAGCGTTACTGGATCTACTCCGCGCTGGCCTTCGGGCACAACGTCGTGGTTTCGACCTATGAGCTGGCCTTCCTGGCCCTGGCGCGCGAGCAACCTACCGTCGTCATGGGCGTGCCGGGTTTCTTCGAGACCGTCCGAGCCGAGATCGAGCAGCGCGCCGCTACCCTTGCGGTCGATGATCCGGCCCTGGACGAGGCAGGGACGCACCGGGCGGCGGCCCGGGCGGTTCTCGGCTCGAAAATCCGCTATTTATGGACCGGCTCCGCTCCGGCGGGTTCTGGCCTCCTCGAATTCTTCGAACGATGCGGCACCCCGATCTTTGAAGGCTACGGCATGAACGAGACGTGCATCGTCACCAAGAACACGCCGGCCGCCAATCGGCGGGGGAGCGTCGGGCGGCCCCTGCCCGAAAAGCGGGTCAGCCTTGACGAGCACGGAGTGATCATCGTCCACAGCGATTTTCCGGTGAACACGGCTTATCTCTACGCTGGCCCCGGCGAGTCCGAGCGCATCTTCCGGCCCGACGGAAGCGTCTACACCGGCGACCTCGGCGAAATCGATGAAGAAGGGTATCTCTACATTCGTGGCCGCGTGGACGACCTCGTCAGCCTCGGCAACGGCCGCAACGTCCTGGTACGCCCAATCGAGAATCGCCTGAAGGAATCCCGCACGATCCTGGACTGTATCGTGACTCGTTCGGCGACCGGCCTCGAAGCCATCCTCTGCATCGCCGACGCCGCCGCCCACCAGGCGACCGTCGCGGCGCATGTGGCCAGGGTAAACGGCCAGATACCGGTCGACGAACGGATCGAGTCGGTCGTCCTGCTCGAGGAGCGGTTCACGGTGGAGAACGGTCTTGCGACCTCTCAACTGAAGCCTCGGCGCAACGAAATCGTAGCCCGCTGCCGCGGCCTGCCGCGCATGGCAATGGAGGCCGCATGAACGCTCCGGCGGCTCTTTGGAGGGAAGCGGTATTCGCCCGAGTCTGGATATCCTTTTCCTTCTCCGAATTCGGATCGAACATCGTCGTCACGATGATTCCGCTGATCGCGGCGGCCTTCCTGGGCGCGTCGCCGCTGCAGATGGGCATGCTGGCCACGGCCAACACCCTGCCCTATCTCGTCGCCGCTCCGATCGTCGGAGTCATCGCCGACCGGCTTTCCCGCCGGACGATCCTGATCAGCGCCGACATCGGCCGGGCGCTGGTGCTCGGCACCGGCGCAGCCGTCGCCTGGTCGGGTGGGCTCAGCTTCGAAACCCTGTACGCGGTCGCCTTCGCGGTCGGAATCGGAAACGTCTGGTACGATATCGCGCATGGATCCTACCTGCCGTTCATCGTCGAGCGTGAGCGCCTGATCGACGCCAACTCCTATCTTTCCGGAAGCCAGTCCGCCGCTGCCACGGCAGGCCCGAGCCTGGCCGGCGCCGTTCTGCAGGCCGCCGGAACGGCGCTCGGGATCCTGTTCGCGGCGTTTCTGTACCTCCTGTCGGCGCTGCTGCTTTATTCCGCCAATCCCGGGCGGCCCGCTCCCGCAGGTCCGGAGCGGCGCTCGATCTGGGCGGAAATGCGGCACGGGCTAAGCTTTATCTGGCACCACCGGCTGCTCCGGCCGCTGACCCTGCGCCACGCAACCTGGCATTTCGTCGTCGGCGGCCTCTACTCGCAGATCGTACTCTACCTCGTCGCCAGCCTGCACTTCTCCGCCGCCGAGGTGGGTGGGATGCTTTCGGTCGTCGGAATCGGCACGTTGATCGCCGTGGCGAGCGCCGGCCGCCTGTCGCGCAGGCTCGGCGTCGGACCAACGATCATGGCCTCGAACGTCGCCGCGGCCGCCGTCACCCTCCTGATCGCGGTGCCCAGCGGTGCCGGCCCGATGGGGATAGCGATGATCGGCATGGCCATGCTCGCATACGGCTTCTGCACCATCACCTATCAGATCAACAATGCGTCGCTGCGCCAAGCCGCCACTCCCGATCCGCTGCTCGGACGAATGACCGCGGTGACCCGGATGACGACCTTCGGCGCCAATGCGGTCGGCGCCGTCGGGGCTGGCCTGATCGCGCAGCATTTCAGCGTCAGCCTCGCCATCGCCGCTTATTCCGTTCTGGCGGTGGCGGCGTCGCTCTGTGGGTTGGTCGCGACGCCGTTGCGGTCGATCCGATCGCTGAGCGAAGTGGAGCGCTACGCGTGACGGCCCCGAAATCACTGCCGCTGACCGTCCTGCAGGAGCAATTCTGGTTTCGGGAGATGATGAACCCCGGTGCGCGGGCCCACATTCTAACCACCCTTCTCGTCTGGAAGGGGACGCTGGATGAGGATCGCCTTCGACGGGCGTTTCGACGAATGGCCGACCGGCACGCTTCGCTGCGCATGCGGGTCGCGGGTGGCGATGGCAGCCTAGTCGCGGAAATCGAGCCCTTCGTCGACGTCGACATCACCTTCGAAGAGGCCCAGGCCGCCGGCTTCGAGGGCATCGCCTGGGAGCTTCCGCCAAAGGTCAAGGATGCTTTGGCGGGTATTCCCTTCAACTTGGAGCGGGGCCAGATCTTCCGGGTCCGGGTCTATCGCTTCGCCGACCGCCTCCACGCCATCGGCCTCGCCGTTCATCATATCGCGGCGGACGGGTGGTCGGTGGGGCTGATGGCGCGCGACCTGGGCGAGATATATCTTTCGGACGAACCCCCGGCACCGGCGGCGGATCGGGAACCGCCCGCGCTCGGTCCTCAAGCGGGGCCGGTATCCGCGAAGAAGCTGGACTATTGGAAGAAAGCCCTCGACGGGGCCGACCCATCGCTGGAGCTTCCCCTGGCGAGGCCCAGGCCACCGGTCCGTCGCGGCGTGGGCGGCGTTCATGTCGGCAAGATCGACCCCGAGACCTCGGCCGCCATCGAGGCTCTCGCCAACGAAAGGGGCGCGACGGTCTTTACGATCTGCGCGGCCGCCGCAGCGATCCTGCTCGGCCGGCTGACCGGCAAGCGCGACATCGTCGTCGGCGTGCCCCTGACCAATCGCGTCGACCCCGGCGAAGATGAAGTGGTCGGCCTGTTCGCCAACGCGCTGCCGATCCGCTTCGCCTTCGGCACAGAGACCCGCTTCGCCGATCTCGTCGACAAAAGCCGAGCGGCCCTCGTGCGCGCGCTTTTTTACCAGGACGTTCCGTTCGAGCGCCTGGTGCACGAGCTCAACCCCGTGCGCGACGCCGGCCAGCATCCGGTCTTCCAGGTCGTCTTCAACCATTTCGACTTTCGCGCGCCCGCCTTCAGCGGCGACGGGCTCGATATCGAGCTGTGGCCCGCGCTCCACGGCGGCGCCGGCTTCGACCTCGAGATCCACTTCGTCGAGCATCGGGACGGCCTATGCGTGCTGATGAACTACGACCGGGACCTGTTCGACGCGCCGCAAGTCGCTCGCTGGGCCGAGGATTTCCGATCGCTGCTGGGCGCTCTGATCGTCGACCCAGACCAGCTCGTCGCTGACGCCCGGCTCGAATTCTCCGAGGCCGCCGCGCCACCGGCGCCCAAATTAGTCGCGGCAGCCTCCGGCGAGACCTTCGAAACGCTGCACCAAACCATCCTCGAGCAGGCGCGTCGCTTTCCCGCCGCGATCGCAGTGGAATGCGCGGGGCAGACGCTCTCCTATGAAGAGCTGGTGCGGCGGGCCGAAACCGTGGCGGCTCGCCTGCGGGCGCTCGGAGCAGGCCCCGACCGGTTCGTTCCGGTCTATCTGGAGCGCTCGGTCGATCTGATCGCGGCGATTCTGGGCGTGCTGATGGCGGGGGCTGCCTACGTCCCGATCGACCCGAGCCAGCCGCCAGACCGGATCGCCTTCATCCTGGGGGACAGCGCTGCCGTGGCGGTGGTCACCGAAGCCTCGCTCGAGCCGCGGCTGCCTGCCGACGGCCCGGTGCGGGTCCTCGTCGGCGTTCCTTCACAGGAAAGTGAGGCCGCGACCGCTCCGCTGCCGGTGGTGAGCGGCAACAATTACGCCTATTGCATCTACACCTCTGGCTCGAGCGGCAAGCCCAAGGGCGTGATCGTCCGGCACCGCAACGCGACTCGGCTGTTCAGCTCGACCCACGGCTGGTTCGGCTTTGATGAGCGAGACGTGTGGACGATGTTCCACTCCCAAGCCTTCGACTTCTCGGTCTGGGAGATATTCGGTGCGCTCCTGTACGGTGGCCGGCTGGTCATCGTACCGCAGCACGTCGCCCGCACGCCGGAGGCCTTCCTCTCCCTGCTCCGCAACTCGGGAGCGACCGTGCTCAATCAGACTCCTTCGGCCTTCCAACAGCTCATCGCGGTCGCTCGTTTCGACCCGCTGGGCTTGCGCCTTCCAGCGCTGCGGCTGATCATCTTCGGCGGCGAGGCGCTCGGCCTGCTGATGCTGAGGCCGTGGTTCGACATGGCGCGGGGCGGACCGGCGCGGCTGGTCAACATGTACGGAATCACCGAAACGACGGTCCATGTGACCTACAAGCCCATCGACGAAGCCTTGCTTCGCGGCCCGGCGGTCAGCCCGATCGGCATTCCGATCGGAGACCTCGACGTTCACGTCCTCGATCCGGCCATGCGGCCGTTGCCGGCCGGGACGATTGGCGAGATGTATGTGGGCGGCGCGGGCGTGGCGGCGGGCTATCTCAACCACGACGCTCTGACCGCCGAGCGCTTCCTTCCCGATCCCTTTTCGGGCGACCCGACGGCGCGCCTCTACCGGACCGGGGACCTCGGCCGGGTCAATGCCGACGGCGAACTCGAATATCTCGGCCGCGCCGACGACCAGATCAAGCTCCGCGGCCATCGCATCGAGCCCGGGGAGATCGAAGCCGCCCTCGCCGGCTGCGCGGGCGTGGCGGCGGCGGCGGTACGCGCCGTCGGGGACAGCGCGTCGGAGAAACGGCTGGTGGCCTGGGTCTGCGGCCAGCCCGGACCCACGCCGACCCCCTCATCCCTGCGCGCCCATCTCGAGGAGCGGCTGCCGCCCTACATGATCCCCGCCGACTTCGTCGTCGTCGGTGAGTTCCCGCTCACCACCAACGGCAAGCTGGACTGGAGCCGATTGCCTTTGCCGGAGCGCGGCCAGGCGCTCCGGGAAGGCCGCTACGAGGCTCCGGCGACCGCAAGCGAGGCCGCGTTGGCCCGGCTCTGGGAAGAGATACTGGAAGTTCCGCGCATCGGCCGGGACGACAATTTCTTCGCCGCCGGCGGCGATTCGATCCGAGCGGCGCAGTTCGTCAGGGCCGCCCGCCTTGCGGACCTCGCCGTTTCGGTGGCGGACCTGTTCAGACACCAGACCGTGCGAGCGCTCGCCGCGGTGGCGGACGAGGCTTCCGGCGGCGAGGCGGATCACCGGCCGGCCGACCTCGCTCACGCCACGATGGCGGTGCCGACGGGCGGCGCCGAGTTCGTCGAGGCTTATCCGCTGAGCGGCATGCAGCGCCTCATGGCGGACAGCTATGCCGAGAACTCCGAGCATGGCGAGGGCCTCTACCATGCCCAGCAGGTCTTCCATATTCGCGATGAAAGGCCTTCGCCCGACGCGTTGCGAGCGGCCTTGCAGGCCATGGTCGACGCCGAGCCGGTCCTTCGGACCAGGTTTCTCAAGGACGATTCCGGCCAATTGTACCAAGCCGTCCGCCGCCGCTCGACGGTGGACTTCGCCGCGGAGGATCTGCGACCGCTCGCCGAAGCGGAACGGGAGCGGCGGCGGCTGGAGTGGCGCCGCGCCGATCGCGCTCGGCCATTCGGCATCGGGTCAAACGAGCCTCTGGTCCGCTTCGCCTTCTTCCGGCTGGCGGCCGACGAATTCGAGTTCGCCATGGCGATCCATCATGCCATTGACGACGGCTGGGGCAACCAGTTCTTCCTGCAACGGCTGTTCGACCTCTATGCTGCGGCGAAGGCAGGTCCGCTGGAGCCGCTCACCCCCGTCGTCAACGTGTTTCGCGAATATGTGGCGATCGAGCGGGAGGGGCTCGATCGGAGATCCGGCGAGAGCTTCTGGTCCGCTCGCCGCCTGCCGGTTTCCGGAATCGAGCAGCCCGCCGCGCCGGCGCGCGGACGGGCGGGATCGATGACCCGGATCATCGCTCGGGAATCCGTCGATTCCGCGCGCCGGTTCGCCCGAAGCCTCGGCGTTACCCTGAAGTCCGTCTTGCTGCAGGCCTATATCGAAATCTTGGCCGAGAGGGGCGGAGGTGACGGTCCCACCGTCGGCATGATCGCCAACGGCCGGACCGACCGGCTAAGCAACCCATTCCAGTCGCTAGGTCTGTTCTGGAATTTGGTCCCGGTGCACAACACGGCGATTGGCGGGAGCTGGCCGGAGCGGGTGAGCGGCGCCCACCGTCTGCTCGGCGAGACGGAAGCGCATTCGACCGTCCCGCTGGGGCGGATCCGAGCGTTGAACGGCGGCTCCGAACTCTTCCAGGCGACGTTCAATTTCGTCGATTTTCACAACAGCTTCACGCTCCCGACGGGCCTCGATCTGCTGGCCGCCTGGTGGCACGACCGATTCCATTATCCGTTCAACCTGCTCGTCGCCCTCGACCGCGGCCAGGGGACCGTGCGGCTTCAGGCGGAATATGTCGGCAGCCTGTTTTCGGAGCGGGAGGTCGAAACCTTGCTGACCCGGCTGGGAAAACGCCTCGAGGAGAATTGCGCCGGGGAGAGAGAGATGGCCCATGAGCGCCTATAGCGCCTCGGCAGCTTCCGAATACGATGCCCGCTCCGTCTTCGACAAAGGTGATCGGACTCAGCAGCGCCACTGTGTCGCGGACGCCGTGCGTCATTGCAAGCCGGGGCTGGTGAGCTTCATCGACTTGGGCTGCGGCACCGGCTTCTTTGCCGAGGCGCTGCTCGACGCCGCCCCTCAGGCGCGAGCGCTCCTGATCGACGGCTCGGAGGCGATGCTCGATCTCGCCAAATCCAAGCTCGCCTCCAAAGCGGACCGGGCTACCTATCTCGTCCGGGAAGTGGCGGCCATGCGCTACGACCCACCTTGGGACCAGGTCGACCTGATCCTCTGCAGCCTAACCCTGCATCTGGTGCCGACCGAGGTCCGCGCGCAGGCGCTGCGGCAGGCGTTCGGGGCGCTTGGCGACGGGGGAATGCTGATCCTGGTCGACCATTTCGTGCCCCGCGGCGCCCGCCACGCCCGGCTGCTCGAATATCTCGCCTGCCGCGACGTTCAGCGTCGGATGCAGGATTTCTTCGGATCCGCCTTCGCCGCGAGTCGCGACCTGCAGATCGACGAGATCGTCCGGCGCGACCGCGAACGCGAAGCCGCGGAGGGCGCAGCCCATCTCGACGTCGACGAGATCCGCTCGATGGTCGAATCGGCCGGTTTCCAGGACTCCGGAATAATGTTCCAGGACGCACGATTCTTCGGCCTGGTCGCGCATAAGGGAGAGGAGCGATGACGCGGTTGCTCGCGTTCGGAGACTATGACGCGGCCTACCGCGAATATGATTTCGCGCGCAGGAATGTTCCCTTCTTCCGCTCGCGCGAAGCCGCGCCGGTTCCGGGCGCGGCGTTCGACCAGATCCCGCCGACTTCCAAAGCCGACTATCGCGCCAATTTCCCCTTCGGGATCATCGCCGAAGGCCGGCTACCGACCGACCCGCACGTGCAGCGGCTTCAAAGCTCGGGCACCGAGGGCGACCGGCTGTCAACCGTCGCTCACGAATTTCTGCTCGCCGAACGCATGTGGTGCTGCCTGACCTTGAACCGAGACCTCGAGCCGCTTCTCCGGATCCCAAAAATCCGGACCTGCCGCTACGCCGCGCCCAATTGCTCGGACGTGGAATGCGCCAGCCCCACTGCCACGACGGCCGACAGGATCCTGCCGGACGGAACCCTCATCCTACCCGTCCACCACGATCTGCTGACCACTCCCGATCGGATGATCGAGACCGCCCTGCGCGAGTTGGCCGAGTACCGGCCCGACATGATCTATGCGGATCCCACGCATCTCGCTTTCCTGATCCGATCCGCCCGGCGCCTTGGAATCGAGGATCCGATCCCGGCCGGGGCCGCAATCGTCCTCAGCTATTCGTTCGCGACCGAAGTCAGCCTGCGCGCGATCCGGGGGGCGGCACGGCACGGCAACCCGGTCGTGGCGGCGATCTCCATGTCGGAGTTCGGTTATCTGGGAATGCAATGCCATTGCGGCACGCTCCACCTCAACAGCTCGGATTTCTATCTTGAGCTGCTTCCGACGGAGGCGGCGGCCGGCGGCGAGCCGCTTTTCGAGCTGGCGGTGACCAGTGTCGGCGACCGCCTCTGCCCCCATGTCCGCTACCTGACCGGCGACCTCTACCGGCTGGCCGATAGCTGCGCCTGCGGGACCGGAATGCCCGGCGTCCAGCTCGAGGGCCGCTGCAAGGACAGCCTGACGCTGGCCGACGGCCGGCTGGTGACTCCACACGCTCTCGATGCCGCGATCGGGGCCCGGCCCTGGGTAGACATCTACCAGATCGGCGCGCGTGGTTCGGGCGACTATGATTTCCGCTTCATCGGCGATCCGGCCGAGGAGGATCGCGAGGATTGCGACCGCTTGCAGGGCGCGCTCGAGACCCTGTTGCAGGGACGGGTCAGGATGGGCCGGGCGGCTTATCTTCCGGCGGCCCGCGGCGGCAAGTTCATGACAATAAGGGCTGGGCGATGAAGAATTCGACTTCGCCTGCGGCCGGTTCGCTGGTAGCCGCGGCCTTCGCTCCGTCCGTCGCCGAGGCCATCCGCCGCGACTTCCCGATCCTCGACCGCCTGATCGACGGCAAGCCGCTCATCTACATGGACAGCGCCGCAACCAGCCTCAAGCCGGTGCAGGTCGTGGACGCCGTCCTGGAGAGCTACAATTACTGCACCTCCAACATCCATCGGGGCCGTCATCTCCTGTCCGAGGAGGCGTCCGACCGCTATGAGGAAGCACGCTACAAGATCGCGTTGGCGATGGGCTGCAGCGCGGACGAGGTGCTGTTCGTCAGGAACACGACGGAAGCGCTGAACGTCGCCGGCGAGCTTCTTCGCCTCACCGCGGACGATCTCGTCGTCGGCTTCCTCGATTCGCACCATTCGCAGATGCTGCCCTGGCGCCGCCGGTCGCGGTTCGAGATGGTCGGCGTCGGCGCTGACGGCCTGCCGGACCTCGGCGCGCTGCGCACCGTGCTGAAGCAGCGGCCGAAGGCGGTGGTCGTCACCCATTGCTCCAATGTCAGCGGCGCCTATGCCCCGGTCGACGAGATCGTGGCCCTAGCGCGCGCGGCGGGCGCTCATGTGATCCTCGACGCCGCCCAGTCGGCCCCTCACGTACCGATCGACTTTCGCAGCCTCGACCTCGATTTCCTGGCTTTTTCGAGCCACAAGATGCTGGGCCCGTCCGGCGTCGGATGCCTGATCGGCCGCGCCGACCTGCTTAGGGACGAGGCGCCGGTCTATATCGGAGGCGGCACCGTCGACGAGGTTCGGGCCGACGGCTGGACTCTTCGCCGCTCACCGCACCGGCACGAGGCGGGTACTCCGGCGATCGAGGCAGCGATCGGACTCGGCGCGGCGATCGACTATCTGGAGGGGCTCGGCTTCGACTCGATCGCCGCGCACGAGCGCCAGCTCTCGAACGCACTGGTCGAGGCGCTTGGCCGGCGGCCCTGGTTCCGAATGATCGGTCCTTCCGACCCCGCCCATCGAGCCCCCCTGGTCAGCTTCTCGATCGACGGGTGCGCCGACCTGCGCGACCTTAGCCGGGCTCTTAGCGACGGCTACGGAATCATGTGCCGGTCCGGTCATCTGTGCTGCCAGCCTCTGGTCGACGCCCAGTCGGATTCGGAAGTGCTGAGGGTTTCGGCCTATATCTACAACACGGCCGAAGAGGTTGAACAGGTGTTCGCCGCGCTCGACGCGCTCGTCCCGGCTTTCGTTCGGTGAGCGCGCGCACCCGCCACGCCGTAGCGGAGCCGATCGAGCTTGCCGGCGACGATTATGAGATCGGCTACCAGCACGGCGCCGCCTGCCGCGAGGCGATAACGAATTTTCTCGGCGACCGGGTGGCACGGCTCGTCGAGGACCCGGTGGACGAGACGGCGCGGTCGCGGCTGCTGGAGCGGGCGGAAGCCTATCGCGCCTTCCTCCGCCGAACCCTCCCCCACCTCGCCGCCGAGCTGGACGGGCTCGCGGCCGGGGCCGGAATATCGAAGGCGGAGGCGGCGCTTCTGCAATATCGTCGCGAGCTTGCCCCGACCGGCGCTCCGGCGGCCGCCGAATGCAGCCTAGTCGCGATGCGCGGTCCGAACGGCGAAGCCGTCGTCGCTCAGAATATCGATCTCAACTGCGCGATGACGGACCTCGGCCGGGTCGTCCGAACGACCCCTTCCGACCCGGGGCTGCCGAGGAGCCTCGCCTACACCTTCGCCGGGCTGCTCGGGCTCGTCGGGATCAACGAGGCGGGCGTCGCTATCGGGATCAACTTCGTCCTCGCCGGCCCGTGGCGGCTGGGGGTTTCGCCTTATCTGCTGGTTCGCCACCTGCTGCGCTTCAGGTCCGCAGCCGAATGCCTGGCCGAGCTCGACCGCATCGGCCAAAGCTCGTCGCGCTGCCTCACCATCTGCGATCCCACCACACTCGCGATGGCCGAGATGACGGGCGACGACGGCCGCATCCTGAGCGGGGAGCGGCTGTGCCACACCAACCATTACCTGCATCCGGAGCTCGAGCCCCGCGACGAGATGAACATCTTCACTCGCAACGCCTCGCGCCGGCGGCTGAAAATCCTCGGAGATCATGTCGAGCGGCTCGGAGAGGACGCGGTGCCCGAGGCCCTGTTCGCACTGCTCTCGGATCATTCCATGTATCCACTCGGCCTGTGCGTCCATGCCGAGGGCGATCCCGACCGCGACTCCACCGTCGCCTCGGTGGTGATGCGGCCGGCGACCGGCGAGTTGTTCGTCCGGCGCGGCAATCCCTGCGAAGGGGAGACGCGGCGTTTCTCGCTGCGGGCCGATGCCGGATCGGAGCCGGCGGGAGGTGCATTCGCCGCCGGCGATCGATCGACAGGGACACATATTCGAGGGGTAAGCGCGAAATGGACGAAATGAACGAGGTCGAGACAACGGTCCTCACCCACCTTTCCCGGTACGCCGCCGGCGCGAGCGGGTCCGAGCTGAAGGGCAGGTTGCTCAAAGAGCATCTCGGTATCAAGTCGCTGCAGATGGCGTCGCTGCTGACTGCCATCTGCGAGACTATCGACGTCGACCTGTTCCTGCTGTCCGATCTGGACATCGTCCGGATGAAGACCGTCCAGGATGTGATCGACATCCTTGCCCGGAGGAAGGCGTCCGGCGACGGCGTGCAGGCCGATTGAAGTGCCGGCGACTGACCCCTTGACCGCTCGAGCCGCCGCCGGCCGGCCGGAGCCGGGCCGGGGCCCGGCCGCGGGCGATCCGGAGTCGCTTTGGGAGGCGTGCGAGCGGCACGCGCTTGCCCATCCCGAAGCGGAAGCGGTGGCCGAGGAGCGGGCTTCTATCCGTTATGGGGAGCTCGCCGCCCAAGCGACGGCGCTTCGGGACCTGCTCGGGCGGACCCGGACCCGCCAAACGCCTGTCTGCCTCCTGCTCCGAAGCGGTATCGCCTATATCGCTTCGGTCCTCGCGGTTACCGCCGCCCGCGCGATCTTCGCGCCGCTCGACGTCGACTGGCCGGATTCGCGGATGCTGGCAGCACTACAGCTCACCCAGCCCTCCACGATCGTCACGACGGCGGAGTTCCTCGAACGGGCCAGGGCCCTCAACGCCCGGCTGGAACGGCCGGCGCGCCTGATCATGGTCGATGACCGGGGCGAGCTTTGCAGCGCCGAGGCCGTCGAGACTATCGAGGCCGCCAGGACTTCCGAGCCGGCGGGAGATTCCGGCTGGACGGAAGACTCGCTCTATCTGGTCTACACTTCCGGATCGACCGGCACCCCCAACGCGGTAGAGGGGGCTCACCGCAGCTTGGCGCATTTCATCGCCTGGCAGGCGCGAACCTACGATGTCGGCAGCGCGTGCCGAGTCGCGCAGCTGGCGCCGACCACCTTCGACGTCAGCCTTCGCGACATCTTCCTGCCGCTCTGCACCGGCGGCTGCGTCGTCGTCCCCGATCGCGCCACCCGGCGCAACCCGATCCGCCTGCGGCAGTGGCTGGCCGGGTCTGGAATCAACCTGATCCATGCCGTGCCCTCGCTCTTCAAGCTGCTGATCGAGGAGCTCGACCCGGCTTCGGGCTCACCCTTCGCGGCCGTGGAGAAACTGTTCTTCTCCGGCGAGCGGCTCTACGTCCGCGACGCCGAGCGCTTTCGCAAGGCGCTGCCGGAAGGCACCGTCATCGCCAATTTCTATGGCCCAAGCGAGTGCACTTTGATCAAGACCCACTTCCGGCTCCCGGAATCCGGCACCCTGAGCGGGCTGGAGGTCGTCCCGATCGGCTGGCCGATCGACGACTGCACCGTTCAGCTGTCCAACGGCTCCGGCGCCTGCGCGGAGGGTAAAACCGGTGAGATAGGCCTCCGCTCCGGCTTTCTCGCCAAAGGCTATTACCGCAATCCGGAGCTGACCGCGCAGCGCTTCACGACGATCGGCGACGGCGGCTCGCCCGCGCGGGAATATCGCACAGGCGACCTTGGCTATCGCGATTCCGCCGGCTGCCTCCATTTCGTCGGAAGACTCGACGATCAGGTCAAGATCAATGGTAACCGGGTCGAGCTGGGCGACGTCGAGCATTGGGTTCGCGGCGTCGAGGGAGTGACCGACGCGGCGGTGCTGATGGCGTTCATGCCGGGCCGCGAGCCGTTCCTAGCCTGCGTCTTCACCGCCTCGAGGGACGTCGCCGCCGCCGAGGTGCGCGCCGCGCTGGCCCGGCAGCTGCCGGCCTACATGGTGCCGGCGAGATATTTGACGGTCGAGCGGCTTCCGCTGCTCGCCAACGGCAAGGTCGACCGCAAAGGCCTCGCCGAGCGTCTGGGCGACGCGGGAACCGGAGGAAGCCAGGGATGAGCACGATCGAGGCGGAGCTGCGCGCGAGCGTCGAGGACATACTCGGCCAGGCATCGATCGACCCGGCGGCCTCGCTGGTGGATCTCGGCGCGTCGTCGCTTAGCCTGATGCGGCTGATCGCCCGGATTCACGGGCGTTACGGGGTGCTCGTCGAGCTGGACGAGCTCTTCTCCGGCTTGAGCCTGGCCGGGCTCGACGATCTGGTCCAGAGCCGGCAGGCTCCCGCCGCGCCGGAGGCCTCGCCGCCGAGCGATTCCGGGCCGGTGCCGATTAACGAACTCGAGATGCCGTTCTGGGAGATACGCGAATATCTGCCGGCCAAGCGTGCCTATAACGAGCCGGTGGCCTTCATTGTCGAAACCGAACTCAATCTGGATCGATGCCGGGCGGTCCTCGAGCGAATAGTCGAGGCGCGCCCGGCGCTTCGATCCGCCTACGTCGAAGGCCCCAGCGGAACGCCGCTCCGGCGCGAGCTTTCGAGGGCGGAGATCGGGCCGCTCACTCTCGAGGAAAGAGACTTCTCCGGCGAGGCCGATCCGCTCGCCGCCTACCGTTCACGGGCGGCCGAGCTGGCCAAAGTCGACTTTCAGCTCGACAGTCCACCGCTCTTCCAGGCTTTCGCTTGGCGCCTCGGGCCGAGGCGGTGGCTGGTCGGATGCGTCCTCTACCACATCATCGCGGATCTCTGGTCGGCGCAGCTGCTCGCCCGGGAGGCCGCGCGCCTGTACAGCGCCGGCTCGCCGGGCGATCCGCTCGAATCCGCAGGCCCGATGGACGCTTGCCGGGAGGACATACTGCCGCGCTGGGAGCCCGCCGACGCCGCGTTCTGGAGCGAGCAGCTGGCCGACCGCCCGGCGCCCCTCGCTTTCCCAGCGTCGCTCCGCCCGGCGATCAAATCCTATCGCGGCGGTCTGGCCCAGCGGACCTTGCGCCATTCCTATTCCGGCGAGATCGAGCCGGCGCGGCGGAAGCTTCAAGTCACTGCCTCGAGCCTTACTCTCGCCGCCTTCGGACTGTTGCTGTCCGCCGCCGCCGACGCTGACGATTTCATGCTCGGTATTCCCCACCTGCTCCGCGAACGACCGGAGGTGCAGAATGTCGTCGGTATTTTCCTCAATACCCTGCCGGTGCGGCTTCACGCGCCCGACGGTATGGCGACCGGCGAATTCGTGAGCGCAGTCCACGCGCGACTCATGGCCGCCATCTCCCACGCCAGCTATCCGGTTCACCTGATGCAGGCTCGGGCCGGCGTGGTGCCGACGCTCAGCCGGGCGCCTTTCTACGATCATCTCTTCACTTATTACGAAGGGCTCGGCGACGCCGGGCCCGAGGGCACGGGCGAGATCAGCCTTCCGGTTGGTACCAGCAAGCTGGACCTTTCCTGCTTCCTCAGGCGGCGCGGGGATGCGCTGGATTGCCGCCTCGAATATAGCGCGGATCTCTTCTCGGCGGAGGATGCCGAGGATCTGCTGTCGGGCTATGAGGCGGCGCTCGATCTCGTGTCGACCGCGCCACTGACGGGCTTGGCGGAGGCGAAGGAACTCGTTTCCGTGGCCTTTCCCACGCTTTCGAAAGGTCGCTGACAGTTGGAGGCGTTCAGGCTTCCGTTCCACTTCGACGCTGGGCGTCTAGCCGAGGACGCGTCGCGACTGCGGGGACTAACCGCTGCGCCCCAGCCGGGTCCCTATCACAACGGCGAGTGGACCGGCGTGGCGATCAACTCGGCCGGCGGAGTCCAGACGGCCGCGCCGGGCTTCCCAAGCCTGCAGGAGTACCGCTTCACCGCCGAAGCCGACGAGGCACCCTACCTCAAGGAAATTCTCGAATCGCTCCCGTTCATCCTTCAGGTGGTTCGAGTCCTTTGGCTTCCGCCGGGCGGAGTTATCGAGAGCCATTTCGATTTCGACACCAACTTCCAGTTCGGCCTGATCCGTCTCCACATCCCCCTTCAAACCAACCCCGATGTGGAATTCTTGATTGGCGGGCAACGGTTCGAGATGCGGGTCGGAGAAGTTTGGTATGGAGATTTTTCGCAGCCGCACCAAGTCACGAACAAAGGCAGCCAGGCGCGCCTGCACGCGGTGCTCGACGTGGAAGTCGATGACCAGCTCCTGGCTCTGATACCGGATGACTATATCGCTGCCCAGGCGAAGCTAGGACCGGTCTCGAAATCTCGTCCGGAGCTGCATTTGAACGACGATCTGCACGTTTTCGAGTGCACCTTCTTCGTCACCGGGAAGGTCCTTCCGCTGTTGGTCATGGGGCGGCTGAGGGAGCTGGTCTCCGGTTCCCAAGTCTATGTTCGCTGCTGCGGCGGCGATCTGATCTGCTTTTTGGGCGATAAGGCCCATTGCAAGCTCGTTCGCGTGGCCGAAGAGGAATTTGCCATCCAGGGTATGCCCCCTGGCTGCTTTCTCCGTTTCCAACGGAATCGTGGCACGGTGACTTCGGCAGCGTTAGTGGTGCGCGGAGTTCAGGAAAATTTGGTCGCGGCGCGGATGGGCGTGTTACTGGGAGAGCGGATTGGAGAGCGTCAGATAAGCCTTGATTTGATTGCTGCTGGTTGAGGGTCGGTTTTCGGACCAGCCGTCGCTTAAACCTCAGCAAAAGCCACCTCCCTTTGAGCTGCTGCCGGTCTGATGGACGCTGAGATAGGCTACGCTACCTCAGACTGTTTCTCGAAGTCGATGGGGCTGAGGTACGCCCAGGGTCGAGTGGCGGCGTCTCGGATTGTAGAAGCGCTCGATATAATCGAACACGTCGGCCTTGGCCTGGTCGCGCGTGCGATAGACCTTTGTGGAGATGCGTTCGGTCTTGAGCGACGAGAAGAAGCTCTCCATCGCCGCATTGTCCCAGACGTTGCCCGAGCGGCTCATCGAGCAGGTGACGCCATTATCGGCCATCAGCCGCTGGAACTGCTCGCTCGTATACTGGCTGCCCTG
>JBBSIZ010000030.1:0-46686 GCA_038257735.1 Sphingomonadales bacterium | reverse complement strand
GGCAGCTCCATCTCCCAGTGCCGCCAACGCTCCTGCGCGTCGCCGTGTCTCTGCAGCGCGTCCAGCGACATGCCATGCGTGCGCAACTTGCGGGCGGTTTCGGCAACTGAGGGATCCAGAGTAACGAGCATGCCGCCTTCGACGAGCGGAAGGTTTTTGGTAGCGTAGAAACTGAAGCAACTAGTGTCGCCGTACAGCGCCACCGACTTGCCGCAGAGGCGCGCCTCAGTCCCGTGCGCCGTCACAGTGTCGACCATAGGACGGAAGACGCCCGTTTGCGCCGATGAATCGGGCTCGGCCGATGCACACGAGCCGAGCGGGCGGCGCTGGACCAAGCCCGGCGATCCGGGCCTGATAGCGAGCGGGCCGTCGCAGGATCAGGCGACCGCCGGGCGTTCCGCAGACACGGGGCCGTCGGTCTGTTGCTCAATGAGGTAGCGGTTTTTCTCGCCCGGGGCTAAGGTGGAAGGCCTACAGTTGGAGCAGGCGGGTCGAATGGAGCGTTGGCTGATCTTGTCTCATTGCCAGACCCGCGGTCTGGCGCAAAGCTTTTCGCTCCTCTCTTCGTCGCTCCAGGTCGAAGCCGCCGATGTCTACGAAATTAAATCCGACGCGGCCGCCTATATCGAGCGAATGTCGGATTTCACTCGTTTGGTGGTTCATCCAGATATCGCGACGATGCTGGAATTCGACCTGCCCGGTGCGGCCAATGTGAGCTACCTTCCACCAATAGAGTTTGGTGCATACCATCCAGACATGGGTTATTACCGGGCGAACGGGGAGCTCATCTACGGGCCGATTGGCCTGAATCAATCCTCAATCGCCCTCGCCGCTTGGCATGAAGGGCTTTCCCCGGCCGACACGCGCGCGCTCTTCAACGGATACGTTTACGAACGTTGCGGCTTTTACGAAGACTGGGTGCCCCAGCGCGACCTGATGCTGGAGACTTTCCGAAGCCATGGCGTAGAATTGGACGGCGCGTTCCAGCGTTGGGGCCGAAAAAGGGCCTTCATGTACAGCATGCGCCATCCCCGCATCGAGGTCCTCCATGACGTCGCGCGCCAGTTCCTGGCCTCGCTCGGCATGGAGACCAGATCCACCGACCTGCTTCCGCCGGATCTTCTCGTGAACGGCTCCTGTCCACCCGTTTACGACGAAATTGCCGACGTGCTGGGCGTGCCCGGATCCTATCTCTTCAAGAAGAGATACGAATACAAATATCTCGATCTGGACGAGTTCATCTGCGCGAGCTTCGAGCTGTTTGCCCGCTATCCCATAGGCTCGATCAAGCCTCACCCGAATTTCGAAGCACGATATGACCGGACCTTGCGCGTCGTCAGAGGTGAAGCATGAACAATCCCTATAGCGGGCTTCCGGACTACCAGTTCTGGCGCCGCTCCGTCGCTGCGGTCCAGACGCACCTGTTCGATCCGACCGTGAACCCCCGGTTCCGTATCGACGCCGATGCGAAGGTGGCGTCGGCCGGAAGCTGCTTCGCCCAGCACATCTCGCGCCGCCTGCGCGGGATCGGATTCAACTATTACGTCGCCGAGACGGGTGAGCATCTGAGCCCGGACGAACGGCTACACCGCCAATACGGCATCTTCTCGGCTCGGTTCGGCAACGTCTACACCACTGCCCAGCTCCTCCAATTGTTCCAGGAGGCGTTTGGCGAGCACGTTCCTGCCGAGACGGCATGGCAGCGCCCAGACGGCCGTTTCATCGATCCTTATCGTCAGCAGGTGGAGCCCGATGGCTTCGACTGCCCTGAAGCCGTCGCACGGGAGCGCGCGCGCCATCTCGAGGCGGTCCGGACGATGTTCCTGGAAGCCGACATCTTCATCCTGACCATGGGGCTGACCGAGGCATGGCGGTCGAGGGTGGACGGGTCGGTTTTCCCGATGGCACCGGGCGTTATAGGCGGACGGTTTGATCCCGACCGGTACGAGCCGGTCAACTTTGGCGTCGAGCAGGTCCATGGCGACCTGGTCCGCTTCCTCGATCGATTGAAATCGGTGAATCCCGGCATACGCGTTCTGCTGACCGTCTCACCCGTGCCGCTTCTCGCGACGTTCGAGGATCGGAGCGTGCTCTGCTCCACTACCTACAGCAAGGCTGTCCTGCGCGTAGCCGCCGACATGATCACTCGGAGCTACGACTGGACGGATTATTTTCCGTCCTTTGAGATCATCACCGGCAGCTATGCGGGCGGCCTCTATTATGAGGACGACTATCGGGAAGTGAACCGCGTCGGCGTCGCCCATGCGATGCGCTGCTTTCTCAGCAATTACGTCGCGGCGGATAGCCCGAAGTCGGCATCGCCGGCGGCCACGAAACCTGCGCCGAGCGGCATCATCTGTGACGAGGAGATGATCGCCGCACTTCGCGGCTGATCAGACCCGCACTCCGCACCCATGGCAGTCACCGCAGGATCGGATTCAAGACCGGCAAGCACGGCCGCGCCATCGTTCGTGGCGGTGTCGGCACCGGCACGCGCGGCGTGGGCCTGATCGGGGGTATCTTTACTTACGCCATCCGGGAAGGGAGCACCGAGAAGAACCCCGCCCACGGCATCCGCAAGGCTGCCGACCGGGTCCGGAACCGGCGGCTCTCCGAGGCCGAGTACGGGCTGCTGGGGAAAATCCTTGCCGCCGAGGAAGGTGACCCCCAGTTTGCCACGACCTGCAAGATGATCCGGGTGCTCGCGCTAACCGGCTGCCGTCGCGGCGAGATTGTGGATCGGCGTGCAAAAGGGACCCCGTTAGCGGGGTGATCGGCGTCTAAAAGGGACCCCTCATTTCGATGATTTAAGCAGCGGCCTGGTTTTCCAGGTGGCGAGATCGGGATGTTGGTGGTGGAGACAGTGGTTCGGATTCGGCGCGAGCACGCCGGAGGCAAGCCGATCAAGGCGATTGCGCGTGATCTTCGGCTGTCGCGTAAAGTGGTGCGCAAGGCGATCCGTGCGCCGGAAGGCGCGTTTGATTATCACCGTGCGGTGCAGCCTCTGCCTCGGATCGGGCCGTTCCAGGAGCGGCTCGATGTGTTGCTGACGGAGAACGAGGCGCGGCACCGGCGCGACCGATTGCGGATGACGCGGATCCACGATCTGCTGCTGCGCGAGGGGTTCGAGGGCTCCTACGATGCGGTCCGGCGCTATGCCCGGCGCTGGAGCGATGCGCGGCGCAAGGACCCGGGTGATGGTATGCCGGCGTTCATCCCGCTCTTGTTCAGGCCCGGCGAGGCGTACCAGTTTGACTGGAGCCACGAGGACGTGGAGATCGCGGGCAAGCCGATGCGGGTGAAGGTCGCGCACATGCGGCTGTGTGCATCGCGGGCGGTGTACGTCCTGGCCTATCCGCGCGAGACCCAGGAGATGCTGTTCGACGCGCATGCCCGCGCCTTCGCCTTCTTCGGCGGGGTGCCGCAGCGTGGTATCTACGACAACATGAAGACGGCGGTGACGACCGTGTTCATCGGCAAGGAGCGTGTCTTCAACCGCCGGTTCCTGGTGATGGCGGACCATTATATGGTCGAGCCGACCGCGTGCTCGCCGGCGGCCGGTTGGGAGAAGGGGCAGGTCGAGAACCAGGTTCAGACGATCCGGGGTCGCTTCTTCCAGCCCCGGCTGCGGTTCGCCAGCTTCGAAGAGCTGAACGGCTGGCTGGATGCAGAGTGCCGACGCTGGGCGGCGATGCATCCCCATCCCGAGCAGAAGGAGCTGACCGTCGCCCAGGCGCTGGAGTTGGAGCGCTCTGCGCTGCAGCCGATGCTGGCGCCGTTCGACGGCTTCCACGAGACGAGCCACGCGGTGACCGGCACCTGCCTGATCAGCTTCGACCGTAACCGCTACTCGGTCGCGGCGAGAGCGGTGCGCCGCGCGGTGCAGGTTCGTGCCTATGCCGACCGGATCGTCGTGCGCATGGGCGACGAGATCGTCGCCGAGCATCCTCGCTTCTTCGAGCGCGACCGGACGATCTACGATCCCTGGCATTATCTGCCGGTGCTGGCGACCAAGCCTGGCGCGCTCAGGAACGGTGCGCCGTTCCAGGGCTGGGAGCTGCCGCCGGCGCTTGCCCGGCTGCGCCGCAAGCTCGGCAGCGGTGACGAAGGCGATCGGCGGTTCGTGCGCGTGTTGGCAGCGGTGCTGGTCGATGGTCTGGAAGCGGTCGAAGCCGCGGTCCGTGAGGCGCTCGATGCCGGCGCCGCCAGCGACGAGGTGATCCTCAACATCCTGTCGCGACGACGCGAGCCGCCCCGGCCGGCATCGATCGTCACGCTTGAGGATATGGCGCTGATGCACCCTCCGGTCGCCAACTGCGCCCGCTACGACAGCTTGCGAGGCACCCGTGCAGCGGCATGAGATGATCGACGCCATGCGCGGGCTCGGCCTTAAGGGCATGGCCGGAGCGTTCGACGAGACGGTCACCGCCGGCGTGCAGCGCCAGCGCACGGCGATGGAGATCCTGACCGATCTGCTGCGCGCCGAAGCCGCGCATCGCCATGCCGCCTCGATCCGCTACCGGATGAGCGCCGCCAAGCTGCCGGTGGTGAAGGATATCGACGCGTTCGTGTTCGACGGCACCCCGATCAACGAGGGGCTGGTGCGCTCACTGCACAGCGGATCGTTCCTGTCGGCCAAGCGCAACATGTCTGGCGCTCGCGCTTACGATCGGGCTGCTTGTCGGCGTCGAGCGTGGCCGGAGCATGCGCGACGAGGAGCCGGGGGGGGCGAGTCGCCGGCATACGGACGTTCGCGATCATCGGCCTGCTCGGCGGGCTCGTGGGCCTGGAGCTTCCTTCGCCCGTCGGAATCCTCGCAATCCTTCTGTCGGTCGGAGCGATCGCAGCGCTCCTCCTCGGCTACGCGGCGGACATGCGACGCGGGAACAATGTCAGCGCGACTTCGACGCTCGCCGCAATCCTGATGCTCGGGCTAGGGCGATCGCCACCAGCGGCCACATGGCGATCTCCTCGGTCGGCGCCGGGGCGGCCGTGATCCTGCTGGCGTCGCGGCAGGCGCTGCACCGCGCCGTCGAATTTACCAGCGAGTCCGACATCAAGGCGCTGCTGCGCCTGGTGCTCGTGGTCTTCGTGATCCTCCCTCTCCTGCCGGACATCGGCATGGGCCGGTTCGGCGCCCTGAACCCCTTCCGCCTCTGGATGGTCGTGGTCGTGATCGGCGCGATTTCCTTCATCGGCTACATACTCGCGCGCTGGCTGGGTACGCGCCGCGGCGCCCTGATTACAGCCGCGGTGGGCGCCTTGGTATCCTCGACGGCCGTTACCCTCGGTCCAGAGACGTCACACTTGGTAAGGGGGCTGGCCGGCGGAGTCTCTGACCATATGCTGTTCGACCCTCCTCAGCAAAGCGATTCCGGTCAGCAGCACCATCGTCAGAAGAATGAGCTCGATGATCCAGAACCACTGCGGTCCTCCGGCGAGACAGGCAAGGAAAATGAAGAGCACCCGCATGTTGTTGCTTAGCAGGGTCATCAGTCGAAGCGGAGCTACGGCCCTGTTCGCGAAGGCCTCCCCGAAGGCTCTGCGGTCCGGAGCCGCCCGCAGCCGCTGGTCGAATGCAGCTGCCAGCCGATCGAGGCTGCCCGCGAGACCGTCGTAGAGCCGGACCAGCAGGTTGCCTGACGGTCCGGTCGCCATGCTCCCGGGATCGCCGTTCATCCTGCGATGGAAACGGGTCCGCTCACTTTCGTACAAGGTTGCCTGCACGGCATGGGCAGCACCCGCCGTGACGGCCAATATCCAGGCGCCGGTGGTCCCGATCGATCCCGCCAACGAGAGATAGAGAAGCAGAAACACGGCGTGGTCGCAGGTGCCGTCGAGGAAGCGGCCGAACGCGCTTGCCGTTCCCGAAGCGCGGGCGATCATTCCGTCGAGCCCGTCTGCGATCAGCCACAGCAGGCACAGACCGAAGCCCACGGTCGCGCAACGCCAGTCGGACCAGCGAAAGTAGGCGATGGCCGCTCCGGCGCCGAGCGCCAGACCGGCCAGGGACACCGCATTGGCCGGCACGTGGAGGCGCAGCGCCAGCGGCAACAGGGCCCGGCCGGCGAGATGGACAAAATAAATGTTGGTCGGATCCTCGATGCGCGCGTCACGGGAGCCGTCGGGACGAGGCAGCCATGAGCGAGGCATCAAGCGGCGGCCGGACCGACCAGCGGCGAGGGCCGAGACGAAGGCTGCGGCTCGTTCGCGTCCGCCCACTCGGCGCGCCGACCGATCCAGGGATTGAGAAACAGGAAAGGCAGCTTCAGGAACAGGAGCTCGGAATGGATGAAGCCGTCCACAGCGCGCTCCCACCAGCGCGGAGCCCGCTTGCCGTGCTTGCGCAGCCAGCCCTCATAGGGTGCCCAGTGGCTGGGCTCGTCCTTTCGAATGATCGTGAAGATACGCATCAAGATCGGGTCGCTGCGCACAAACCTGTTCTCGAGCAGCGCCTTGAGCGTGTGATAACCGCGCTGCTCGGTTAGCGAGATCACTCTGCAAAGGCGCTCGAACAAGGCGTCGTCGTCGATCACGGCCCGAGTGTCGAGCCGATCGATCGGCGTCGCGAACATGATCTCGACGAACCTGTCGATGTGACCGAAGGTGCGGTCCAGCGCGAGCGGCATGAAGCCCTGGCGCTCGAACCAGCGCCGGAACATGACATAATGCTTGCGCTCGTCGGCCCGGTGCTGCTCGATCGCCGAGATCAGTTCGACATCCTCCGGCGAACGCGCCCGGACAGCTTCCAGTACGCGATCGATAGCGGTGTAGCCGCGATGCTCGTTGTAGATGTAGATAGAGCCAAGAATATCGAGATAGCGGCGGCCGAACCAAGCAAGCATAATAATTCCCGAACGGCTTGTACCGAGCGCCGACTCCTATCGCCCCGACCCAATGGCGGCAATGGGTTGCAACCGACTTTCACACTTTTGCCCCCGGGTCGTCCGCATTTGGGCTCCTGCCGTCGACGGACCGGCTGCTCGCCATATGGTGGGACCGGCGCATATGGCCGGAACGGGTCCTGTGCCGCGAGTGCCGGCGGGAGCGGATGCGATCTCTCTCTCAAGCCGTGGCCTGGACGGCGACGACCGCCTGGTTTTCGGTTCCGGCTGAACCCGACGCTGCCGCCATCGTTTCCCCTTCAGCCGTCAATCGCACAGGGATACGAGCAATGGATCGCAAGATGCACAGCAGCATGGGGTGGGGACGCTTCGCCGCCATGATCGCGACCTCCAGCGTCATCATGTTCTTCCTCATGTACCAGCTGGTCTATTCGCCGGAGCATGCGACGTTCAGCCTGAACCGGTTTCTGTCCTCGTTGATCATGGGCGCCGTGATGACGATCGTCATGCTCCTCTTCATGTGGAAGATGTATGGGGGGCAAAGGCTCAAGATCGCCGTCCTCGCCTGCGCGGGCATCGCGGCGCTGGCTCTGCTCGCCCTCAACCGCAGCCAGGCGCTCGTCGGCGACGTCGGGTTCATGAAGGCCATGATCCCGCATCATTCGATCGCGATCAACAACGCCCGGAAGGCCAGCATCAGCGACCCGCGGGTTCGAGCGCTCGCGGACGGGATCATCAGGAGCCAGGTTCGTGAAATCGCGGAGATGAAGGCGCTGCTGAGCGACATCGACTCCAACGTCGAAAGCGGGCGTGCCCCGCTTCCGGCCATTGCCGCGGAGCCCCCACCCGCCACGGGTCCGGCGAGCGGGCAGCCGGAGCTGCTCGAGCAGCCTGGAATCCGCGATGCCGACGCGTTCGCGAGGACGATGGACAAGCCGCGCGAGTCTGAGCGGATCGTCTCGGCGATCCACCGCGCACGGCCGCACGTCCCGATCTATGCCGATCAAGCCCCGTCGCCGGCTCCCGGCCGAGTTTTTCGACTTGAGGAACCGGCCCAAGCCTATTGGACACACCCAGCTTGGGCAGCCGTTCCCGTCAGGAGCAGCGTATATCGCCGCGCTCGATGGCGTATCCGACCGCGGCGCCGCCGGCGGCGCCCAGGATCGTCCCGATCGTCTTCGAGCCGCGCGGTGCGATGAGGTTGCCGAGGAGGCCGCCTACTCCGGCGCCGACCACCAGGCCGACGGTTCCGTCGCGGCGCTTGCAATAATAGCGGCCGTCGCGTCCGCGGTAGATTTCGTCGTCGCGGCCCAGGGCATAGGGCTCGTAGCTGCCGCTGCGATAGTCGCGGGACCAATCGTAGCCGCCGCGGTCGCCGTAGGTCGAGCAGGCGGAGAGCGGCGCGATCGTCAGAGCGGCGGCGGCGGCGAACAGGGGATAACGCATGTCGGTTTCTCGCTTTTGCTGGAGGAGCGATACTCGACCAATGAATGGCGAGGCGGCCTGGTTGCGGCGGCAGAATGATAAATCGCTGTTCGCCAGGTGGGGCGGGAGCCGACTCAGAGGCCCGCCACCTTCAGCAGACCGTCGCCCAGACCTTCCAGGCCCCGCCCGAACAGGCCCGATTTCGCTCTCGCGCGCGGCATCTCCTCGTAGATGACGCTTCCGACCTCGCCCTCGAACCTGTCGTGGAACAGGCTCTGCTTCCCGGTGAGGTAGGCGAGGAAAGTTTCGCTCCGGGTCACGGAATAGTCGAGGCCGGCGCTCCACCCCATGGTCGCGGCGTCCGCTACACGGCGGCCCCCGGCAGCGGGTTCGAGGGCGATTCCCCGCGCCCCTTTGACGACCAGGGCGCAAGGCCCGTGGAAGACCAGATGGCGCAGGCGCAGAGTCAGCCAGGACATGAGGCAGCCGGATCTCCAGACCCGCTCCAGCCGAACGGGCCGCCCGACGCCCTGAACGATCCCGACGAGGTTGCGCGGCCTGAACACCAGCGCCGATCCCTCGGGGATTTCGAGCATTCCGACCTCGTCGATCAGGTCCCTGGTCGCGGAGACGGCCGCGCTGGTCTCCCGGTCCGGCCGGATCCGAGTGAGTCCGACAAGGCCCGTCGCCAGGCTTCCGAAGGGTAGAGCGGGGCTCAGCAGCAATTGCGATTCCGCCCGCGCATCGGCGACCGAGCTCTGCAGATATTCCGGCCGCACCAGCAACTCCTCTCCAGGCCGAATGAGCACTCGCCGGGAGACCGCGCTTCCCGTCCTCCCCCCCTCGTCGGCGAGACGATCGCCGGCCCAATGCACCTTGCCGGCGCCGGGCCGGCCGATCCTGATCGGCCGCAGCCCCGATGCGAACGGCGCGACGACGAAGAACCAGAAGGCCTTCACCGCCGGCGGAGTCACCAGGATCAGGAGCATCACCCAGAGCGCCCAGCCGAGCACCGGCTTCACCGCCTGCCAGCCCCGGCTCGCCCAATGCCCGGCGAGCTGCTCGCGCTTCCCGGCGATCCGCTGCCGAAGCTCGCCGGTCGGCGCGGGGGCAGCGCGAAGCGCCGCCTGGCCCTTACCATAAGCGAGGCTCGCCCGGTCGAAGGCGCTACGGACACCGCCGTAGAGGGTCGCGAGGCGTTGTCGCTGGGCCCTTGCCGCTTCAAGCTCCTGCCGCGCCGCCCTCAATTCCCGCCACGGACCTTCGATTCGCCTGACCAGCGGCACCTGCTCGATCCGCGCCAGCACCGGGAATTGACGTTCGATCGCCGCGATTCTCTGTTCCAGCGCCCGGATCCTCGAATCGAGGGAGGCGACCCTCCCGACGATGACATTCGCCTGGCCGCCCCGCCGGACCACCTCCAGACGGGCAAGGATGACCGCCTCCTCGCGGCGAAGAAGCTGCAGCCGGAAGCGGCCGGCCAGCTCGCGGGCGACCGCATCGCCGTCGCCGCTCGCCGCGTCGAGCGCCAGTCCGAGCCCGCCGGCCCCGCTTTGCTCCCGGCCGGCGATGGCGGCCCGCAGCTCCGCCAGCCTGCGGCGAAGCATCGGCTCCTCGAAGCCCTCTATCGCTTTCAGGCCCGCCTCGGCCTGCTCCCGCTGGCGGCTCACCTCCGCTTCGAGCAGGGCTTGCTGCCGCATCAGGACCTCTGCTTCCCGGGTGAGCTGGGGCACCCGCTGGTAGGCGCTCCCGACCTGGACGAAGGCGGCCATCGCAGCGACGATCAGCACGAAGATCAGAACGCGCCTGACGGACCAGGACAAAAGCAGACGCAGCAGGTGAATCATCGCAGGCCGGCCCGCCACCCCGTCTCCTGGAGGAACCCAATGAGTTGGCCGCTCGTGGGAGTCCAGTCTTTCGGCGCTCGCCTCGAAGCCGGCACTCTAGAGACGTTCGACCTCCTCGATAAGGCGGCGGTCGAAATCGTCGCCGTGGAGGACCGATATGTCCCCGGTCGTTTCGAGAACAACCGCCCGGACCTTTGAAAAGTCCAGAACGTTGGCCGCCCGAAGCTTCCCGATGACGCTTGAGCGGGACACACGGGTCGAGTTCATGGCTTCGTCGAGGAAATCTCCGTCCTCCATCAGGAGGACCGGCCGGTTCCGGAGCAGGCGCCGGACCTTGTCTGACCGCAGCCGCGCCAAAGCGAGAGCATATTGGATGAGGAAGACGCCCGCCATGGCGGCCAGGGCCTGAAAGAAGGATACCCAGTCCGAGCGGGTGCCGGCCTGGGCGATGAGCGAGCCGGTGGCGACTGTGGTCACGAAATCGAACGACGTCATTTTGGAGAATGAGCGCAGCCCGACGAGGCGGACGAGCAGCACCGTCCACAGCACGGCGACGGCGGTGAGGATCAGCCCCCTGGCGAGGGCGCCAAAAGGTTCGACCAGGTCAAGCATCGTGCGTTCGGGTCACGCGCCCCGCCCCGAGAACTCTGTCGGCAATATCTTCATATATCGGTCAAGCGGCGCGCCGTTCCGAAAGTTCCGGCAAAAGGAATCTCCGCCCGCCGCCCGCCGCGCGGCACCGCTACCGCCTTTGTTCGTCTTTGACATGGCGACACGGAATCGGAGGCAGGGATGGCGACGAAGCACGAAAGATGGAGGACCCTCATTCAGCTGGACGAGTGGCTGCGCGGCCCGATGGTCCTGCTCAGCCTCCTGTGGCTGCTGGTCGTGGTCGCGGAGCTCACGCTCGGCGACGGGGGCCTCCTGTCCGCGGTCGCGACGATCATATGGATCGTCTTCCTCCTGGAGTTCGCACTCCGCTTCACCCTCGCCCCCGGCAAGAAGATCTTCCTCAAGAAGAACTGGCTCACGATAATCGCCCTGGCAGTCCCGGCGTTGCGGCTGTTCCGGGCGCTGTCCGCCTTGCGGGCGGTAAGCGCGTTGCGCGGCTTCAGGCTCGTCCGGATCGTCGGCACCGCCAACCGGAGCATGAACGCCCTGCGGGCGGCGCTTCGGCGGCGCCAGTTCGGCTACGTCGCGGCGCTCACGCTGCTCGTCGTCTTCCTGGGTTCGGCCGGAATGCTCAGCTTCGAGCCGGCCGGCGAGGTCGAAGGCGGCTTCACCTCCTACGGCCACGCATTGTGGTGGACGGGAATGCTGGTGGCCAGCATCGGCAGCGACTATTGGCCCGTCACCACCGAGGGCCGGGTCCTTGCCGCTTTGCTGGCCGTCTACGGCCTCGCCGTCTTCGGCTACATCACCGCGACCTTCGCCAGCTTCTTCATCGGCCGCGACGCCGAGGAGCCGGCCGGGCCGGTGGCGGGATCCCGCGAGATCGCCGCGCTCCACGAAGAGCTGAGGGCGCTGCGCCTGTCCATCGAGCAAGGGTCTATCGAGCAGGCGGTGGTGCGGTGATCGCCGAAAAGAAAGCGGAGCGCCGAAACGCTCCGCTCGCTAATGCCGTTAGCGGCACTCTTCTTGTAACGACGGCTTAGTAGGTGGTGCCGTAATAACCGTGGACCCGCTGGTTATAGTCGCGGTCGAAGGTCGGTTCCTGGTCGCGGCGGTAGGAGGGGGAATCCTTCAGCCGGTCTTTGTCGAGGCTGACGCTGTAGCCGCCTTTGTCCTCGTCATAGGTGAGCTGGTCCCACGGCAGCGGGTGGCGATTCTCGCCCATTCCGAACAGGCCGCCGAAGCTCATCACCGCGTAGCGGACCCGACCGTCGCGCTTGCCGACCATGAGATGGTCGATCGTGCCGAGCTTGTCGCCGTCGAGGCCGTAGACGGTGGTGCCTTCGACCTTCGCGGAAGAAATGAGATCGCTGGTTTCGCTGCGTTCGAGGGTGTCGGTATCGATGTTCATCCTGTTCATGGTCATCTCCTGAATGTTGACGTTGTGGGTGGGGATCGGACGGCCGCATCGGCAATGGCCGACGCGAACGGGCCGACGCGAATGCGCAAGAAGCGCGAGCCGCTTACCCAACCAACAGCCCGGGAGGCCGAGCGTTCAAAGAGTTGACCCAGGTCAAATCTGCTTCAGGCGCTTCCGCCGAGCCAGTCCGCCTGGCCCTCGGCGATCCGCTCGGGGCTTTTGGAGAGCAAGGCGAGCAGCGCGTCCACGCGCCTTTGCACGCGCGTCCGTTCGGGGCCCGAAAGCAGCTCGCAGGCGGATTCGCCGAGGCGCTTCGCTTCGTCCGCGATCGCCTCCACCTGGCCGCGCGTCTTGCAGGCGCTCGCGACCTCGCCCATCGTTCGAAGCGCGTGCACGGCCGCATTGGCGTCGCCGGCGAGATACTGGCGCATCTCGCCGAAGGCGCGCTGGATATAATGGCGAAAGTCGTCGGCCGGAGCGATCACTCGAAGCCTGCCCTCCTTGTCGAGCCAGTGAGGCTCGGGCAGCCGCCGCCGGGCGATCTCGGTCGCTCCGGCGCCGAGCCAGTCGAGACAGGTCCTGGCCGTGGTCGGATCATTGACTCCGGTCGAGAGCGCCCGGGTGGCGATCTCGACGAGCTCGTTGATCAGGAACCCGAGGTCCCCGAGGGGCGTGCGGCGGCTCCCCGTCGAATAAGCGGCTCGAAGCGCTTCCGCGACGTCCGGGTCGACCCGGCCGGCCGGCCAGGCCTCGAGCAGGATGCGCCCTTCAAGGAGGTAGTCGCCGGGACGGTAACGAAGGCGCAGGACGAGATCGGCCTTGCCGGCCGCCTCCATCAGCGCGCCCTCGTCGATCGCCTGGATGTAACCGGTGTCCCGGCTTTCCACCGCGCCGACCCTCGAATTCTCGCCTTGGCGGAACAGGTCCGTCGCCGCGGCCCGGGCGCCGTCGCTCGCCGTCGGCTCGCCTTCCGGCTCTTCGCCGATGAAGACGGGGAAGCGCCTGTCCACGTCGCGGACCAGCTGCCGTCCGATCAGGGCGATGACATTGTTGACGTGGATGGTCTGGGGAACGTGGTGGACGAAGTAGATGAGAACGCCGATCGAGCAGAGAGCGAGCAGCAGGCCGACGACCACCGCCATTTGAGGAACGAACTGGCCCTCCTCCCCGCCCCGGATCGTCCGGAGCACGACGAGGCAGTAGAGGAAGGTGGCGATGAAGGTCCCGAGCGTGACCTTGTTCCCGCGGTCGCTCATGAAGTTGGTGAGGACCCTGGGACCGTATTGGCTTGAGGCAAAGGATATGGCGACGATCGTGATCGAGAACACCACGCCCGCGACCGTGATCATCGATCCCGCGATGGTCGAAAGGACCTGATGGGCGCCATCGGCCTTGACCGACTGATACCAGCCGACTCCGTCCAGCCATCCATCGCCGGGCCCGGCATCGAGCCATACCATCACCGCGCCCAGGACGATCGCGAAGAAGGCCATCACGCTCGGGATGAACCAGTAGCTCGTACGCACGGCCTGCGCCGTTTTAACGATGTTTATCCGCATGGCCTAAAGACGTTCCGGTAGCGATTTGGTGCCGCTCGGCCCGCTCCCGACGGATTCGAGTTGGCGGCCGTTGGCGCCGGTCGGCGGTCGGAACATAACGCGGCCTCAACCGTCTCTTTTATAGACGCACAGTTACTCATCAATTGAGTCGGTGCATTTCTTATAATAGGGGAAAAATCGTGATTAAATGAGACATCATATTTGCAGTTCTCGCGCTTGTGATGACGGTTTTCGGCTTCGGCGGACTCGCAGGCGCGTTCATCGATATTGCTCAGATTATCTTCTGGCTCGTCGTCATCATTGCCGTCATTCTTTTCGTGCTGGGCTATACCATTTACAAGAAGATCACTTAGCCGAACAATTTTTCCGCGATCTGCCGGCTTGTGTCGACGAGCAGGGCAGCCTTCCCGCTTGCCAGCCGGCTTGATCGTCGGAAGCCCCCAGAAAGGAACCTGCAATGCCAACCAAGTATTTTCTCAAGAGAGCCTGGATGATTTCCGCGGCGGTCGTCGCGATGACCGCCTGCGGGGGCGGGGGCATTGCCAAGGCGGAAGCCGATCGCTCCGATACCGCGGTCGCCGCGGCTCCGGAGAGCATCAGCTCCGCGGATCTGCGGACCGCCGTGTCCGACCAGAAGGTGCGGCAATTCTATGAGAGCCGGGACTGGCGCCCCGCCTGGACGGGAGAAAGCGCAGCCCTCCTCTCCTCGGCGCTGGATGGAGCCGGGCGCCACGGCCTGCGCCGCGACATGTTCCTCGACTCAAAGAGCGCGACCGGCGGCGCGGCGAGCCGCGAGGCCGCTTTGACCAAGGCAGCCCTTTCCTATGCGGAGGCTCTCGCGACCGGCATGACCGATCCGGCGAAGATCCGCGACATCTATACGATTGACCGGGCCAAGGCAGACGTCGTTCCCGGTCTGGCAAAGGCCGTCGAGGCCGGCAATGTAGGCGAGTGGCTGAACGGCCTCGCGCCGCAGGATGCCGGCTATCGCGCGCTCTCCGAAGCCTATGTCAAATATCGGGGCGGAGCAGCCGAGAGGCAGGAGCGGATCAGCGGCGGCGGTCTCATCCGAGAGGGCAATTCCGACCGCCGCGTTCCGCGGATCGTGGAGGCGCTCAATGCCAATGGATATCTGGATCGGCAGCAGGGCGCCGGAAATGCGAACCTTTTTTCCGCCGAAATCTCGGCCGCGCTGGCGCGAATGCAGGAGGATTTCGGGATCTCATCGGACGGAGTCGTCGGGCCCGACACCCTGGAAGTTCTGAACACCGGATCCTCCGACCGGGCGCGGCAGCTCGCGATCAACCTCGAGCGCCTGCGCTGGCTCGAGCGCGAGCCTCCCGCCACCCGGATCGACGTCAACACCGCGGCGGCGGTTCTCGATTTCTGGCGGGACGGCAGCCATGTCGGTCAGCGGCGGGTCGTCGTCGGCCAGCCGGAATGGGAAACTCCGCAACTGGGATCACCGATTTACCGGCTGGTGGCGAACCCGACCTGGACGGTGCCCAAATCGATCGAACGCAAGGAGATCGCGCCCAAGGGCGAGTCCTACCTCCGCCGCAACAACATGGAGCGGCGCAACGGCTGGATCGTGCAGCTGCCCGGTCCCGACAATGCCTTGGGCGAGGTGAAGTTCGACATGCGCAACCAGCATGCGATCTACCTTCACGACACTCCGTCGAAAAGCCTCTTCCAGCGTAACGAGCGCCATCGAAGCCATGGCTGCGTGAGGGTGGAGGATGCGCTCGGCTTTGCCCGGATGCTGGCCGAAGCGGACGGAAAGCTGGAGCGATTCGAAGAGGCGATGGCTACGGGCGAGGAGACTTTCGTCGATCTGGACCGGAACATTCCGGTCCGCCTGGTCTATCGAACCGCGTTCGCCGACGGCGACGGCAAGGTGCGCTTTCGCACCGATGCCTATGGCTGGGACGAGGACGTGGCGAAGGCGATGGGGCTCGACATGCGCGAGAAGCGCCCCGTCAGCGGCCATTCGGACTCGGACGTCGGGCCCTGAGGCCGCCCTATCGCTCCAGCTCGGCATTGAAAGCTGCGCCGAGCAGCAGGATGTAAGCGGACAGGAACAGCCAGATCTGAAGCACGATGACCGCGCCGAGGGAGCCGTAGGTCCGCTGATAGGGGCCGAAGCTTCCGAGATAGAAGCCGAAGGCGACGGTGGCGGCCAGCCAGGCCAGGGTGGCGCACACCGCCCCGGGGGCCACTCGCCGGAAAGAGGGCGGCTCGCGGGCCGGAGCATATCTGTAGATGACCAGCAGCGCGAGGCCCGCGCCGATCGTCGCGACAGACCAGAAGAGCGTCCGAAGTATCGGGACCAAAGTGGCATAGCCTTGCGGAACGAGACGTTCCAGGAAGGCGAGCGCGGAGAGCGCGAACAGGGCGATCAGGATGAGGGCCGAGCCCGACAGCACCATCAGAAGCGAGGCGGCGCGCTGGCCGAAGAAGCCGCGCCCGCCTTCGACTCCGCCGGCGACGTTGAGCCCCGCGATCACCGACTGGCCGGCACGCATGGCCGAGTAGAAAGCGAGAGTCGTCGACAGCAACAGCCCGAGGCCGCGTCCGTCCGGGTCCGTGATCGTCTCGACCAGCCAGCTTCCGACCAGCTGCCGGGCATTTCCGGGAAGCACCTGAACGAGCGACCGGACGTCCTGGACGACCTGCTCCGGCTCGGTGAACATGCCGTAGGCGAAAGTGACGGCCCCCAGCAGCGGGAGGAGCGCGAGGAAGGAGAAAAAAGCAATCGAGCTCGCGATCGTCCCGAAGCGGTTCGCCTGGGCGGAGCGCACGGCCCGGACCGCCGCCGACCGGCGGAGGGCTTGCCCGACCCTTATGGGCCTCATCTTATACGCCGCGGGACGACCCGGATCATGACGGCCTTCAGTGGAGATCGTAATTGTAAACGAGCAGGGCCGACAAGGTGACGATCATCAGCACGACCAGCGGCAGGCCCGTCCTCGTATAGTCGCCGAACTTATAGTCGCCCGCCGACATGATCAGCATGTTCGTCTGATAGGCGACCGGCGTCGCGTAGCAGAGGTTGCAGCCGAACAGCACCGCCAGGACCAGAGGCTCCACGGGTATCCCTAGCTGCTGCGCCAGGCTGAAGGCGATGGGCGTGCCCACGGCCGCCGCGGTCGCGTTCGAGGCGAAGTTGGTGAGGATCGTGACGAACAGCATGACGGTCGCGAGAACGCCCGCCGCAGGCAGGAACTGGAGCCCCAGAGCGATCAGCTGGCTGAGCCATTCCGCCGCGCCGCTGTCGAGGACGATCCGCCCGATGGCGATGCTGGCGGCGATCAGCACGATCACCTTGGCGGACAGCGCCCGTCCGACCCGGTCGAATTTGACGCAGCCCGTCACGAACATCAGGATCGCGCCCCCCAGCGCCGAGATGGCGATGGGCACCAGGCCGATGCTCGCCGGGATTACAGCCCCGGCCATGATCGCCAGCGCAAGCGGCGCCTTCAGCGTCCGGGGCATCTCCTTGGCGCCCTCGAGCATGAGCAGGTTTTCCGCGCGCGCCAGGCGTTGAAGATCGGGCATCGCGCCCGTGACCAGGAGGATGTCTCCCTCGCTGAACTCGGAATCGGGGTTTTGCGCCCGGCGCTCCTCCGGCCGGCGGCGGGCGAAATGGATTCCGAGGATCGCGACGTTGTAGCCCTCGGCGACTCCGCAACTGGCGACGCCCTTGCCGATCATCCCCGAATCGGCCGCGATCGACAGCTCGACGACCGCCAGATCCTCGCCCGTGCGTCCGTAATCCGCCTTCAGCCGGTCCATCAGCCAGGCCGGCGCCGCGGTGGCGCCGAGCACGCGCATCGCCTCCTCCAGCGCCTGATGGCTGCCGGTAACTCCGACCCGGCCGCCGGGCGCAAGGCGCTCGCCCGGCGCCGAGGTGAATTCGAGGTCGCCGGGAAGCAGGTCCCGCAGCGTCTCGATCGGCTGGTCAAGCTTCTTCGAGCCGCCGCCCAGCCGCAAGGTCGCGTGGAAGCGCCGCGGCTCGCCCACCGACTCCGGCGAATTGTCCGGCAGGAGCCGCGGCATCACCAGCCAGATGAAGGGCAAGGCGACGAGAGCGGCGGCCGCGACGATCGGCGTGAAGTGGAAGACGCTCATCTCCGGCATGCCCATGTCGTTCGCGATCGAGACGACGAGCAGGTTGGTCGAGGTGCCGATGGTCGTCGCCATTCCGCCTATGAGAACGGCGCTGTTGACCGGGATCAGGGTCTTCGACGCCGGCATCCCGCCATTGGCCGCGAGCGACGCCATGATCGGCAGGAGCAGCACCAGCACCGGCGTGTCGTTGACCATCATGCTCATCGCCATGGCGAGGACGAGAGTCGTCAGAAGCCCGAGCTGCAGGTTGAAGCGCCAGACCCGGGTCAGCACCCGCGCCGCCGGCTCGAGCGCCCCGGTGGTGACGAGGCCCCGACCCATGATCATCAGAGCGCAAATGGTGATGAGCGCGTAATGGCCGAACCCCCCGAAGGCGAGAGAGAGCCCGTCGGTCGGCTTCTGGCCCGGAAGCGGAAACAGAAAGAGGCCGAGCGCGATCGCGCTGATCGTCAGGAGCGAGATGATCTCAACCCGCGCCCGCCCGGTTACGAATCCGTAGAACATCAGCGCCGTGAGCAGGATCGCTCCGGCGGCATGGGCGGGGGGGTAACCGATCATCGTTGCGGCTCCGAAGGGTCAGCCGCCTCGCCCGGCGCCAGCCAACGGAGCCGGACGTTTCCGCCACGCTCGGCATCCGCAAGAGCGCGGGCGTCGACTCCCGCCTGGCGAAGCACTTCCACCACCTGGTCGGCCCGGGCCTTGGTGCCTCCGCTTACGCCCACCGGCAGGTTGAGGCGCCGGGCTCCCCAAATGGCCGTCGCGAGGGCCTCCTTGTCCGCCTCACCCTCCGCGCCCGCCCCGAAGCGAATTTCGGGCAGCGCGGCGGCCGGCGGGACCAGGTTGATCGACCAGCGAGGCTCGGCCGCGGCGACCCGGGCCTCCAGCGAGCGATAGCTGCTGAGATCCGCTCCGGGGAGCGGCGCCGCCGTCACCACGGCCCGGCTTCGGGCGCGATCGATCAGCACCTTGTCCGTCGGAACTCCGGCGACCAGCGACAGCCGCTCGGCCAGCCTCGTTCTCGTCGCCTCCGAAGCGGCGCCGCGGGCGGCGGCGATCTGAGTCGCTTCGGCCTCGCCCTGTTCGCTGCCCACCGTGAATTGCTCGATCTTTATCTCGACCGGCCGGCCGAGGACCAGCCCGAGCCGTTCGCCGAGCACCTTTTCGGCGCCGTCGCGATAGCCGGGCGTGAACACCGTCGCCTCCACGGCAAGCGGCTCGGCGTCATAATCGATCTCGACCTGGCTGACCCGGGCATTCTCTCCGAAATGCGCGCCCACCAGCTTATGAGCCTCGCGGGAGGCGAGCGCTTCCCAGGCGATCCGCTTGAGCGAAAGGCCGAGCGGAACCGCGAGGGCGATGAGCGTGGCCACGATCAGTGTCGCCTGCAAGCCCGTCTGCCGGGGCGACAGGTTCGCGGCGAAGCCGTAGAGCCTGGCAAGCACGGCGGTGGTGACCGCGATCGTCATCAAATTGGTGAAGAAGAGCAGGGCCGACCCCAGCAGCACCGTGCTGTTCAAGGTGGCAAGCCCGAAGCCGACCACCGCGAGCGGCGGCATGATCGCCGTGGCGATGGCGACTCCGACGATGGTGCCGTGACGGCCCCGGATCATCGCATAGCTTCCCGCCAGGCCGGAAAACAGCGCGACCAGGAAGTCGAAGAGGTTCGGCCTGGTCCTGGCCGCGATCTCGCCGGTCACCGACTTGAGCGGCGACAGCAAGACGATCAGAGCGCAAAAGCCGATCGCAAGCAGGATCCCGAGCGCCGTCGTGACGGCCGTGCGGCGAAGCTCGGCCGAATCGAAGGTGGCGATGGCGAAGCCGATGCCCATGATCGGCCCCATCAGCGGCGAGATCAGCATCGCGCCGATGACGACCGCGGGCGACGACAGGAGCAGCCCGAGCACGGCGATGCCGGCCGACATCAGGGTCATGAACAGATAATGGGTCGACCAGGCCGATTCCTCGTGGACCTTCTGGACGACGGACAGATGGTCGACCTGGGCAACGACATGGCCACGCCACCATTCGACGAACGGAAGGGCGGGTCTGTCGGCCTCGGTTCGGGGCTGGTACATCCATTCTCCGCGTCGGTCAGGCGGCGCTTAGGCGATTCATCTGCCGGGGCAAAGAGAAACGGCGCCGGGCGCCGTTCGGCCGCACCGCTTTCGGCCGGCACCGGATTGGTTCGTCCATGGCGGCTTGATGCAGGTCAACTCTGGGAGCCGGAAAGGACTCCGCCGGTTCGCAACGCATGCCAGCAGACCGGAAACCCGCTTCACGCCCCCTCCTGATCGCCCTTCTGCCGATGGTCGCGATCATGACAATCGCGCTGCTGGCGGCCTTCGACATCTTGTAAAGTCCCGGCGGCTCCCCAGTCTGGAACCTGGCGATCCCCAACAAGGCGACAGCTATGACATTCACACTCCCCCCCCTCCCTTATTCCAAGGATGCGTTCGGCGAAATCATGTCGGCCGAGACGCTCGAATATCATCACGGGAAGCACCACCAGGCCTATGTCGACGGGACGAACAAGCTGATCGCGGGGACGAAGCTGGAAAACCGCCGGCTGAGCGACGTGATCAGGACGGCCCGCGCCGATCGCGACGACAAGCTCTTCAACCAGTCCGCCCAGCTCTGGAACCACAGCTTCTTCTGGCAATGCCTCGCGCCGCCCTCGGGCCAGCGCCCGACCGGCCGCCTAGCCGAGATGATCGAGGACCGGTTCGAAGGCACCGAGCAACTGCTCGCCAGGCTCAAGGAAGCCGCCACCGGGCATTTCTCCAACGGCTGGGCATGGCTGGTGCTCGAGCGAGACCGGCTCGAAATCCTTTCGCTCCACGACGCGGACAGCCCGGTGGTCTACGAAGGCATCCGGCCGCTCCTCACGCTCGACGTTTGGGAACATGCTTATTATGTCGACTATCGCAACAACCGCGGCGGCTTCGCGGAGAGCGTGTTCGGGAATATCGTCAACTGGGAGTTCGTCGCCGGAAATTTGGACGGCGAAGGCGTTGCGCGGGCCGACCAAGGCCCGGATGAGGCCCGTGGCCGGTCGGCCAGGCCTATAAGAGGTTGATCGAGCAGTGGCGGGACATGCCGCTCGTCCCGAACGGCGCGTTCACCCTCGCCTGCTCACCCTCATAGGCGGAATGTCCTGACGGCGTTCCGCGAGGATCGCGTTCTTGAGGGAACCCCTGCCCCGGGGCAGCCTTTTTAGAACATGCCCCTCGAAACCCCGCCCCCCTGGACGCCGTCACCTTGTCGCGCGTCCCGCCATGCCCGCGGCGCCGGGGAGGCGGAATGAGGTCGGCGGAACTTGAAGCCGCCGGGAAGGTGCCCATGTTCGCGGCGCTCGACGAGCAGCAGCTCGCGCGGCTGATGCGCGGCGCGAAGGTTCGAAGCTATCGCGCGGAATCGATCCTCTTCGAAGAGGGAGAGGAGCCCGACCATCTCCATGTCCTTCTGAAGGGAGTCGTCGAACTCTACACGACCTTCGGCGCGCGCGAATGCGGCATCCTCTTATTGTCTCCGGGCGACATCTTCATGCCGGCGGCCAGCCTCTTCAAGGAGCCCTACCTCAACTCAGCCCGGGTGCTTCGGCGGGCCAGGGTCGTGATGCTGGACGTGGAGGCCGTCCGGGCGGAAGCGACTTCCTCCACCGAGCTCGCCCTGCGCCTCAGCCGGGCGCTGGCCGGCCAGTTCCGGATGGCGGTGCGCCACATCATCGACCTCAAATGCCGGAGCGCGCCCCAGCGCCTGGCCTCATTCCTCCTTCGCCTGGTGGACGAGAGCAATCTGTCGGCGAGCGCGGAGCTGCCGGTATCGAAAAGAAGCCTGGCGGCGCGGGTGGGGATGACCGCCGAGACCCTGTCGCGGACGTTCCAGACGCTCGCCGAGCACGGCCTGCAGGTCAGAGGCACCCGAGTGATCGTGCACGATCGGCAACGGATCGATACCTTCGCCGGTCCGCGCCTCTACCATGACGACGGCGAGGCTGGCCTGGACGTCCATGCCTTGTGAGCTTCCTCCTCGGGATCGAAACCTCGACGAGAGGTCGCGGATCCCGGCGCCGACGACGCGCGCGCCTCACCGGGGCGAATTCTTGGGAGCGCGGGCCAGGAAGAGTTGCACGCCAGTCTGCCGGAGGTGGAAGCACAATTTGCCGACTGACTCGATTATATTGAATACCAAGAAAGCTTGTACTTGCGTTTTAACTTAGCCAGCCGATTCAAATATTTTATGACTTTCCATTCACTTAATTGAATTTTTCGGGGCATGCGGCCGAACTTTTTCGACGCCCGCAGGTTATACGCTCATAACAACGACAGGAGTGTGAGATGAACGACCACCGTGACGATCGCGACAATGCCGGCGTGGACCCCGACCGCACCGAAGGCAGCATTAAGAAAATGGGCGGCGATCTGAAAGAAGGCGCCGGCAAAATTCTCGGCGACGAGAAGATGAAGCGCGAGGGTCAGGCGGAGCAAACCGAAGGCAAGCTCCAGAACGCCTGGGGCGGCGCCAAGGACAAGGCCCGTGAGATTCTCGACGGCGACCGGAAATAGGCGGTTCGGCGGACGCCCGACGGCGTCCGCCGCCCACCTTCACTGTTCACGGAAGCCAGGGAAGAATGAATGCAATTCCAGTTCAACACCGACAGCCGGATCGTGGGCGACGCCTCGGTCGCCGACCGGGTCGAGACGCTCGTCCGAGGACGGCTGGATCGGGTCTCTGAGCGGCTGACTAGGGTCGAGGTCCATGTCGGCGACGTCAACGGTCCCAAAAGCGGAAATGACATCAGATGCGCGGTCGAGCTTAGGCCCACCGGGATGAAGCCGATCTCGGGGACGGACGAAGCTCCCAGCGTCGAAGCGGCCGTGGCCTCGGCCACGGACAAGGCGCTTACGGCCTTCGACCGCCAGATCGGCAAGCAGACCACCCGGAAGGGCCACTGAAGCCCAAGCGAAAGCGGGGCGGCCAGCCCCGGTTCGCACTTGCAGCATTGGGGTTTAGAGCCTAGTCAGGCGACCTCATCGGACCCGGAACACCGGGTGGCTCGGCCCGGCGCCTATCCCCGGGACAATGAACAGCGACGTTGAACGGCGACATTGAGTCCGGCCTTCGGTTCCAGCCGAATCGTTGTGCTGCCGCGCGACGACCGCTCGCCCGACTTCCAGGTAAATGAATGCCGACCACCGCCTCGCTTCGACGCGAATGGCTTGCCAATCCGCGCGGCGACATCCTCGCCGGGATCGTCGTCGCGCTCGCTTTGATCCCCGAAGCGATCGGCTTCTCGATCATCGCCGGTGTCGACCCCCGGGTCGGCCTCTATGCCTCCTTCTCGATCGCGGTGATCACCGCCCTGGTCGGCGGGCGCCCCGGAATGATCTCCGCCGCCACCGCGGCGGTCGCCGTCATCGTCGTCCCGCTCGTCCGCGAGCATGGTCTCGACTATCTGTTCGCGGCCACCATCCTGATGGGCCTGCTTCAAATACTCGCAGGCTTCCTTCGCCTCGATCTGTTGATGCAATATGTCTCGCGCTCTGTGGTCACCGGCTTCGTCAACGCGCTCGCCATCCTCATCTTCATCGCCCAGCTGCCCCAGCTGACCGGAGTCGCCTGGCCGACCTACGCGATGGTCGCCGCCGGCCTCGCGATCATCTATCTCCTTCCCCGGCTGACGAAGGCGGTGCCGTCGCCTTTGGTCGCGATCGTCGTGCTGACGATCGTCACTATCTATGCCGGCCTTGACGTCAACACGGTCGGCGACATGGGCAAGCTGCCGTCCTCCCTGCCCGATTTCCTCATCCCGAACGTCCCGCTGACCTTCGACACCCTTCGGATCATCCTCCCTTATTCGGCGACCATGGCCGCCGTCGGCCTGCTCGAATCGATGCTGACCGCCCAGATCGTCGACGATCTGACCGACACCGGGTCCGACAAGGCCCAGGAGATGAAGGGCCAGGGCATCGCCAATTTCGCGACCGGCTTTCTCGGCGGAATGGGCGGTTGCGCGATGATCGGCCAATCGGTGATCAACGTGAAGTCGGGCGGTTCGACCCGCCTGTCCGCCTTCGTCGCCGGCACCTTCCTGCTCTTCCTGATCGCCGTGCTTGGCCCGCTGGTGGCCCGAATCCCGATGCCGGCGCTCGTCGCGGTGATGATCATGGTTTCTATCGGCACCTTCAGCTGGCGCTCGATCCGGGACATCCGCCACCATCCCTGGCAGTCGTCGGTCGTCATGGCCGTCACCGTCTTCGTCGTCGTCTGGACCCACGATCTCGCCCAGGGCGTGCTTGCCGGAGTGATCCTTTCGGGCCTGTTCTTTGCCGGCAAGGTGAAGAGGCTGTTCACTGTGACGTCGGAGCTTTCGGAGGACGGGCGCAGCCGGACCTACCGGATCTCCGGCCAGGTCTTCTTCGCCTCGTCCGACGCCTTCGTGGCCGCCTTCGACCTGAAGGAGGTGCTCGACCGGGTGGTGATCGACGTCGCAGAGGCGCATTTCTGGGACATTTCGGCGATCGGGACGCTCGACAAGGCGATCATCAAGTTCCGCCGCGAAGGCACCGAGGTCGATCTCGTCGGCCTCAACGCGGCGAGCGCGGCAATGGTCGGCCGCTTCGCCGTCCACGACAAGCCGGGCGCAGATGCGCGCCTCGGCGGACATTGATAGGAGGGACGAATGGAGCAGATACTCGCCTGCATCGACTCGTCCGCTTATGCGGCCGGAGTCTGCGATCTTGCGGCCTGGGCCTCGAAGCGGCTCGCGCTCCCGGTCGAGCTGCTCCACGTCGTCCAGCGCAAGGACGCCGTCGCCGAGCGGCGCGACCTTTCCGGAGCGATCGGCCTCGGCGTCAAGTCCGACCTGCTCGAGGAATTGACCCGGATCGAGGCGGCGGACGCGCGCCTCCGGGTCGAGCATGGCCGCGCCCTCCTCGCCGCCGGCGAGGAGCGGCTCAGGGCAGCCGGCGCGGCCGATGTCCGAATCGTCCATCGCCACGGCGGGATCGTCGAGACGATCCTCGAGCGGGAAGCCGAGGCGCGAGTCATCGTGATCGGCAAGCGCGGCGCCGGCCACGAATTCGCGCCGGACCATATCGGCTCCAAGATCGAACGGGTCGTCCGTGCGAGCGCCAGGCCGGTGATCGTCGCCTCCCGCGACTCGGAGGCGCCACGGGCGATCGTCTTCGCCTGGGATTCGAGCCCCGCGGCGGAACGTGCGCTTGAGCGGCTCGTCAACTCGCCGCTCTTCGAAGGCCTCCCCATCAACATCGTCATGGCCGATTCGGAGGATGAGACAAAGCGGGGGCAGCTTGCCGCCGCCGCTTCTCAGCTCGACGGCCGCGAGGTGACGACGACCCTGAAACGCGCCAAGGCCGAGCCCCTGATCGCCGAAATCGTCGCAGCGACTCCCGGCGCGATGCTCGTCATGGGCGCCTACGGCCATTCGCCGCTTCGCCGGCTGATCGTCGGAAGCACGACCACGGAAATGATCCGCACCGTCAACGTGCCGGTTGCGCTGGTGCGATAAAGGCGGGCGGAAAGCTCCACTCCCTACCAGTTGGCAAGAGGCGGTGCAGGAGCGGCGGACGCAGGACCTTCAGGCCTGCAGGCCCTCCCCCTCCCTATCGTCGCCCCCCTCCTCTTGAGTCACATTCTCGACGACTGCGCCGGCGGTGAGACCGTGCACCACCGTCGAGACGGCGATGGTGAAGGCGATGGTCGCCCAGAGCTGCCCTTCGTTCACGAACTCGAGATGGCTGGTGGCGTAACCGAGATAATAGATCGAGCCGATGCCGCGCACCCCGTAGGCCGCGACGACGAAGCGCTCGCGGGGCCCGAGCTTCGTTCCGTAAAGGCCCAGCCAACCGGCCAGCGGACGGATGAGAAAGATGAGCGCGAGGCCGATCGCCATATACCTCCAGTCGAGCTCCGGCCACAGGACCGGAAGCACTCCGCCGACGAGCACGAGCAGAATGGCGGTGAGCGCATGCTCGATCGCCTCGTTGAAGCCGTGCAGCTTGCCGTGGAAAGAGTGTCCGGCTTCAGCGCGCCGAAGTGCAAGGCCGGCGACGAAGGCGGCGATGAATCCATATCCTTCGACCAGCTCGGTCAACCCGTAGCAGACCAGGACTCCGGCCAGGGCCAGCACGCCCGATCCAGTATCGGCAAGGACGTTCCTGGACGGAACGGTGAACAGCATCCGCCCGAGCAGCCAGCCGATCGCGGCCCCCGAGGCCGCTCCCACGAGAATCCGGTAAAAGACGTCGCGGGCGAGCCACTCCAGCGCCCAGGAGCCGGGCGCGAAGCCCTCGGCGGCCACGATCAGTCCGAGGTAGACGAACGGGAAGGCGAGCCCGTCATTGAGGCCGGCTTCGGCTGTCAGGGAAAAGCGGACCGGATGCTCGCCTCCTTCGGTCGGCGGCCCGACCTGGACGTCGCCGGCAAGAACCGGATCGGTCGGTGCAAGCACCGCGCCCAGGAGGAGCGCTCCGGCAAGGGTCATTCCCGCCAAGGCCCAGCCGAGCAAGGCGACGGAAAGGATCGTCAGCGGCATGACCACCACCAGAAGGCGCAATGTCGGCTGCCAGTGGCGATAGTTTCTGAGATTGTCGATCCTGAGGCCGGTCCCGAACAGAGCGACGATCACGGCGAGCTCGCTGGTCAGCTCCCAGATTTTGGGGGCGGTCCGGGGATCGAAGGTTGCGGGCATTCCGGGTACGAAAGAGAAAGCCAAAATCCCAAAGAGAATCAGAAGCGCCGAAGCGGCGGGCTCCCGGCCCGAGAAGAAACGCGGCAGCCAGTAAGCGAGAATGATACCCGCACCGATCGCGGCCATCGCGACGTGATAAGGGTTGGCGCCGAAGAAATGCTCGTTATCCATTCACTCCAAACCCCGTCCGAGCCTTGCGGGTCCCGCTTGGTCCGCTCCGGCGAAATATCGGAAATCAGCCCGGATGGTCCGCAGCCGCTTTCTCGACTTGCACTCCGGCCGCGGCAGTACGAATTTCGGAGGCGATCCGACCGGCGGCGGTGTGATGAACCATGTGCCCGGCCCCTTCCACCATGATCAGCCGGCTCCGGCGAAGCTCGCGGCTCAGCCGCTCGGACTGTTCCGACGGTGGAACCACCATGTCGCCGCTTCCCGCGATCACCGTCACCGGCATCTTCAGTTCCGGCAGGCGAGGCGCCATCGACGCAGCCGCCGGCACCATGACGGCCGCATCCGCGGCGGCCGCCCGTATCCGCGACGGCCGTAGGGTCATCTCAAAGGGAAAGATTACCATCCAGCCCGAAGAGACGGGGGCCGGCGCGAAGATCTGCTTCTCCATGCCGTCCTTGAGGGCGGCTCCGAGCAACGAAAGCGCGGAGGCGATCGCCCGAGCCTCGGCGGCGGGAGTCCAGACGACATTGCGTGGGCGCCGGCTGTGTCCGAAACCGGGCCGGTCGAAGGCGATCACGCGGTTCGTCGCGGCCAAGCTATCGAAAACGCCCGACGCGAGCCAATCCTCGATCATGGTGTCGTTGCCGTGAAGAAGGACGACGAGCGGCCCGCTCCCGTCTCGAGATAATGAAGGCGGACCCCGTCGACTTCGACGAAGCTCCCGAGCGGCGGACTGTTTTGCTTCGCCCGCCGAGCCCTGATCCCGTTGAAGGCCGCGATGCCCAGCCCGGCAGCGGCGGCTCCCGCCGCTCCCCATTTCCAAAGCGGGCTTCGTTCGGAGAATCGGTCCTGAGCTTGTCCGGGGCCGTCTTTGCTCTGGGCGATGGTCATGATGAGAACTCATGTTTCCGGAGCGAAGTTTCGGCTCGATGAAAAACGACCAACTTGCTGCAATGCACAAAAGCTGCAGATCTTCTTCCAGAAGCGAAGGAAGAACAGCCCGGCGATGAGGAAACCGGCCGATACGGCGCCGGAGAGGAACGGGATCAGCATGAACGGCTACTCCTCCAGGTCCCAGATGAAGCCGAACAGCAGCACCGCGACGGCAGCGGACGAAAGAACCAGCCTCGCGACCCGGAGATTCACGTCCCTGAGGACAAGCAGGTCGATGACGACGACCAGATTATTGGCCGCCAGCAGCACGAAGCAGAGCGCGCTCCACAAAAGCAGGCGGGCCCCGGTTCGCGCGTAATTGCGGGCCAGGAGGAACGCGCATGCGCTGCTCGTCACGAAGCACAAAGGTGTAGACAGCGGCGGGAAATTCTTCCGGCACTAATCCCTCCGCAACTTGAACGCGTCGGCGAACGCCGCGACGCCGCTGTTCGCCGAAAGCACGATCAGCCGCCTGACCGCATCCGGCTTCACGGCGTAGACCTCCTCCGTCTCGGCGACCCGCCGTTCGAGCTCCGGATTGGCGGGGGCGTAACGCGCCCGGCTGTCTTTCTCGACGACGATCAGCCCTCCGGCAAGCAATGTATCGACACCGGTCGCAACCACCGCCTGGCTCGCCCTCAGAACCTCGACAAGCTCCGTCGTGGACCAGAACCGGTCCGGATGGCGCCTGAGATGCAGCAGCAGCTCGAGCGACCAGACCGAGCGGAAATGGCTGCGGATAAATTCGACGACTTCCTGGCCGGCAGGCATTCGCGGCCCTCTAAGCATCCAAGGGGCGATGGCAACCTTCGGCAGGCGCGCGACCGTCGAAACGATTTCGCCCGGCGCGAAAGAGAACGCGCCGAGGCACCTACCTGCTTTATGCGGTAACCGGCGCCAATTCATGGACGTAGGCGGGAGCGGGCACTATCTTGCAGAGATGGCAGCAGGCTGGATCGTCGCGCTCGGCATAGTCCTGGGGACGGTCGTCACCATGGAGGCGATGGCCTGGGCCGTGCACCGGCACGTGATGCACGGCTGGGGCTGGCGGTGGCACCGTTCCCACCACGAGCCGCGCCAGGGGTGGTTCGAGACCAACGACCTCTACGCCCTCGTCTTCGCCGGGATCAGCCTGCTCTCGTTCACGCTCCTGGCCGGCCTCTGGCCGCCTTTCTGGTGGGCAGGGGTCGGCACTCTCGTCTACGGACTTCTCTATGCTCTCCTCCACGACGGGCTGGTCCACCGCCGCCTCGGCTTCGAGCTGAGTCCGAGGAGCGGCTATCTCAAGCGGCTGGTGCAGGCCCACCGGCTTCACCACGCCGTGCGCGGGCGGGACGGAGCCGTGTCGTTCGGCTTCCTCTACGCGCCGCCGGTGCGGCGCCTGAGGCAGAAGCTTCGACTGCAGCGGCGGGCCTCGTGAGCCGGGCGCGCCAGACGGCGATCGGGCTGTCGCTGGCCGCGACGATAGCCATGGCCTGGGCCGCGCTCCACGTCGGGTCGGTCTTCTTCCTGCCGCTGAAAGGCGCCGGACTGGCGGTGGCGCCCGTGCTGGTGCTGGCGATCTGCTGGCTCAACGTCGGCCTGTTCATCGTCGCCCATGACGCCATGCACGGCTCGCTTGCGCCGGGCAGGCCGTGGCTCAACCTCTGGGCGGGCCGGCTGGCCCTCGCTCTCTATGCCGGCTTTTCGTTCGATCGCCTCCGCCCCAAGCATTTCGAGCATCATCGAAGCCCGGGCACCGCCGAGGATCCCGATTTCAGCGCGGCTCACCCGTCCGCCTTCTGGCCCTGGTATCTGGCCTTCTTCCGGCATTATTTCGGTTGGCGCGAGCTGGCGGTGCTGACCGCGCTGGTTGCGACCTACACCCTGCTGCTCGGCGCCCCCTACCCCAATCTGCTGCTCTTCTGGGCGCTCCCGGCGATCCTCTCTTCGCTCCAGCTCTTCCTGTTCGGCACCTTCCTGCCGCACCGCGCCGCCCGGGCGCCGTTCGGCGATCGGCACCGGGCGAGGAGCAGCGATTATGGCTGGCTGGCCTCGCTCCTGACGTGCTTCCATTTCGGCTATCATCACGAGCATCACCTTTCGCCGGCGACGCCTTGGTGGCGGCTGCCGACCGAGAAGCTCAGGTCAGCGCCGCCTCGATAAGGCCGGCGGCGCGCCCGACGCCGCCCGCCTCGAGCATTTCGAGCCGGACCGAGTCGGCGCGCGTTCGGAAGGCCGGGTTACCCCTCACCTCGGCGACAGCATCCGTCAGCCGCCGCGCGGACGTCCGCCGGCTCAGCACCCGGGCGACTCCGGCGCGCTCGAGCCGGGCGGCGATCGCCGATTGCTCGAACGCGATCGGCATCACCACCATCGGCAATCCCAGCGCGAGCGGCTCCAGCACACTGTTCATTCCGCCATGGCAGACCACCAGATCCGCCTTGGAGAGCACTGCCTCCTGCGGCACCCAGTCGTAAACCAGCGGATCGCCGGGCAGGTCTCCCGGCTTCAGGCCGCCGCGACCGCCCTGGCTGATCAGCAACCGTAGGTCGAGCTTCGCGCAGGCCAGGGCCACCGTCCGGAACATGCCGGCGCGCGAACCCTGGAGGGTGCCGAGAGTGCAATAGACGAGCGGCCGTCCGTCTCCCGGCGGCAGATCGAACGGATCCGGTGAAGCTCGGCGGAAGGGCCCGGTATAGTGGAAGCCGGCGGGCAGGTCGCTTCGCGGGTAATCGAGGCTGCGCACCATCTGCGAGATCTGGAGGCGCGGCGACAGGCATTCCTCGAGGCGCCGCCGGGGCGGCAGGCCTAGGCGCCGGGCATTGCGTTCGATCCCGTCGCCGACCCGGCGCATCAGCAGGTCCGCGATCCGCCAGCCGCCCAGATTGCGCCTCACCCCTCTCTCGCCGGGATCGTAGCTCCACCCCAGATAGGGCGGAGGCACCCCCGGCTCGCGATTGATCGGGACGGTCACGGCGATGCTCGCGAAAGGAAGGCCGAGATGCTCGGCGACGAGGCCGCCGCCCGCCTCCAGCTGATCTACGATCAGCGCGTCCGCGCCGATCCCGCGGATCACGGAAGGCGCCTCGGTGCAGAACATGTCTGTGAAGCGGATCATTCCGTCCAATGTGCCGCCGAGACCGATCAGTCCGCGGATCCGCGCCATCGGGTCCGTCCAGCTCGAAACCGGCTCGGCGCCCCGGCCGAGCGCCTCGAAGCCCGCCCCTTCCGCCTCGACCAGCGGCGCGGCATCCGAATGATGGAGGAAGGTCGCCCGGTGGCCGCGCGCGATCAGCTCGGCGGCGAGATGGGAGAGCGGCCGGTAATGACCGCGAAGCGGCGGAGCGACGAGCGCGAAATGCGCCATCGGCTCAGCGCGCCCGGATCGCTTGGACCAGGGTCGGCAACAGGAATGAGAGCTTCCGCCGGCGCGGCACCGTTACCCGGGTCTCCCAGGCCGAGGCGCCGAGGGAGGCCACCCGACTGCCGATGGCTCCATAGACACGCGACGCCGCCAGTACCGCCCAGCGCGCCCTGAACGGAAGCTTCGCCACCCCGGCATGGGCGGAGGCCTCGTAGCGCAAGGCGAGATCGGTGAGACGGCGGGCGACTGCGACGAGGGCCTCTCTCCGGTCGGGCCGCAAGGGGTCGCAGCGGTCGAGGCCGTGAAGCTCGATCCATTCTTCCGGAAGGTAGCAGCGCCCCGCCTCGTGATCGTCCCTCAGATCGCGGGCGATGTTCGAGAGCTGGAAGGCGATTCCGAGATCGGAAGCTCGAGCCAGGGTCTCTTCCTCTTTCGGGTCCACTCCCATGACGACGGCCATCATGCAGCCGACCGCTCCGGCGACATGATAGCAATAGCGAAGCAAATCCGCCTCGTCGCTCGGGCGCCAGCCTTGCGCATCAAGTTTGAATCCCTCGACATGGTCGAAGATATAGCGGTGTGGGATCGGGCATTCGGCCAGGAGGGCCCCGAGGGCGTCGAAGGGCAGCAGCCCGATCGTCTCGCCGGCAAGGACCTGACCGGTGAGCAATTCCACAGCCTCGACATTTCCCTGCGCCCGATCCGTTGTGAACCCCAGCGCCTGGCCGTCGCAGACGTCGTCGCAATGGCGGCACCAGCAATAAAGGAGCCAGGCGCGCTCGCGGGTTCGCCGGTCGAACAGGCGGCTCGCCATGTGGAAGGATTTCGAGCCGTGACGGATCGTCTCCCCGGCCGCTGCGACGAGCTCGGCCCGGTTCATCCGAGAAGGTCCTGGATCACGAGCCCCGCGGTCGCCTTGGCGCTTCCAACGACCCCCGGAATGCCGGCTCCGGGATGAGTGCCGGCTCCGACGAAATAGAGGTTGGGGATCTTGTCGTCGCGATTATGGACCCGGAACCAGGCGCTCTGGGTCAGAAGCGGCTCGAGGCTGAAGGCGGAACCGAGGTGCGAGTTCAGATCGCTCTCGAAATCCGCCGGCCCGAAATGGAAGAGGATTTCGAGCCGTTCCGAGAGGCCCGGCAGAGCGCGCTCCTCGAGGATCTGAAGGATGTGCCGGGCATAGGCCGGTCCTTCTTTCTCCCAGTCGAGCGAAGTTCGACCGAGATGCGGCACCGGCGCCAGGGCGTAGAAGGTCGACTTGCCGGGCGGCGCCATGGCCGGATCGGTCGCGGTGGGATGGTGGAGGTAAAGTGAGGGATCGCCCGGAATCGTGCCTTTTCGATAGATTTCGCCGAGAAGCTCCTCGTAGCGAGGCCCGAACAGGATATTATGGTGGGGAACGTCCGGCCATTCGCCCCGGGTCGAAAAATGAACGACGAACAGCGAGGGCGAGAAGCGCTTCTTGCGGAGCTTCGCGGCGGCCCGGCGGCCCCGGACGTGGTCCAGCATGTCGTAGGTGCGGACGACGTCGGCATTGGAGGCGATCGCGTCGAACCGGCCGCTCCATCCGCTCCGGGTTCGGACTCCCGAGGCGCGGCCGCCTTCGGTCTCGATCCGCTCGACCGGATCGTCGAGGCGAAGCTTGCCGCCGAGTCGTTCGAAATGCCGGACCATCCCGCTCACCAGCTTATTGGTACCGCCGCGCGGGAACCATACGCCTCCGTCCCGTTCGAGCTTGTGGATCAGCGCGTAGATGGCGCTGGTCGTCATCGGGTTGCCGCCGACGAGGAGGCTGTGGAAGGAAAGCGCCTGCCGAAGCTTCTCGTTGCGAACGAAGCCCGAGACGACCGAATAGACGGACCGCCAGGCCTGGTAGCGGGCGAGACTGGGCGCCGCCCGAAGCATCGAGCGAAAGTCGAGGAAGGGCACGGCGCCGAGCTTCTCATAGCCTTCGACATAGACGCACGCCGAATAGTCCAGAAAGCGCCGATAGCCTTCCACGTCGGCCGGATCGAGCGCATGGATCTGCTCGGCGAGGCGGGCGTCGTCGTCGAGATAGTCGAAGATCGTGCCGTCGGGCCAGGAGAGGCGGTAGAAAGGCGAGACCGGAAGGAGCTCGACGTCCCGCGCCATGTCGGCGCCGCTCAGCGACCATAATTCGCCGAGGCAGGCGGGGTCGGTGATGACGGTCGGGCCGGCATCGAAGACATGCCCTTCCTTCTCCCAGAAATAAGCGCGCCCGCCGGGCTTGTCCCGAGCTTCGACGACGGTAGTGGCGATCCCGGCGGACTGAAGCCGGATGGCGAGCGCCAGCCCGCCGAAGCCTGAGCCGATGACGGCCGCGGTCCGGCTCATGCGCGCCGCTCGCGAAGCGCGGTCATTGCACGGCCCACCGGCACCGGCGGGCGTCCGCTCAGTATCCGGATCTTGTCGAGGGCGGTCAGCCGGCCGGCGTAGAAGCGCGCGATCAAGGGTTCGGGGAGCCGGTAGAAATGCTCGAGGACCCTGTAGCGCCGCCTGGGCTCCGCCGCCCGGAACAGCATTCTGTTAAGCCGCTGGTAGAATCGGTGCCGGCGCCACAGCGCGGCGGCCCGCTCTCGGAACACGGCGTGAAGGGCGCCGCTCGTCATCTCGGGCTGCTCGGTGAGCAGAACGGCGTTGCGGACGGCGTCGGGGAGGGAATAGCCCGTCGTCGGGTGGAAGAAGCCGCCGCGAAGGCCGAGCCTCGCCACGGGCGGATCGGAGGCGCTCCACAAATCCTCCAGCCGGCCGCCGAGAAGGATGGGCAGGATTCCGGCCTCCTGGGCCAGTACCTCCGACGGATCGAGCCCCCGGCGCCGCAAATGGCTTTCGACGCGGCAGCGGATGAGCGGGACGTCGAGCACGGGCGAAGTCGAATAATAAGTATCCTCGACCAGCAATTCCGTCGCGCTGAAGGGAAGGCTGTAGACGAAGCGGTAGCCGTCGTCCTGTTCGACGCAGGCGTCCATGATGATCGGCCGATCGACTCCGTGGCCGCCCTCGAAGCGGCAGGTCAGTCCGACGAACTTCTGCCACGCCAAATCGAGCTTCGGATTCGGTCCGGCACCGCGAGCGTCGATCATCGCCGCCGCCTCGAGGCGATCGCCGTTCGCCAGAGCGACGTGGCCCGGGCCCATCTCCGCGATCCGGGTGCCGAGCCGGTAGCGATCGGGGGACAAAGCGGAGCGCATGCGGGCATCGAGATCGGCCGACCTGACGCTGTTATAGCCGATGCCCAAGGTCCGGAAGCGGTTCGGGAAGCGCACCTCGTGATCGCTCCAGCGATGCCCGACCAGCGGCTCGATCAGCCATCGGTCGGGGCCATCCACGTCCGCGTCGAAGAAGGACCAGACATGGTTTCCGCCGAAGCGCTTCCCTTCCTCGACGATCAGGAAGTCGACGTCCGGGCGCCGCTCCGCGAGCGCGAGCGCGGCAAGGCAGCCGGCGAGGCCGCCGCCCGCGATGATCAGCTTCGGGTTCGCCGCCGTCATCGCCGACCCCAGCCCAAAGACCATATGGCGGCCCCGCCCAAATCCGGGTAGCGCGCAGCGCTATGCCCAGACGCCTGTTGCTCGCGCCGCTCAGCCTCGTCCTCGTCGCGGCCGACGGCCCGACCGCCGACATCGAAATCTCGATCGAGAATCTTCGAAACCATAAGGGGGTGCTTCACCTCTGCCTGACCCGAGAGCCCGTCCACTTTCCCGACTGCAAGAAAGACCCCCGGGCCGTCACTCGAAGCGTCCCGGCCGCCAGCGCACCGGTCCGGATCACCGGCCTCGCCCCGGGCGGATATGCCGTGGCGATCTTTCATGACGAAAATCGCAACGAGAAGCTGGACGTCATGCTAGGCATCCCCCGCGAGGGCTTCGGCTTTTCGCGAAATCCGGTTGTGCGCTTCGGGGCGCCGAAGTTTCGGCAGGTACGCATCGATCTGGGGGCCGGCTTCACTCGCGAAACCGTTCGCATGCAATACCTGCTTTAGTCCATGTGGATTCGCCTTGTCCCGCCCCCTATTCTTCGAGACGGGGGCGACGAGCAAGGATGCGATGATCGACTCTGACGCCCGTATAGGCCTTCCTCTCCTCGACATATTGCTTGCTTCCCCCCGCGGCTTCTGCGCCGGAGTCCGGCGGGCGATCGAGGCCGTTCGGGACGCGCTGCGGGTCCATGGCGCCCCGGTCTACGTTCGCCGGCCGATCGTCCATAATCTGCGGGTCGTAAGGTCGCTGGAAGCCGAAGGCGCGATCTTCGTGGAAGAGCTTGAAGAGGTGCCCGAAGGCGCAGTCGTCATCCTCTCGGCGCACGGGGTCGAGCCCGCGGTGCGTGCCGAGGCGGCGAGCCGCGGCCTCATCGCCTACGACGCCGTCTGCCCGCTCGTCGCCAAGGTTCACCGCGAGGTACGGCGTCATCACGAAAGCGGCCGCCACGTCATACTGCTCGGGCATGACGGGCATCCGGAGATCGTCGGCACCCTGGGCCACGCCCCGGCGGGAAGCGTCTCGGTGATCCGCGGCGCCGCCGGCGTCCACGCCCTACCCTTTCCGGCCGGCGAACGGCTCGCCCTCGCCGTCCAGACCACTTACTCGGTCGACGAGGCGGCGGAGGCGATCGCCGCGCTCGACGCCCGCTTCGCGGACGTCGCCCGCCCCGCCGCGGGCGACATCTGCTACGCGACGACCAACCGGCAGGCCGCGGTTCGGGCGATCGCAGCGCGTGCCGATGCGATGATCGTCGCGGGGGAAAGCTTCTCCTCCAACGCCTGCCGCCTCGCGGAGCTCGCCGTCGCCGCCGGTTGCTCCGCCGTCCAGCGAATCGCCGGTCCGGAGGAGCTGGATTGGTCGCGGCTCCCGCGCGGCGGGCCGCTCGGAATCACCGCGGCAGCCTCGACTCCCGAGAGCGTGGTCACCGACATCCTCGAGGCGTTGCGGGCAAGCTACCGCCTTCGAATCGAGGAAGTCAGCGCCGCGGAGGAAAATACCGAGTTCAGGCGGGTGGCGATCGGATGACGATGATCGACACCGTCCGCGCCGCAGTCGTCCTCGGTCCCTCGATGCGCCGAGCCGCGGCCGACATCGACGCCCTGTTCGAGGCGATCCTCCCCGATCCGCCCGATCCGCGCCGGCGCCTCTACCAGGCGATGCGCTATGCGGCCGTCGGTGGCGGGAAGAGGCTCCGCCCGCTCCTTACCGTCGCCGCTTCGGGGCTGTTCGGGGTGGCTCGGGAGAGCGCGATCCGGGCCGGCCTCGCGGTCGAGTGCGTCCACGTCCATTCTCTCATCCACGACGATCTACCCTGCATGGACGATGACGAGCTGCGCCGGGGCAAGCCGACGGTGCACCGCGCCTTCGACGACGCCACCGCCGTTCTGGCCGGCGACGCGCTGCTGGCGCTTGCCTTCGAAATATTGGGCGATCCGGCGATGCCCGTCTCGGGCGATATCCGGGCCGAGCTGGTCTGCGAGCTCGCCCGAGCCGCCGGCGCCGGCGGGATGGCTGGCGGGCAGATGCTCGACCTGTTCCCCACCGAAGCTCCGGACCTCGATTCCATCACCCGTCTCCAGCGGCTCAAGACGGGTGCTCTGATCGGCTGGTGCGTTGAAGCCGGAGCGATCATGGGAGAGGCGTCCGCCGAGGCTCGGACGAGCCTTCGCGGCTACGCCCATTGCCTCGGCCTCGCCTTCCAGATCGCGGACGATCTGCTCGACCATGAAGGCGACGAAAGCAGGGTCGGCAAGACGCTTCGAAAGGACGACGACCAGGGCAAGGTCACCTTCGTCACCATGCTCGGGGTGGAGCGGGCCCGGCGCCAGGCAAGCCTGCTCGTCGATCAGGCGATCGAGCACCTCCAGGATTTCGGCGGCGACGCGGCCCTGCTGGCGGCGATCGCGCGCTTCTCGATCAGCCGCGATCACTGAACCGGACTCCGGCCTCCACGCCGATCCGGACCGCTTCCGCGGAGCTTCCGATTCCAAGTCTCGTCAAAAGGCTGGCGCGGTGCATCTTGACCGTCTTCTCGTCGATGGCGAGGAGTCCGGCGATCTGCTTGTTGCGATAGCCCGCGATCATATGCTCCAGCACCTGAAGCTGGCGCGGCGTCAGGGCGCGAACGAGCTCCTCCGCCAGTTGCCGGCGCGGGGCGGGAAATCCCGAGCCGGCGCCGACGTCCATTTGCGAGCCGAAGAAATAAGCCAATTCTCCTGCCTCGCTGACCACCGGTGCGACCATGACGGCATTCAGGAAGGCGCTTCCGTCCTTCCGGTAGTTGGTAAGCTCGACGAGCGCGGGGCGGCCTTCGGCGATGGCCCGGCGAAGGGTCGCTCGGGGCGCGGGCGCGGTTTCCGCCCCGGCCAGGAACCGGCAGTTCCGGCCGATCACCTCCTCCCGCCCATAGCCGGTCAGGTCGCAGAAGGCGCGGTTGACGGCCACGATCGGATGGTCGGTCGCCCGGGCGTCGGTGATCACCGACGCGATTGGACTGTGATCGATCGAGGCGAACAGCCCCTCCATTTTGCTCATCCTGATCTGCGGCCGCTCCGCGCCCTGCCCGGAGTTTAGCACGGCCCGCTCCCCGGCAAAACGCCGGCGGGCCCAACGCGGCGGGCAAAACGCCGGCGGGCCCAACGCGGCGGGCAAAACGCCGGCGGGCCCAACGCGGCGGGCTTTGAATGAAAGACTATTGCCGGGGCGGTCGAGCATCGCTAGAGCGTTATAGCGTATTAGCACGATGGAACAAGCCATGACATTTGCCCGATCCGATCCGGTAGCGCCGACGCGCGATCCGGACATCCTCGCCGCCGGCCTGCGCGCCGCCTTGCTGACTCCGCGCGACGAGGCCGAGATGAACCGTCTGCTCGTCGACCTCTGTACCCCGGCTGAAATCCGAACCCTCGCGGAGCGCTGGCATGTCGCACGATTGCTCGATGGGACCGACCTTTCCTACCGTGAGATACACGACGCTACCGGAGTCAGCACGACCACCGTCGTCCGGGTCGCGCGCTTCCTGCGCGAGGAGCGCAACGGAGGCTATCGGCAGGCCATCGACTCGTTGGGAGGCGGCGATGCTGGTTGACGAAACCCGGCTTCACATCGCGATTCAGAAGTCCGGCCGGCTGTCCGACTACAGCCTGGGCCTGCTCAAGGATTCGGGCCTTCGAATCCAGAACGGCCGAAACGCGCTCACGGTGCGGGTCGAGAATTTCCCCGCGGACCTGATGCTGGTTCGGGACGACGATATCCCGATCTTCGTCGGAGACGGAGTGTGCGAATTCGGGATCGTCGGCGAGAACGTGCTCGAGGAATTCGCGCTGGGCGAATCCGCGCCCCGGGTCGAGGTGGTCGCGCCGCTCGGTTTCGGCCGCTGCACCCTGAAGCTGGCCGCGCCCGATTCGGCGGATTATTCGGGTCCGGCCTCGCTGAAGGGATCCCGGATCGCCACAAGCTACCCCCGAATCGTCCAGCGCTTCCTGGACCGCAACGACGTCTCTGCGACGGTCGTGAAGATGAACGGCGCCGTCGAGCTTGCCCCAAGGCTGCGGATCGCGCCGTTCATCTGCGACCTCGTCTCCACGGGAGCGACCCTGGAGGCGAACGGATTGCGAGCGGTCGAGACCGTGTTCGACAGCGAGGCGGTTCTGATCCGGACGAAGAAGCCCGTCTCGGAGGCGAAGGGCGAGCAGGGCGAACGGCTCCTTAGCCGAATCGAGGGCGTGCTCGCCACCAAGGAGTCCAAATATATCATGCTGAACGCGCCCGGGGAGTCGCTGAAGGAGATCACCGCCCTCCTTCCCGGCGCCGAGGCTCCGACCATCCTTCCCCTCCACGGCCGGGCGGGCCAGTTCGCTGTCCACGCCGTCTGCCAGGAATCGGTCTTCTGGGAGACGCTCCAGAAACTGAAGGCCGCCGGGGCTTCGGCGATCCTCGTCCTCCCCATCGAAAAGATGATGTTGTGAGGACGCTCGAATGGAGCCGGCTCGACTCCTCCGGCCGGCGAAAGGCGCTGGCGCGGCCGCCGCAGCGGACGAATCCGGATCTTCAGGCGGCGGTTCGGGCGATCGTCGAGGACGTTCGCGGCCGTGGCTGGGCCGGTCTTGAAGCTCAGGCGCTCCGGCTCGACGGCGAGATGCCGCGGCTCGTTCCGGTCGCGCCGGTCGCCGCCAAGGCTCGGCGGAGCCTGGCGCCCGCGCAGGTGGAGGCGATCGAACTCGCCGCCGCGAATATCCGGACCTTCCACGAAGGCAGCCTTCCCGCCGAGCATCGGGTCGAGACGATGCCGGGCCTGACGGTGCGCAAGATCTGGCGGCCGATCGAGCGGGTCGGCCTCTACATACCGGGCGGGAGGACTCCGCTCTTCTCGACCTTGCTGATGCTCGCTCTGCCGGCGCGGGCGGCGGGCGTGGCCGAGCTGGTCGCGGCGACCCCGCCCCGCCCCGAAGGCGGGCTGGACCCGGCGATCGCGCTCGCCGCGGAAATATGCGGGATCGAGGCGGTGTGGACCGCCGGCGGAGCGCAGGCGATCGCCGCCTTGGCCTTCGGGGCCGGCGACATCGCCCCGGTCGACAAGATATGCGGCCCCGGCAATGCCTGGGTGGCGGAGGCAAAGACCCTGGTCGCCTCTCTCCCCGCCGGTCCGGCGATCGACATGCCCGCCGGGCCGAGCGAGCTCCTGGTCGTCGCGGACGCGGGCGCCGATCCCGCCACGGTAGCTGCCGATCTGCTCAGCCAGGCCGAGCATGATATTTCGGCGCAGGTCCTGCTCGTGACCCCGGATTCCGGCCTGGCGGAGGCGGTGCGGGCGGAAGTGGCGGCTCAGCTTCTTACCCTGCCCCGCCGAGACATCGCCCAAGCCTCGCTCGCCGAGGCGCGGATCATCCTATGCGCCGACCTTGCCGAGGCAGTGGAAATCGCCAACCGCTATGCGCCCGAGCATCTTTCGCTCGCCGTCGCCGATCCGGAACCGCTCGTCGCCCGGGTCCGAAGCGCCGGCGCCGTCTTCGCCGGATATGGCGCGGCGGAGACGTTCGGCGACTATCTGGCCGGATCCAGCCACGTCCTCCCGACCGACGGCGCGGCTCGGGCGTGGAGCGGAGTGTCGGTCCACACCTTCCTCAAGGCGATCAGCATTCAGAACGTCACGCCCGCCGCCGCCCGCCTCGTCGCCGGCCCCGCCGCCGCGCTCGCCCGGCTGGAGGGGCTCGAGGCCCATGCCCGCGCCGCGGACGCGCGGCTCAAGAAGGCGCTGCCATGACCTCTCTGGCCCGCCGCCTCGCCCGTCCCGAAATCCTCGCGCTCGCGCCGTTCGACATCGCGGCCAACGCCAACGACTCGTTCGGCGGCGATGCGATCAAGCTGGACGCGAACGAAAACCCCTATCCACCGCTGGCGCAGGGCGCACTCGCGACGGGTCTCAACCGCTACCCGGAGCCGCAGCCGCCGCGCCTCAAGAAGGCGATGGCGGCGCTCTACGGCGTGGCGCCGGAGGCTCTGGTCGTCACCCGCGGCGGCGACGATGCGATCGACATCCTCGTCCGCGCTTTTTGCCGGCCCGGCGATGATTCGGTGGCGGTCTGCCTCCCGACCTTCTCCGCCTATGCCCATTTCGCGCACCTCCAGGGCGCTCGGGTGGTCGAAGCGCGGCTTGACGAGGATTTCGATTTCAGGCCGGAGAGGCTGCTTGACTCGGTGAAGAGCGAGCCGTCGCTGAAGCTCGTCTTCCTTTGCTCGCCCAACAATCCCACAGGCAACCCGATCGCGCCCCGGGACGTGCTTCGCGTGGCCGACGCCTTGCCGGATTCGATCATCGTCCTCGACGAAGCCTATCTCGAATTCTCCGATACCCCGAGCCTCGCCGAAGAATCGTCTCGGCGGCCGAACCTGGCCGTTCTCAAGACCCTCTCCAAGGCGTTCGGCCTCGCCGGAGCCCGGATCGGCGCGCTGATCGGCGACCCGGAGCTGGTGGGCATCGCCGCCCGGGCGCTCCCGCCCTACCCGTTGCCCAGCCTCTCCGTGGAAGCCGCGATGTCGGCGCTGGCCCCCTCGCGCCGGGCCGTCCATCGGGAGCGGATCGCCCGAATAAGGGCCGACCGGGAGCGGCTCGCCGGGCTCTTGGCGGGATCGCCGCTCGTCAGGCGCGTTCGCTCGGGCGGCGGCAATTTCCTGTTCCTGGAGGTCGAGGATCCGGAGGGGCTCGCCTCGAAGCTCGGGAGCCTCGGAATCCGTATGAGGTTCCGGCCGAACGCGGCGCCTGGCGGCGTTCGCCTCACCATCGGCACCGAGGCCGAGAATGAGGCCGCCCTCGCCGCCTTCGAAATATCGGCCGATGCCGCGCCGGGCCGCTACGCCGAGCTCGTGCGCGACACGAAGGAGACGGCGATCGCGGTCGCGGTCGACCTCGACCGCGACTCGCCGCGAAGGATCGATACCGGAATTCCCTTCTACGACCATATGCTCGACCAGGTCGCGGCGCATGGCGGCTTCTCGCTCATCCTCTCCTGCGAGGGCGATCTCGACATAGACGGCCACCACAGCATCGAGGATTGCGCGATCGCCTTCGGCGCCGCTTTGTCGCGAGCGCTCGGGGACCGCCACGGGATCGGCCGCTTCGGCTTCTCGCTGCCGATGGACGAGACCGAGGCGCACGTCCTCATCGACCTCTCCGGGCGGCCCTACAGTGTCTTCGAGGGGCGCTTCGAGGCAAGCCACATCGGCGCCTATCCGACCGAAATGACCCGCCACGTCTTCCGAAGCCTCGCCGAAAGCCTCGGCGCGGCGATCCACGTCCGCGTGGAGGGCGAGAACGACCACCACAAGACCGAAGCCTGCTTCAAGGCCTTCGGGCGAGCCCTGCGCGAGGCGCTGGCTCGGCACGGCGATGCGCTGCCGAGCACCAAGGGAATGCTGTGAAGCTCGTCATCGTCGATATCGGCTGCGGAAATATCGGTTCGGTCGGGATCGCGTTCGAGCGGTTCGGGATCGCTCCGGTCGTGACCGGCGCACCGGAAGAGATTTGCGCCGCCGACAAGGTCGTCCTGCCGGGCGTCGGCGCGGCCGGCTACGCGATGAAGCAGATCGAGGCGCGTGGGCTGACGCCGGTTCTGCGCGGGCTTCGCCAGCCGATGCTCGGCATATGCCTGGGCATGCAACTCCTTTTCGAGGGCAGCGACGAGGATGAAACCGACTGTCTCGGCCTCATCCGGGGTCGAGTCCGCAAGCTGGAGCCCGCGCCCGGCCTGCCGGTGCCGCACATGGGCTGGAGCCGGATCGAGGTTTGGGACGAGGCCTTCGGCCTGCGCTCCGGCGACTATGTCTATTTCGCCCACAGCTTCGCATGCGATCCCGGTCCCGAGGCGGTCGCAAGCGCGGAATATGGCCGAGTGATTCCGGCCGTGGTCCGGAGCGGCAACAGGCTCGGCGCGCAATTCCATCCGGAGCGTTCGGGCGAGGCGGGCGCCCGCTTCCTGCGCACCTGGCTCGATCGATGATCCTCTATCCCGCCATGGACCTGATGAGCGGCCGGGTGGTCCGGCTGGCCCAGGGGCGCTTCGACGAGGCGACCACCTACTCCGCCGATCCGGCCGAGGCCCTGGCCCAATTCGCCGGCGACGGGGCCGAATGGGCCCATGTCGTGGACTTGGACGGGGCACGAGCCCGCTTGCCCGTCCAGCACGGGCTCATCGCCAGCGTCGCCCGGCGCGCGACGCTCAACCTCCAGGTCGCCGGCGGATTCCGGACTCGCGGCCAGATGGCGCGAATGTTCGACGCCGGAGTGCGCCGGATCGTCGTCGGCAGCCTCGCCGTCGATCGGCCGGACCTGGTCCGCGGCTTTCTTCGGGAGTTTGGCGCGGAGCGGATCACTCTGTCGCTCGACGTCCGCATCGTCGACGGAATACCGTTGGTCGCGACCGCGGGCTGGACCGAGGATTCCGGCCGAAGCCTCTGGGACGTCGCATCGCTCTACCCGGAGGCGCTGAATCTCCTCCTCACCGATATCGGCCGAGACGGAATGCTCGCCGGCCCGAACTTCCAGTTGATCGAGGAAGCCGCCAAGCGCTTTCCCCACCTCGCAATCCAGGCCTCCGGCGGAATCTCGTCGCTTGACGACCTTCGCCGGCTGCGGACCGCCGGGGCGATCGTCGGCAAGGCGTTTTGGGAAGGGCGGATCGATCTCGCGGAGGCTCTCAATGCCTGCGCGTAGGATCATTCCCTGCCTGGACGTGAAAGACGGCCGGGTCGTCAAAGGCATCCAGTTTCGTAATCACCGCGACGCAGGCGACATCGTCGAGAGCGCGATGCGCTATCGCGAGGAAGGCGCGGACGAGCTCGTCTTCTACGACATCGGCGCGAGCGCGCAGCGGCGGAGCGTCGATCTCTCCTGGGTCCGGCGGATCGCGCGAGAGATCGACATACCCTTCACCGTCGCCGGCGGAGTGCGTACCCGAGACCAGGCCGCCGCCTGCCTCGATTGCGGCGCCGACAAGGTCTCGATCAACTCGCCCGCCCTCGAGCGCCCGGAACTGATCGAGGAGCTTGCCCGCGATTTCGGAAGCCAGTGCGTCGTCCTCGGAGTCGACAGCCTGAAGACCGGCGGCGATTATCGCGTCAAGCAATATACCGGCTCGCCCGAAGCGACCCGCGACTCCGGCCGCCTGACCTTCGACTGGGTACGCGAGGCGACCCGGCGCGGCGCCGGCGAGATCGTTCTCAACTGCATGCGCCGCGACGGAGTCCGAACCGGCTACGACCTCGCCCACACCGCCGCCGTCGTCGCGGCGACATCGGTTCCGGTCATCGCCTCGGGCGGAGCGGGCGCCCCGGAGCATTTCCGGGACGCCTTCGAAGCGGGCGCGAGCGGAGCGCTGGCCGCCACCATATTCCACGACCGCCTCATCCCGATCGCGGAGCTTAAGGAGTATCTTGAATCATGCGGGATCGAAATGCGCCGCTGAGCGCCGCCGACGTCGATACCCTGGCCTGGGACAAGATGGGAGGGCTGCTCCCGGCCATGGTCCAGGATTCGGCCACGGGCCAGATGCTCATGCTCGGCTATATGAGCCGCGAGGCGCTCGCGGCGACGTTCGAGAAAGGCCGTACCGTCTTCCACAGCCGCTCCAAGGGGCGGCTGTGGGAGAAAGGCGAGACCAGCGGCAATTCGCTGACGGTGAGCGAAGTGCTCGCCGATTGCGACGGCGATGCGCTTCTCGTCAAAGCGGAGCCCGCCGGCCCCATTTGCCATCTCGGCACCGCGAGCTGCTTCGGCGGCGAAGCGGACGGCGCCGGCTTCCTCGGCGCGCTCAGCCGGATCGTCGCCGGCCGCGCCGACGGCGACCCGGCGTCAAGCTATACCGCCCAGCTACTTTCGGCCGGGCCGGCCAAGGTCGCCCAAAAGATCGGCGAGGAAGGCGTCGAGCTCGCTCTGGCCGCCGTCGGCCGCGACCGGCAGGGTTGCATCGAGGAGGCCGCCGACCTTCTCTACCATTTGACGGTGCTGATGGAAGTTCGCGGCTTCGGCTGGAACGAAGTCGCGGCGACCCTCAGGGATCGGCATCGCGGTTAGCCGGCCAGAAGCCGGCACGCTTCCTCGTGCAGGGATTCGCTCGCTGCGGCGACGATTTGCCCCGCCCCGAGATCGTCGCCGCCGCTCCAGTTCGACACCGCGCCGCCCGCTGCCCGAACCAGCGGCACCAGCGCGTTGTAATCGTGCGGTTTCAGGCCCGATTCCGCGACGATGTCGAGGCTCCCGGCGGCGACCAGCGCGTATCCGTAGGCGTCGAGGCCGTAGCGGGTGAGCCGCGCCGACCGCCGAAGCCGCTCGAACCCTTCCGCTTCGATGCCATCGAAGAGATAGGGGTCGGTCGTCGACAGCCGGGCGTCCACGATGCGCCGGCAGGCGCTGGTGGCGAGGCGCCGCTCCCCACCGCCACCGCCGTACACCGACGCGCCCCCGCCATGGCCGAGATAGAGTTCGTCGAGCCTCGGAACGTCGACCACTCCGAGAACCGGCTCCCCGTCGTCCAGCAGCGCGATCAGGGTCGTCCAGCTCGGCAGGCCGCAAATATAGGCCCGGGTGCCGTCGATAGGGTCGAGCGACCAGGACCATCGCCCGGAAGGCGGCCGGTCCGGAAGCTCCTCTCCAGCGACGCCGTGATCCGGAAACCGGCTCTCTATAAGGCGCCGCATCGCCAGCTCCGAATTCCGATCGTTCTCGGTCACCGGATCGAAACCCTCGGCCAGCTTGTTCTCGACCCCCGCCAGGCCGCCCCTGCAACCCGGCAGGGTTTCGATCCTCGCCGCTGCCGCGAGGTCGCGAGCGAAGGCTGCGAAGATTTCCAGATCGGCGACGGGACTCACGGTTCGGCGTTAGGCGGCCGGCGCCGCCGTCGCCAGCCCGATCTTAGCGGCTCGGCTGGGACCGACCGCTTGTCGCCAGACGGTCGGCGGTGGGCTGGGGCACCCCCCATCCGCCTCCCAGTGCCCGGATCAGGCCGATGGTCGCGACGTAGCGCGCGATGTTGACCTGAACCGCGGTCCGGCGGTGCTCGAGGATGATTCGAAGCCCGTCGACATAATCGAGTTGGCTGATCAGGCCGTTCGCGAAACGCGCCTGGAGCATCTTCGCCAGGACCTCGTCGTCTTCGGCGATCGAGCGCAGGGTCTCGGCCCGGTCGCCCAAAATCCGAACCGCGCTGAGCTGATTGTCGACGTCGCGCAGGGCCGTCAGCAATTGCGTGCTATATTCGGCGGAAGCCAGCGAAAGGTCGGCCCGGGCGGAACGCACCCGGGCCTTGTGACGGCCGCCGTCGAGACCGGGAACGGAGAACAGGAAACCGAGCCCGAAATTCTGGGTCGCGGAGCTGAGCAGGCTGCCAAGCGAGGGCGAGGCGAAGCCCTGTGCGCCGGTCAGGCTGAGGCTGGGCAGCCAGGATACCTTGGCGACCCCCACTCGGGCGCGGGCCGCCTCGACGCTTCGCAGCCCGGCCGAGATGTCCGGGCGCCGGGCGATGACGACGCTCGGTATGTCCGACGGTATGGTCGGCGGAGTGCCCAGCCTTCCGGGGACGACGATATCCGACGGCGCCTCGCCCATCAGCAAGGCGAGGCCGCTCACCAGCTCCGCCCGGCGGCGGTCGAGATCGTCGATGTCGGAACGCACGGTCGCGACTTCGGCACGCGCGCGGTTGACCGCCAGCCCGGTCGCCAGGCCGTTGCGCTCGCGCTCCTCCAATATCTTAAGCGACCCGCCCAGATCGTCCGCCGCCTTTCCGAGGATCGAACGCTCGTCGTCGAGCGCGGCGATTTCGAAATAGGTCTGGACGGTGTCCGCCTCGACGAGCAGCCGCGCGTGGCGGAGCAGGTCGGCGCTCGCCGCCGCATCCAGGCGAGCCGCCCTTTTCCCCTTGGAAAGCCTTCCGAGCAGGTCGATTTCATAGCTCAGGCTGGCCCCGGAATTGATCAGTCGGCCGCCGCCACCGGCCTCGTTGATCAGTGCGCCGCTGCGCTGCGAGGCGGTTCCGCCGCCGCCGAGCTGCGGATTTCGAGCCGCGGCCGCACCGCGCAGCAAGGCTCTCGACTTTTCGAGCCGGGCCGCGGCCTCGTAAATGCTGCTGTTGCTCTTGCGGGCCTTCTCGACGAAGCCGTCGAGCACGGGATCGTCGAAGATCTTCCACCACGC
>JBBSIZ010000029.1:0-47006 GCA_038257735.1 Sphingomonadales bacterium | reverse complement strand
CGGCCCTGCTTGCCCTTGAGCATGTCGGACAGCGACTTCAGCGGACGCTTGTTGGCGCCGGTGATCGTGCGGCCGCGGCGGCCGTTGTCGAACAGGGCGTCGACCGCCTCCTGGAGCATCCGCTTCTCGTTGCGGACGATGATGTCCGGGGCGCGAAGCTCCATCAGCCGCTTCAGTCGGTTGTTGCGGTTGATGACTCGACGGTAGAGGTCGTTCAGGTCCGAGGTCGCGAAGCGGCCGCCGTCGAGCGGCACCAGCGGGCGAAGCTCGGGCGGAATGACCGGAACCACGTCGAGAATCATCCATTCCGGGCGATTCCCGGACTCCAGGAAACTTTCGACCACTTTCAGCCGCTTGATGATCTTCTTGGGCTTCAGCTCGGACTTGGTCTCGGCCAAATCCTTCAGCAGAACCTCGCGCTCGCCCTCGAGGTCGAGGTCGATCAGCATCTGCTTGACCGCCTCGGCGCCGATTCCGGCCGAGAAGGCGTCCTCGCCATATTCGTCCTGGGCCGAAAGAAGTTCGTCCTCGGTCAGGAGCTGATACTTTTCGAGCGGGGTCAGGCCCGGCTCGACGACGACATAGGATTCGAAATAGAGGATCCGCTCGAGCTGCTTGAGCTGCATGTCGAGAAGCAGGCCGATGCGCGAGGGCAGCGACTTCAGGAACCAGATGTGGGCGACCGGGGCGGCCAGCTCGATATGGCCCATGCGCTCGCGGCGGACCTTCGAGACGGTGACCTCGACTCCGCACTTCTCGCAGACGATGCCCTTATATTTCATGCGCTTATACTTGCCGCACAGGCATTCGTAATCCTTGATCGGACCAAAGATTCTAGCGCAGAACAGGCCGTCGCGCTCGGGCTTGAACGTGCGGTAGTTGATGGTTTCCGGCTTCTTGATCTCGCCGAACGACCAGGAACGGATTCGCTCGGGGGAAGCGATCCCGATCTTGATCTGGTCGAACGTCTCCGGCTTGGCGACCGGATTGGCGAAAGTGGTCAGGTCGTTCATTTTCTGCTCCTTAGCCCCTCCCCTTCAGGGGAGGGGTTGGGGTGGGGAATGTCGGCTTTGCCGAACGCCCACCCTTGAATTTACAGCACAAGCCCCACCCCAAACCCCTCCCCCGAAGGGGAGGGACTTAAGGTGCTCACTCCGCAGCCAAGGCGATGCCGTCGTCGTCCACCTCGGCGCTGTTCAATTCCACGTTGAGGCCGAGCGAGCGCATCTCCTTGACCAGCACGTTGAAGCTCTCCGGAATGCCGGCCTCGAACGTGTCGTCGCCCTTGACGATCGCCTCGTAGACCTTGGTCCGGCCGATGACGTCGTCCGACTTCACCGTCAGCATCTCCTGGAGAGTGTAGGCGGCGCCGTAGGCCTGGAGCGCCCAGACCTCCATCTCGCCGAACCTCTGGCCGCCGAACTGCGCCTTTCCGCCCAGCGGCTGCTGGGTGACGAGGCTGTACGGCCCGATCGAACGCGCGTGGATCTTGTCGTCGACGAGATGGTGGAGCTTCAGCATGTAGATGTAGCCCACCGTCACTTTACGGTCGAACGTGTCGCCGGTGCGGCCGTCGAACAATGTGACCTGGCCCGACTGGTCGAGCCCGGCCTTCTCCAGCATCGCCGAAACGTCCGCCTCGCGGGCGCCGTCGAACACCGGCGTGCCCATCGGGACTCCGCCGACCAGGTTCGACGCCAGCTCGTGCAGGCCGTCCTCGCTCAGGGCTTCGATCTGGGCGTCGTAATTCTCGCCATAGATATCCTTGAGCTTATCGCGGACGCCCCTGGCATCCTTGCCCTCGAAGGCGGCGCCGCGGTCGCGAATACCTTCCAGCATCTCCGAGATCTGCTTGCCGAGGCCGCGCGCGGCCCAGCCCAGATGGGTCTCGAAAATCTGTCCGACATTCATTCGCGAAGGCACGCCGAGCGGATTGAGGACGATGTCGACCGGGGTCCCGTCCTCGAGGAACGGCATGTCCTCGTTGGGCAGGATCCGGCTGATGACGCCCTTGTTGCCGTGGCGGCCGGCCATCTTGTCGCCGGGCTGGAGCTTGCGCTTCACCGCGACGAACACCTTGACCATCTTCAAGACGCCCGGCGGAAGCTCGTCGCCCCGCTCGAGCTTCTCGATCCGGTCCTCGAGCCGGCGGCGGATCACGCCTTCCGCCTCGTCATACTGGGCCTTCACCGCCTCGAGATCGGCCTGGACCTTGTCGTCCTTGACCGCGAACTTCCACCATTCGAAGCGCTCGACCTCTTCCAGGGCGGCCGCGTCGATGACGCTGCCTTTCTTGAAGCCCTTCGGAGCCGCGGTCGCGGTCTGGCCGATCAGCATGTCGCGAAGCCTCGAGAAGCTGGCGCGCTTCAGGATCGAGCGCTCGTCGTCGGCGTCCTTCCTGAGGCGGTCTTTCTCCTCGGCCTGGATGGCGCGGGTACGGTCGTCGATGTCGATTCCGTGGCGGTTGAACACCCGGACCTCGACCACCGTCCCGGAAACGCCCGGCGGAAGGCGAAGCGAAGTGTCGCGAACGTCCGAAGCCTTCTCGCCGAAAATGGCCCGGAGCAATTTCTCCTCCGGAGTCATCGGGCTCTCGCCCTTGGGAGTGATCTTGCCGCACAGGATATCGCCCGGCTCCACTTCGGCGCCGATATAGACGATTCCCGCCTCGTCGAGGTTGCGAAGCGCTTCCTCGCCGACATTGGGGATGTCGCGGGTGATGTCCTCCGGCCCGAGCTTGGTGTCGCGGGCCATCACCTCGAACTCCTCGATGTGGATCGAGGTGAAGACGTCGTCCTTCACGATCCGCTCGGAGATCAGGATGCTGTCCTCGAAATTATAGCCGTTCCAGGGCATGAACGCGACCAGCACGTTCCGGCCCAGAGCGAGCTCGCCCATGTCGGTCGACGGGCCGTCGGCGATGACGTCGCCGGCATTGACCAGGTCGCCCACCTTCACCAGCGGACGCTGGTTGATGCAGGTATTCTGGTTGGAGCGCTGGAACTTCATCAAAGTGTAGATGTCGACGCCCGACTTGCCGGCCTCGACGTCTCCGGTCGCCCGGACGACGATTCGAGCCGCGTCGACCTGGTCGACGACGCCCGTCCGCCGGGCGGCGATGGCCGCTCCGGAATCGCGGGCGACCGTCTCCTCCATGCCGGTGCCGACGAGCGGCGCCTCGGCGCGGATGAGCGGCACCGCCTGGCGCTGCATGTTCGAGCCCATCAGGGCTCGGTTGGCGTCATCGTTCTCGAGGAACGGGATGAGCGAGGCCGCGACGGAGACGAGCTGCTTGGGCGACACGTCCATCAGGGTGATCTGGTCGCGCGGCGCCATCAGGAACTCGCCGGCGCGGCGGGAAGAGACGATCTCCTCGCCGAAGCCCTTGTCCTCGAGCAGCTCGGCGTTCGCCTGCGCGATCGTGTGCTTGGCCTCTTCCATCGCCGACAGATAGACGACGTCGTCCGTCACCTTGTTGTCGATGACCTTGCGGTAGGGAGTCTCGATGAAGCCGTATTTGTTCACCCGGCTGAAGCTGGCGAGCGAGTTGATCAGGCCGATATTCGGACCTTCGGGAGTCTCGATCGGGCAGATGCGGCCGTAATGGGTCGGGTGGACGTCGCGGACCTCGAAGCCCGCGCGCTCGCGGGTAAGCCCGCCCGGCCCGAGCGCCGACACGCGGCGCTTGTGGGTGACTTCCGACAAAGGATTGGTCTGGTCCATGAACTGCGACAGCTGCGAGGAGCCGAAGAATTCGCGGACCGCGGCCACCGCCGGCTTGGCGTTGATGAGGTCGTTGGGCATGACGGTCGACACGTCGACGGAGCTCATCCGCTCCTTCACCGCGCGCTCCATCCGGAGCAGGCCGACCCGATACTGGTTCTCGAGAAGCTCGCCGACCGAGCGGACCCGGCGGTTGCCGAGATTGTCGATGTCGTCGATGTCGCCCTTGCCGTCCTTGAGGCCGACGAGGGTCTTCACGACCGCGACGATATCCTCCTTGCGAAGGGTCGTCACCGTGTCCTCGACGTCGAGGTCGAGGCGCATGTTGAGCTTCACCCGGCCGACGGCCGAAAGGTCGTAGCGCTCGGGATCGAAGAACAGGCCTCCGAACAGAGCCTCGGCCGTCTCCTTGGTCGGCGGCTCGCCGGGGCGCATGACCCGGTAGATGTCGGAAAGGGCCTGGTCGCGATCCTCCGACTTGTCCGCCTTCAAGGTGTTGCGCATCCAGCCGCCGGTCGAGACATGGTCGATGTCGAGAAGCTCGATCCGGTCGATCCCGGCCTGGTCGAGGCGCTCGAGATTCTCGGCGCTGATCTCGTCGCCCGCCTCGACATAAATTTCGCCGGTCTTGTCGTTGACGAGGTCGAAGGCGGAATAGCGGCCGAAAATCTCCTCGGTCGGGATGACGAGGTTCTTGAGGCCGTCCTTGGCCGCCTTTGTGGCGGCGCGAGGCGTGATCTTGGTTCCGGCCGAGAAGACGATTTCGCCGGTGTCGCCGTCGACGACGTCATAGGCCGGCTTCTGGCCGCGCCAATTCTCCGGCACGAACGGGATCGCCCAGCCATTCTTGCCGCGCACGAAGGTCACGCGGTCGTAGAAGGTGTTGAGTATCTCCTCGCTCGACATGTCGAGGGCGTGCAGCAAAGCCGTCACCGGCAGCTTGCGCTTCCTGTCGATGCGGACGTTGACGATGTCCTTGGCGTCGAACTCGAAGTCGAGCCACGAGCCGCGATAGGGGATGACCCGGGCGGCGAAGAGATATTTGCCCGAGGCGTGGGTCTTGCCGCGGTCATGGTCGAAGAGGACGCCCGGCGAGCGGTGCATCTGGCGGACGATCACTCGCTCGGTGCCGTTGACGATGAACGTTCCGTTCTTCGTCATCAGCGGCATGTCGCCCATGTAGACGTCCTGCTCCTTGATATCGAGGACGGAGCGGGTCTCGGTATCGGGATCGACCTCGAAGACGATGAGGCGGAGAGTGACCCGCATCGGCGCCGCATAGGTCATCCCGCGCTGGCGGCACTCGTCCGTGTCGTATTTCGGCTCCTCGAGCTCGTAATGGACGAAGTCCAATTCGGCGGTGCCGGCGAAGTCGCGAATCGGGAAGACGGAGCGCAAGGTCTTTTCCAGGCCGGAGACGTAGCCGTCCTGCGGGCGCGAGCGGAGGAACTGCTCGTAGCTCTCGCGCTGGACCTCGATGAGGTTCGGCATTTCGGAGACTTCGTGGATGTTTCCGAAGATCTTGCGGATGCGCTTGGATGCCATCGAGCGGTTGTCGCTGGCCCGGGCCGTCTTGGTCGCCATGGAGATGTGTCTCGCCTTCCTGTGCCCCGGCGGATGGCCGGGACCTGATCGTCATCCCGGACCTGGGCCGGGATCCATTTCAGGCCCGCTCACCTCGCAAGGAGCGAGGGCAAAACCCGACGCGGAACGCAGAAGACGCAAAAAGCCGCGAGTCCCTGCCTGTGGGACCGCAGCTTCAGCGTCTCGAAAACCCGTTACCGATCAATGCTTTGAACGCGCTGCGCGACGGCGCGTCCTGTTCCGATACGATGGGGTGTGGGCGCTAGATAGGAGCGGGAGGTGGTTGGGTCAAGGGGGAGCCAGCGCCGCCTACCATTGCACGCCCCAAAGGGGCCACCGTTGTATAGCTGCAAACATTACAGGAGGTAGAGTCGATTAAATAGCTATCCACCAAATAATCAGCGCGAGACATGCTATCTGGCCCAGTGCCGCGTAAAATGCGATGAGCGTGCAGATAAGCTTGAGGCTGACGCTAAGGCCCATTGAGCTGCCCATGCGATTTGAACTGGACCAGCCTCGCGTCTGAAGATCAATAAATCCTGCAGCCAGCACACTAAGAGATATCCAGAGTCGGGTTTGGCTGAAGATTAGTCCGACTGGCAGTGTTAGAGCGGCACTCACAACAGCAGTGTTCAAACGCATTCCTCACCACTCATCATTTGAATTGCTTAGCTTCCCTTTCATTACCTTGCGCAGTCGATCGTCCCGCGCGCGATGTCGTCGCAGCCCGGCTTGCGCAATGCTTCCTCGACTTGGCGGTCCGGCGCTGCTCGCTCGACGTCGTTCCCTCGTTATCGCAATGTCGCCCGATCAGCCAGCCGGGACGACCGGAACAGCTACCGATCTTGGGCTCGTACGCGAATTTTGAATAGCGTTCGCAGGGTGCTAAGAGCTGGCCATGAACGACCAGCCCGCCCTCCACCCGCACGATGAAGCCCTGATCGACAAGGCGGTGAAGTCGGGCCGCTACACTTCGCGCGCCGAAATTATTCGTAAAGGGCTTCCACTCGTTCGAAAGCGGGAAGCCGCTTGGCTACGGCTGGAAGCTGAAATCCGCAAGGGGATCGACTCGCTGGATGGCGGCAAGGGGATCCCGCTTGAGGAGGCGTTCGCGCAGGTTCGCGCAGAAATCCGCGAAAAGAGGAATGGGCGGAAAGACGCTGCGTGATCGTCAGCCTGACGCCCGAGGCGCGCAGCGATCTCGTGGCGATCTGGTTCTGGATTTCGCGGGACAGCGAAACGACAGCCACATCCTTTGTCGACGCACTGGAACTCGCTTGCGCTTCACTGGCGCCGCGCCCGGCACGCTTTCCGGTGGCGCTGAATCTGGACGGGCATTGCATCCGCAAGCGGCTCTATCGAGGGCATCTCATCTTTTACCGGGTCATTCCTGAGGAGGTGGAGGTCGTGCGCGTCATCCACGCTGCCCGTGACTGGCTGGCCCTCCTCGAAGGCCGCATTCCGGCGATATGATACGATACCCCCACCCGCCGGCTGCCGTCACGCTCGCCGATATCCGGATCGCGGTAGCGCACGGCTATGCGGATGTCGAAGCCGGTCGCGTGGTGGAGGCGGAGGAAGCCTTCGCCGAGTTGGAAATCTACTTCCGTACGATAGCGGCCGACGATGCGAGCGCCCTTACTCCGGTGATTGGCGGCACCCGATCCTAACTCAAGGATTTTGCATAATCTTTCGGCGGTGATAGGGGCGGCGGATGGACGATTGCTCCCGATTGGGCTCCGGCGACGCCGGCTCCGGACCCGCCGAGCCCGGCGGGTGCGAGGCCCGTCGCGAGGAACTTCGGGCGGCGGTGAAGCAGGGTCTCACCGATATCGAGGAAGGCCGGGTGGCCGACCTCGAATCGGCGCTCGATCGGATCGAGGAGATGCTCGACGAGCTGGAAGCGGCCAAGCGGTACTGACTCCGGAGCCCTCCCCTTCTCCGATCGCCACAATTGCGACAATTTAGCCGCCGCCGCGACATCGTCCCGACGCCGCTTGCCGGTAATTCCGCTTCCAACGGCGCCGGGCAACCGCTCCGCCGAAGCGAGGAAGGAATTCGCGATGGCGTGGATCGCGGTGCTGGCCCTGATGATCGCGGCCATGGTCACTCTCCAGGCCTTCTGCGCCGAGCTCAGCTACCGGCGCGGCCTCGATCCCGGCGAGCGCTGAGGAGCGACCGGACATGCACACCGCCGCCTTCCTCGCCTTGCTGGCGATCGCGCTGCTGGCGCTCGCGGCGCTCCGCCTGGAGCTGAACTTCCGCCGCGCCGGCAAGGAGGATCGAAGGCCCGAGCCCGCGCCTCCCGGCCAGAAGCGCCGGCCTGCCGCGCCCGAGCTTCGGGCTTCGCCCGCAGGCGGCTATTGGCAGGCGCCCTTCCCTCGCGTGCCTCAGGCCCGCCGGGCCGGCTTCGCCTTGTAGCGCTTCTGCGGGGGCGGTCCCGACTTCCGGTTCTGGCGCGCGGCATCGCGGGGCTTGCCCTCGACCGGCTCGATCCGGACTCCGCCCTCGCCGTCCTCGTCCGTCGCCGTGCGCTTCACCGCCGCCATGAAGCGGCCCGCCGCGGCGCGCGGCACCTCGAACATCGTCTCGCCCGCCGCGATTCGGATCGCGCCGATCTCCGACTTGGTGATGTGGCCTCGGCGGCAGAGCAAAGGCAGGAGCCAGCGCGGATCGGCATTGTGGCGGCGGCCGATGTCCATCCGGAACCAGATCGTGTCCTCGAAGCCGGGCCTCGGCCCCTGCGGCGGCCGAACGTCGCCGGCGCTTCCGGAATCGACCATCTCCTCGGGCGCCGGCATCCGGGCCCGGTGCGCCTGGACCAGCGCAGCCGCGATTTCCTCGGGCGGCCTGGCCTCCATCAGCCGGCGGGCGAGGTCGCGATCCTCATCCTCGATCTCGACCGGCTCGAGCAATTGGGCGAGCAGCCGGTCATGGTCGCTCCGGCGGATATCCTCGGGCGTCGGCGGCTTGATCCACTCGACCTCGATCCGGGCCCCGCGCATTACCGATTCCACCCGCTTGCGGCGCGGATAGGGGACGACGAGCACCGCGATCCCCTTCTTGCCGGCGCGCCCGGTCCGGCCCGAACGGTGCTGGAGAGTCTCGGCGTCCCTCGGAAGCTCGACATGGACGACGAGGCTGAGGTTGGGCAGGTCGATTCCGCGCGCCGCCACGTCGGTCGCGACCAGCACCCGAGCCCGCCCGTCCCTCAAGGCCTGGAGCGCCTGGTTGCGCTCGTTCTGGCTGTGCTCGCCCGACAGGGCCACCGCGCTGAAGCCGCGCTCCACCAGAGAGCTGTGCAGCCTCCGGACATTCTCCCGGGTCGCGCAGAACAAAAGGGCGCTCTCTGCCTCGTGCAGCCGAAGCAGATTGACCACCGAATGCTCGATGTCGGCCGGCGCCACGGTCATCGCCTGGTAGGCGATATCGCCATGGCCGCGCTCCTCGCCGACCGTCGAGATTCGAAGCGCGTCTTTCTGGTAGCGCTTCGCCAGTGCCACGATCGGCCGCGGCATGGTCGCCGAGAAGAGCAGGGTCCGCCGCGCCGGCGGGGTGGCGTCGAGTATCTCCTCGAGATCCTCGCGAAAGCCCATGTCGAGCATCTCGTCCGCCTCGTCGAGGACGACGACCCGGAGCTTCGACAGATCGAGAGCGCCGCGCTCGAGATGGTCTCGAAGCCGTCCCGGGGTGCCGACGACGATATGGGTTCCGTTCTGGAGGGCGCGGCGCTCCTTCGATGCGTCCATTCCGCCTACGCAGGTCGCGATCCGGGCCCCGGCGGGAGCGTAGAGCCAGGCGAGCTCGCGGCTGACCTGGAGCGCCAGCTCGCGGGTCGGAGCGATGATAAGTGCCAGCGGCTCGCGCGCGAACCCCGCTCCGCCGCCCGTCCCGGCCCCAGCTCCGGCCCCGGCCACGTCGCCGAGCAGCTGCGGCGCCATGGCCAGCCCGAAAGCGACCGTCTTGCCCGACCCGGTCTGGGCCGAGACGATCAGGTCCCGCCCCTCCGCCTCCGGCTCGAGCACCGCGGCCTGGACGGGAGTGGGCTCGGCATAGCCGCGCTCGGAGAGCGCCCCGGCGAGGCGCGAAGGGAGGTTCTGAAAGGGCATGGGGGCCATGTGGCCCCTGAGGGAGGCCGGGGCAAGGGCAAGAGAGGCTCGAATGCCCCGTAACAATCGACACACATATCCCGCCTTCGCGGCATCGATCGGTGACGCTCGCGGCGCAAATCGGCTTCATCCGCTGGAGAAGCCCGATGAAGTCCATGATCGCCGGTTTCCTGACCGCCGCCTTGCTGCTGGCGCTGCACGTCGCCCCGTCGCCCGAGGCGCTTCAGCCTTATGCCAGCCCGGTCGACAAGGCGTTCGCCGAGCGCCACAAGAACGAATCGCGGGAAGCCTTACGGGCCGAGCTGGGACTCGAAACTCGCTGAACCGCCCGACCCGTCTAATTCGGGCCCTGTGGAGACTTGACTGCATTATCGGCCCCGATAAGGCTCGAGGCATTCAGGAGAAAATTCCATGCGTATCAATTCCGTCCTGGCCGCCGTGGCGGCGGCATCGATGGCGGCCGCGCCGGTCGTCGCCGCACCGAAACCGGCCGCCGAAATCGCGCCTGCCGCCGAAACGGTCGACGGCGAACAGATTCGCGGCGGCTTCCTTCTGCCGCTGGCGATCATCGTCGCCATCATCATCGGGGTGATCCTTCTGACCAAGGACGATGACGAAGACCCGGTCAGCCCGTAAGCGATCACGGCCCTGACGTTAGAGGCCGGGGGCAAATGAATCGAACCCGTCATTCCCGCAAATGGCCGGGATAACGTCATGCATTTCACCGTTGCGCCGCCACGCTCCGTCGCTAGCATTGCGGCGGAACGAGCCCGAAGCGCCGCGAAATTCATTGTGCCCCTGACATGAAACCGAACCCCGCCCCCCTCGCCCGCGCCGCCGCGCTCCTTCTCGCCGCCGCCGCGCTCCCCCTCACCGCCGCGAACGCGCAGGAAGCGGAGGCGCCGGTCGGGGCCGAGGCGCCGCCGGCCGACGCCACCATTTCGATCCCGCCGCGCGAAGCGACCACTCCGGTGCAGACGGAAACGACCTCCCCCGCCCCGGTCACCCAAGCCGAAGCCGCCCGGGAGGCGGCCCCGGCCCGGACCACGACCCGGCGCACCACCACCCGCACCGCGACGACCCGGGCGCCGGCCACCGTTTTCGTCCCCGCCGGGCCCGCGCCCGTCGCTGTCGTCCCGGTCCCGATCGAGACCCTGCCTCCGATCACGACGACAATTCTGCCGCCGCCCGTTGCCCAGACCCCGCCGGTGGAAGTGCTGCCCGAAATTCCGCCGGCCCCGGTTACGACCACGGTCGAGACCGAAGACGACCGTGGGTCGTTCCTGCCCTGGCTGCTCGCCGGGCTGCTTCTGCTCGGCGCCCTCGCCTTTTTCGGCCTGCGGCGTGGCCGCCGCCGGACCATTGTCCAGGATCGACGGGTCTACGAGCCCGCGCCCGCCCCGTCCGTCGTCCCGGTCGCGGCGGCTCCGATCGTCACGCCCGCCGAGACTGCGGTCTCCCCAGGCCGGCCCGAGCTCGAGCTGAGGATGCGCCCGCGCCGCGCCGGTGTCAGCGGCGGCGACGCCCGGGTCGAGTTCGAGCTCACGGTCGACAATATCGGTCCGGTCGCTGCCGAGAACGTCCGAATCTCGACCTGGATGCTCGCCGCCGGCTCTTCCGAGGCGGAGAGCGCGCTGATCGTTCCGCGCGACCATGCCGACACCACGCCGGTCACGATCGGAACCGGCGAATCGCGCACCATGGAGGCGTCGGTCGCTCTGCCCACCGCCGAAGTCGACGGAGACGCGGTCCTTCCGGTGGTCGTCGCCGACGCCCGCTATCGCCTGCCCGACGGCAGCGAGGGCCGCACCTCGGCCTCGTTCGCGGTCGGAGTGCCCGACGGCGACGAGCTCGCGCATTTCGGGATCGAAAATCCGACGGGCCTCCACGAGGGCGTGGTCGCCAGGCCGTTGCGCGCGCCCCAACGGGTCTGACCGCTCGAGACTGAATGAAAAAGGGGCGGCTCCTTCGCGGGGCCGCCCCTTTCTCTATCGTCATCCCGGCGAAAGCCGGGACCTCGCCGAGGAAAAGCACGGAGCCCTTCCCCCTGGGATCCCGGCCTGCGCCGGGATGACGTTCGCCCTCAGGCGAACGTCACTTCAGCTCGACGGTCGCGCCGGCTTCCTCGAGGCGCTTCTTGAGCTCCTCGGCTTCGGCCTTGTTGACGCCTTCCTTGACCGGCTTGGGAGCACCCTCGACCAGCGCCTTGGCTTCGCCGAGGCCGAGCTGGGTGATCGCGCGCACTTCCTTGATCACGTTGATCTTCTTGCCGCCGTCATTGACGAGGATGACGTCGAACTCGGTCTTCTCTTCCTCGGCGGGAGCCGCGGCGGCGCCGCCGCCGGCGGGAGCCGCGACCGCGGCCGCGGCGGAAACGCCCCATTTCTCCTCGAGCGCCTTGGCGAGATCGGCGGCTTCGAGAACGGTCAGCTCGCTGAGCTGGTCGACGATGGAATTGATGTCAGCCATTTTAAGTCTCCATGGGTTGATTTCGTCATCCCGGCGAAGGCCGGGATCCCGGCGGGTGAAAGGCACTGGCGCTCTTCACCCTCCGGGGCCCCAGCCTTCGCTGGGGCGACGGGTTCGTTCAGTTCAGTCTCAAGCGTCTTCTTTGGCCGCGTAGGCGCCGATCACCCGGGCCAGCATTCCGCCGGGCTCGTTGATCGTGCGGGCGATCTTGGTCGCCGGCGCCTGGATGAGGCCGATGATCTTCGCGCGCAGCTCGTCGAGCGACGGAAGCTCGGCCAGCGCCTTGATTCCGGAGGCGTCGAGGAGCGTATCGCCCATCGCGCCGCCGACGATCTCGAAGCGGTCGGTGGTCTTGGCGAAATCCACCGCGACCTTGGCCGCCGCGATGGGATCGCTCGAGGTGGCCAGCGCCGTCGGGCCGGTGAGCATTTCGCCGATCGGTGCATAGGTGCCGCCCTCGAGCGCGATCAGGGTGAGCGTATTCTTGGTCACCTTGTAGCTGGCGCCGGCGTCGCGCATCCGGTTGCGAAGAGCGGTGGACTGGGCCACCGTCATCCCGAGATTGCGGGTGACGACCACCACGCTCGTCTCGGCGAACGTCTGCTTCAGCGAGGCGACCTGCTCGGACTTCTGAGCTCGATCCATCTTACATTCCTTCAACAATCCCGGCGGCAAGCCACCGGTTGGCCTTCAACAATCCCGGCGGCAAGCCACCGGTTGGCCCTTCAACCGTCCCGGCGGCAAGCCGCCGGGTGGCCAAATTCGCCCGGCGGACTATCCGCCGGACGCAGTTCCGGCGCCCGGCAAAGCCGAACGCCTAAGTCCGTGATGGGGAGAGTGAGCGCCGGAAGCTTCGGCTCCCGGCAGTCGGCACGCGACGCGACCGCAAATCTCTTTCCCCGTCTAGGCTGGAGATTAAGCCCGTAAGGGCGCCAGCGGTCTCGGACGGAGCCTTGCCGCGAACGGCAAAGCGAAGCGGCGCCATTAGCGGTACAGGCCCGCCGAATCAACGGCTAATACCCGCAATCGGCCTAGCGCGCCTGAAACTCCGCCATGTTCAGCCGCCGCGCCTCACGCTCATAATGGCTGGCGAGCTGCCGCAGCCCGCGGCGGGCATGCTCGTTCTCGGCGGCGACCGCGGCCGCCCGGCACTTCTCGGCCTGCTGATGGAAGAAACGCACGTCGTCCATTGCGAACGAAAGCGCGGGCTTGCTCAAGGTCCCTTTATTTGTCGGACTTGGCCGGGCGCATCGCATAGAGCCGCGCCGACCAGGCGCAGGCCGCCGACGCGCAATCGGTCATCGCCACCCGCAAATTGTAGGTCCCGGCCGCCGCCGGCGATGCGTCGAGCTTCGGCATCTCGACCAGGGGCCTGGGCTCTCCCACCCGCGCCCCGGCGGGATCGAAAAGCTCCACCTCTCCGGCGCCGCAGCCGGGTTCGCACATGACGACGAAGCGATAGGCCCTCCCGGCCGCCAGCGGGTAATCCAGGCGCGCTTCCGAGCCGCTCGCCAGCGAACCGGGACGAATCTCGCCTTGCGGCGCCCAGCCGTCCTTCCTCTGGATCTCGTCCCATTCGATCAGGATCCGGTTCACCCAGGTCGCCGGACGGGTCTGCGCCCATGCGGCGCCGACCGGCGCCAGGCCCACGGCGAGCGCCGCGAAAGTCAGACATAATTTCCGCATGTTATCTCCTCGACGATCGTCCGTCTCCAGCCTCGGCCGCCCTGTGTCAACGCCTGCTTTTCGTCGCAGCCGGCCAGCGATAGCCGATCAGCTCGTAAAGCTCGCGCACCGGAGCGGAGGAATCGGCGGTGTCGGTGAGATAGCCGAGTTTCGGATAGGCCTTGAGGCAGACGCAGTCGCTCTGGTTGCCCCCCAGGACGAGCAGGTTGCCGCCGAGATCCTCGACGACGAAGGCGACATGGCCGTTGGCCACGGGCGCGTCCGGGGCGGTTCGTCCCCGCGCCCAGACCGCGATCGCGCCGACGGGCGGCGGGTCGATCGGCTCCCCCCATTCCGCCCAGGCGCGCGCCCAGCCCGAATCCGTCCCCTCGATCCCGGCCCGCGCCAGGCACCAGTTGACGAAGGCCGAGCACCAGGGCGTCGCATCCCGCTCCCACTCGCCCTCCTCCAGGTCCGAGCAGGTCGCGAGATATTCAAGGATGCGGGGATGGGCGCCGCTCCCGCTCTCGGCGACGCCGGCGGCCATCTCCCGAAGCGCGATCTCGTACCAGGGCGGCGGGGGCGGCATGGAGCTGAAATAGGCGCCCAGCCCCGACGGAAAAAGGCCGGAACTTTCGCCCCGGCCCTCTTCCTACCCGGCTGAAGGTAGCGCTTTCGAAACGCTCAGACCGCCGCCACCTCGGCGACGTCGACCTTGAGGCCCGGGCCCATGGTCGAGCTCAAAGCGACCTTCTGGACGTACTTGCCCTTGGCGCCCGCCGGCTTCGCCTTGACGATGGCGTCGACGAAAGCGGTGAAGTTGCGCTTCAGATCCTCGGCCGGGAAGCTCGCTTTGCCTATGCCGGAGTGGATGATCCCGGCCTTCTCGACCCGAAACTCGACCTGGCCGCCCTTGGCCGCCTTCACCGCCTCGGCGACGTTGGGGGTGACGGTTCCGAGCTTCGGGTTCGGCATCAGGCCCTTGGGGCCGAGCACCTTGCCGAGGCGGCCGACTATGCCCATCATGTCGGGAGTCGCGATGACCCGGTCGAAGTCGATCGTTCCCCCCTGGATGGTCTCCATCAGATCCTCGGCCCCGACCAGATCGGCGCCCGCCGCGGTCGCTTCCTCGGCCTTGTCGCCCCGGGCGAACACCGCCACCCGGACGTCCTTGCCGGTGCCCGCGGGCAACGTCACCACGCCCCGGACCATCTGGTCGGCGTGGCGCGGGTCGACTCCGAGGTTGAGCGCGATCTCGATCGTCTCGTCGAACTTCGATTTGGCATTGGCCTTGAGGGCCTCGATCGCCTCGTCGACTCCGTAGAGCCGGGTGCGGTCGACGGCCGAGTCGATCGCCTTCTGGTTCTTGCTGATCTTCGCCATCGCCTTAGCTCCCCGTCACTTCGAGGCCCATCGCGCGGGCGCTGCCTTCGATGATCCGCGACGCGGCCTCGATGTCGTTGGCGTTGAGGTCCTTCATCTTCATCTCCGCGATCTCGCGAAGCTGGGCGCGGGTGACCCGGCCGGCGGTCTGCTTGCCCGGCTCCTTGGCGCCGGCTGTGATCTTCGCCGCCTTCTTCAGGAGGAAGGTCGCCGGCGGGGTCTTGGTCTCGAAGGCGAAGCTCCGGTCGGCGAAGACGGTAATGACGGTGGGGATGGGCATGCCCTTCTCCAGCTCGGTCGTCGCCGCGTTGAACGCCTTGCAGAATTCCATGATATTGACTCCGCGCTGGCCCAAGGCGGGGCCGATCGGCGGCGACGGATTGGCGGCGCCCGCGGGCACCTGGAGCTTGATATAGCCCGTTATCTTCTTAGCCATTGTGTCTCACTCTGTTATCGTCCCGCCGTCGCGCGAAGCCATGGCGGACCGGTTCAAGTTTAGCGGTCCAGACGGCCTCCCTTTCGGACTGCCTCCCGCGCTTTCCATTGCGACTGCTTTGGAAGGGCGTGCCCTTAGCGCGAATGCGTGCGAAGCGCAAACCGCGCAGCGGCTCCCTCTTACCGGAACAGCGCTTCCCAATTCCAATGTAGGTCCTCCACGAGAATATAAAGCGAACAAAGTGCAGGATTCGCCTTGCGGCCTGTCACCCCGCCTCAGCTCACGCAGAACCACGTTTTCCCCGAGGCCGACAGTCCGGCGCCGGTCGCCGCTCCTTATCCGCGCCGGAAAAAGTGCGCGATATCCTGCGGTTCGCCGCTATAGAGACGCTGGGCATCGCGGGCTTCGAAAGCGGGGAGGAAGCGTTGGGTAAAAGGCATTGGCTGGGATTGATCGCGTCCGTTGCGGCGGCGCCGGCCGTCCGGGCGGGCGAGGTTCCGCTCTACCAGCCGGCTCCGGCCTGGGTGGTCCCGGCTCCGCTTCCCGAGGCGGCGAAGCTCGGCGGGAGCGCGCCGGCTTCCGTGATCTACGACATGCAGCAGCGGATCGAGGATGGGCGGCTCTGGTCCTATTTCGACGGCGCGACCCGGATCACCTCGCCCGAGGCGCTTGCCGCCATGGCGACCATGACCGTCCCCTGGGCGCCCGACAAAGGCGATCTGATCGTCCACGAGCTGACCATCCTTCGCGCCGGCAAGCCGATCGACCTGCTCGCTCTGGGCCAGAAGTTCACCATCCTTCGCCGCGAGGAATCGCTCGAGCAGAGCGAGCTCACCGGCATCCTCACCGCGACGCTGGCGATCGAGGGCCTCCAGGTCGGGGACGTGCTACGCTTCCGGGCCACGACCACGGCCAGGGACGAGGCGCTCGGCGGTCGGGTGCAGAGCATCGCCCAGTTCGTCGCCGCCCCGGCGCAGGTCGGGATGGCGCGGATGCGCTTCACCTGGCCGACCGCCTCGGCGCCGCGCTGGAAGATACTTGCCCGCGGGGTCGCCGCCGAGCCGGTGCGCAAGGGGGCCTATAGCGAGCTTTCGTTCGCCCTTCCGATCGCCAAGCAGCCGGGAATGCCGGGCGACGCGCCGTCGCGCTTCCAGCAGCCGCCGCTGCTCGAACTCTCGACCTTCGCCGACTGGGCGGACGTGTCGAAGGTGATGGCTCCGCTCTACGAGACGAAGGCCGCGATCGCTCCCGGCGGAGCGATCGCGGCGGAAGTGGAGTCGATCCGGCAGGCCGAGGCGACCCCGCTCGGCCGCGCCCAGCGCGCGCTCGAGCTCGTCCAGGACAAGGTCCGCTATCTCGCGGTCGGAATGGACGGCGGCGATTACATCCCGCAGAATCCCGAGCGAACCTGGGAAGTGCGTTACGGCGACTGCAAGGCGAAGACCCTGCTGTTGCTGGCGATGCTCCATTCCATGGGAATCGAGGCCGAGCCGGTGCTCGCCCATATTCGCTTCGGTGATTTCGTGCCGGACCGCCTTCCGAGCGCCCAAGCCTTCGATCACATCCTGGTGCGGGCGACGATCGGCGGCGAGACGTTCTGGCTCGACGGCACCGGCTCCGGCTCGCGCCTCGCCGACCTCCGCGATGCTCCGCCCTTCCGGAACGTCCTCGCGGTGCGCCGGGCGGGCGCCGCCCTGGAGAAGATCGAGGCCCGCGCCAATGCGCGGCCCTGGGCGGAGATCGCGATCGACGCGGACGAGAGCGCGAGCCCCGATCTGCCGAGCGTGTTCGATGCCACCGCCGTGGTGCGCGGCCCGATGGCGTCGATGCTCACGCTCGCTACCTCCGAACTCGGCGAGAAGGAGAAGCGCGAGGCCGTCGGCCAGTTCTTCATGGGCATCCTCGGCCAGGCGCAGTTCGGCAGCGCCACATTCGCCTCGGATCCCGCCGCGGGCAGCGTCACTCTGACGGCGCGCGGTGTCGCGACGACCCTTTGGAGTCTCGACGAGCGCCGTCTCAAGCGCCCGGTCTCGCGATTCCTCGCCAACTTCAATTTCGCCCCCGACCGCGGCCGGTCTGCCTGGAAGGACATTCCCGTCGCGACTCCCGATCCCACCGGGGTGCGCTTTCGGCTGCGCCTGCGCCTGCCCGACGGCGGCAGAGGCTTTGCCGTCGAGGGCGATCTCGATCTCAAGGAGCGCTGGGCCGGCTGGGAGATGACCCGGACGATGCGCCTCGACGGCGGCGTCCTGACGGTGGACGAGCGCCTGGATTCGACCGGGGCGGAAGTCGCTCCCGAGCGGGTCGCCACCGAGCGCGACCGGGTGGCCACCGCCAAGGTGCGCGCGCCGCGCATCGTGGCTCCCGATTCGGCACCGCGTCGCTGGGACCTGGCGGGCAAGGACCCCGCCGGCGCCACCCAGGTCAAGGCGATCGAGGCGACCCTGGGCGCGGCGATCGCCAACGATGTGGAGGAAGCGAGCGGGTATACGAGCCGTGCGTCCTTCCGGAGCGGAATCGGCGACCGCCGCGGAGCGCTCACCGATCTCGTCCGGGCGATCGCGATCGAGCCTTCCGTGGCGCTTCATCTTCAGCGCTCGGCGATCGCCTACGAGACCGGCGATCTGGCGGCGGCGATCATCGATGCCGAAGCCGCCCGGAAGCTCGATCCTTCGTCGAGCGAGGCGATTCAGCGCCTCAGCAGCCTGAAGGCCGAGCGGGGCGACCTCCCCGGAGCGCTCGCCCTTCTCGACGAACGGATCGCGCTCGGCGGCGACATGGACGTCTCCCACCGGCAAAAGAAGGCCGCCCTGATCGGCGAATATGGCGACCCCGCGCAGGCGGTGAAGCTGCTCGACTCGCTCATCGCCGAAAAGCCAGGCTCGCCGTCGCTGCTCAACGAGCGATGCTGGGTGAAAGGATCGCGTTCGGTGATGCTCGAAACGGCGCTCAAGGATTGCACGGACTCGATCGAGCTGAGCTCCAACACCGTCCAGGCGCTCGATAGCCGGGCGATGGTCTGGTACCGTCTCGGCCGTTACGATGAGGCGCTGCGCGACCTGGACGCCGTGCTGGTGCAGTCGCCGAGGCACGCAGGGAGCCGCTTCATGCGATCGATCGTCCTCGCCCGGCTGAACCGCGATCCGGAAGCGGCGAAGGAGCTGACGATCGCCCGCCGACTTTCGCCCAGCCTCGAGAAGACCTACGCGCGCTACGGCATTCGGCCTTAGCCGGCCTGGGACGTGGCTTGGTCGAAGATGAGACCCCACCTTGCCCGCCCATGATCAATCCAGCGCGGTTTCCAAATCGGCTGTGATACTCGGCCGGGCCAGCGCGGCCGGCGTGAGTGAGGCCGGCCGGCCCTCGAGGCGATAGGCGCTGGGATCGGAGCCGAACTCGGCGCGGAACGTCTGAGAGAAATGGCTTCGGCTCGCATAACCGACCCTCGCCGAGATCGCCTTCACCGGCAGCTCCGAGCAGCGGAGCATTTGCGCCGCGGCGTGAAGCCGTACCATCTTGACGAACTCCATCGGCGTACGGTCGTAGGCGCTTCGAAAATGATGGACGAAGCGCGACCGGCTCATCCCCGCCGCCTCGGCGAGGCCGTCGAGGCTGTGCGCCCGCTGCGGATGCTCGAAGATAGACAGCAATGCCCGGCCCAGCCGGGGATGCAGCATCGCCATTCCGATCGGCGATGCGGCGCCGAGCCGCTGAAAGTGCGTGCGAAGAAGAAGGATCATGATCTGCTTCATCATCGTTCCGACGAGGCCGCGAGTGCCCAACCCCGGCTCGGACAATTCGCTCAGAATCGCCCCGAACAGAACGCCGGTGTCTTCGTCGGGGCAGCATTCGGCGAAAGGCTCGCGGAGATGCGCGAACACGCTCGGTCCGCCACGCACCCGCGCGTCGACCGAAGCGCATCCCAGGATGAGATCGGCCCGGCCGACGGCACAGGCCCGAAAGCGGACGATGCCGTTCGTCAGCGGACACGCCGCCTCCCCCGCAACCGTTTTCACGACAGGTCCGGCCCCGTTGATCTGCTTCACGGTCAGCGGCGGGACGACGACCACGGTCCCGGGCCGAATATCGACGCTGCCGCCTTTCCAGGAAATCGAGCCCCGGCCGCGCAACACATAATGGACGACAACGAGATCGATCGGCTCGCAGGCGAGGCTGCAGCCATTCTCGATCTCGCACATGGCGAAAGCGTCGAGCTTTACATCGAGTAGCTCGATGAGGCGATTCAGGCTTTCGTCTTTCATTGGTCCTCCGGCGCACGCCGAACAAAGCTGCCTCGCAGATACGAATGGAGCCAGGTTCGGGTTCCAGCCGAAATAGTCTTTCTTGTCCTGATCTTAATTAATTTTCTCTGCATCCGCAGGCCGCCGAATTGTATTTTGGGCGTTTCCATCGGCAAAACGGTCGAAGGGTGCGGTCCGGACGCGCTTTGGTGCGGCCACGGCCCGACATTGCTTCCGGCCGGAACAATGCCTGCGGCCTGAGCCTTTCCCGGTCATAACCTGGGAGGCGCTCGAATGACTGAAGGTTCCAAGCTCGTAGAGGTACTGGAGGCTCGCGCTGAACGGCGGAACGAGCGCCGAGACTTCTTCCGAATGGCAGTTGCCGGAGTTGCGGCGGCGCCGCTCGTGCTGACGATGGGCGGCAAGCCGCTCCATGCTCAGGCGGCCGTTTCCGATGCCGACATCCTCAACTTCGCTCTCAACCTCGAATATCTCGAAGCGCAATTCTATTATTTCGCCTTCTTCGGCGCCGGCCTACCCGCAAACATACTCGGCGGAACCGGCACCCAGGGGATGGTCCGCGGCGGCCGAAAGGTGAACTTCACCGATCCCGTGGTGTCGCAATATGCGGCGGAGATCGCCGCCGACGAGCGCGCCCATGTCGAGTTCCTGCGCGGCGCCCTGGGCACCGCCGCCGTCGCCCAGCCGGCGATCGATATCAGCTCCGAGCCGGACGGCGCCTTCTCCACGGCGGCTCGGGCGGCCGGCCTGATCGGCGCCGGCCAGTCCTTCGACCCCTATGCCAATGACGAGAACTTCCTGCTCGGCGCGTTTATATTCGAGGATGTCGGAGTGACCGCCTACAAGGGCGCCGCCGCCCTTATCACCAACAAGACGTTTCTCGAGGCAGCCGCCGGCATCCTCGCGGTGGAGGCCTATCACGCCGCCCTTATCCGGACGACCCTGTTCCGCAAAGGGATCCAGGCGCCCGCTCTGGTTACCGCGACCGAGAAGATTTCCGACGCCCGCGACAGCCTCGACGGGACCTCGGACAAGGACCAGGGAATCGCTCAGCGGGGGGATGCTTCCAACATCGCGCCGCTCGACGAGAACGGCCTCGCCTACAGCCGTACCGCCGGCGAGGTGCTCAACATCGTTTACCTGACCGCGATGGCCCGCTCGCAAGGCGGCTTCTTCCCGGCAGGTGTGAACGGGGCAATCAGGACGAGCTCGGCCAACTGAGCTGCACATACGATAAGGCAAGGGAGGCCGCGATGATGGACGAAGACAAGGTGCTCGAACTGCTCGAACTCAGCGAGACGAGACGGGAGGCGCGCCGCGCCTTCCTTCGAAGTGGAAGCGTGGCCGCCCTCGCCGCGGGAGGGGCGACCCTGCTCGGCGGCTGCTTCGGCGACGGCGACAATAATAATTCGCCGCCTCCGACGGCGCCGCCCACGTCCCCACCGCCGCCGCCGCCGCCGCCCAGCGGCTCGATCACCGACCAGGACATCCTCAACTTCGCTCTGAACCTGGAATATCTGGAGGCGCAATTCTATTCCTTCGCCGCTTCCGGTACCGGTCTTCCTGAGAACCTTCTCGGCGGCACCGGCACCCGCGGTCAGGTCGCGGGCGGCCGTAAGGTCAATTTCACCGACCCGGTGGTCGCTGCTTATGCCCGCGAAATCGCGAACGACGAGCGCCAGCACGTCGCCTTCCTTCGCCAGGCGATCGGAGCGACCGCGGTCGCTCAGCCCGCTATCGACGTCGGAGTGAGCGCGACCAGCGCCTTTTCGGCCGCCGCTCGAGCGGCCGGGCTGATCGGTCCGGGCGAGACGTTCGACCCCTATGCCAGCGACGAGAATTTCCTGCTCGGCGCCTATATTTTCGAGGATGTCGGAGTCACCGCCTACAAGGGCGCCTCGCCGCTGATCACCAACAAGACCTTCCTCGAGGCCGCGGCGGGGATTCTCGCCGCGGAAGCCTATCATGCCGGCCTGGTCCGAACCGTGCTTTACGGCAAGGGCATCCAGACTCCGGCGCTGATCGTTGCGACCGAGAAGATCTCGGACGCCCGCGACAGCCTCGACGATCCGTCCGATAAGGATCAGGGGGTCCAGCAGCGCGGACAGGCGTCCAACATCGTCCTCGCCGACGCGAACGGCCTCGCCTACAGCCGAAGCGCCGGCGACGTGCTGAACATCGTCTATCTGACGGCGGCCGCGGCGCAGCAGGGGGGCTTCTTCCCCGCCGGCGTCAACGGCACGATCCGGATGAGCACGGCGAACTGATCTCCGGGGGGCGGCGGGCGAGCTGGAGTGACGCCACCGCCCGAGGCTATACTCGCCGGCGCAGGTCTTGTGGACCTGGCGCCGGCGGCGGCCCGGCCAAGCCTGCCGGAATCCCATCGGACCGTCGCGGTGCCGGCTCACGGCGCCGGCTGGTGGCGCAAGCTGGGCGCCTTTGCCGGGCCCGGATATTTGGTCGCGGTCGGCTATATGGACCCGGGCAATTGGGCGACCGGCATCGCCGGCGGCTCGGCCTTCGGCTATACCCTGCTGTCGGTCATTCTGTTGTCGAACCTGATGGCGATGGTGCTGCAAGCGCTCGCGGCGAAGCTCGGAATCGTCACCGGCCTCGATCTCGCCCAGGCCTGCCGCGCCCATTACAGCCGTCCGGTGCGCTATTTGCTCTGGGCGATGTGCGAGCTCGCGATCATCGCCACCGATCTTGCCGAAGTGATCGGTACCGCCATCGCCCTTCAGCTGCTGTTCGGCCTGCCTCTCGTCTGGGGCGTCTGCCTGACCGCTCTCGACGTGTTCCTGATCCTGGCGCTTCAGAAGCGCGGGTTCCGAAGGCTGGAAGCGTTCGTCGTCGCTTTGCTGATCATCATCGGCGGCTGCTTCGCGGTCGAGCTCATGCTGGCTCAACCGAGCCTGGCGGGCATCGCCGCCGGGCTCGTGCCCAAGGCGGAGATCGTCAGCAATCCGGCGATGCTTTTCATCGCGATCGGAATCATCGGCGCGACCGTGATGCCGCATAATCTCTATCTCCACTCGTCGATCGTTCAGACTCGCCGGTTCGAACGCAGCGAGGCGGGGAAGCGCGAGGCGGTGCGCTTCGCCACCATCGACAGCAGCGTCGCTTTGGGTTTCGCCCTGTTCATCAATGGATCGATTCTGATCCTGGCGGCGTCGACCTTCCACCAGGCCGGCCAGTTCGAAGTGGTAGAGATCCAGCACGCCTATCAGATGCTGACTCCGATGCTCGGCGTGGGCTTTGCCGGCACCCTGTTCGCCGTTGCACTTCTCGCCTCGGGCCAGAATTCGACGTTGACCGCGACTCTGGCGGGACAGATCGTGATGGAAGGCTTCCTCGACATTCGACTGCCCGCCTGGCTTCGACGACTCTCCACGCGGCTGCTCGCGATCATCCCGGCCGCCATCGCCGCCATCCTGTTTGGAGCGAGCGGGACGGCGAAGCTGCTCGTGCTCAGTCAGGTCGTCCTCAGCCTTCAGCTGCCCTTCGCCGTGATCCCGCTGGTCCGCTTCACCGGTGACCGCGCCAGGATGGGGGTCTTCGTCAATCCTCTCTGGCTCAAGGCCGCCGCATGGGCGATCTCGGCACTGATCATCATCCTGAACATGAAGCTGCTAATTGCGTTTCTTTGACCTCGCCCGCCGCCAGGGACACCAGGTCTTTCTCGGCACCGGGCTGGAGCTGTTGCTGCTGGTCCTCGTATCATTCCAATGCCTGCGACTCTACAGGGTAGCGACCGAACCCATTATACCCTTGCGATCGCAACTCACCGCGCCGGCTTTCGGCATCGCCGGGTTCGATCCCTTCTTTCGCTCCGGCACTTCGAGCCCGCCGCCGCCGCTCGCGCTTACACTTCACGGAACCCACGAGAGGGGCCGGGCCGGGCCGGGCGCGGCGATCATCGGTTTGCCGACCGGGGAGCAGAGGAGCTTCACGGTCGGTGTCGAAGTTCTTCCGTACGTCGTCCTCACAGCAGTCGGAAACGGCGAGATCACGATTCGCAACCAGGGTTTGGAACAGACGATTCACCTGGCCGATTACTCCGGTGCCGGCACCGGATCTACGCCCCCGGCTCCCGTCGCCCAGGCAGCCCAGGGCGGTTCAAGGCGCGGCTCGATCGACTTCGCGGATCCAGATACGCTCCCACGATCGCTGACGGCCCCCGCTCCGTCCGCAACGGGGCCCTCTACGGCGATCCTGAACGCCCGTTGAGGTGGTCAAGCGGGCTGGATCCCGGCCTTCTGCGGATCGGGATTACTTGACGAGCTCGACCTGCTCGAACTCGAGCTCGACCGGCGTGGCGCGGCCGAAGATGGAAACCCCCACCTTCACCCGCCCGCGATCGAAATCGAGCTCCTCGACCACTCCGTTGAAGCTGGCGAACGGCCCGTCGAGGACCTTGACCTGGTCGCCGATCTCATAGTCGACGCTGATCTTGGCCTTGGGCGCGGCGGCGGCGGCTTCGTCCTTGGTGTTGAGGATCCGGGCGGCCTCGGCGTCGGTGATCGGCTGCGGCTTGCCCATCGAGCCGAGGAAGCCCGTCACTTTCGGGGTGTTCTTGACGAGGTGGTAGACGTCGTCGTTCATCGCCAGCTTGGCGAGGACGTAGCCCGGGAAGAACTTGCGGTCGCTGGTCACCTTCTTGCCCCGGCGGACCTCGGTGACCTTCTCGGTCGGGACCTCGACCGCCTCGACCAGGGTGGCGAGGCCGAGCCGGTTGGCCTCGGACTGAATGGCGTCGCGGACCTTGTTCTCGAAGCCCGAATAAGCGTGGATGATGTACCAGCGGGACATGGTTTTTTACCTTGGTGTAGCTTGGCCTCGATGCGGCTCGGCGTCGGCCGGAAGCGGCCGGCTAGCCGATGAGGCCGAGCAGGCTGCTGACGAGGGCGGCGAAGGCGCTGTCGACTCCGAAGAAGAAGATCCCGAGAAGGGTCGTCATGATGAGGACCATGATCCCGGTCGTCACCGTCTCCTTGCGGGTCGGCCAGGAGACCTTGCCGGTCTCGATCTTGACCTGGTTTAGGAATTCGCCGGGATTGACTCTTGCCACCTTAGCTTCGTCCTTCGATGAGCGCCTTTCGGGCAGCCGCCCTCGACCGGGGGGCCGGTCAGCCGAGCTTTGCCGATGCATGCGAAGCTGGCGAGATAGCGAGGGGACGGGGCGATGGCAAGGGCGGTGGCAAGGGCGGTGGCAAGGGCGGTGGCCGGGGCTTTTCGGACGGCGGATGCCTTGCGGAGACCGAACACTGCCGCTATCTGCATCGCGGCCTTAGGAGTGTAGCTCAGTTTGGTTAGAGCATCGGTCTCCAAAACCGAGGGTCGTGGGTTCGAATCCCTCCACTCCTGCCAGGCCGGAGCGAGGCCCGCGGCGAAGCAGCGGGCCGCTCGGCGAAGCCGACGCGAAGCCGCCGGCCAGCGCGCGGAGCGCGACTGACGTCGCGGGATTCACTCCCGTGACGGCCCTTCGTTGTCCGTGGCACCCCTCAGCACTGCCGATCTTTTTGCTGGCGCTTCGCTTCCCGGTCGACCTCGTCGAACCGACGCTTGATCCAGTCATTGGCTTGGATTCTGAATTCTTCTCCCAACCGGTCCAGCAAGGGATGCAGTGCAGCCGGATCTTGGGGATTGCAAAGGCTGGCGGGATCGACCTGCTCGACGACCGCCTTGAGCCAGGCCCATTGCCGCGGCTTGGGCTGGTTCGGGATTGGAGGCCCTGAATCGCGGATGTCAACGGCCTCCAAATAGACGCTCGATCCCTCAGCCGAGCCTCGCGGTCGAGCCAGAAGCGGATGGCCCAAACCTGCTTTGGCTTCAGCGGGCACTTTGCACCGAGTCTGTGTCCGGCGTTCCAAACGGGGCGATGCTCCTGCCCAGGATCATAGATCGAGTGTCCCTTGGCACTTCTCCTCAAAATGGCCAGAATCGGCCGGGAGGAGAAATCGCCTACCTAAAGAGAGGAGGTTTGGCCGATTTCCGGCAGGCCGCTTATCGATCCTCGCGTGCGAAAACGGTCGAACCCCGCATCGCACCAGGCGCAGGTTGACCGACGACCACCGTCCGTTAAGGGGGTTGGCCGGGGGGCTTCAGAGGTGAGGTCCATGGACACAGTTGCGGTATCGACGGCGGAGACGGACAGCGCGGCGGCAGGGACTGCCCTCGCGGCACAGATAGATTCGGCATTGTCGCGGCCTCCTCACGTCATCATCGTGTTCGCAGCGCCTGCCTACGATCATTCGCTTCTGCTCCAGGCTCTCCGAAACGGCGCACCGACGGCGATGATCGTCGGTGCCTCTTCCGCGGGAGAGTTCACGAACGACACGGTCGGGGTCGGGCTCGCGACGGCGCTTGCGATCGGCGACGAGGAGTCCCGGTTCACCGTCCAGGTCGGACGCAATTTGAAGGACGATCCGGCCGCGGCAGCGCGCGAGATCGTGAGCGGCTTCGCGGGCCGCTCGGATCATTCCTTCCCCCATCGGGCGGCCTTGGTCCTCACCGACGCCCTGGCGGGTCATGCCGACGCTTTGGCCGATGCGCTGACACTCGAGACCGCAGGCGAATATCAGTTTTTCGGCGGCGGCGCCGGCGACAATGCGAGCTTCGAGCGGACGACGGTCTTTTGCGGAACGCAGGTGCTGTCCGACGCCGCGGTCGCTCTCGAAATCCTGTCCTCAAAGCCGCTGGGCATCGGCGTCAGCCATGGCTGGGAGCCGGCGTCCGAGCCCTTCCGCGTCACCGAAGCAACCGGCCTGAAGCTCATCAGCCTGAACGGTCTGCCGGCAGTGGAGGCGTTTGAAGAGCATGCGCAGGCAAAAGGCGAGCATATCGACCGGGCTGCGCCGATACCCTTCTTTCTCCAGAATATCGTCGGCATAGACACCGGCGGCGGCTACAGATTGCGTGTGCCCCTCGCCGTGAACGATGATGGCTCGATTCACTGCGCCGCGGAGATCCCCACAGGCAGCATCGTCCGGATCATGAAGAGCTCGCACGCCTCGGCAGCCGAAGCGGCCGAACGCGCCACCGATGCGGCGATCACTGCAATCGGCTCCAATTTACCCAAGGCCGCCTTGTTCTTCGATTGCGTCGCCACGCGGCTGAGATGCGGCGCGCATTTCGAAGCGGAAGTCGATGCGGTGAAGAGCCGGATCGGAGACGCTGCGCTCGCAGGATGCAATACGCATGGTCAGATTGCCCGGGCCGAGGGGCAATTTGAAGGATTTCACAACTGCACCGCGGTCGTGTGCGTGTTTCCCGACTGATCGATGCAGCGGGGCATTCATGAACTCGTCAGCCGGCTGGTCCGACCGGAGACTCGTGCGCGGGAGGCGGCACGGATTGCGCGCGACCATGGCGCCGAAGCCCTTCTCATTTTCCTGCATGATGAGCAGATCGGCGCGCTGACGCCGGCTCCCGGATTTCCGCAGACGCTGCCGGGCGGACCCTTGTGGCGCGCCTTTCTGAAGGAGCGGCGTCCTTCCGGTGTGCCCTTCACGTTGCAGCTCCCGTTTCCGGATCAGAACACGCCCAAAGCTGCGAGCTGCCTGATCTGTGATTCCGTCGTCTTCCTGATGATCGGGGGAGCGTCCCGTCTGCCGGTCGAGAGCCTAGCGGAGGCGCCCTTGCTCCCGGCGCTGCTTCAGGCGGAGGCGGCGCAGCTTGCCAGCACGGGCCTCGTCCGCGCGGCCCGCGAAGCAACCGAGCGCGCAACCAAATTGGCCGGCGCGCTTGACCATGCCCGCGCCGAAGTCGGCAACAAGGCGATCGAACTTTCAGCCGCTCTCTCGCGGGCGGACGATCTGAACCGCGAACTTTCGCAGCTCAACCAGAATCTCGAGCAGAGGGTCGCCGACGAAAGCCGCGAACGGATGCAGGTCGAGGAGGCGCTCCGACAAGCCCAGAAAATGGAGGCAATCGGCCAACTGACCGGCGGGGTGGCTCATGATTTCAATAACCTCCTCACGGTCATCATGGGGAGTCTCGACAGCATACGGCGGCAGCTCGACGACCCGGGAAACGAGCTCGATCTCGCGCGGCTCCGCCGCCTCCAGAACATGGCCTTCCAGGGTGCCGAGCGTGCGTCGACCCTAACCTCGAGGCTGCTCGCCTTCGCGCGGCGTCAGCCGCTGAAGCCGGAGACGATCGACGTCGACAAGCTTGCCACTGGCCTCACCGATCTGTTGCGCAGAACGCTTGGAGAGAGGATCGCGCTCGAGACGGTCTCCACCCCCGGCCTGTGGCTTGCCAAGGCCGACCGCGCCGAACTCGAAAGTGCGCTGGTAAACGTCGCGATTAATGCGCGCGACGCCATGCCCGACGGCGGGAAGCTGACGATCGAGACCGCGAACGTGTGGCTGGACGAGGCCTATGTCAAAGCCCTCACCGAGCCGGTCCCGCCCGGCCAATATGTCTTGCTGGCGGTGGCGGATACCGGGCACGGCATGGACCGGCAGACGCTGGATCGCGTCTTCGAGCCGTTCTTCACGACCAAGAGCGTCGGCAAGGGGACCGGACTGGGCCTCAGCCAGGTCTATGGATTCGTAAGGCAATCGGGAGGTCATATCCGGATCTACAGCGAGCCGGGAGCCGGCACGACGATCAAGCTTTACCTTCCCCGGGAAGCCGACCCGAGCGCCAGAATTCCGTCGCCTCAGATCGAAACGGTCGCGGACGGCGGATCCGAGACCGTCCTTGTCGTGGAGGATCACGATGGACTGCGCGAATATTCCACCTCGGTTCTGCGCGAGCTCGGCTACCGGGTTCTGGAAGCGGCCGAGGGGGGCACGGCGCTTGAACTGTTGAAGAGTCGCGAGGATGTGCAGTTGCTGTTTACCGACGTCGTCCTGCCAGGATTGAACGGGCGCCAGCTCGCGGACCAGGCCCTGTTGCTGCGCCCCGATCTCAAGGTGCTGTTCACGACCGGCTACACCCGCAATGCGATCGTGCATAACGGGCAGCTGGATCAGGGCGTCGACCTCATCATCAAACCCTTCACTTTCGCGACGCTGGCGGCGAAAGTCCGGGAAGTTCTCGATCGTTAGGCGCGCGTGGAATAGGACGCGGCACACAACAGCCTATTACCTGGATGCCCGCTCCCTGGGGCCCCGGCCGCAGCATCGAACGACCGGATTTGGCGCACAGCGGCCATTTCCGGGGCGGCCGGCAGCGGAATCAGGCTGAGTGCGTGGCCACAAAGACCGGCATATAGCCTACGATGAGAGCAGTCAGGCGGACTTCCTCAGACCCGGCAGCGGTCACGACAGTGAACCACGGCACTTTCCGGTCCGGAGAGTCCAGCACCGAGTATCCCTCCACCACCCTTCGCGTGGTCCCCATCCCTAAGCGAGCTCGGGGAAGACTAAGCGTGGAGGTTCCGAGCCCCCTCTCTTCGACCCCAGCAGTCGTCACGGGAGTGAATCCCGTGACGTCGGTCCTGTCGCTTCCTGCGCGCGCGCAGGCCGCCGGGCGTAGCCGGTCTCTTCGCGCTTCCGCGCTCCGGGCTACGCCGCGATGTCGTAGGGCTGGATCTCGCCGGTCAAATAGAGGCTGCGCGCCTTGGCGCGGCTCAATTTGCCGGAGCTGGTCCGCGGCAAAGTCCGAGGCGGGACCAGCTCGATCACGCAGTTCATTCCCGTGATCGCCCGGACCCGCTCGCGGATGATCTCGCGAAGCCGCGACCGTTCCTCGATGTCGGAAGTCCGGCACTGGACGAGGACGGCGGGGGTCTCCTCGCCGCCCGGAGTGGTGATCGAGAAAGCGGCGATGTCGCCCGCCTTGAAGCCGGGCAATTGCTCCACCGCCCATTCGATGTCCTGGGGCCAGTGGTTCTTGCCGTTGATGATGATCATGTCCTTGGCGCGGCCGACGATGTAGAGATAGCCGTCCGAAAGATAGCCCATGTCGCCCGTGTCGAGCCAGCCGTCCCGATCCAGGCAGGCGGCGGTCGCCTCCTCGTCGCGGAAGTAACCGGCCATGACGGAGGGGCCGCGGCAATGGACCTTGCCGATCTCGCGGCTGCCGAGAGTCGCTCCCTCTTCGTCGCGAATCTCGATCTCCATGTCGCGCGCCGGCTTTCCGCAATTGACGATGGCGCGGTAGCGCTGGGGCCGGTCGCGGTGCATCTTGCCGTCGCCCGACAGGGTCGTCTCCTCGACCAGCTCGACGACGATTCCCTCGCCCGGCGGCATGATCGTCACCGCCAGGGTCGCCTCGGCGAGGCCGTAGCTCGGGCAGAAGCTCTTGGCGCTGAAGCCGGCGGGGGCGAAAGCGTCGACGAAGGCCTGCATGACGTCGGGCCGGATCATGTCGGCGCCGTTGCCCGCGATCCGCCAGCGCGACAAATCGAAGCGCTCGGCGACGTTGGTCAGGCTGGAGACGCGGCGGGCGCAGATGTCGTAGCCGAAGGTCGGCGAATAGCTTCCGGTCGTGCCTTCGTTGCGGGTGATGAGGTCGAGCCAGGCGAGCGGGCGCCGGGCGAAATCCTCGGTCTTCAGAAAATCGGTCGAGATCTGATTGGCCATCGGCGACAATAGGCATCCGACCAGCCCCATGTCGTGATACCAGGGCAGCCAGGAGATGCAGCGATCGGTCTCGATCACCTCCATTCCGTGGCTGTGCGCGGCGAGGTTGTTGAGGAGGCCGCGATGGGTGACGGCGACTCCGTGCGGGAAGCGGGTCGAGCCGCTCGAATATTGGAGATAGGCGATGTCGTCCGGGGCGGCCGGGGGAAGATCCGCCTCGGGCCCTTCGCGAGTCGCGAAGCTTTCCCAGGATTCGCCCGGAAGGCCCGCCGCCTCGGCCGCGGCTCCCGCCAATGCGCCCAGCTCGGCCGGGTAGAAGAGGTGGGTCGGATCGGCGCCGGCGAGCTGTACCTTGAGCTGGTCGATATAGGAATCGCGGCCGCCGAACGATGTGGGCAGCGGCAGCGGCACCGGCCAGGCGCCGGCATAGACGGTTCCGAAGAAGAGGGCGGCGAATTCCGGGCTGGTCTCGGCGACGATCGCGATCCGGTCCCCGGGCTTCACCCCGGCCGAGATCAGTCGGCGGGCCGCGGCGAGGGCATCCTCGCGCAACTCGCGAAAAGTATAGGGGCGAACCAGGATTCCGCGCGGATCGTGGAAGTTGAGGCCGCGCCGCCCTCCCGCCGCATAATCGAGAGCGTCCCCGAGCGTTTCGAAGTCGGCAAAGCGGCGCGGCAAATTGTCCGCGGTCGGCGTCGGGACCAAAGTCTCGGGCACGGGTTTGGCGGATCCTCTCTGGTGGCAGCCGGTTGCGCGCGACCTCTTCCCGGGACGGGAGAGGTATGCGTTTATAATCGGGACCGACTGTGGCACAATCATGGCGCGTGAGATCCCGACCCGACAAAAGGCCCCGGCCGCCCCTCGATTCGGACGGGCTCGAGCGGCTCGGCCTCTTCCATGCCGGGCGCTACGCCACCACCCGGTCGAAGCTCGCCGACTATCTTCGCCGCAAGCTCAGGGAGCGAGGCTGGAGCGGCGCCGGCGAGCCGCCCGTCGAGCGGCTGGTCGAGCGCTTCGCCGACCTCGGCTATGTCGACGACCGCGGCTTCGCCTCGGCCCGAACCGCCTCCCTGCTTCGGCGCGGCTATGGCGAGCGGCGGGTCCGGCAAGCCTTACGCGGGGCGGGCATCGCCGAGGAGGATAGCGCCGAGGCTCGGGACATTCCGGAGGAGGACGCGCTTGCCGCCGCGCATCGATTCGCCCGGCGCAAGCGGCTCGGCCCCTATGCCCCGGCCGTCCCGGATCGGGCGGCCCGGGACAAGGCCGCGGCGGCGATGCTGCGCGCCGGGCACCGCCTCGATCTGGTCCGCAAGGTGCTCGGCACGTCCCCCGAAGACCTGCCCGAGCCGGATGTCCCATAAAAACAGTCGTAAACAATTCCCAAATCCGAGGAAGGCGTGATAGTCACCGCGGTTTAGATGTGGATCGGTCGTTAATGACCTCGCGCCGTGGATTGACTGCTGGAAACGACGCGCCGGACGACGAGGGCGCGGACGAACCCCCGCGTCCCGAGGACGAAACCCTCATCAAGCTCACCGGCACGATGAAATGGTTCGACGCAACCCGAGGATTCGGATTTCTGGTCAGCGACCAGGCGAGGGGCGACATCCTTGTCCATTTCAGCGTCTTGAAGGAGCATGACCGCCGAAGCCTTCCCGAAGGGGCCGTGGTCGAATGCCTGGTCGCCGAGCAGGAACGCGGCCTGCAGGCCCGCAAAATCCTCTCGATCGACCTCAGCGAGGCGGTGATGCCCGAGCCTCTACGGTCTTCCGGGATCGGCACGGGCGAGCGGATCGATCCGTCCGCCCTGCTCGATCAGGCCGGGGCATTCGAGCCGGTGCGGGTGAAATGGTTCAATCGTCTCAAGGGCTATGGCTTCCTCGTCCGCGAAGAGGAGGATGGCGAGGACATCTTCGTCCATATGGAGACGGTCCGCCGCGGCGGCCTCCCCGACCTCAGCCCCGACCAGCCGCTCCGAGCCCGAATCGCCGCCGGCCGCAAGGGGCCGCTCGCGGTGGAGGTGGAGCCGGGCTGAACTCTCCCCTAATTCCTCCCCTCCCTGCAAGGGAGGGGCCGGGGGTGGGTACGTGCGAAGCGCGTCTCTGCGCCGAACATCCGAATTTTGGGTCCAGCCGACGCTCCGATACCGTGCCCCCATGCCCGGCCGCCGAGTCCCCCGCCGCCTTACCGCCCGAGCCCGCGACCTGCGCACCCACGCGACGAAGCAGGAGCGCATCCTTTGGCGCATCCTGTCCCGCTACCGCCCCAAATTCACCCGTCAGCTGGCCATCGAGCCGTATATTGCCGACTTGGCCTGCCGTCAGGCCAGACTCGTCATAGAAATCGATGGAAGCCAGCACATCGGTTCGGCTGGGGACGAAGCTCGAACGCGCCAATTGCAGGCTGAAGGCTGGACCGTCATCCGCTTCTGGAACAGCGAGGTCAGTACCAATCCCGAAGGCGTTGCCGAGGCGATCCTGCAGCGCGCCGCCGAGTGCCTCGGAGGCACCCACCCCCAGCCCCTCCCTTCCAGGGAGGGGAGAAAAAGGCGGCAGCGCTTCGAATAGCTTCCCCTCTTCCCTGCGGGGAGAGCGATTCACCCCGGCACCAGCGCCGCGTCCCTCAGACCGCGCCATATCCTCAGCGCCTGCACGGTCTCCGGGACGTCGTGGACCCGAAGCAGCTGGGCGCCCTGCTCCACCCCCTTGAGCGCCAGCGCGAGCGAGCCCGCAAGCCGCGCATCGACCGGCGCCTCCCCCGACAACGCCCCGATCATTCGCTTGCGGCTCGCGCCGAGCATGATCGGGCAGCCGAGGCCGTGGAGCAAAGCGAGGCCGTTGATCAGATCGAGATTGTGCTGAACTGTCTTGCCGAACCCGATTCCGGGATCGACGACGATCCTCGTCCGCTCGATCCCCACCGCCTCGGCCGCCGCGATTCGCGCCTCGAGCCGGTCGTAGACTTCGAGCAGCACCGGACGGTCGTAGGACGGCGATTGCTGCATCGACTCCGGCGAGCCCTTATGGTGCATCAGAACGACGGGGCAGCCCGCATCCGCCACCAGCCCGGCCGCCGCATCGTCGTGGGTCAGGGCCGAAACGTCGTTGACCATCGCCGCCCCGGCACCGAGCGCGGCGCCCATCACCGCCGACTTTCGAGTGTCGATCGAGACGGCGGTTCCACCCGCGGCGAGCCGGGTCACCGTCGGCAGCACCCGCTCGATCTCGTCGCCTTCCCAGACGGGCTTTGCGCCTGGCCGGGTCGATTCGCCGCCCACGTCGACGATCGCGGCGCCGGCCTCGGCCATTGCGAATCCGGCCTGAGCCGCGTCGGCGCCGCCGTCGAATCGGCCCCCGTCCGAAAAACTGTCGGGCGTGACGTTCAGGATTCCCACCACCTGCGGCTGATCGAGCCGCACCACGCGCTCGCGAAGCCGAAGCGGCTGGCGCGGCGAGGTCAGGTTCCGCCAGGCTCGCTCCGCCTCCTCGCCGAGCGCGAGCAACTCGTCCACACGCTCGACCGGGACGAGCTTCGAGGAAATCCGGCGATTCCCCTCCATCGTTACCCGCTCGACCGCTGCGAACCAGAGCATTCCGCCTGCGAGTCGGGCCACCTTGCCGTCATGGCCGAAGGGGGCGTCGACGAAGGCGGTAGGCCGCAGATAATGGCGAAGGTTCATGGCGATGCGGCTAGCGCAAAATTCACGCGACAGGAATCCCGAAGCGTGGAGACTAACGCCGCGCGACGATCATATCGTCATCCCGGCTAGAGAATGAAAAAGGTGACGACCGCCTCTAATCGAAGGTCAGTAGGGTAACTGAACACTCCGAGGCCCGGACCACCATGTGGGGCATGGTATCGGTCCTGACCCATCAACGCTCAAAGGGGCTCCCGCGCGTCTCCCGTGGTCAAAGGCGTGCGGGCGTTGAGCGTGAAGGGACGGTCGCCACCCTCAATGTGCCTTTGTTTCACGCTCCTGTCGAGTGGCAGCATGCAACCTTTTTTGCTCGAATTGGGTCAGTCGAGAGTGAGCAGGTAGCGCTGGCGAAGCGTATCGAGCGGGGCGAGAGCGCCCAATTCCTCGAAATGCCAGAAGGACCAGCCGTTGCACGCCGGCGCTCCTTGCGCGAGGGCGCCGATCCGGTGGATCGAGCCCGCCTCCCCGTCCATCTCGATCGAAGCGTCCGCGCGCACCCTCGCCTGCCAGCGCCGTTTCATGTCGGTCAGAAGCGTTCCAGGTTGGATCATTCCGATTTCTAGGAGCGTTCCAAACGGCACGCGCGGCGCCGAGCGCTTCGAAGCCATCGTCTTCATCGCGCTCTCGTCGAGCTCGAGGGTCGAATCGATCCGCTCGCGAGCGACCCGGACATAACGCTTCTCGCGCTCGATCCCGATCCAGTGCCGCCCCAGCCGCCGGGCCACCGCTCCGGTGGTTCCGGTACCGAAGAATGGATCGAGGACGACGTCGCCCTTGTTGGTGCAGGCGAGCATCACCCGGTAGAGCAGGCTCTCCGGCTTCTGGGTGGGATGGGCCTTGATGCCGCCGTCCTTGACCCGCTCGCCGCCCGAGCAGATCGGGAGAAGCCAGTCCGAGCGCATCTGGAGCTCGTCGTTCAGGGCCTTCATCGCCCGATAGTTGAAGGTGTAGCGGCTGTCCTCGCTCCGGCTGGCCCAGATCAGGGTCTCGTGGGCGTTGGTGAAGCGGGTGCCCCGGAAATTGGGCATCGGGTTCGATTTGCGCCAGATGATGTCGTTCAGGATCCAGTAGCCCGCATCCTGGAGGGCGGCGCCGACCCGGTAGATATTGTGATAGCTCCCGATCACCCATAGGGTGCCGTTCGGCTTCAGAATCCGGCGCGCCTCCTTGAGCCAGGCGCGGGTGAATTCGTCATAGGCGGCGAAGGTGGCGAACTTGTCCCAATCGTCGTCGACCGCATCGACGAGCCCGCCTTCGGGCCGGAACAGATTGCCTCCGAGCTGCAAATTGTAGGGCGGATCGGCGAAGACCATGTCTACGCTGCTCTCGGGCAGGCGGGCCATGGCGGCGATGCAATCTTCCTGAAGTATCTGGTTCAGTGGCAGCGCGGGATCCGGAACCGGCGCCGACGCGCGTTTCTCCCTCGACCCCAAGCGCACATGTGCAGTCATTCGATACCGCCCCCCCGGTTCGTCCAGACGGCCAGACTGAGTCAGGCGCGGTCCGCGGTCAACTACAAGGGTTTACAGGCCGAGGTTGAGAATGAGGTTAACATGCCGGGAACGAAACGAGTCTCCGCTACTAATGGAGTCCCGCCGGCTGGCGCGGACTCTAGATGATGTGGGTGTGGCCCAAAGGACTCAATCGCCCTCGAAGTGCGCGACGGCGCCGGAGGGCTCGCCGGCCGACGCGGGTCACGGCCAAGCCGGCTGTGATTCGCGACGGCGGGCGATTCTCTCAACGCTCTCGGGTATCGGCCGCCGCCTGCGCCTCGACCGCGTGCGCCAGGTTCAGCATGACCTGCCGAACCGGAGCGAAGCTTCGGCGGTGGAGCGGGGTCGGGCCGAGGGCGTCGAGGGCGCGATGATGCTGGGGGGTCGGATAGCCCTTGTTGGTTTCCCAGCCATAGCCTGGATGCTCCACGGCATAGTCTTTCATGATCCGGTCGCGGGTGACCTTGGCGACGATCGAGGCGGCCGCGATCGATCGGCATTTGGTGTCGCCGGCGACGATCGAAACGGACGGCCGCTCCCATTTCGGACAGCGATTGCCGTCGACCAGGACCATGGCCGGATCGAGACCGAGCGCGTCGACGGCACGGGTCATGGCAAGCATCCGCGCCCAATAGATGTTGATCCGGTCGATTTCCTCGACGGTCGCGATCCCGACCCCGATCCGGGCGACCTTGTAGAGCTTCGCGCAGATCGCCTCGCGGACGGCGGCCGGCAGGGCCTTCGAATCGTCGATGCCGCGGGGGAATTTCTGGCGGTCGAGGATCACGGCGGCTGCGACCACCGGCCCGGCGAGCGGACCGCAGCCGGCCTCGTCGACGCCCGCGAGTGGGCTTGGATAGACTTTCTCGAGCTTGAAGCAGGGCCGGGGCATTCACCCGAGGCTAGAAGCCGCGGCGCCCGCCCGCCAGTGGCCTCGTCCCAAATTTCTGTGGATTAGTCGATCCGCCAGGGCGGGAAGCGGCGATATTCGCCCGCGCGGTAGAGACAGAGGCGGTTGCCCGCCGGGTCGCGCAGATGGGCTTCGCGCCATCCCCAGCTTTGATCCGTTGGCCCTGCGTCGAAGTCGATCCCGGCCGCTTGCAATCGCTCGGCCCAGGCATCGAGCTCTTCGCTTTCGAGATAGACGACCGGACCCCCCGCCTGACGACCTTCCTCCACATGAACCGAGAGGGTCGCGCCCCCCGGACACTCGAAGCGGGCGTAATCCCCGGGCGAATCGACGATCTGGCGAAGGCCGAGCCGGCGGTAGAAGGCGACGGAGGCGTCATAATCCCGCGCCCGCAGGGTCACTTGGTTGAGGTTCATGGCGCCAATATTCTCACGCCGGGCGGGCGAGTCCCCCGGATCGAGATCGTCCCAGCGGAAATCGGTGACGTCCTGATGGCCGATCGGACCGCTGCCCTCGCCGAATCCGGGCGCCTCGAGGATCGCGATCCGGACGAACCGCACCGCCTGCTCGAACGCCTGCTGAACCGGCAGGCCCCCGCCCAGCCCGCAGGCCAATGCGCTCGCCAGAGTGCAGCCGGTGCCGTGCGTGTCCGTCGTCTCGAACCTCTTGCCCCGCAATTCGCGCCGCGCCCCGCCGGGCGATACGAGCGCGTCCACCACCTCCGTGCCTTCGGCATGGCCGCCCTTGGCGAGAAGGTGGCAGCCATGAGCGAGCACCGCCGCCTCGCCGCCGAGCGCCTCCAACTCCGGAAGGTTGGGAGTGACGACAGACGCGATCCGCATCAGCCGGCCGAAGGCGGCGATGGTCGCGGCGTCGGCGAGCTCGGAGCCGCTGGTCGCGACCATCACCGGATCGAAGACGATCGGCACCGAGAGCCGCTCCAGCCGTTCCGCGACCGCTTCGGCGGTTTCCGCCGAGCCGATCATCCCGATCTTCACCGCGTCGACCCCGATATCTGAGACCACGGCGTCGATCTGGGCGATCACCATCGCGGGCGGGACCGGCATGACATCGGTGACTCCCAAGGTATTCTGGGCCGTAATCGCGGTGATTGCCGTGGTCGCGAAGCCGCCCAGCATCGTCACCGTCTTGATGTCGGCCTGGATCCCGGCCCCGCCGCCGCTGTCCGAGCCGGCGATGATCAGGATTCGTGGCGGCTTCACTTCGGCTCCTTGCGCATTGTCGAGGCGGGGAAGCGCTCCAGCGTCCCGGCCGGCCGGATCGGCCGCGGCTGGAAATTGCCGCCGCAATTCGGGCAGGTACTGCCGAGCGGCCCGTCCACGCATTCGGAGCAAAAGGTGCATTCGAACGTGCAGATCCGCGCCTCCGCGCTCTCCGGCGGCAGGTCGAGGCCGCAGCGTTCGCAGTCGGGGCGAAGCTCCAGCATTACTTAAGCCACTTTCTGATCCGCACTTTTGTATCTTCGGACAAACTCCGCTTGATAAAGACTTCCACTTCCTCCGGATCCGGCCGCGCCCGCTCCGCTGACACGATCTCCGCCCATTTATTGAAGTCGCCGATCACCTTGGCGGCGTACACACCGATGCCGTACCGGACAGCCAAGGCTTCGATGCGCGAATATTCGGGATAGTCGGTCAGCTCTCGCCCGGCTGTATGATAAATGACATATGAGCGGGTCGCGAACTCCCTGTGGGCCAAAGCCTCCAGCACACCTTTTACCGTTACGTCGTAAGATGGCTTGATTTCGAAGGTGTGGATTTCGAAAATCCTGTCCGGGAGATACTCGAACGTTTTCAGCGCTACGAGGGCCAGGTCCGGTCTGCTCCAGCTCCCTCCCGTTTCCCGTCGGCCTTGGAGCGCGATGTTCTCAACGTGCGTTTGATCCAAGTTTCGGGTGGTATGCCAATGCTCGGCTATTTGGGCTCGGGCCGGGCGGTAAAGATCCGCCTCTTGAAGATCGGTTTCCGCCGCCTCCGCCTGGACCGGGGACTGAACCGCAAGTTCGTCGGCTTCGACTGAAGCCTTTACGGAAGGGGCCTCCTCGGGTTTCGCCGGAACAAGGATGACCGTGCCGCTATAGCCACGCCCCTTTTCGATGGCTCCCTGACCATATAGCGCGGAGTGGACTTTCCAGTACCGATTATCGGTCCAGCCCAGTTTGGACTGTAGACTGGCATTGGAGGCCCGTCCGCCGCAGTCCACTAGTCCACGAATGAACAGATCTTTATCCTTCGGTCTTCCCATTCCAGCCCCCCACGGTACCACTAATGCCTCATGCCGCCTTCACGGCCTCGCAGATGCTGTCGACCACTTCCTCGACCATCGTCTCGTCCTCGCCCTCGGCCATCACCCGGATCAGCGGCTCCGTGCCCGACTTGCGGATGACGAGCCGGCCGACCCCTTTGAGACGCTGCTCGGCCGATTCGATGGCGGACTTCACCCCCGCCGACTCCAGCGGCGCTCCGCCCTCGAAGCGGACGTTCTTCAAAAGCTGGGGCAGCGGGTCGAACTGGTGGAGCATCTCGCTCGCCGGGCGTCCATCCTCGACCAGGCAGGCGAGCACCTGCAGAGCGGCGATCAGTCCGTCGCCGGTGGTCGAGTGATCGGACAGGATGATATGGCCGGATTGCTCGCCGCCGACGTTGAAGCCGCCTGTCCGCATCGCTTCGAGCACATGGCGGTCGCCGACCTTGGTCCGCACCAGATCGAGTCCGTTGGTGGCGAGGAAGCGCTCGAGGCCGAGATTCGACATCACCGTCGCGACGACCCCGTCGCCTTCGAGCAGGCCGCGTTTGGCGAAGAAGATGGCGATCAGGGCCATCAACTGGTCGCCGTCGACGATCCGGCCGGCCTCGTCGACGATGATCAGCCGGTCGGCGTCGCCGTCCAGAGCGATCCCGATATGCGCGCCCTCCTCGACCACCCGGGCCTGAAGCGCCGCGGGCGCGGTGGAGCCGCAGCCGTCGTTGATGTTGAGGCCGTTGGGGCTGACCCCCATCGCCACCACGTCGGCGCCGAGCTCCCACAAAGCCGAGGGAGCGACCTGGTAGGCGGCGCCGTTGGCGCAATCGACGACGATCTTCAGCCCGTCGAGCCTCAGCTCCTCGGGGAAGGTCGACTTGGCGAAATGGATGTAGCGGCCGCGCGCATCCTCGATCTTGCGCGAGCGGCCGATCAAAGGCGCGTCGACCAGCCTGGGCGGGGTCTCGAGCAGCGCTTCGATCGCCGCCTCGTCCTCGTCCGACAGCTTGTAGCCGTCCGGCCCGAACAATTTGATCCCGTTGTCGGTGTAGGGGTTGTGGCTTGCCGAGATCATCACTCCGAGATCGGCGCGCATCGATCGGGCCAGCATGGCCACGGCCGGCGTCGGCACCGGGCCGACCATCACCACGTCCATCCCGACGCTGGTGAAGCCTGAGATGAGCGCCGTCTCCATCATGTAGCCGGACAGCCTCGTATCCTTGCCGATCACGACCCGGTGGCGGTGATCGCCGCGCTGGAAATGCGCACCGGCGGCCTGCCCGACGCGCTGCGCCATCTCAGCCGTCATCGGATGGCGGTTGGTGCGGCCCCGTATCCCGTCGGTGCCGAAGAATTTGCGAGTCATGACCAGCCTTGTGTGTGTGTGGGTATGCCCACGCAGATAGCGCGCTCGCGCTTCCTTGTCCTCCCCATGATGCGCGTGGGGAGGACTATCCGGCCCCCCTCCCCCTCGCTAAGCATCGCACATGTCGCAAGCCACCCGCATACTCGCCGCGCTCGCCGCCGGGCTTCTGCTCGGGATCCTCACCGCCGGCTTCGGCTGGGCGCCAAGGGCCGCGGAACTGGCCGAGCCGGTCGGGCAGATCTGGCTTCGGGGGCTGACGATGACGATCGTGCCGCTGGTGGTGGCACTGCTCGTGACCGGAATCGCCGAAAGCGCCGAAGCCGCGCGCGGCAGCCGGGTCGCGGGCCGCTCGTTCGTTCTGATGGTCGTCATCCTCTGGCTTTCCGCCATCTTCGCGGCCTTGTTCGTTCCGCTGCTGCTGCGCCTGTTCCCGATGGGCGCGGAGGCGGCCGGGGCGCTCGGTTCGGCACTCACCACGTCCAAGCCGGTCGAGGCTGTCCCGGGCTTCGGCGATTTCCTGAGGTCGATCGTCCCGGCCAACCCGATCGCGGCGGCGGCCTCCGATCAGATCCTGCCCCTCGTCGTCTTCGCAACCGTTTTCGCCTTTGCGCTGACTCGAATCCCCGCCGGCGGCCGTCGCCGGGTGGTGGACCTCTTCCGCTCGGTCGCCGACGCGATGATCGTCATCGTCAACTGGGTGCTGTGGCTTGGGCCGATCGGTGTTTTCGCTCTCGCCTATGTCGTCGGCGTCCGGGCCGGCGACGACGCCTTCACGGCCCTTCTCCATTATGTCGCGATCGTCTCGTCGGTGGGGATCGTCATCCTCGCGCTTGCCTATCCGCTGGCGGCCCTGGGGGCGCGCATCCCGCTCCGCCGCTTCGCCCGGGACGTGGCACCGGCTCAGGCGGTCGGCTTCAGCACCCAATCCTCATTGGCCAGCCTGCCCGCGATGCTCAAATCTTCCGAGCGGATGGGAATCCCCGTCGCGGCCTCGGGTGTTACCCTCCCGCTCGCGGTCGCCTTGTTCCGGGCGACCGGGCCGGGCATGAACATGGCCGTCATCCTCTACATCGCCCATTGGTACGGGATGAGCCTCAGCCCCGCGCAAATCGCCATGGGAATCGTCGTCGCGGCCATCACGACCTTCAGCGCCGTCAGCCTTCCGGGTCAGGTCAGCTTCGTCACCAATACGGCGCCGATCGCGCTGGCGATGGGCGTTCCGCTCGAGCCCCTCGCGCTTCTGATCGCGGTCGAGACCGTCCCGGACCTCTTCCGGACCGTGGGCAACGTGACGATGGACGTCGCGGTCACCGCCACCGTCGCCCGCCGAAGCGGCTTCGACGAGTCGGAGATGAACGAGGAAGACCGGCTGCTTCAGGAATGACGATAAGCTACCGGGTCAGCGCCGCGACCGGCGACACTTCCGGCGCGTGAAGCCATGTGACGACGAGCCAGAGCAGCAGGCCGAGGAGAACCGCCGGCCACGCCTCGCCGAGCGCGCTCCACTTCGCCCGGCCGGACAGCAACGCCCCGAACGGCATGAACGACGTCCGCTCCATCCACGCCCGCCACGGCTCTCCGATCACGTTGAGCTTCTTACGGTCCTGGCCGATCGATCCGACCAAAGCGAGGACCAGTATCCCGCTCGCGACGATCAGATTGGGGATGGCGCCCCACAAGGCGATATGGACCAGCGCCCAGAGGTTTACGGCCATGTTCATCGGGTGGCGCGTAACCGCGAACACCCCGCTCGCCGCCCGTGGCGCCTTCGGTTTGGCGCCGGGATGCGGAAAGGCCGGATTTCGGAAGAACGACCCGGCGAGGAGGATGCAGGCGAGAAGCATGATTCCCGCCGCGACCGGCCGCGCCCATTCCGGCGCCAGCCATAGAAAGTAACTATTCTCCGTCGCCCGGTAGGCGAGGATCATCCAGCCTAGAGTGAAGAAGGCGACCGCCGAATAAAGGACCGCGAACCACTGATCCCCGAAATTCTGCACGAGCCGGGTCCGAAGCGGATGCGACAATGCAAGATGGGTGCCGACGAAGGCCAAGGTCGCCAGTGCGAGGCTGACCGTGGCGATCACCTTTCATAGGCTTTCGGAAGGTCGCCTTCGGTCGCCATGCGGTAGCGGTCCCTGAGCTTGGTCTGGCGGTTGTCGAGCGGCTGCCGGACGCCGTCGATCAGAACGATCTCCGCTGCGCTGCTGTTCTCGAACGGGTCGCCCGACCAGATGACGACGTCGGCGCGCCGTCCCGGCCGGAGCGAGCCGATCTCGCCGCCCATCCCGACCGCTTCGGCCGGCGCCGAAGTGATCGTGGCAAGTGCCTCGCCCCAGCTCAGCCCCGAAGCGCCGGGCACCCGCCCGACGGCGACCATATTGCCGGCCTGCTGACGGGCCAGCCGAACCTGCCGAGCCTCGTCGTCGTTGATCATTCCAAGCGCGACCGGAATCCCGGCCGCCCTCATCCGGGCGACGTTGGACTGGGTCGCGGCGAGCTGCTCGAAGGTCGAGGGCAGATCGTTGAGCGCGTTGGCGATCACCGGCACCCCCGCGGCGGCGATCCGGTCGGTGATGGTCCAGCCTTCTGTCGCCCCGACCAGGACCAGCTTCAGCCTCGGAAATTCCTTCGTCAGGGCCAGCACCTGGATGATGTCGCTGGCCCGCTCGACATGGACGAGGAGCAGCTGCCGCCCCTGAAGCACCGGCACCAAAGCGGCGGCGTCGAAGCGGGTCAGGAGCACGTCCTGGGTTCGGTTCGCGCCGGCCGAAAGCAGCCTGTTGTCCGGCACCTCTTCGAGCGAGAAGTCGCGCTGGTCGTTGGCCCGGAGCCCCCGCGCTCCGCCGCCGCCGCCCGAAATCGGGGACGGGAAGCGGCTTCCAAGGTCGCGCGCCTCCCTCAGCGCGTTGCGGAACAGGACGTGCGCCGCGGCCCGGCTTCCGCCGGCCTCGTCCGCCCCGGTTTCGCCCATTTCGACGAACTGGAAGGCCCGTGCCCGGGTCACCGCTTCCATGTCGCTGCCGAGGTCGATAACCGCGCCCTGCCCGGCGAAGATGCTCTTCGCGGTGCCCGGTGCGACGATGGCGCGGGTGACCCCGCCGGCGCGGTTGACCTGGATCGCCAGTGCCCGCGGGTTGATCGCCGGAGCGACGTCGATGGCGGCGCTGAACGGCGAGTTGGCGGCGGAAACGTCGTTGGTCGAATTGACCGCGTCGACCTCGACGAGCCCGACCCTCGAGAAGCCGGCGACGATCCCCGGAGTGACCCACTTGCCGGTCGCGTCCACCCTTTGAGCGTCCGCGGGAATCGCGACGCCGCGGCCCGCGGCGACGATCCGGCCGTTCCGCACGACGACCGTGCCCCCCTCGATCGGCTCCGACCCGTCGCCGAGCGCCACGGTGCCGCCGGTGATCGCGATCGTCTGCGCAAGGGCGGGGGTGGCGAAGAGCGCCAGCGCACAAGCCGTCATCCCGGCGAAAGCCGGGATCCATGAACGCCGACGCTCGAAGCTCCGCACGGCCGTGTTCATGGATGCCGGATCAAGTCCGGCATGACGATTGCGCACGAGCAGACCCTTCACTTCACATCCCCTTCGCCCGGCTGGCCGAGCTCGAAATCGCTGACCGGCCGGCGCCTCGGATCGCTCGAATCGTACATCAGGGCCCCGTCCACCCAGACCCGCTCGGGCCTTGTGTAGACGCTGAACGGATGGCCGTTCCAGAGCACTACGTCGGCCATCTTGCCGGCGCGAAGGCTGCCGGTTCTGTCGCCGATTCCGAGAGCTTTGGCCGGGTTGATTCCGAGCCAGGTCCAGGCGACCTCGTCCGAAATCTGGATTCCCATCCGCCGCCCGCTGGCGAGCGCCTTCGCGGCTTCCTGGTAGAGGCGCTGGATTCCATTGGCGTCGTCGGAATGGACGATCGCGCAGGCGCCGGCATTGTGGACCAGCGGGATATTCTCCTGGATGCCGTCATAGGCTTCCATCTTGAAGCCGTACCAGTCGGCCCACATCGCCGAACAGGCGCCGTGCGCTTTCAGCAGATCGGTGATCTTGTAGCTCTCGACGGCGTGATGGAAGCTCGCCACCTTGTAGCCGAACTCATTGGCCATATCCATGATATTGGCCATTTCGTCGGCGCGGTAGCAATGGTTCTGCACCGTGATCTCGCCGGCCAGGACTCCGCGCAAGGTGTCCATGGCGAGGTCGCGGCCCGGCATCTCTCCGCCGTCTTTCTCATATTTGTCCCACTTGCGGCGATATTCCTGAGCCCGGGCCCAAGTCTGCCGCATCACGGCGACGTTCGCCATCCGGCTGCCCGGCATCTGGTTGCGGCCGCCATAGACTCGTTTCGGATTCTCGCCGCACGCCATCTTCAGCGAATAAGGCGCGCCCGGAAATTTCATCTGCTGCATCGTCCGGCCGGGGACGTTCTTCAGAGTCACTCCGCGGCCGCCGAACAGATTGGCCGAGCCGGGAAGGATGTGGAGGCTGGTCACGCCGCCGTTGACCAGCGCCCGGCTGAAGCCCGGGTCCTGCGGCCAGACGCTGTGCTCGGCCCAGACTTCGGGGCGGACCGGGCCGGTGATCTCGTTGCCGTCCTGATGCGCCTCGACCGACGGGCTGGGATAGTCGCCGAGGTGGCTGTGAATGTCGATGATGCCCGGGGTCACCCATTTGCCGGCGGCGTCGATCCGGGTCGCGCCTTCGGGGATAACCGTGTCCGCCCCACCGACCGCCTGGACCAGCCCGTCGGCCAGGATCACGACTCCATTGTCGAACCGCTTGCCCTCGCCGTCGAACACGGTCGCGCCTGTGATCGCCGTGACCGCGCCCGGATAGCGCTTGTAGGTCGAGGGGACGGGATCCCTCGAATAGCTTTTGGGCGCGGTCCGGGGCGATTGTGCGGAAGCCGTCTGCGGCTTCTGCTGGTTGTCGGCACAGGCGGAAAGAGTGGCGGCCGAGAGAAGGGCCGCCCAGGTCAGTGATCGCATTCGACTCCTTCGCCCCGGATGGGGATCATATCTGCCGGTCGTCCGGCTTGGTTTCGCGCTGCGGGAACATGCCGGCGTCCTGCCCCCGGTCCCCGCCCATCTCCTTGTAGCCGGCAAGCTCCTCGTCTTCATTGTCGCGAAGAGTGTCGAGATGCATCAGCTTCTTGACCAACGGCGAGACGAGAATCACGAGAACGCCGAAGCCGATCGCGATCCATCCAACCGTCGAATAGACGTCGAGCACCGTTTCCTTGCCGGCGGTCTCGCCCTCGAGCCCCTCCGCCCCGGTCGCCGCGGCGATCAGGCCGGCCGCGAAATTGCCGGTCGCGGAGGCGAAGAACCAGGTGCCCATGATGAGCGTGGCCAGGTGCGCCGGGGCCAGCCGGTTCATCGCCGACAGGCCGACGGGCGACAGGCAAAGCTCGCCGGTGGTGTGAAGCAGGTAGATGAGGAAGATGAAGACGACGGGAGTCAAATTCCCAAGCCCCGCCGCCTGGCTGCCCCACACGAGGACGAGGAAGCCGAGGCCGAGCTGGAGCATCGCAAGCCCAAACTTCGCCGGCGCCGACGGCTCAAGCCCGGCCCGGCCGAGCTTGGTCCACAGCAAGGCGAAGATCGGCGCCAGAAGGACGATGTAGATCGCGTTGATTGACTGGAACATCGAGGCCGGCACTCCGGCGCGGTCGACATGGCGGTCGGTGAACAGGTTGAGCGAGGAGCCCGCCTGCTCGAACAGGGCCCAAAAGAGGATGGAGCCTAAGATCAGGAACATGGCCGCGAAGATTCGGTCCCGGTCCTCCTTCGGAAGCTTCGTCACCGCCGTCGTCAGCACATAGCCGACCAGGATGATGCCCGCGACCAGCAGCAGCCAGCCGACCACCGCCTGATACTGGATGAGCTGCCAGATTCCGATCACCGCCGCGAAGCCGACCAGATAGATCACCCATTCGAAACGGATGCCCGCGAAGCTGCTGCGGAGGCGCGCTGGGTCGGGCGCCTCGCCGCGGCCCATCAGGAGGGGCTTGCCCCACATGAAGACGATGAGACCGAGCAGCATGCCGACGCCGGCGGCACCGAAGCCGTAGCTCCAGCCATAGGTCTGGCCGAGATAGCCGCAGAGCAGGGAGCCGAGCGCCGCCCCGAGGTTAATTCCCATGTAGAAGATGGTGTAGGCGCCGTCGCGGCGCACGTCGGTACGCGGATAGAGCTGGCCGACGATCACCGAGATGTTCGCCTTCAGGAAGCCCGAGCCGACGATGATGAACGAAAGCGCGAGCCAGAAGACGTTGATCGAGTCCGAACTTTGACCGCCCGTTCCTTCGAAACCCATGAGGAAGTGGCCGAACGTCAGCAGCACGGCCCCGTAGAGCACCGCCTTGCGCTGGCCGATATAACGGTCGGCTAGATAGCCGCCGAGGACGGGGGTGATGTAGACCAGGGCGGTATAGGCGCCGTAAATGACTCCCGAGCGCTCATCAGAGAAAAGCCAATGCTGAGTCAGGTAGAAAATCAGCAGCGCCCGCATGCCGTAATAGGAGAAACGCTCCCACATTTCGGCGAAGAACAGCACGAACAGCCCGCGCGGATGTCCGAAAAACTCCTTGGTGTCGTAGCCGCCGGGCTGGTCCGAGGGGGCGGTGCTTGCCATCAGGCTCTACTCCTAAACTCTGGGCGGCCTCTTGCGGGCGCCTTCCCGAAACGCGGGCACAGTAGCGCCGAAAACGGCCTTGTGAAGCCGATTGTTGCACCTTCGCAAGGCTGCTAGCGCCGCGGCGTATGTTGAACGACCGCTCTTCCATCCTCTCCTACCTCGCGACCCGCCGCTCCTGCCGCCCGCGCGACCTCGTCGAGCCCGGCCCGGCTTCCGGCCAGCTTCGGTGGATTCTGGAGATCGCCGCCCGAACCCCCGACCATGGCAAGCTCTTCCCCTGGCGCTTCGTCCACATCGCCGGGGACCGCCGCTCCGCCTTCGCCGAGACGCTCCAGGCCGCCTATCGCGCCGGCAAGCCGGAAACGCCGGCCCGGCTCGAGATCGAGGCGGCGCAGCGCTTCGCCACCCAGGCGCCGGAGCTGGTCGTCCTCATCTCCAGCCCGGTCCACGGCCACAAGATCCCGGTCTT
>JBBSIZ010000028.1:0-47086 GCA_038257735.1 Sphingomonadales bacterium | reverse complement strand
GCCCGGCAACAGCGGCGCGATCCGCTCCCACTGCGAATCGCTCAACTCGTAACGGCTGATCCCCATCCCAAAGCTCCATGTCGAAAAACATGGAACCCTATGAATCAGACATCACACCGCTTGGGAATCCTGAATGTCGATACGGCCTAGGCCCTGAAAGCGCCCGTAGCAGATCAAGATTGGGTCAATTCAAACCTGTGCGAGCGGCCGGCTCGCCGCCGCTCGCTTCCGGTTCCATCCAAGCGCCAGGCCGGGCCTAAGCTGCGACGGACCGGCCGATCGGCCCGCGATATGTGGTCGCAACTTCAGGGAAAGCGGCTATCCTCGGGTTCGAAGGTGCGTACGAGCGGGTCGGGCACCGGATGAATCTGTGGTTCGAGGTGCACCGATGCGGTTTGTCGCTTTATTCGCCTGGCTCCTGGTCGCCGCGGCTCAGCCTGCATGGGCCGATTCTTCCCCGCGCCTTCAGCCGCTCGAGCAAAGGCTCGCCGCAATGGCCGCGGAAAATCCCGGAGAATACGGCATTGCCGCGCTGGATCTGGCGACCGGAGAGACGATCAGCTTCAACGGCCATGAGCCCTTTCCGATGGCGAGCACGATGAAGATCGCGGTCGCGGCGGCCTGGCTCGAGGAGGTCGACGCCGGCCGGCGCAGGCTGGACGAGGCGATCGCCGGGACGTCCGCGCTCGGGCTGATGGACGCGATGATCGTCCGAAGCGACAATCGCGCCACCGATCTTCTGATGGCCAGCCTCGGCGGACCGGGCGCGGTCGACCGCTGGCTGCGCGCGCACGGCCTCGCCGGCATTCGAGTGGACCGCACCATTGCCCAATTGCTCAGCGATCGAAGGGATTTGCACGACATTCGCGATTCGAGCACTCCGACCGCGATGCTCGGCCTGCTGCGCCTGATCGACTCCGGCTCCGCGCTGAAGCCCCAGAGCCGCTACCTGCTCCTCGACATGATGCGGCGCTGCGCGACCGGCTCCAACCGGATCCGCGGAATCCTTCCCCCCGGCGCCACCGTCGAGCACAAGACCGGCACGCTCTCCGGCTATACCGGCGACGTCGGATTCCTCACCACTCCGACCGGACGCCGGATCGCGGTCGCCTTCTTCGCTCGGGGCGGCTCCAACCGGCCGGCCGTGATCGCCACCGCCGCCCGCGCGATCTACGACGCCTTCGGCGCTGAGCCCGCTCCGGGCACCTCCATCTCATCGCTCGGCGCCGAAGCACCGGGACGTTATTCCGCCGCTCCCTGAGCCCGAGAGAGCCTGCTCATTCTGCCCCGTTCGTTCCCGGGCCCGGGCCTCGGAAAATGAAAAACATTGCGAAAATCCGGCGGCTAGGCCGTAGTTCTTTCATGCTCGCGGACCGAGAGCGCCTTGAGCTGGAACGCTTCCGCCAAAGCCAGCCGCCGCGCTCTCGCCTCCGGAGTCACGGCGCGCTCCAGCGCCCGCAATTCCTCGACGGCCCGCCGAGCATAAAATCTCTCGTTCGATTCCATTCACCGCTCCCCCGCGAGTCGCATTGATTAACATGAATCAGTTCCGGCCGCGAATCGATGCGGAGCGGCTCTCGCTCGGGCTGGACAGGCGCCGCCGCGACCGGGCAGTGGGGAGCGATGGCGAGGCTCATCTTTCCGCTGGCGATCGGGTTGCTCGCCTTGGTCGTTCTCGCCGCCTTGCTGCTCGGCGGCCCGCGGACCCGGGTCGATCCGGCCCTGCTCGCCCTCTTCGTAAACGGCTCGCTGGTGCCGGCGGCGCGCCTGCTCACCCATCTCGGCGACGTGATCACCGTATTCGCGGTCGCCATGCTGGCGGCGGGATGGCTCCTTTACCGGGGCCGCCGGCGCCGAGCCATCCTGCTCGTCGCCATCGTCGCCTCCGAACGGCTGCTCGTCGAGGCGATGAAGCTCGGTTTCGACCGCGCCCGCCCGGATCCGCTGGGCCATCAGGTCGCAGTCCACAATCTCGCCTTCCCGAGCGGCCATTCGGCCAATGCGATGGCCGGCTGGCTCGCAATCGCGCTCCTGGCCGCGAGCCCGCGGCTTCGTCTGCCAGCAATCGCTCTCGCCTTGGCCATCGCCTTCGCCACCGGCCTGTCCCGCCTCGTCCTGCAGGTCCACTGGCCGAGCGACGTCGTCGGCGGCTGGGCGTTCGGCGCCGCCTGGACATTGCTTCTCGTCCGCCTGTTCGGAACCGCTTCTCCCGCTCGGCATTGATTCCACTGAGAAGGAGAAGCTCATGACCGACCGCGATAAAAGCAACGACCGGGCCGAGACCGCCCGGCAGACCGACGACAGCGACCTTACCGGAACGATGAAAGACGCCCCCGACTTCGGCGGCTCCAGCGGCGGCAACCTGCAGCGCGACATCGGCACACGCGATGAACTCGATAAGCAGGTAGGCGATGGCGTGGGAGTCACCCGGGTACTCGGCAGCGACCAGCCCGAGCAGGCGGAATAGGCTGTCAGGCTCGGAATACGACCGTCAGATTGTTCGCCGGCATCTCGAAAATCCGCTCCAGCCTCAAGCCGTGCCTCGCCGCCTCGGCTTCGACCGCTTCCAGCTCCCGGACCCCCCATTCAGGGTTTCGAGCCTTGAGCGAGGCGTCGAAAGCCTCATTGCCCGGCGCCGTCGGCACTCCCGAGCGGCGATAGGGTCCGTATAGCACAAGCGGGGCCCCGGCGGTCAGCAACCGCCCGGCCCCGCGCATCAGCCCCACCGTCGCCGCCCACGGGCTGATATGGACCATGTTGACGCACAGGATCGAGTCGGCCGCCGCGACGGGCCACATCCCGGCCGCCGCGTCCAGCCGCACGGGTTCGAGCAGATTCTCAAGGCCGGCTTCGTCGCGCCAGGCGCGGATCGAGGTCAGCGCGTCCGGGTCCGGATCGCTGGGCTGCCATCGGAGCGCCGGGAACAGGGCCGCGAAATAGACGGCATGCTCGCCGGTGCCGCTGGCGATCTCGAGCAAGGTTCCGCGCTCCGGAAGCACCTCTCGAAGCATTGCGGCGATCGGCTCCCGGTTGCGCTCAGTGGCGGGAGCGCTGCGCTTCATTCCGCCGCTTCCGCCTCGGGCGGCGCCTTCCAGACGAGCACCGGTTTCCTAGCCGCCAGGGTCTCGTCCAACCGCCGCCTCGGGGCGTGGACCGGCGCCGCCTTGAGGCTCTGGTCGCCCGCCTTGGCCCGTTCCGCCACCGAGCGCATCGCGCCGATGAACTGGTCGAGCGCCGCCTTCGATTCCGTCTCGGTCGGCTCGACCAGCATCGCTCCGTGGACGACCAGAGGGAAATACATGGTCATCGGGTGGAAGCCCTCGTCGATCAGGCCCTTGGCGAGATCGAGCGTGGTGAGGCCGCCGGCGAAGCCTTTGTCGCTGAACAGCGCTTCGTGCATGCAGGGACCGCTGTGACCGAAGGGCGCGTCGAGCACGTCGTCGAGGCGGCGCAGGATGTAGTTGGCGTTGAGGACCGCATCGCCCGAGACTTTGCGCAGCCCGTCGGCGCCGTGGCTCATGATGTAGGCGAGCGCGCGAGTGAACATCCCCATCTGGCCGTGAAAGGCGACCATCCGGCCGAAGGAATGCGGAAGGCGTTCCCCCGCCGTCTCCTCCTCGACGAGCGTGATATGACCATCCGGATAGCGTTCGGTGAACGGCAATGGGCCATAAGGGCTGAGCGCCTTTGACAGGACCACGGGGCCCGAGCCCGGACCGCCCCCGCCATGGGGGGTGGAGAAGGTCTTGTGCAGGTTGATGTGCATCGCATCGATGCCGAGATCGCCGGGACGGACGCGGCCGACGATCGCGTTGAAGTTCGCCCCGTCGCAATAGACGTAGCCGCCCACGGCATGGACCGCGTCGGAAATCGCCTTCATGTCGCGTTCGAACAAGCCGCAAGTGTTGGGATTGGTTATCATCACGCCCGCAACGTCGGGACCCAGCCGGGCTTTCAGCGCCTCAAGGTCGACTCGACCGTCGGCGGAAGCGGGTATGTCCTCTACCGAGAAGCCGGCGAAGGCGGCGGTCGCGGGGTTGGTACCGTGCGCGCTTTCCGGCACGAGTATCACGCGCCTGTCCTCGCCGCGCGCCTCCAGCGCCGCCTTGATGCACAGAATGCCGCACAGCTCGCCGTGCGCGCCCGCCTTCGGAGTCATCGCGACTCCATGCATTCCGGTCAGCTCGATCAGCCACACCGCCAGCTCGTTGATCACCGCCAGCGCCCCCTGCACCGTATCGACGGGCTGTAGCGGGTGGACGTCGGCGAAGCCCGGCAGGCGTGCCATCTTTTCGCACAGCCGCGGATTGTGCTTCATCGTGCACGAGCCGAGCGGGAAGAGGCCGAGGTCGATGGCGTAATTCTGGCGGCTTAGCCGGGTGTAATGCCGCACCGCCTGCGGTTCGGAGAGGCCCGGAAGTCCGATCGAGCGATTGCGCTCCAGGCCGGCAAGGCGGGAAACTCCCTCGCCCCCGCAGGGAGAGGGAGCGATATCGACTCCGCAGCCATTCTCCTCGCCCAGCTCGAAGATCAGGGGCTCCTCGAGCATCAGTCCCCGATTGCCGGTCCAGGTCGAAGGCGCGTCCTCGGCGGCCTCGGGCCGGGTGGGCCGGCCGTCGCGATTCATGCTCATGCCAGTGCCTCCTCAAGCGCCGCTGCGAGCGCTTCGACATCCTCCGGGGTCGACGTCTCCGTCACCGCCACCACCAGCCCCCGTTCCAGAGCCTCGACTCCGGGATAGAGGCGGCCGAGAGAGACCCCGCCGAGAACGCCCTTCTCCGCCATGGTCCGAACCACGGGCCGCGCCTCTTTGGAAAGGCGCAAGGTGAACTCGTTGAAGAAGGCCTGGTTGACCAGCTCGACCCCCGCCACACGCGCCAGCCGTTCGGCCGCGTCGGACGCCAGAACGTGGTTGACCCGCGCCAGCTGCCTCAGCCCCGTCTCGCCCAGCAAAGTCATGTGGATCGAGAAAGCGAGGGCGCACAGGCCCGAGTTCGTGCAGATGTTCGAGGTCGCCTTCTCGCGCCGGATATGCTGCTCTCGGGTCGACAGGGTCAGCACGAAGCCGCGCTTCCCTTCTGCATCGACGGTCTCTCCGGCCAGGCGTCCCGGCATCTGGCGGACATATTTGTCCCGGGTGGCGAAAAGGCCGACATAGGGGCCTCCGAAATTGAGACCGACTCCAATCGACTGGCCCTCGCCGACGACGATGTCGGCGCCCATCTCTCCGGGCGATCGGATCAGCCCAAGCGCTACCGGCTCGGTCACCACAGCGATGAGCAGGGCGCCCTTCTCATGCGCCCGCTCCGCAAGCGCCGACAGGTCGCCGATCCGGCCGAGGATGTCGGGATATTGCACGACGACGCAGCTCGTTTCGCCGTCGATCGATTCGAGCAGCGCCGCCGTGTCGGGCTCCCCCGCCAGCTCCGGCGCGAGCGCTTCCAGGACGTCGCCCGTAAACCGCGCCATCGTCCTTGCCACCGAGACGTAATGCGGATGAAGCCCGGAGGAGAGGATCGCCTTGCCGCGCCGGGTGATCCGCCGGGCCATTCCGATCGCCTCCCAACAGGCGGTCGAGCCGTCGTACATGGAGGCGTTGGCGACGTCGCAGCCGTAGAGGCGGGCGACCTGGGTCTGGAACTCGAACAGGGCCTGCAAGGTGCCCTGAGCTATCTCGGGCTGGTAAGGCGTGTAGGCGGTGAGGAACTCGCCGCGCTGGATGAGATGATCGACCGAGGCGGGGATATGGTGCCGGTAAGCGCCGCAGCCGAGGACGAAGGGCACGTCGCCCGCGACGAGGTTCTTTCGCGAAAGCCGGGCGAGCTCGCGCTCCACCGCCATCTCGCCGAGATGGTCGGGCAGGCCCTCGATCTTGGAGCGGAGCCGGGCCGCCTCCGGCACGTCTACGAACAATTCGTCGATCGACGAGGCGCCGACGGCGTGGAGCATTTCCTGCCGATCGGATTCGGCGAGAGGTAGGTAACGCATCGAGTTACTCCGTCATTCGGCGGGTTTGCGCATTGTGAAGCGAAGCCGGACATAATCGGCAACCCAGCTGCCTTCGGGTTGCCGGAGCTGTGGCCGGAGGCGTTGCTCCACCGCCGCAGCGACCTCCTCCCGCGCCGCCTCCGGCACTCCGGCGACTTCGAGCCAGCCGGCGCGGAAGGTCCGTACCCAAGCGGCGACCCCGGCCGGAAGCGGAGTGGGCCGCGCGATCAGGCTGGCCTGGATCCCGGTGAAACCGGCGCAGGCGTATAGGCGGACGAACTCGACGACTCCGGGATACCATTGCGGGTCCTCCGCCGGCACCGCATAGCCGCGCTCGACCAGTTCGGAGCGGATGCCGGCGCGAAGGGTCGCGATATTGCCAGCCCCGCCCATCTCGCCCGCGAACCGGCCGCCGGGCTTGAGAATTGAGAAGACTCCGCAAGCGACCGCTTCGGAATCCAGCATCCAGTGCAACGCGGCGTTGGAGAAGGCCGCGTCGAACTGGCCGAAACGGCTCGCCTGGCCTTCGAGATCGAGCGCCTGGGCGTCGGCGACGAAAGCGTCGACGCCCCTCCCCCGGGCCGCTTCCACCATCGCATCCGAAGCGTCGAGGCCGATCACCCGGGATCCGGACTCCATGATCTTCCGGGTCAGAACCCCGTCGCCGCAGCCCAGATCGAGGATTAGCTCGCCCGGCTTGGGCGCGAGAAGGTCCAGCGCCGCGGCGCCCAGCGCCGGCACGAAGGCGGCGTTAGTCGCATAATCGGTCGGCGACCATTGCGAGGAAGGGTTGAGGTTCACCGGGTTCACTGCGAGTCGGTGAAGGCTTTGTAGGCGTCGGCGTCCATCAGTCCGTCGAGTTGCGAGGGATCGCCTAGACGAAGCCGGAAGAACCAGCCTTCGCCTTCCGGGTCGCTATTGACCAAAGAGGGGTCGTCGCCGAGCGCCGGGTTGGGCTCGACGATCTCGCCGCCGACCGGCGCGAAGACGTCGGAAGCCGCCTTGACGGATTCGACCACCGCGGCCTCGCCGCCTTTCACCACCTGCCGTCCGGCCTCGGGCAGCTCGACGAAGACGATGTCGCCGAGCTGGCCCTGGGCGAAATCGGTGATCCCGACCGTCGCCTGGTCGCCTTCGACCCGGATCCACTCATGCTCCTCGGTATAATAGACATTCATCAGGCGGCTCCCTTGCGGTGATAGCGGTGGGGGACGAAGGGCATCGGCACCACCTTCGCCTGGAAGATCCTGCCGCGCTGGACGAGGCGGATCTCGGTGCCCGGCTCTGTCGAAGCGGCCGGGACATAGGCCATGGCTATCGGCGCCTCCAAAATCGGCGAGAAGCCGCCGCTGGTCACCTTGCCGACCTCGTCGCCATCGGAATCGACCACGGCCGCACCCTCGCGCACCGGCTGCCGGCCCTCGACTGCAAGCCCGACCCGCCGCCGGACCGGCCCCTCCTCGACCTCGCGGACGATCCGGTGCCAGCCCGCGAAGCCGCCCTCGGCGCGGCGGCGCTTGGAGACTGCGAATCCGAGATCGGCCTCGATCGGGGTGGAGTCCGTGTCGAGATCGTGGCCGTAGAGCGGAAGCCCCGCTTCGAGCCGGAGCGAATCGCGCGCGCCGAGCCCGATCGGCTTCACTTCCTCCTGTCCGGCGAGAAGATCGGCGACCGCCGTCGCACGCGCCGCGGGAATCGAGATTTCGAAGCCGTCCTCGCCGGTATAGCCCGAGCGGCTGATCCAGGCCGTGCCTCCGCTGAGTGTGAAGGCGCCCCCGCTCATGAAACCGAGCTGATCGACTCCGGGCGCGAGCCGGGCGAGGACGTCCACCGCCTTGGGCCCCTGCAGGGCGAGCAGGGCCTGCTCCTTCATATGATCGAGAACGACTCCGCGCGGCAGCCGCTCCCGCAGATAGGCGATGTCGCCCTCTTTGGTGGCGCCGTTGACGACGACGTAGAAATGATCGCCGCGGCGGGTGGCCATGAGATCGTCGACGATCCCGCCCTCGTCGTTGAGCAGGAGCGAATAGCGAAGCCGGCCCTCCTTCAGGATGGCGAGATCGGCGGTCAGCAGGCTCTCCAGCCCCTTCTCGGCCTCGGGCCCGGCGACGATCAGCTGGCCCATATGGCTGACGTCGAACAGGCCGGCCGACAAGCGGGTCCAGCGATGCTCGGCGATGATCCCTTCATACTGGATCGGCATCGAATAGCCCGCGAACCCCACCATCCGGGCGCCCTGCGCCCGGTGCCAGTCGTCAAGGGGAAGGAGGCGGTCGGGGGCTTCGCTCATGTCCAGTCTCCAGGGGAGCCGCTTCAACGCCCGGGATCGAGCGAAGTCGCAACCCCCTCTGTCACTGAACCTGAGAGCTTTCCCCACCGTCGCGCGAGGCTATGGCGGATTACCCCTTCGGTGGCCCTGCGAAGCCCGAAGGGCGACGGAGGACGCTTTCCAGAGTGCCTTTGCGAGCGCGGTCCCTTGTGCCTGAGAGATTCCGGGGCGGTTGCTCCTTCGGCGGCTTCAGGTCTCTCAACCCTCCACACTCTCCCGCGCGCGCACCGGATTTGGGCCGGCGGCAAGGGCGCTGTGAAGAGTCGCGCCGGGCAAGTCAACGCCGCTCTCTTTCCAATCCCCCTCTCCCGCATTCGCGCAGAGGGGGGGCCAAGCGAAGGCTTGGGGGTGCCGGTCTTGCTGAGTCCGCGGAAAAGACCCTCACTTCCTACCGCTTCGCGGCGCGCCCCTCCTCTCCCGTAAGGACCGGAGAGTAGAACTGACGATCCGACTACCGAGTCGCGTTATACGCCAGCTGGTCCTCGGTGAGCTGGAAGCCGACCAGCATCTCGAACGTCGCCTTGCGGACGGCCTCGCGGACCGCCGGATCGGCCATAGGGTCGATCGCCGCCGACGGATCTCCGGGCTTGCGGCGGCGGGTGATCTGGGCCGTCACGTCGGCGGGAAGGGTCACCGCGGCGCGGGTCACCGAGCCGGTCGCCGAGCCGCGGCTGCTCGCTCGAAGCGCGCCGTCCGCGAAGCTCAGGCCGACTCGGCTGACACTTTTGGACTGGACCTGGGTCCCGCCCTGCACCGCGACCACGAAATAAGGGAGCACCACCTCGCGCGCGCCGCGGCCGTCGCGGCGCTGGGCCTGAACGTCGAAGGTCAGGCGGGTGACGATAGAATCGCCGCTTTCGTCGCAGGTCGAACGAAGATTGGTGATGTTGGCGACCACGTCGATCGCGCTTGCGTCGCGGCTGGCCTGCGGGTTGAACAAGGTGACGTCGCCGGTCGAGGCGGGGATCGCCACCGCCGGGCAGGCCGAGCGGGTGGCGGTGATGCCGGTGTCGGTGATCTGGCCGTTCGGAGTAGAACAGGCCGCGATGCCTAGGGAAATCAGCGCGGCGAGAGCCGCCTTGGACTTGAACACAGTGTGGAAATCCTCACCTTTGGACGGGACACAAGCGGATCATAGGAACCGGGTTCCGCCGAAGCAAGCGATCCCGTAGAGACAGACACCATGGCCGCCAAGCCCCCACTCACCCTTCTGATCGCCGCGCCTCGCGGCTTCTGCGCCGGAGTCGACCGGGCGATCCGTATCGTCGAGCTCGCGCTCGAACGCTACGGAGCGCCCGTCTACGTCCGCCACGAAATCGTCCACAACAAGTACGTCGTCGACAGCCTCAAGGCGAAGGGCGCCGTGTTCGTACCGGAACTGGACCAGGTGCCGGACGGGGTGCCGGTGGTCTTCTCGGCCCACGGCGTTCCCAAGGCGGTCCCGGCCAGGGCCGCGGAGCGCGGCCTCGAATTTCTCGACGCCACCTGTCCCCTGGTTTCCAAGGTGCACCGCCAGGCGGAGCGGCTGGTCGAGAACGGCCGCCACATCCTCTTCATCGGCCATTCCGGCCACCCCGAGGTGATCGGGACCTTCGGCCAGGTGCCGGAAGGGCGGATGACCCTGATCGAGAGCGCCGAGGACGCGCAAAGAGTCGCTCCGGCGGAGCCCGGAAGCCTCGCCTATCTCACCCAGACCACCCTGTCCGTCGACGATACGGCCGAGATCGTCGCGATTCTCGAGCGCCGATTCCCCGGGATCAAGGGGCCCAAGGGCGAGGACATCTGCTACGCGACCTCGAACCGCCAGGCGGCGGTGAAGGATATCGCCCGCGCCTGCGAAGCGATGCTGGTGATCGGATCGCCCAAGAGCTCCAACTCGGTGAGGCTGGTCGAAGTGGCCGAGCGCGAGGGCATAAAGGCCAGGCTGATCGGCCGCGCGGCCGATATCGACCTCGCCTGGCTCGAGGGGGTGCGGACGCTCGGAATCACCGCAGGAGCTTCGGCGCCGGAGATACTGGTCCGCGAGGTCGTCGACTTTCTCTCTTCCCATTACGAGGTCACCGAGGTTCAGGGCGAAGGCGTGACCGAGCGGATGGTGTTCAAGCTGCCCCGGGGGCTCGAGGCCGCTTGACCCCTCCCGCTAGACCTGGCGTCCCCGTCGAAATCTTCACCGATGGCGCCTGCAAGGGCAATCCCGGCCCCGGCGGCTGGGGCGCGGTGATCCGTTCGGGCGCCCACGAGAAGGAAATCAACGGCGGCGAGCCCCTCACCACCAACAACCGGATGGAGCTCCTCGCCGCGATCCGGGCCCTGGAAGCCCTGAAGCGCCCCTGCGAGGTCGCGCTCCATACCGACAGCATCTACGTCCGCGACGGAATAACCAAATGGATCCACGGCTGGCGCCGCAACGGCTGGAAGACGGCGGACCGCAAGCCCGTGAAGAATGCCGATCTGTGGCAGGAACTGCTCGAAGCGTCGGCGCCGCACACGATCGACTGGCGCTGGGTAAAGGGGCATGCCGGCCATCCGGAGAACGAACGCGCGGACAGGCTCGCCTGCGATGCGGCGATGGGGGCTGCGAAGCGGTGATTGCGGCGGTCAGGCGAAGCGGTCCGGGGCGTAAGGCGTGGGGTCGAGGTCCGATGTCCGGCCCAGAATGAGGTCCGCCGCAAGCTTCGCAGCCGCCGGCGCGGTCTGGATTCCGAAGCCGCCCTGGCCGGCGCACCAGAAGAAGCCGGGGACGTCCGGGTCGAAGCCGTAGACCGGACGCCGGTCCGGAGCGAAGCTACGCAGGCCCGCCCAGCTCCGCTCCACCCGCTCGACCTTCCAGTCGACCGTCCGCTCCAGCCGGTCGATGGCAATGGCGACGTCCAGCTCCTCGGGGGCGCTGTCGCAAGGCTCGCACGGGGTCTCGTCATGGGGGCTCAGCCAAAGCCGCCCGCCCGCCTCCGGTTTGAAGTAGAAGCGCTCGAGCGCATCCATCACGAGCGGGAGGTCATACGGCGCCGGCGGATCGACCCGAAGCTGCGAGAGCGTTCGCCGATAGGGCTGCAAGCCCACCGGCGCCGCGCCCGCCAGGGCCGCGACCCGATCGGCCCAGGCGCCCGCCGCGTTGACGAGCAGTCCCGCTCTGAAGGGCCCCGCGGAGGTCTCCACCGTCCAGCCCCGCTCGTCACGCCGCAGCCCGCCAACCTCCGAGCCGGTCATCAGCTTCGCACCGTTTCGTCTCGCCTGCGCCAAATAGAAGCCATGCAGGCCCGCAACGTCGATGTCCCTGCAGCTCGGTTCGAACAGTCCCGCCACCCATAGGCGGCGGAGGCCGGGCAGAAGTGCTTCGAGCCCTGCCCTGTCGAGCCGTTCGAAGCCGACGCGCTCGCCGAACTCCGCCTCCAGCCCCGCCAGAGCATCGAGGCCGGCCGGATCGGCGATATGCAGGCCGCCACGCGCCTTCAGGAAGCCGTGTCGCTCAAGGAACGGCCCGGAAGCGGTGGTGAGCGGCTGGATGAAAGGGCCGCCATAGCTTTCCGCCCAGAAGGCCGCCGAGCGGCCGGTGGAGTGATAGCCCGGCTGGTCCTCGGCCTCGATCAGCAGGACGGAAGCCTGTGCGGCGACTTCCGCGGCGAGGCTCGCTCCCGCCATTCCGGCGCCGATTATGGCGATGTCGGAGTCGAAGCTCACCGGCCGGCGCTTCGGTCGAGAAAGGCATCGATCGCCGAGAGCGCCCTCAGCCGGACTTCGTCGCGCTCGCGCAGGATTTCGTGCGCGGCGTCGTCATACATGATGAGCTCGGCCTTCGGGAGCAACGCCGCGGCGCGCCGGATCGCCGCCGGGCCGACGAGCCGGTCGCGCTCGGTTCCGATCAGGAGCACCGGAATCTCCACCCCGGCAAGCTTGGCCGGGGTCAAAGCCGCGCAGGATTGAAAGGCGGCCTTGAGCCAGCCCCAGCTCGGAGCGCCAAGGTTGAAGCCCGGATACTTCTCCCACCACCAGAGCTCGTCCGAATAGCGATCCGGACAGCCGGTCAGGATCGTCTGGCGCATCGAACCGGCCGGCTGCGACCGCGAAGACTGCTGCCAGGCGGGCCGGCCGCCCCAGCCGGCCAGCGACGCCGTCGAGGCCAGCCAATGTGCGGCGAAAGACGGCATGGGCCCGCTGTTGATCATCAGCATCGGAGCGATCAGCACCGCAGCGTCGATCGGCGGATGCCGGTCGGCGAGGGTGCGCAGGAGGACGTGCCCGCCCATCGAATGGGCGACGACGGCATGAGGCCCGGGGGATTCGAGGCGCCAGGAGTCGATGAACGCGGCCAGATCGCTCACCAATGTCTCGAAGGTGTCGATGTGCCCTCCGGGAAGGCCGCCCTGCGAACCGCCCTGCCCTCGCCAGTCGAAGGCGGTGACGTTCCAGCCGGGGCGGTGCCAATGGTCCTGCGCCTCGAGATATTTCTCGATGAAGTCGCCGCGCCCGCCGACGAAGAGGAGGCTGCCCCGGGCGTCGGCCCCCTTTTCCCTCGGCCACTCCAGGGTCCGAAGGATCCAGCCGTCGGCCGCCTTCCATTCGCCGAAGCGGGCCCCGGAGGGAATGGAACGGCGGTCGAACGCTTCGCTGTGCATCGGTCCGGTTACGGTTTTGAAAGCTGTTACGTCTAGTGCCTGGTCCCCATGCAAGGGGCTCTTTCCTGGTTTTTCATCGCTTTGCTCGCCGCGGCCATGCTTTGGGCTGCGATCTGCGACTGGCGCACCCGGACGATCCCCAATTGGCTGAACGGAGCGATCGCCCTCCTGGCGATACCTTTCTGGTGGAGCAGCGGCCTGAGCTTCTGGCCGGACGTCGCGCTGCAGATCGGTCTGGCGGCGGCGGTCTTCGGGCTGTTCGCGATCGCCTTCCGCTTCGGCGCGATGGGCGGCGGCGACGTCAAGATGGCCGCGGCGCTCGCTTTGTGGCTGCCATTTGCCGGGGTCGTGAAGCTTCTGGCGGTCATGTCGATCGCGGGCGGCGTCCTGACCGTGGCGATGCTCGCCGCGCACCGGATGGCGAAAGCCGCCGGCCAGCCTGAAATTCCGTACGGCATCGCCATCGCGGTTGGTGGTTTTTGGGTGCTTGGCGAACGGTTTCTTAACCAATTTGCCTGATGTGTGAGACCCATAAGAGGGTGAGGAGGCGACTGGCGTCATGGATGTGAAAAAGCTCGTGCTGCTGATCGGTGCGCTCATCGTCGCGGCGGTTACCGCCGTCACGGCGAAGAACATGTTCAGCGGAGCCGGCGCGCCTTCGGCCACGGCCGGGCCCGTGGTCCCCGCAGGTCCGGAAGTGCTGGTGGCGACCCGCGCGTTGCCCGTCGGCACCATCATCGATGCCGAAGCCCTGCGCTTCCAGCGCTGGCCCGAAGGCCTCGTCCAGCCCGCTTACTACATCAAGGGCAAGCCCGGCGTCCGCCCGGCCGACCTCGTCGGAACGGTGGTTCGCAACGAGATCACGGCCGGCCAGCCCTTCACCCATGGCTCGCTGATCAAGCCGGGCGAGCGCGGCTTCCTCGCCGCGGCGCTCGGGCCGGGCATGCGCGCCGTCACCGTCCCAGTCTCCGCGACCAGCGGAGTTGCCGGGTTCATCTTCCCGGGTGACCGGGTCGACCTCGTCCTCACCCAGGAAGTAGTCGGCGGTGGCGACGGGGTTCCGCTCAGGGTCTCTGAGACCGTGATGCGCAATGTCCGGGTGCTTGCCACCGACCAGCGCATGGACGCGAAGGGCGAGGACGGCAAAGCCGTCGTCCAGCGCTTCACCATGGTTACGCTCGAGGCGACTCCCAAGCTCGCCGAGAAGATCGCGGTCGCCCAGAAGATCGGCGACCTGTCGCTTTCGCTTCGATCGATCGCGGACAATTCGGCCGAGCTCGAGCGCGCCATCGCATCGGGCGAAGTGAAGGTGCCGCAGACCGACGATCCCAAAGCGGAGCGCCGGATGTTGCTCGCCATCGCCAACCAGCCGTCCGAGGGCCTGTCCACCTACACGACCGGGGCCGACGTCTCGCGCTACCAGCGCAGCACCGTTCCCGGCAGCGGCAAGGCGCCGCCATCGTCTTCCGACGACAAGATCGCGGACGCCCTCAGCGCGATGGCGCTGGCGAATTCGGGCCGTGCGCCCGCCGCCGCCGCCGCCGCCGCCCCGCCAATTCCCACGGGTCCCCAGGTCAGGGTCTCCCGCGGCAATAGCGTCACCATCGTTCCGGTCGGAGCCAAATAAGATGACAAAGCTGAACATCAAGCGCCGAGCGACGGTCGGCACCGCGATCTTCGCGGTCCTGACCGCCAGCGTCACCCCGGTGATACCGAGCCTGGCAATGGCCGCGCCGCCCCCCGCGGGCAGCTACCGGCCGACCAACCAGGTGCTTCTCTCCGTCGGCGAAGGCGAAGTCGTCTCGCTGCCGAGGAGCGTGGCCGACGTCTGGACCTCGAACCCGGACGTGGCCGACGTCAACGTCACCAGCCCCCGCCAGCTCGGGGTGTTCGGCAAGGGCGAGGGCGAGGCCACCGTGATCGCCACAGCGGCCGACGGCTCGGTCGTCTGGGGAGCGCATGTCCGGGTCAGCCAGAACATCAGCTCGGTCGACCAGATGCTGAGAGCGGCGATGCCCGAGTCCAACATCTCGGTCACCCATGTCGGCCAGCTCGCGGTCCTGAACGGAACCGTCGCCTCGCCCGCCGAGAGCGCGCAGGTCGAAATGCTCGTCAAGTCGATTTTGAACCCCGGCGTAGACGTCACCGCGCCGGGCGCCGTGCTCAAGGTCCTGACGGTCAACCGCCTCAAGGCGGCGACCCCGCTCCAGGTGATGCTGCAGGTCAGGATCGCCGAGGTGAGCCGTTCGCTCGCCCGCGACATCGGAGTCAATCTGGCCTCGGCCGACATGACCGGGGGCTTCAAGTTCGCCGTCGGCCAAGGCCGCACGATAACCCCAAAATTCACCCCCGGCGGGCCCATCGGCACCGGAACCCAGGCAGCCGAGGGACTCAATGCCGTGATCCCCAATTCCATCGGCACGAGCCTCTTCGGCGCCGGCAAGGTGCTGGGGATCGACGTCCTGGGAGCGCTCGACCTCGCCGAAAATGACGGCAGGGTTCACACGCTCGCCGAGCCGAACCTCGTCGCTTTGTCGGGCGAGACTGCGAGCTTCCTCGCCGGCGGCGAGTTCCCGATCCCGTCGTCGAACGGAATCAGCGGCACCGCCATCGAGTTCAAGCAATATGGAGTGAGCCTCGCCTTCACGCCCTACGTGCTCGAAGGCGGCCGGATCTCGATGCGGGTCCGGCCGGAAGTGTCGGAGCTTTCGGACGAGGGCTCTATCCAGATCAACGGCTTCCGGGTTCCCTCGCTGACCACCCGCCGGGTGGAGACCACCGTGGAGCTGGGCTCCGGCCAGAGCTTCATGATCGGCGGCCTGCTTCGCAACAGCAGCAACAACAGTATCGAGAAGGCTCCGATTCTCGGCAGCCTGCCGATCATCGGCGCCCTGTTCCGCTCGACCAGCTACCGCAAGGGCGAAACCGAGCTGGTCATCGTGGTGACGCCGTACCTGGTGAAGCCCGTGAATGCGAGCCAGATCGCGCTCCCGACCGACGGCTTCAGAAGCTCCACCACGGCGGAGCGGGTGATGCTCGGCACCAGCGAATATAACAAGCCGGTCCCCCGGCCGGGACCGACCATGGCCCCGGCGCGCACCGCGAGCCCGGGCATTGGCGGAGTGGCGATCGCGCCGGCTCGGCAGCTTCCCGCCCCTGCGCAGCCGCGCCAGGTCGAGGCGAAGGCCAAGGCGACCCGACCCCAAACCGCTTCCGCCGCTCCCGGCTTCAGCTTCTGACCGATCGAAAGGACGTGATCATGGCACGCACCAAGTCTCTCGCCGCCGTCGTCGCGATCGGCGCCGCTCTTTCCCTCCCTGCCGCGGCCTTCGCCAAGAAGCCGCCGCGCGAAAGGCACGACGCCAGCCGGGGCCTCGACTCGCTCAACCAGCCGGTCGTCCAGCGTACCGACTATCTGCTCGACCTCGCCGACAATGGCGGCCTCAGCGATGCCGACATGGGCCGGCTCGACTCCTGGTTCGAGTCGCTCGCTTTGGGCTATGGCGACCATATCTTCGTCGATCGTGGCACCGGCGCAGGCCGCCAGGACGTCGCCAGTGTGGCGGCCGCCTATGGCCTGCTGATGAGCCCCGGCGCTCCGATCCTGGAAGGCGACGTCCCGATGGGCGCGGTTCGGGTAATCGTCAGCCGAACCACGGCGAGCGTACCCAATTGCCCCAATTACGACAGGCAGCGCGGGCCGAGCTCGACCTCTTCCAATTACGGCTGCGCGGTGAATTCCAACCTCGCCGCGATGATCGCCGATCCCGACGACCTGGTCCTCGGCCAGACGGGCAGCGTCTACGGCGACGCCAACACCTCGTCGAAGGCGATCCGCCTGTATCGGCAGACAGCGCCGACCGGGTCCAAGGGCCTCACCGACGTCAGCACGAAAGGTAACTAGATGAACGCGCCTTTCCACGCATCCCGCTCCGCCGGGCTCCGCGACCCATTCAGCGCCTTTGTCTGCGACGACGCCACCGCCGAAATGCTTCGGCCCATCGCAGTCGAGCACGGCTGGGCGCCCGAGAAGGTCAACAAGGGCGGGCTGCGCAACGCGGTCCAGTCGCTGTCCGTCTCGGCCAGCCCCTCGATTCTGTTCGTCGACCTGTCGGAATCGGGCGATCCCCTGAACGACATCAACGCCCTGGCCGAGGTCTGCGAGCCCGGAACGGTGGTGATCGCCGCGGGCCAGGTCAACGACGTCCGCCTCTACCGCGACCTCGTCGCCTCCGGCCTTCAGGATTACCTGCTCAAGCCCTTCACCCCCGACCAGTTGCGCGATAGCTTCGCCAACGCCCAGATGACCATTTCCGGGCCGAGGGTGAACGAGGCGGCGAGTGAAAAGCCGCACGTCACGGCCGCGGTCATCGGGGTTCGCGGCGGAGTCGGTGCTTCGACCCTGGCGACGTCGCTGGCCTGGCTGATGGGCGACAAAGCGGGACGCTCGACCGCCCTCCTCGACCTCGACATCCACTTCGGCACCGGCGCGCTCGCTCTGGACCTGGAGCCTGGCCGCGGCCTGACCGACGCGATCGAGAATCCGAGCCGGATCGACGGTCTGTTCATCGAGCGGGCCATGGTCCGTGCGAACGAGAAGCTCTGCGTGCTTTCCGCCGAAGCTCCGCTCAGCCAGCCACTGCTCAACGACGGAACCGCCTTCTTCCAGCTCCAGGAGGAGCTTCGCAACGCCTTCGAGAGCACGGTACTCGATTTGCCGCGGGCGATGCTGATCCAGCATCCCCACCTCGTCCAGGACCTCCATGTGGCGATCGTCGCGGTCGAGTTCACACTCGCCGCCACCCGCGACGCGATCCGGGTCCTCTCCTGGCTCAAGGCCAATGCGCCGCAGGCCAGGGTGCTGGTCGTCGCCAACCGGGTTCCGGCCGGCGCTCAGGAGATCAGCCGCAAGGATTTCGAGCAGTCGATCGAGCGTTCGGTAGACATCGTCATCCCGTTCGAGCCGAAGGCGGCCGCCCAGTCGGCCAAGCTCGGCCAGCCCTTTGCCAAGGTCGCGACCTCAACCAAGATCCAGGGTCCGCTGGCTCAGCTGGTCGCCCTGGTCACCTCGACGGTCGAGGGCGGCGAGAGCGGGGCCGAGAAGCCCAAGGAAGGCGCGAAATCGCTGTTCGACAAGCTCAACCTCAAGGGTCTGGTCGCGAAGAAACCGAAGCCGGCGACGGCGTGAACGGACGTCGGCAACGCGCCGGCGCATGGAATAGGAGCAGCATGTGCTGAGCTTTCCGATCCTGATGCTGGGCGGCGGCGTATTGGCCGTGCTTGCGCTGATGGTGTTCGCCATGGGCGGACCCAACGTCTCGAAGGCGCAGAGCCGGCGTCTCGAGACCGTCCGGGAGCGCCACAGCAAGTCGAGGGAAGTTGCCGCCCAGGCGCAGCTCAAGCGAATCCTTCAGAGCCGCGGCCCGACCAAGATGGACGGGCTGGCGCAACGGCTCATTCCCAACCCCGCCTTGCTCCGCCGGCGGCTTCACCAGACCGGCCGCACCTGGACCCTGGCTCAATACGGCCTCGTCTCGCTGGGCATCATCGCCGTCGTCAGCCTGCTCCTGATTTTCAAGGGGTTGCCGCTGCTCCTTGCCGGGCTGGTGGGAATCTTCATGGGAGTGGGCCTGCCCCACTTCATCGTCGGCAAGATGATCAAGCGCCGGGTCGGCAAGTTCACCGCCCGCTTCCCCGACGCCATCGATCTGATGGTGCGCGGCCTTCGCTCGGGCCTGCCGATCTCGGAGACTCTGGGGATCGTCGCCGACGAGCTTCCGGGCGCGATCGGCGATGAGTTTCGCATGGTCTCCGACAAGATGAAGATCGGCCGGACGATGGAGGCGGCCCTCCAGGACGTCGCCGACCGGCTCGGAACGCCGGACTTCCAGTTCTTCGTGATCACCCTCGCCATTCAGCGCGAGACCGGCGGCAACCTCGCCGAGACTCTCGCCAACCTGTCCGAGGTGTTGAGGAAGCGCGCCCAGATGAAGCTCAAGATCAAGGCGATGTCGTCCGAATCCAAGGCCTCGGCCTGGATAGTCGGCTCCCTGCCGTTCATCGTCTTCCTGCTGATCTGGTTCATCAACGGCAAGTACATGCAGACCTTCTTCGTCGACGAGCGGCTGATGATCGCGGGCGCCGGCGGGCTGCTCTGGATGGGGATCGGCGTGTTCATCATGGCCAAGATGGTCGACTTCGAGATCTAGGGACGGCTTGAGAATGACGATACCTGCTTCCGGACCGACCGTCATGGGCATCGACGTAGTGATGGTGGCGACCTTCCTGGTCGCCACCGCCACCCTCGCCGTGCTCGTCGCAATCTATGCCGCCACCACGGTCAGGGACCCGATGGCCAAGCGGGTGAAGGCGCTCAACGAGCGGCGCGAGCAACTTAAGGCCGGTATCGTCGCCTCGACGTCGAAGCGGCGGCGCAACATCACCAACAAGAACGAGGTGGCCGACAAGGTCAGGAGCCTGCTCGGCTCGCTGAAGATGCTTCAGGCCGAGCAGCTGGAAAAGGCCCAACGCAAGCTGATGCAGGCCGGCATCCGCTCCAAGGACCTCGCCGTCGTCGTCATCTTCGCGCGCCTGGTGCTTCCGATCGTGATCGGCACGACCGTCATCGTCGGCGTCTATGTGCTCGACTGGTTCCCCGAATGGGGCCCGATCAAGCGCTACGGCCTCACCGCCTTCTCGCTGATCGGAAGCTACAAGGCGCCGGATATTTGGCTGAAGAACAAGGTCTCCAAGCGCTCCAACGCGATCCGCAAGGGCCTTCCCGACGCGCTCGACCTGCTCGTCATCTGCGCCGAGGCGGGCCTGACCGTCGATGCCGCCTTCAACCGGGTCGCCCGCGAGCTCGGCAAGGCCTATCCCGAGCTGGGCGACGAATTCGCCTTGACCTCGATCGAGCTGGGCTTCCTCACCGACCGCCGCTCGGCTTTCGAGAATCTCGCCAACCGCATCGACCTCGAGGCTGTCCGCGGGGTCGTCACCACCATGATCCAGACCGAGAAATACGGAACCCCGCTGGCCAGCGCGCTCCGAGTCCTCGCCGCCGAGTTCCGCAACGAGCGGATGATGCGCGCCGAGGAAAAGGCGGCGAGGCTTCCGGCGATCATGACGGTGCCGCTGATCCTGTTCATCCTGCCGGTGCTGTTCATCGTCATCCTCGGCCCGGCGAGCTGCTCGATCTCGGACAACCTGTTCAAGTGAGGTGGAGGGGACGTCACGGGCGGCCGTGACGTCGGACGGGCTCGACCGGCGATTCCGGCCGCCCCGCCGGCCGGTCTCGTCCGACTCCTGTCGCAGCTCGCCATCGCCTTCGGCGCTCGCTTCGCTGCGGCAGGGTGGACCGCGACGGAACCTTCCCCCCTCCCCGCCCATTGATCCGCTGCCGAAACAAGCGACGGAGACCGCCCAGTGACACTCTTCACCCCCGACCAGTGGCTCATCGTCGCTCTTGTATTCGTACTCGGCCTGGTGCTCGGAATGGCGATGATGGCCGGCGGCAAGTGGAAGCGCCGCTACAAGGAGGAGCGCATCCGCGCCGACGAGCTCGAGGTGGAGAATAAGCGGCTTAACAAGGAACATGACGAGATGGACACTCTGCGCCACGCCGCCGCCCGCGACGAGGCCCGGCGGCGGACGGACGAGCCGGGGCCGCTTTAGAACGGCGCCGAGAACTCCTAAAAGCGGCGACTAATCCAGCTTGCGGACGGTCGTCTCGACCGTGGCGGCCTTGAACCCGAACTTCCTGAACACCATCCGGTTCGACGCGGTCCGGCCGCCGGGATGAAGGGTGATCCACTGCTCGACCTGGGCGGAGGCCTCGCGCGCCTGATATTTCAGGTGGAGGACGTTGCCGTTTATATCGCCGGTGACGGGTCCCGCCGCGTCGGAGATGGTGCCGGAGACCCGGCTCGGCCCGGAGCGGACGAGGCGCCAGCTCCGGCGCCGCTCGGGCTTCCCCTCCTCGTAGATCGTCTGGTCGAGGATAAGCGCCCCGGACCCGTCGAGCCGGCCGCGGCTGACGTCGCGCACCTTGTGCGAGCCGGTGAGGGCCATCTGCACGGTGCCGGAGCCTTCGGTTCGGCCGACGAAGAAAAGCTCGGGGGCGGTCGCGGGCGGGGCGGCGGCCAGGAGTAGAAAGGCAAATACGGGCGAAAGATACAAAGGTCGCTCCTGACGAAAACTGGCGCCGGTTGGACGCGGACCCTAGACCGGGGATGCCCAAGACACCAGCAAGGCCGAAGTGCGCGGAAGTTCCGAAGTTGGCCGAAAAATAAAAATTCCTTCTTTCAATGAGGGCCGTTTGATCGATTTTGCCGATAAGGCGGAGGATTGGCGGGGTGGTCTGCATATGAAGAACATATCAGAAACAGCGCGTTTTGGAAAGCGACCAGCTCTCCTTCAGGGCGAACTGAAATGCCGGTCCGGCCGCAACGAGCATGGCTTCGTGACCGACCATTTCGCCAGCGAGTCGCGCCATTTTGCACGCTCCTCGATTTGAGGCTGGCCCTTGGAATTCAAGCGGACGCAAACCGCGGAACAGCTGCCCTGTGCCGGGCAATGGCCGGGTCGAAGCCGTCCGGATGCGCGGCCCGTGCCGGGCGGGTGCGGGGCCGCCGCCGGGCGTTAACCCGGTGAAAAGCCTGGGTGCGGACTTGGGAAAAAGCAGGAGACCGGCCATAGGCACTACCGAAACGCGAACGGACGGCAGCAGAAGGGCTGTGCAGTTGAAACACAACCGGCTCCGGCGCGGCATCGCATGTTTATGCATCGACGATCGATCCTATCTTCCGGCTGCCTCGTCTCGCGATGCATAATTATGCAGGATATGAATGGGGGGTCGGCCTTGGCTAAGGCTGGCGGGTGCTGACACAACCCTCACCTCCCAAGCCTTCGGCTTGGACCCTTCCTCTCCCGCGGAAAGCGGGAGAGGGCTGAGAGCTCGTTCCGCCGGAGATGAATGTCGACCCGTGCTCGACCAGGGTCCCGGAGGCGGGCGCCGGCTTGTGAGAACAGGCTCTCGGGCTTGACTCGGCGAAACTAAGTACCCTCCCGCTACGTCCGATCCGACGTCAGCGGCGAACCTTTCGATCCAGCCGCCCGTGCTGGACCAGCCGGGAGCGCTTGACGGCGGCTTCTATGAATGAGGCGAACAGCGAGTGTGGATAAAACGACGCTGCTGCGGCGCGACCGGCGGTTCGATTGGGTGTTTCCACGACCGCATGAAACTCTGAACAGTATAAATACTATGCCGAAGTCTCGTAGTAACTCCTGATCGATCCGTAATGGATGAATAATCCCGGAACGGCTGTCGGCGGCCTTGCGTTCAATTAATGCGGGATTTTAAAAGGAGTGCCCATCATGAAATATTTGAAGCTGATGGGCGTAGCCGCAGCGGCGGCTATAGCGGCTGGGTCGGCCTCGTCGATGATCCAGAAGGACGGGCCCAAGCCCAAGATGAGCGAGGCGCCCGCGCCCGATGCCCGTTATGCCGTCTGGGCTTCGGAGAAGCCCGGCCAGCCGGTGCGGGCGATGGTCCAGTTCGACGGGGTCACCGCCGATGCCCGGGTCCGGGCGATCCTCTCGCGCCACCAGGTGCAGCCCTATTCGATCCACATGTTCCTGGAAAATCGCTACGGCGCCCATACCACCGACCCTTCGAAAGCGGCGCTCGACATGATCGAGGCGGCCCGACGGCAATCGATCGGGATGCGCGAATCCCAGGCCAGGAGTCTCAAGGCGCGAGCCGCCGCGATGCTCGCTCCGGGTGGCCTCGAGGGGCGACGCGAGATCGCCGAGTCGCTGCCCGACATCGAGGCGCAGCGGCAGCGCGGCCTGGGCGGCCTCAAGCGCGGCGTTCCGATCATCTACGGCGCCAGGGTCGTCGGCTCCGCCGATGGCCTGCGCGCCCTGGCGAAGGAAGCCGGAGTCGCGGCGGTGACACCCGGCATTTTCGGCGCCGAAGGCCGGATCGGCGTGCCCGCCCCCGCGGCGCCCGCCGCTCCGCAGCGCGGCCCCGCCGCGAAGAAGACCGACGCCGATCTCAATGCAAGCCTCCGCGCCCTCGCCGGCGCAGCTTCGGGAGAATGATCATGTCCGCTCTTGCAACCGCCCGCGGCCTTCGCACGGCCGCTTTCGCAGGCGCGTTCGGCGCCATCGCCTGCTTCGCCGCGGGCATCGCCGGCGCCTCCACCACCCCCAAGCAATATCCCCATGTCGGCGACATCTATTATGGCGGGGCCAATTATGCCGACTCGATCTTCTCGAGCCACGCACCCTATGGCAATTACGTCACCAACACCTTCTGGTCGGATCCCGGGCTCGAGCTCGACATCAACATGGGCACCGTCTATTTCGAGAATTGCACGACCTGGTCCGATATGCCCAAATTCTACGACGATTGCGTCACGGCCGGCGTCTCGGAGACGGGCAGCGCCCGAAGCTTTGGAATCGGCACATACGATCTGCGGCTGCTGCGTCAGGGCCAGAGCTATACCGGCGAATGGACCTTCACCGGCGGCACCGGAGCTTCGGCGGCGGTGACGGTGTCGTGGCAGGAAGTCTGGAAGGATTTCTGTCCGGCCGAGAGCCCGTGGTGCATGAACTCGAATGCGGGCGGCCGCTTCTTGTCGACCACCTGGAATTACGGCACCACCGACTACAAGAGCTGGAACTACTGATTCGGGCGACGGGAGAAGGACGATGCGGACGGTACGAAAGTCACGCCGCCGCGTCCTTCTCCTCGTCGGCACCGCCGCGCTGGCGGTGTTGGCCGCGCTTATCATTCGAGAGGTCCGGACCCCGCGTGGCGAGGTCGTGGATCCGCGCTGGAGCGCGGTCGAGCGCTCGGTCGCCCGGCAGGCGCTCGCCACCTGGCGGCTCGAGGCCCGCGGGGTGGGCGGCCCAGCGCGGAGATTTGCGCTCGAAGACCGGGTGACGGATATCGAGCGCCGGCCCGGCACCTGCCCGACTCCGGTGCCCGGAGCGTTCGCGAATGCCGAGCCTTACGATTATCACGCGACCGTGCGGGCCTATTCCGTCTTCGGGATCGAACTGGCCTCGGCCCGCTTCACCTGCGGCGGCCTCGCCTGGGAAGGCGGCTAAACCAGGCGGCTCTGCTTCACCGCCGCCTCGATGAAGCTGGCGAACAGCGGGTGCGGGTCGAAGGGCTTGGACTTCAGCTCCGGATGAAACTGCACCCCGACGAACCAGGGATGGTCCGGCCGCTCCACGATCTCCGGCAACGCCCCGTCCGGGCTCATCCCGCTGAACAAAAGCCCCCCCGCCTCGAGCGCAGCCTTGTAGTGGATGTTGACCTCGTACCTGTGGCGGTGGCGCTCGCTGATCTTGTCCGCTCCGTAGATGGAATGAACGACGCTGTTGCCGGCGAGCCTGGCTTCATAGGCGCCCAGCCTCATGGTTCCGCCCATGTCGCCATTGGCCTCGCGGCGTTGCTGGAGGCCTTCCGGGCTCATCCATTCCGTTATCAACCCGACGATGGGCTCGTCGGCTTCGCCGAATTCGGTGCTCGTCGCGCCTTCGATCCCGGCCTGGTTCCTGGCCGCTTCGATGCAGGCCATCTGCATTCCCAGGCATATGCCGAAGAAGGGGACTCCGCGCTCCCTGGCGAATTGCACCGAGGCGATCTTGCCTTCGCTTCCGCGCTCGCCGAAGCCGCCGGGGACGAGGATTCCGTGCAGCGGCTCCAATCGGGCGGGGATGTCGGCTTCCGGGTGCTCGAAGAGCTCGGCGTCGAGCCAGGAGATCTTGACCTTGACCCTGTTGGCCATTCCGCCGTGGACGAGAGCCTCGGTGAGGCTCTTATAAGCGTCCTGAAGGCCGACATATTTGCCGACGACCCCGATCGTAACCTCCCCTTCCCAGTTGAACAGGCGGTCGACGACGTCGTCCCATCGGGCCATTCGAGGCTCGGGGGCGTCGGTTATGTGAAAGGCGCGGAGGACTTCCGCGTCGAGGCCGGCCTCGTGATATTGGGCCGGGACGGCGTAAATGCTCTTCGCGTCCAAAGCGGGGATGACCGCTTCCTTGCGGACGTTGCAGAACAAGGCGATCTTTGCCCGGTCGCTGTCGGGGAGCGGGTGCTCGGTGCGGCAGACGAGGATTTCGGGCTGAATGCCGAGGCTGGTCAGCTCGCGAACGGAATGCTGGGTCGGCTTGGTCTTCAGCTCTCCGGCGGCGGCGATGTAGGGGACGAGGGTGGTATGGATGCTGAGCGTGTTCTCGCGGCGCCCCTTCCCGTTGGCCGACTCATTGGCCTTTTCGTTGCGGAACTGGCGGATCGCCTCGATGAAGGGGAGCGATTCGATGTCGCCGACGGTGCCGCCTATCTCGCAGATGAGGAAGTCGAGATCGGGCTCGAGATCGGCGGAGATGAATTCCTTGATCGCGTTGGTGACGTGCGGGACGACCTGGACGGTGGCGCCCAGATAGTCGCCGCGGCGCTCCCTCGCGATGATGCCCTGGTAGATTCGGCCCGAGGTGACGTTGTCGGACTGGCGGGCGGGGACTCCGGTGAAGCGCTCGTAATGGCCGAGGTCGAGATCGGTCTCGGCGCCGTCGTCGGTGACGTAGACCTCGCCATGCTGATAGGGCGACATCGTACCCGGATCGACGTTGAGATAGGGGTCGAGCTTGCGGATTCGGACCTTGTAGCCGCGCGCCTGGAGGAGCGCGGCGAGAGCGGCGGCCATCAGCCCCTTGCCAAGCGATGAGACCACGCCGCCGGTGATGAAAATGAACCGCGCCATGGGAGCCGAGGATTAGCGATTGCGGGCGCGTGTCGGCAAGGGCGCGAATCGGAAATATTTGAAGAGAGACGAGGCTTATGCCCGTGACGGCCCGTCCTCACCGCTTTCGCGGGAGTGACGGCCTTCGAACCACCGGCTAAGGCCCGGCCATGCGGGTTGCGATCGTCGGGGCGGGATATTCTGGGACGATCGCGGCGGTGGAAATTGCGCGCGCCGCGCCGGACGCCGGGATCGTCCTCATCGAGAAGAGCGGGCATTTCGCTCGGGGCACAGCCTACGGCACGACCTCCCCGGGCCACCTGCTCAACGTTCGATCCCGCAATATGAGCGCGCTCGCGGGCGAGCCGATGCATTTCGCGGATTGGGCCGCGGGCGAGGGCCATGGGCCGGACGATTATGTGCCCCGGCGTGACTATCGGCGCTATCTGGCCCGCTTGCTCGACGAAACGCCGGCCGTGACCCGGTTGACCGGCGAAGCGGTCGCAATCGAGGACGAGGGCATCCGGCTCGCCTCGGGAGAGTCGGTCGGATGCGACTCGGCGGTGATCGCGGGCGGCAATTTTCCCTCGCGGCTGCCGGCGGCCTTCGGGCCCAAGGCGATCCATGATCCCTGGGGGCCGGATGGGGCGGCGGCGCTGGCCCGGGCGGCGGCCTTCGGCGGCGACCTGCTGCTCGTCGGAACCGGCCTCACCATGGTCGACATGGCGGTCAGCCTCGACGAAGCTGGCTTTCCGGGCCGTATCCTCGCCGCCTCGCGCCGAGGCCTGGTGCCGCGCGCCCATATTTCCCCGGCGGCGGCGCCGCTGCCATGGGAGCCGCCGGCCCGGCTCGGCGAGCTTGTGCGGGTGGTTCGGGGGCGGGAACCCTGGCGCGCCTCAATCGACGGACTGAGGCCGCACAGCCTCGCCTTGTGGCAGGGCCTGACCGAAGCCGAGCAGAGGCGCTTCCTTCGCCATTTGCGGCCCTGGTGGGACGTTCACAGGCACCGGATCGCGCCGCGCGTCGCGGCCCGGATCGAAGCGATGCGCGCTTCCGGCCGGCTCGAAATCGTCGCGGCCCGGATCGCCCGGGTGGAGGGGGATGCGGTCACCCTGGCCCGGCGCGGCGGCGGCGAAATAAAGCGGCGTTTCGACGCGCTGGTCAATTGCACCGGGCCGGAGGGGGCGATCACGCGGATCGGGGACCCGCTGATCCGGGACCTGCTCGCGAGCAAGCGGGCGCGGCCGGATCGGCTCGGTCTCGGGCTGGACGTCGATCGGGATTCGCGGGTTCGAGGAAGCGGCCGCTCCCCTGCCCTCTACGCTCTCGGCCCGCTGACCAAAGGCACATTCTGGGAGATGGTCGCGGTACCCGACATTCGCGGCCAGGCGGCCGGGGTGGCGAGGGCGATCGCGGCCCTCTGACTACCCGCATCCCACTAGCGGCCTCGGCTACCGGCCGGCCGGGACCGAGCCGTTGCCCGCGGGAGGAGCGACGGGAACGACGGCCGGAGCCTGAGCGGCGGGGCCGGCGAGCGGGTCGACGGTCGGCGCAGCCCCGGGCGCGACCGGAGCGGTCTGCGGCGGAGTGCTGGACAAGGACGGATCGATCTTCATCGGCGCCCGCTCCAGAGTCGCAAGGCCGGCGAGCCCTATCGAGAGGATGACGAACAAGGTTGCCAATATGGCCGTGGCGCGGGTGAGGAAATCGGCCGCGCCGCGCGCCGACATCAAGCCCGAGGGGCTGCCGCCGACCCCGAGCCCGCCGCCTTCCGAACGCTGCATCAGGATCACCCCGACCATCGAGGCGGCGACCAGCGACTGGAGAATCAGGAGGAAGGTGAACATTGGAACGACCTCGGATCTGGATCGCCACCACGGCGGGGCGACGGGCGTGGCGCGGACTTAGGCGATACCTCGCCCCTCTTCAACTCCCCGCCGCCGCCTCGATGATCGGGACGAACTGGGTGGCGGTGAGGCTTGCGCCACCGACCAGGGCGCCGTCGACATCGTCGACCGAAAACAGGGCGGCGGCGTTGCCGGAATTGACCGAGCCGCCGTAGAGGATCCGGATCCGGCCGCCGGAGTCTCCGAAGCGGCCGGTGAGCGCCTCGCGGATCGCGGAGTGGATTTCGGCGACGTCGTCCGGGGTGGCGGTTCGGCCGGTACCGATCGCCCAGATGGGCTCGTAGGCGACGACCAGCTCCGCCTCGCCGGAAAGCTCGGGGACCGAGCCGGCGAGCTGGGCGGTCACCCGCTCGAGCGCTCGGCCCGCTTCCCGCTCCGCCTCGGTCTCGCCGACGCAGACGATCGCCTGGAGGCCGTGGCGAAGCGCCGCCTCCGCCTTGGCCCGGACGATTTCGTCGCTCTCCCCCAAGTCGGCGCGGCGCTCGCTATGGCCGATTATGGCGAGCCGGGCGCCGGCTTCCTTGAGCATCGGCGCCGACACGTTGCCGGTATAGGCGCCGCCGTCCTTCCAGTGGCAATCCTGGGCGCCGACGGCAAGGCCACCGGAGCGGGGCACGGCGAGCGGGATGAGGGTGAAGGGCGGGCAGATCGCGACGTCGACGCCCGGCGCTTCGCGGGCGGCGGCGGCGATGGCGGAGAGCTCACCGAGAGCGGCGCGGCTTCCGTTCATCTTCCAGTTGCCGGCGACGAGCTTGCGGCGAACGTTCATTGGCTTCCCCGTAAACCCTTGTTGAGGTCCGCCGCCTAGCAACCGGGACCGGCCCTGCCAAGCTTGCCCGAGCCCGGCGGCGCTTCTATGACCCGCGAAAACCATCGCAGGATCCAGGACAAGATGCTCTCCATATTCCGCCGCGGCTTCATGGCGAAGATCATGCTGGTCGTCCTCGTCATCGGCCTGATCGCGATCGTCATCACCGGTTTCGGAACCGGCGGCTCGGGCGTCGGCGGGCTCGGTGGGATCAGTGGGACAACGGTCGCGAGCATCGAGGGCGAGGAGCTCAGCTCGGCGAGGCTGACCGACGAGGCCCAACGCCAGCTGACCCGACTTCGCCGCGAGCAGCCGGAGCTCGACATGGCGGCCTTCCTGCAAAAGGGGGCACTGGAAGAGGTGCTCGAGCAGCTGGTCGATCTCACCGCCGCCGCCGTCTTCGGCCGTGAGCAGGGCCTGGGCGTATCGCGCCGGATGATCGACCGCGATATCGCTTCGATCCAGGACTTCCACGATTTGACCGGCCGCTTCGACGATTCCACCTTCCGGCGAATCCTCGCGCAGGAGAATATGACCGAGCAGCAGGTTCGCGACGATTTCGCGACCCGGCTTCTCCAGCGCCAGCTGCTCGGCCCGGTGGCCCGCGCGGCTCATGTTCCGGACGCCATCGCCAATCAATATGCCTCGCTGCTTCTCGAATCGCGCAGCGGAATCGTCGGCGCGGTGCCGTCGGCGGCGATGGGCGCCGGAGCTGAGCCGGGCGAGGCCGAGCTCGCCGCCTTCTACCGGACCAGCCGGGCCCGCTACACCATCCCAGAGCGGCGGGTGATCCGCTACGCCGTCTTCGGCCCGGAGACCGTGGCGGCGCAGTCTCAGGCGACCGACGCCGAGATCGAAGCCGCCTATCGTTCGAACCCGGCTAATGCCGCCCGCGAGACCCGCCGGCTGTCGCAGGTCGTTCTTCCGGAGGCGCAGGCGAAGGCTCTGGCCCGGAAGGTCGCGGGGGGCGCCGGCTTCGCCGCCGCCGCAGCTCAGGCCGGCCGGAGCGCGGCCGACATCGCGCTCGGCGCCAACAGCCGCGAGGAATATGCCGCGAAGAGCTCGCCCGCGGTGGCCGCCGCCGTGTTCGGAGCCGCCGAGGGCGCCACCGTCGGTCCGGTCCGCGGCCCGTTCGGCTGGCACGTCGTCAAGGTCGAGGACATCGCCGTCTCGACCACGAAGCCGCTCGATTCAGTGCGTGGCGAGCTTGCCGCCCAGATCCAAAAGAGCAAAACGGCGAACGCGCTCAACGACCTCGCCGGGCGGATCGAGAATTCGATCAGCGACGGCTCGACCTTCGACGAGATCGTCGCCGCCCAAAAGCTCGCGGTGACGGAAACCGCGCCGGTCACCGCGACCGGGGCGGCGCCGGGCACGCCCGGATGGCAGGCGCCCGCCGAGCTGCAGCCGCTGCTCGAAGGCGCCTTCGCGATCGAGCCCGGCGAGGATCCGGCGGTCGAGGCGATCCAGGAGAATCAGCGTTACGCGCTGATCGCGGTCACCCGCGCAATTCCGGCCGCGGTGCCGCCTTTGGCCTCGATCCGCGACCGGGTGAAGGCCGATCTGGTCGTTCGCCGGGCGTCCGAGCGAGCGCGCGCCGTGGCGAGCGCGATCGTCGCCCGGATCAACGCCGGCACTCCGCCGGCCAAGGCCTTCGCTCAGGCCCAGGTGAAGCTTCCGCCGGTCCAGACCCTTACCGCCACCCGCCGCGAGATCGCCCGCGCCGACGCCGAGGTGCCTCCCCCCCTGGCGATGATGTTCAGCCTTCCCCGCGGCAAGGCCCGACTCCTCCCCGCCCCCGACGGGCGCGGCTGGTTCGTCGTCTATCTCGACAAGATCGTCCCCGGCGACGCAGGAAAGGAGCCGGGCCTGACCCAGGCGGTCCGAAACCAGTTCGGGGCGATCATCGGCGAGGAATATGCCCGCCAGTTCACCGCAGCGATCCGCGACGACCTCGAGATCGAGCGCAACGAGGACGCCCTGCGCAAGCTCAAGGCCGAGCTGGCCGGGCCCGGCGCGACTCAGTGACGGGAAGGCCGGGAACGGGATCGCGATGATCCTGGTCCTCGACAATTACGACAGCTTCACCTGGAATATCGTCCATTATCTGCGCGAGCTCGGGGCCGAGGTGCGGGTGGAGCGCAACGACTCGCTGACAGCGGCCGAGGCGCTCGCCACCGGGGCCGCGGGCTTCCTGATCTCGCCGGGTCCGGGCCGGCCGGAAACGGCGGGGGAGTCGCTCGCCCTGGTCGCGGCCTGCGCCGGGTCGCGCCGGCCGCTGCTCGGAATCTGCCTCGGCCACCAGGCCGTCGCCCAGCATTTCGGCGCCAAGGTGGTTCGGGCCGGCGCGGTCATGCACGGCAAGACCTCGACCGTCAGCCACGACGGCACCGGACTGTTCGAGGGCCTCCCCTCTCCTTTCGTCGCGGCGCGCTATCATTCTCTCACCGTGGCGCCGGAGAGCCTTCCCGAAGGCCTCGCGGCGACCGCCTTCGCCGACGACGGCACGCTCCAGGGCCTGCGCCATCCGCACCTCCCCATATACGGCGTTCAATTCCATCCGGAGAGCGTCGCGAGCCGGAACGGCCACCGTCTGCTCGAAAATTTCATCAGAATCGCGGACTGTTCCGCGGCCGCTTGACAGCACCCTTAACGTTCCCTACACGTTCCGCGTTCGTTTCCCAGGGGACCCGATATGCTGACGCGCAAGCAAAGTGAGCTTCTGATCTACATCCAGGCCCGCCTCGCCGAGAGCGGCATTTCGCCTTCGTTCGAAGAGATGAAAGAGGCTCTGGCGCTCAAATCCAAGTCCGGAGTTCACCGGCTCATCTCGGCGCTTGAGGAGCGCGGCTTCATCCGCCGACTTCCCAACCGGGCTCGGGCGCTCGAAATATTGCGGATGCCCGACGCCCAGGCCGGGACCACGGCCCAGTCCAAGGCTTCGTCCGCTTCGCTTTCGGCTGCCAACGACGTCATCGACCTGCCGCTTCACGGCCGGATCGCCGCCGGAATGCCGATCGAGGCGATCGAGGATCAGACCAGCCTGCCCGTCCCCGCCGCTTTGCTCGGACCGGGCGAGCATTATGCGCTCGAAGTGGCCGGTGATTCGATGGTCGAGGAAGGCATTCTCGACGGCGACTACGCGCTCATCCGAAAGACCGACATCGCGCGCGACGGTGAGATCGTTGTCGCGCTGATCGACGACAATGAGGCGACCTTGAAGACCTATCGCAAGGAAGGTCAGATGGTCCGCCTCGATCCCGCCAACCGCCGCTACGACCCGCAGCGCTACCGGCCCGACCAGGTCCGGATCCAGGGCCGTCTGGCGGGGCTCTTGCGGCGGTACTGACGGATCGCCACCTCACCGGGGCGACGGTCCGTCATCCCGGCGAAGGCCGGGATCCCAGAGGGTGACGGGCGCCAGCATTCTTCACCCGCTGGGGCCCCAGCCTTCGCTGGGGCGACGGTTTGCAGGGAGCAAAATCGATGGCACGCCTCAACTATGTCGAGCTTCCGGTCAGCGACACCATTGCGGCCAAGGCCTTCTATGAAGCCGCCTTCGGCTGGAGCCTCACCGGATTCGGCCCGACTTATGCCGCCACCACGACCGGCGACACCGATATCGGCCTCCAGGGCGACGAGGCGGAGTCGACGAAGGCGCCGCTGCCGGTGATCGACGTCGCCGACCTCGAATCAACTCTGGCGGAGGTCGAGGCGGCGGGGGGCCGGATCGTCCGGCCGATCTTCGCTTTCCCCGGCGGTCGCCGCTTCCACTTCCTCGACCCGAGCGGCAACGAGCTCGCAGCGGTGGCGGCGGATCATTAGCCGCAGGCCGCATCAAGCTGTCGCTCTGATGGGAACCCCGAAACCTGAGAAGCCAGGGAGCGAAAGGCGCAGCAGCCTTCCTCGCAATACGGATGTCGTCTTTTCCGCCTTGGGCTCTGGGCAAAGAGGCGACGGGCCTCGTCGCCGGTTGCAATCCGCCGCAGCCGCCCCTAGATGGCCCGTCTGCCCGACAGGCACGGACGCATAGCTCAGTTGGTAGAGCAGCTGACTCTTAATCAGCGGGTCCCAGGTTCGAGCCCTGGTGCGTCCACCATTCTTTCAAGCATTTAGACTAGTTGCTCATTCAATATGGTCAGTCATATACCGGTTCCGATCCTCTTTCACGCCCGCCCGACACGATCGGCCTTCATTCCGGTTTGTGTGGAAATGATGCAGGGACAGCTGCGCGGGTAACCAAGCCGTTGATGCTCTGGGCGCCGCGGAGGCCATCGAGCGGACGGTCCGAGACTCGGTATCGGTACACATCTGGCTGGGCGTCAATGCGTCGGTGATTGCATCGGCCGGTCCGCTCAAATGCAGTTACGGCCTGAATCGGTTACGCCGAGCCTCCGTTCCCGCCGACTGCCTTCTCGATCGCTTCCTTCAGCTTGTCGCCGGCGTCCGCCGCGACCGTCTGCACCCTGCGCTCGCCCGTGCCCGGATCGGTCTGGTGGAACTTGAAGGCCTGGCCCGCGAGCGGACCGGAAATCAGGTCGGCGAGCATGATCTCGCGATGCTTGTTCTGCTGGTCCGCGAAAGGCGCGACGAGATCGACGAGCCATATCTGCGGGCCGTTATTCCACTCCTCGAGCGTGAGCCGGTTCTCGGGCTCGATCATTCCCTTGTCCAGCTTCGCTTCCGCTTCGGGCCGGCATTTGGCCCACAGCGCCAGCCCGACCGGCCGGTCGCCGTCGCGAAAGATGTAGAATTGCTGGTGGATGAGCGGCGGCATGACCAGCCATTCCAGGTCGCCGATCGCGAAGTGGCGATGGAGGGGGGATTGGCTGAGCAGCCAGGTCATCTCTCCCAGCAAATGGGATATGGTGACGCCGCCCGCCGGGGCTGCGTCCGCCGAAGCGGCTTCCGCGTTCATCTTCGAGTCCTTAAGCGAAATAGTCGAAGCGGGGGTTTAACGTAGCCGCCGAGGGCCGCAAGGCGCCTTCGCCGGGCTGGGCGCCGAACCCGGCCATCTGCTCGACGATTTTCGCCAGCCGAAGGTCGGAAGCAGCTTCCAGACCGACGCCGTCCGCCGCCGCTCCGAGCTGGGCATCGGCGCCTGCCTCCGGATCCGAATCCAGGCCACTGTCCCACGACAAAGCCCGGCCGAAGCGATGATCGAGCTCTTGCTGTCTTTCCGCATTGCCGCGAAGCGTGTCCAGCCATTGCTGAGCGAGGTCCGCCACGAGCCCGTCGGGCCGACGCGGCTTCGTGCCGGTGGGACGGAACGAGAGCGCCGCGTGGCCGATCATACCCGACGAGCCGTCGGCGCGTGTGAAGGTGGAGTTCGCGAAAAGCAGGTTCCGGTCGAGCTTGACCGAGCCGTCGAGCGACTGAACCTCCAGGCTTATCGAGGCGATGCCGAGGTCCGCCAGGCTATGGAGCTCGCCCCGATCGCTCACTCCATTGCCGTTGGAGTCGCGCCAGATCTTGAGCTCGGCGAGACGATCGTCGCCGGCGCCGATCCGGCCGTCGCCGTTCGAATCCAGCACGGCGAGCGCCTCGAAGCTCGATTTTGCTCCCTTTTTCAGTCCGAGCAGCGAAAGCTCGTCGGGGGTGCGGATCAGGCCGTCGCCACCCGCATCGACCACCAGGAAGCCGTCGTCGCGCCCGATCCAGCCCGTATCGTCGAGGGTGCCGTTGCCGTCCATGTCGAAATGCGCGCTCGCTTTGCCGCGCCGCTCCAGCTCGATGCCGTCGCCGTCGAGGTCGAGGATGAGCGGCGACAGCAGCCCGTAGCGCCGGTCACGGAAGGACAGGAGCGCGGCTGTTCCCACCGCTCCCGCGCCGGCATCCGACCCGCTTTTGCCGAGCGTGAGGGCGAGGATCCCGCCCTCCGCGGTGATCCGATAATGCTCGCTCTTGCGATCGAAGGTCGAGACGGTAGGGCCGAAGCGGTCGGATGTTGCCTGAGCGGCCGGAGTCTCCGCGGCGGGGGGAGCAGCCGGCGCCGGGTCGGTGGCCACTGGCGAGGAAGCGGCCGGAACCGGTTCCGCCGACGCGGCCGGCGGGACGGGCGCCGGGTCGGCGGAGACCGCCGCGGCCACCGGCGGAGCAGGGGCCGCGGGAGCGGGCGGAGCGGAGGGTGCAAGCCCCGCATCGCCATATCCGAAGCCCGCATCGAGAAGGGTGCCCACGCTATGATCGGTGCGGGTGAAGCTTCCCCTGCCGAAGATCACGTTGCCGGCCGCGTCGCGCTGTGCGTCCGGGTTGGTCGCGGCGGCCAGCGAGATTTCGAGGATCCCCGCCTCGGCCAGCGTCAGCAGCTCGCCGGCGTCGGTTGCGCCGTTGCCATTGCTGTCGAACCAGAGGCGGAATTCGCCGAACCGCGCATCGTGCGTGCCAAGCACGCCGTCGCCATCCGTATCGAACGCGGCGAGGCCGTCGAGGTCGGTCCGGGCGCCCGCTTTGTCCCCCTTGAACGAGATTTCGGAGATACCGTTGATCCGGCCGTTGCCGTCCCGGTCGAGCGCGAGCAGGGCGTCTCCGGAGGTTATCCAGCCGGTACTGTCCGCGTCGCCGTCGCCATCCATGTCGAACAAGGCCAGGCTGTCGGAACGCCCGACGAGGCCGCTGCCGTCGCCGTCATAATCGAGCACGATGGGCGCCGCGAGCCTGTCGAGGTTCGATGCGTCGAAGGCCAGGAAGACATCGCCCACCGTCCGCTGCACACCGTCGGAGCCGAGATAGGTGCTGGTCGCGTAGACGATGTTTTCGGCCCCGCCCGGCTCTTCGTTCGTCCGGTTGAGCGTGAGGTTGACGGACACGATCCCGGCAGCGGCGAGGCTCACCAGTTCGCCGGTGTCGCTGATCCCGTCCTGATTGCTGTCGCGCCACACTCGGAACTCGCCGAACCGCTCGTCGGCCGAGTCGAGGAAGCCGTTGGCGTTGCTGTCGAACGCCGCCAGACCTTCGAGGTCGGAAAGGGCGCCCTCCCCTGCGAACGAGATCTCGTTGATGTCGTCGATCGTCCCGTTGCCGTTGCGGTCGAGAGCCAGCATGCCATCGTCGGCGCCGACCCAGCCGGTGCGGTCGCGGATCGCGTCGCCGTCCATGTCGAACTTGACCGTGGAGCCGCTGAAGGCGACCAGTTCGAGCCCGTCGCCGTCCAGGTCGAAGACGATCGGCGGGCTGCTGAAGCCGCGCCTCAGGAAGCTGACGGCGTAGGGGACGACGGTGGTCAAGCCCACCGAGTCGGTGATGCTGACGTTGAACGTATATTCGATGCTCAGCGAGCGCCGGCCGACCCCCGCGGTCACCGTGCCGCCCTGCCAGTAATCGTCGTTGCCGCCGTTCGAGCCCGAGGGCAGCGTGAAGTTCACGCGTGAGCCATAGTCCATGAACAGGAGCGGATAGCCGCTGTCGATGTCGCCGTTGCCGCCGGAAACGGCGTTGACGTCGCGAACCGTGACGTTCGACATGCTGTAGGTCAGAGTGCGCCCTTCGGGATCCAGCGCGCTAATCGTGAAAATGCCCGTATTTTCGCGAACCTCGCCGTACACCCAGAAGGAGGTCTCGGTCTTTTTGATGACTTGGCCGCCGTCATGATATTGGTAGGTCGCCCAGGATGAGGTGGTGACATCCTCGTTGATGTCGGCGACGTTGAGGGTGAGCACCGCGTCCTTGATCACTCCGGTAGCCGGATCGACCGCCTGGACGGCGAGGTTGAACACCGCCTTGGAGACATCGTTCGGGCCCCGCTGGGTTCCCATTATCGGCTGACCCTCATAGTCGTAGCCGACGACCACTTCCTCCCAGGTCGTGACCAGCGCGTCGTAATCGACCCCGCCGACCATCCGCAGAGTGCCGTCCTGCTCGATCTGCCAGGTTCCGTTCGATGTGGTGCCGTCGCTGAACTGCCAGTGCATGTTCCGCCCTTCCGGATCGGAGAGCATGGCGGTGCGCAGGTTGATGACCGAACCGGTCGTCGTCGGCTGCGGGATGAACGGACCGAGCGGGGTGTTGGATTCATTGATCGTGAAGGCCGCCGCCTGGAGGCTGTGGGCCTCGTTGACGTCCTGGACGTTGACGGTAATCCCCGCGGTCGCGGCCAGGGCGTAGGCGCCATGGGAGCGATCGAAGACCTGCACCTGATAGGCGAGCGACTTTACAATTTCGTAGTCGAGCGCCTGGTCTCCGTTCACCCAGACCCGCCCGTCGAGAAGGTCCATCACCAGCTTGCCGTCGGCGCTGGTTGTAACCTGCCGCCCAAACGGCCCGCCCGAGAACGAATCCGAGCCGCTGAAGACGAAGCGAAGCTCACCCGCTGGCCCGTCAACGTCGGTGGCCTGGACGGTGCCGACCTGCTGGTAGGCGGCCGGGTTCTCCGAGAGCGCCCAGACGAAGCTTCCGGCGACGAAGGCCGGCGCCTCGTTCTTGTCCTCGATGTAGATGGAGTAGCTGAACGGGTCGGAGAGGAGGCCGTTGGCATCGACCGCCCGCAGCTGCAGCGTCGCCACCCTGATTTCCTTGAGCCCGTCGCCGTCCCAGTCGTAATTCCAACCGGAATCCGTCCCGTACTGGCCGAGATTGTCACGAAGCCAGGCGGAGGTGAAGTTGGCGCCGTTGAAGGTCAGCGCGTTGCCGCTCGTGGTGAACCAGTCATAGGGGTTGCCGCCGGTGATGATCAGCGACGGCGTCGTCAGGTCCGGATCGCTCATGTTGAAGCGGGCGACGACCTGGCCGGCGTGCGACGCGTCGACCGGCAGGGTCTCCGAATGGCGGGTCTCGGACTGCAGAGTCATCGCGTCGGGTCGCTCGCGCGTGTTACTCAGGTAGAAAGCGGTCGACGTCGTCGCGGCTGAGGTCAGCCCGCCGTCGCTCGCCTGGACGGTGACGTTACCGAGGAAAACGTCCGCGACTCCGTCGCCATTATGGTCGCCCGCCGTATAGCCGTTGGTGATGGCCCATTCGTAGTCGAAGCTGGCGTTGAACAGGACGCTGTTGCCCGAGATCGTGAACCAGCCGCCAAGATTGCCTCCCGCGGCGAATTGCAGGCCCGGCGCCGGCCCATCCGGATCGGTCAGCCCGTAGGAGGCGAACACGCGCGGCGCGGCCGCCGGATTGGTTCCGACCCCGGCCTCGTCGAAATCCGCCCAGGCCGCCCCCGTCGCCGCGTTGGGCCTTTCCGCCAGATTGTTGACCGAGATCCGGACGTCGGTCGTCGCTTCCTTGAAGCCGGCCGCTCCGGCATTGTCCCAGGCGGCGACCAGATAGGATCGGGCGGCCGCTCCAAACGTCTCGAAGTCGGGCGAGCCGTTGGTGGTGATGGCCCCGGTCAGCAGGTTGATGAGAAAGCGATTGTCCTCGCTATAGTCGCGGTACGAGCCGTCGGCATGCTTGAAATAATAACGCTGCTGCCCGTAGGCGGTGGCCGTGCTGTCGGGGTCGGTGGCGGTCACCTGGCCGACCGCCGTTCCGGTCGCCACATTCTCGTCGATCGCCATCACATATTGCGCCGGCAGCGCGTTCTGCTCGTTCACGTTGGTGATTCGGATGACGATGCTCGACGGCGTCTCGAAGTAGCCGGGCTTGCCGGCATTGTCGCGGGCGATGATGTTATAAGCGAGCGTGGGTCCGATCGCCTCGGAGTCGAGCGCCGCGGCGACGCTGATATAGCCCGTATTCACCGCGAGGACGAAGCGACCGTCGCTCGATGTGCTGTAGAGGCCGTCGCCCGACGTGGTGCCTGCGGTGAAATAATATTTCTGGGTGCCGAAGTCGGTCGCGACGCTGTCCGGATCGCTCGCCTGCAACCGCAAGTCGTTCGACGTTCCAGTCACCTTGATCCGGGTGCCGAGTCCGATTGCCGAATTCTCCTCGATCGTTCCGTCGTAGGAGCCGGCGAAGATGTTCGCTTCGTTGACGTCCCCGATATTGATGGTGAAGGTCGCGGTCGCCCGGTTGCTCGGATTGTTGCCGAGATTGTCGCGGGCGACCACCGTATAGCTGGTCGGACCGTCCATTTCCTTGTTGAAAGCCCGCCAGGTCTTGATCTCGCCGGTGAGGGCATCGATCGAGTAGCGGCCGTCGGCTGTGTTGACGTCGAGCACCGTCGGGGTCGTGCCGTTGGCCGGTGTGATTTCGAACGCATAGAGTTGCTTGCTGTAATTGGAGGCGGTGGAATCGGGATCGGTCGCCAAGGCGAAGCCGACCGAGGCCCCCGCCGCCTTGTTCTCGTCAATGACGAACGTCTGGTTCTGCAGCGCGTTGGGGTCGTTCGCGTCGATGACGCCGATCGAGACGTTCGCAAGCACCTGGTTGAAGCCCGCGGCCCCCCCATTGTCCCGGGCGGCGACGACATAGGAAAAGCTAGCGACGGCTTCCTTGTCGAGCGCGACCTTGGTCCTGATCTGGCCGGTGACCTGATCGACGGTGAACCGGCCATCGGCGCTGTCGGCCAGGGAGGCTCCGTTGACGAGGAAGCCGTAACGCTGTTGGCCGAAAGGCGAGGAAGCCGAATCGGGGTCGATCGCCTGTACGGTGCCGACTGCGGCGTTGATGGCATTCTCCACCACCGCCAGGGCATAGCCCGACGGCATCGAGGCCACCTCGTTCACGTTGACGACGTTGATTGTCAGAGTGCCGGTGAAGCTCGCGTTGAAGGAATCGGTGACGATGATCGAAATGCCGTGCGAAGCCGCGCTTTCGAAGTCGAGCGAGGTCGCGGTCTTGGCGAAGAGCTGGGTGCCCACCAGCTTGAATGGGCTCGTCGCCGCATTGGCCAGCGTGTAGGTGAGCGTGTCGCCGGCATCGTTGTCCTGGCCGGTGATCATTCCGATCAGAGCACCCGAATTTTCGGCGATGGAGGCGCTGGCGGCATTGTTGATCTTCACGCCGACCGGCGGCGCATTGATCACGACCGTCGTCGACACCGGGTCGGACGTGGCCGTAGCTCCGCCCTCGGTCGCATAAGCCCGCGCCGTCAGGGTGAGGTCCTGGTACCATCCCGCCGGAGTGATCAGCTTCAACCCCTGGATCTGGGTCTGGGTCAGCGACCAATAGGCGCCGGTGCTGACATACACGCCCGCGCTGAGGCTGACCCCGGACGGAATACCGGTGATCCTGATCTCGTGGACCTCGGAGCCGTCGTCGTCCGGGAAAGCGACCTGCAGCTGGATGGGGTTGCCCGCCGCGAGCCCGGAAGTGCCGGGAGTTGCAGTGAACTGCGCCACGGTCGCCTGGTTCGGGGTGCCGACAAAGGTGACGGTGAGAGCCCTCTCTTCTTCGCTCGCGTGGCCGCCCGCGTCGTACACGGTCAGGTAGATCACGGCCGTGCCGCTCATGTGCGCCTTGGGGGTCACCACGAACGCGGTATGGCCGTCGGCGCCGACGGGGCCGATCGTTATCGACTCGATCAGGTTGGCGCCCTGATCGATCCGATGGTCGAAGGTGAAGCCGGACTCCTGGGTGATGTCGTCGGTGACGACGATGTCGAGGGTCGCCGCCACGTCCTCGTTGACGGTCTTGGCGGTATCTCCCGTAATCGTCGGCGCATAGTTGGTGAACCACACCGCCTGCCATTTGTCCCAATAGGCCTGGTTGGTCTCTGCCGGAGGCGCGGTGAAGTCGCGCATCAGGTCGACGAGCTCGCCGACATTGATCCGCTTGGTGAAGGTATCGTGAGTGGTGATGAAATCGATCTGATACTCGCGGTTCACATCGCCCGGGAACCAGTTCTTCACGATCGCGCTGGCGCCGGAACCGAGGATCGTGATCTTGAGATCGGAGCCGTTGAGCGAGGCCTGGCCGGTGACGGCATCGACCTGCTCGAACCAGAGGTCCCTGTCGGCGACGGTGCCGGCCGTGTTATGGATGCCGAGGATGTCGGTGTCGGTTCCCGACGGATTGAAATTGAAGATCGTGTCGTGGCCGGAGGCGCGGTCGATGATGTAGGTGTCGCTGCCGAAACCGCCGTTGAGAATATCGTCGCCCTTGCCGCCGATCAGCGTGTCGTTATGGCCCTGCGCGTAGATCGTGTCGTCGCCATCGCCGCCGTCGATCGTGTCGTTGCCCAGTCCGCCATAGATCGTGTCGTTGCCCGCATTGCCGTTAAGGGTGTCGCCGCCGTGCCCGACATGTATCGTGCTCGTCCCCTCGAGCGGGTCGTCCTGGAAGTCGCCGTAGATGGTGTCGTCGCCCTCGCCACCGCTGATAGTGTCGATTCCACCGCGGCCCTCGAGCGTGTCGTCGCCGTCGCCGCCTTCCAACTCGTTGTTGGCCTCGTCCCCGCGCAGGGTGTCGGCAAGCTCGGTGCCTCTGAGGTTCTCGATGCCGAAATAGGTGTCGCCCGCCGCCGCGCCCAGATTGGCTCCAGGGCTGGCAAGGTCTGCGGTCACGCCGACTACCGCGCCTGCGGCTTCATCGGCCTTCAGATATTCGACCCAGTCGACGCCGGCACCGCCGTCGAGCCTGTCATTCCCCTTGCCGCCGACCAAGGTGTCGGCGTCCTCATTGCCGTAGAGGAAGTCGTTGCCGTCGCCGCCCATCAGCGTATCGTTGCCGAGACCGCCGATCAGCTGGTCCGCGCCGGCGCCTCCCCTGAGGTCGTCCAGCCCTTCGCCGCCGTCGAGCAGGTCGTCGCCCGCGCCGCCGTCGATCGTGTCGTTGGCCCCAAAGCCGTAAATCTCGTCGCGATTTTTCTGTCCGGTGAAGCTGTTCGGATTGGCGTCGCCTTCCTGTACATCGATCCGGTCGCCGACGGCGATCACGATGGTGCGATCGATATGATGCAGGCCGATCAGGTCGGTGGCGCGAACCGTGACCGCAACGGTGCCTTCGTCATTTGCTTCGAAGTCGAGCTTGCCCGAAGCCTTGAGGTAGAGCCTGCCGTTGATCACCTCGAACCGGTCGTCGCCGATGACGGCATAGCCGTATTGGCCGGATTCGAAATCCGCGGAATCGGGGTCGACCACCGACAGGTCAGCGATCGCGGTGGCCTGCGCGGGCGGGGTCGACAGGGGAACATGGTCGCTCTCGATCACGCTGGCGACGAGCATGGCCGAGTTGAATGCGGTGGGCGCCTCGTTGACGTCCTCGACCGAGACGGTGAACGACACCGGCGCCGACATCGCGCCTTCGGAGTCCACGGCGCGAATCGATCCCGTCAGCTGCACTTCGTACAATTTGTCCCCGTCGGTATCGACGGCATTGGCGCCGTTATAGAGAGCTTTGAAGTTGGGCGCCGCGCCGCCGTCGAACAGGATCGTGCCGCCCACGATCGCGAAGCGGTTTCCCGGGTTCGAAACGAAGGAAAGGAACGGCGTCGTTCCGTCCGGATCCACCCGGGTGAAAGTGGCGGCCCAATCGGCGGCGCCTTCCGGGACGATCGGCGGCGGAGCCAAACCGGACGGCACCGGCGTAAGCGGCGCTTCATTGACGTTGGTGATCGTGATGGTGAGCCCGGCGGTCGCCGAATTGCCTCCGGCCGCTCCCTCGCGATCGCGGGCGACGATCGTATAGGAGAAAGGCGCGGTCACCGTTTCGAAGTTGAAGGCGGCGAGCGGAGTGACGATTCCGGTGGCGGTGCCGATGGTGAAGCGCCCATCCTGGCTCAAGGCATGCTCGGTGCCGTCCGCATAGCGGAAGAAGTAAGCCTGCCGCGCGTTGAGACTGCCGGCGGCATCGCCGTCGGCCGCGGTCACAATTCCGGGCGAGGTGGTCGAATTCTCCTGCAGGATAAAGCTGAAATTGCCCGCGAAGCTGTTCGGATCGTTGGCGTCGCTGACGGCGATCTCGACCAGGGTCGTCGAATCATGTCCGTTGGCGCCGCCGGCCAGATCCCTGGCCACCACCGAGTAGCTGAGCAACGGGGTCGCTTCGTGATCGAGTGGCAGCCGCGAGGTGATGATGCCGGTGTTGATGTCAATCGCGAAACGCCCATCCTCGGAAATCTGGACCGGAGCGTCGTCGACCAGGAAGGAATAGGCCTGAGCCGCGTTGGTGCCGGTTTCGTCATCGTCAGTCGCTTCTATCGTGCCGACGACAGCACCCGCCGCGACATTCTCCGCGATCGTTAAGGGCGTCAGCGGATCGAGGTGGTTGGGCTCATTGACGTCGGTGATGCTGATCTGGACGCTGGTCTCGGCGGTATTATGGTCAGAGCCGCCAGGATTGTCGATGGCGACCACCCGGTAGCTCGCCGGCGTCGGCCCGCCTTCGAAGTCGATTGTGCCGTTCGTCCGGATCTGGCCGGTCTCCGGATCGATCCGGTAACGGCCGTCGGCGGAGATCCCGCTCGGATTGGGGCCGTCGCCGAAATAGTAACGCTGCTGCGCGAACGGACCCGATGTGTCGCCGTCATGGGCATGGACCTGACCGACCAGCGAACCCTCGTCAGCATCCTCGCCGATGGTCAGGACGCCGGGGGCATCGAAGCCGTTGGCCTCGTTCGCATCGGCCGCGGTGAGAACCAGGGTAGTAACCGCTCGGAAGGACTGGCTGGCTCCCGGATTGTCGCGGGCTGCCACCGAATAGCTCTTCACCGGCGCGCTTTCGTGATCGAGCTGAGTCAGAAGGCGGATCTCGCCCGTCGCGGCATCGATCTGCAGCCGGCCGTCGGAGGAGGTAAGGCTCTCGTCGGCGCCGTTGAGGAAGAAGTAGCGCTGCGACGCGAACGCGCCGATCTGGTCGATGTCGGAAGCCAGGGCGGTGGCGATCAGCGCTCCGGCGGCGATATTTTCCGCCATCGAGACCGGCGCCAGCGCGGCGATGCTGTTGGGGTCGTTGGCATCCGCGACCGCGATCGTGAAATCGCGCTCCGCCCAGGCGCCGCCGCTGTCGGCCGCGCGCACCCGGACGACGTAGCTTTCGCCCGTCTCGTGGTCGAGCCGCGCCGCGTCGACGACATAGATTCGGCCGTCCGCGCTGATTCCGAAGCGGCCGTCGCCATTGAGAGTGACGGTACCGTCCTGGGCGAAGGTCCAGACGAAGGTGTCGCTCTCCGGATCGCTTCCCTCGAGCCAGCCGACCGTCGAGCCGTTCGCCGTCGGGCTCGCCTCCGAAGCCTCGGCGACGGAAAGGGGGATGCCGTCTTTCTCCCTCAGCCCTTCGGGCGCGTCGGCGACGGGATTGACGGTCACGGCGACCGCGAACTCGACGCTCTGATTGTCGGCGTCCCTGGCGACCAGGATGAAGCTGTCCTGGCCATTGAAATTATGCACCGGCGTGTAAGTGAGGGCGCCGGTGGCCGGATCGGTGATAGCGACCGTGCCGTGGGCCGGACCGGCACCCTGCTTCACCGCATAGGTGGAGAGGTTTCCGTCATGATCGACCACGCCCCAGCTGTCCGTGTACGCGATCGGGACATCCTCGGTCCCCGAAATCTGGGCCGGCGTGGTCGGAGCGGTCGGCGCGGCCTTGTCGCCGGAGTGCCAGTAGCCGGCGAGCAGCGACGCGATCGCGGCTGGCATGGCCTGCGGCGTGGTCGTGCCGGGAACGACGGCATGGCCGGTCGCCGCGCCCATGGCGTCGATCAGGGACGCGACTCCGGCCTGGTCGACGAACAGGCTGTGGGTCGCCGTCTGGATGCTGTGGAGCCGCCCTCCGCCCGAGAAGAAGCCGAGCATCTTGACCGAGTCGGTGGTACCGACGACCCGTATTAGAAGGTCGGATCCGCTCCGGGTAAGCCAGAGCTGGTCGAAGCTCGCGTCGGCGAACTGGAGGATGTTCACTCCGTCCGTGTCGGCGATCGTATCGGTTCCTGAGCCTCGCTCGACCAGGTAGCGGTCGTTGCCGGCGCCGCCGTCCATGGCGTCGTTGCCGGTGCCGCCGCCGATCAGATCGTCGCCGGCGCCGCCGGCCAGGATGTCGTTGCCTTCCTGGCCGAAAACATGGTCGTTGCCGAGGCCGCCGTCGACGATGCTGTCGTCCCCCTCGCCGGCGGTGAGCACATCGTCGCCGTCCTCGCCCCACAATTTGTCGTTGCCGGCCCCGCCGGCGAGCCGGTCGTTGCCGAGGCCGCCGGACAGATTGTCGATTCCGTCCGCGCCGGACACGGCGTCGTCGCCGTCGTCGCCGTAGAGGAAGTCGGCGCCGGTGCCGGCGACAAGAACGTCGTTCCCGCCCCAGCCGTGGATCGTGTTGCTTCCGTCGAGGCCGTCGATGCGGTTGCCGCCGTCGTCGCCGCTGATCGTGTCGCCGCCGGTCCAGGAGCCGACGACGTTCTCGATTCCCGTCAAGAGGTCGCCGGCGGCATCGCCGCCGAGCTGGCCGGTGGTTCGGCGAAGGTCGACATTGACCGCGCTCAGCGAGTGGGCATAGCGGACGGTGTCGCCCCAATTGGGCGTAACGATCGGCTTCAGCACAGCGTCCGGATGGGCGGGATCGGGCGCCGGCATCGTCACCTCCGCCGAATTGGCGCCACCGTCGAGCCTGTCCGCGCCGGCTCCCCCTTCGAGAGTGTCGTCGCCGTCGCCGCCCTCGAGCCAGTCATTGCCCTTGAGGCCGCTGATGACGTCGTTGCCGCCCATGCCGAGCAGATGCTCCGCGCTCGTGCTCGCCAGGGCGGAAAGGAATTCGGCGGCCTCCGTGCCGGTGAGCGTGGCGCCGCTCTCGGCGACCAGCAGGTTGGTCAGCGAGACGCTCAGGCCGTCGCGGAACTGGAGGGTCTCGACCGCGCCCCAAGACGTGTACTGGTTCTTGATCAGCATGTAATCGACGCCGCTCGACTGGTAGCGGATCATCAGGCTGTTGCCGTTGGCGTCGGCCATGCCGTCCTCGCCGCAGCGGACGAAGATATAGTCGCTGAGGCTCAGGCCGGCGCCGAGCTCGATCGTGTCCTGGCCGCCGTCGGCCGAGGTGTCGAACTTCTCCCTCGTGACCTGCAGCCCGTTGGTACGGGAGAAACCGCAGGCGCCCCAGCCGGACTGGTTCCATCCGCTCGTATCCGCCTGCGCGGCGGTCGGAGTGACGAAGCCGTCCGTGATCGCGGGCCGCGGCGAGAGCTCGTACGCATATTGGTCATAGCTATAGACCGCGTCGCCGGCGGCGTTCATCACCTCCAGCTTCATGTAGGTGGCGCCGGTCGCAATGTTGTGGACGATGCCCGTGTCCGACCAGCGCAGCTTATAGCTCTCTACCAGCTTGCCCTGAAGATTCACCGCCTCCTCCACGGTGAAAGCGCCTTCACGGATGACGTCGCTCCACTCGGCGCCGTTCCAGATATAGGTGTCGTCGCCGGCCCCGCCGAGCATCGTGTCGTCGCCGCGGCCGCCGGTAATCTCATTGTCGCCGGAATCGCCGCCGAGCACATCGGCCGATCCCGGACTGGGCATGGCCGCGCCCCAGGTACTTCCGGTCAAATTCTCAATGTCGAAATACTGATCGCCCGCCGCGGCGCCGGCATTGGCCCAGGCGGCGCCGAGATAGGCGCGCACCTTGGCATTGACCGAGGCGTAGGTCGCCGTGTCGACGCCGGCGCCGCCGAACAGCATGTCGGCGCTGAAGATTGTGGTGGAAGCGTCGCCGCCGTCGATCGTGTCGTTGCCGCCGCCGCCATAGACGATGTCGCTGCCCGCTTCGCCCTTCAGCGTGTCGAAGCCGCTATTGCCGTTGATTATGTCGTCGCCGCCGCCGCCCGATATGACGTCGTCGCCGACGCCGCCGGTGATCCAGTCCGCAGCCGCGGTTCCGGCGAGCGGAACTCCGGTGGTTCCGTTATTGGCGTCGGTTCCGGCGACGAGGTTGATGGCAGCGGCGCCGCCGATGGTCAGCTCGCCGGTCTGGTAGAAAGCGAGCTTCTCGATCTGGCCGGGAACATTATACCAGTTCTTGATCGTAATGCTGTCGCCCGTTCCCAGGTAGCTGGTCAGCTCCTCGTCTTCCTGCGAGACGGTGAGGACGAGATCGTTGCTGCCCGTCGGCCGGGTCAGGATGATGTCCTGGATGTCGATGCCGATTCCGAACTCGATCCGGTCGGAGCCCGAATTGATCACGCTCGCGGCGAGCGGAGTCGAGTCGTCGTAGCGGTAGAGGGTCCCGGTCGCGAAAACATAGTCGAACCGGCCGAGCCAGCGGTAATCGGGCGCGTCGGCCGTGCCCATGTTCTTGTAAACGGGGATTCCGCCGGGGCCGGTGATCTCGCCACTATCGTTGTCGCGGGTGAAGCCGGCCGCATAGCCGGCCGCGGTCCACAGCGCGACCCAATTGTTCGAATATTCGTCGAAGACGGTGTCGCGCCCGTCGCCGCGCATATATTTGAAAACGTCGTCGCCCTGGCCGCCGACCACCAGGTCGTCGCCCCGCCCGCCCGACAATATGTCGTCCCCGGCGCCGCCGTAAATATCGTCCGCGCCGGCGTCGCCGGTGGCCGCGTCGCGCCCGGCGCCGCCGATCAATTTGTCGTCGCCGAGGCCGCCGATCAGCATGTCGGAGCCGTCGTCGCCCGCCACCAGATCGTTGCCGGTACCGCCGTTGCCGACGTCGTTGCCGGCGAGCAGGTGGAGCTGGTCGTCGCCCGCTCCGGCGACCACGAAATCGTCGCCCGACGTTCCGATCAGGACGTCGCCCGCCGCCGTCCCGGCGACGAAGCTGGCGAAGTCGCCGATCCTGATTTCGGTGCCGTCGGCCAGCTTCAGCCATTCGATCCGCTTGAACGGGTTGACGAACCAGTCCTTGACGAGGAGCTCGGTGCCGGTCGG
>JBBSIZ010000027.1:0-47516 GCA_038257735.1 Sphingomonadales bacterium | reverse complement strand
CTCCCTCTCCCCTGCAGGGAGAGGGGTCCTCTACCCCGGCAGCCGCCGTCCCAGCTCTCCCAACCCCTTTTCAAGCTCCTCGGCGAGCCGCGCGGCGGCGGCCCGGACCGGCATTCCGGCGTCGTCGAGCTTGAGTAAGGCTCCGACCCCGGCCGCCGCCCAGCGCGTGGTTTCGGCGGCGAGGGTGTCGAACCTCTTCTGGTCTATGGGCAGCGCACGGGCATAAGCGGAGCTGATTTGCGCGGCTTCGTCGAGCAATTCGTCCCGGGGCGAGAGCGAGGCGCCGCCCGCCATCTCCTCGATCAGGGCGAGTACTTGCCGCAATTGGGCGATCTGGGCGCCGGCATCGGCCAGGCCCGGGGCATAGAAAGGCGGCTGCTGCTGAGTCATAAGCGGCAGGATAGAAAGAGTGGGCTAAGGAAGGCCTAATATCCCTCTCCCCTTCAGGGAGAGGGATTTTACTGAGGCGTCGTCACCGTCGAATCCCGGCCCGGTCCGGCCGGGGCGGCGACGATCGCCTGGGTGACCGCGCCCTTGTCGACGACATTCGTTCCGGGATCGCCGGCGACCGAACGGGCGCCGATGGCGGCCCGGTCGCTTCCGGCCGAGTTGAGCATCGAGCGCTCGCTTTGGCTGCGCGGGGCGGGTCCGCCGAACAAAGCGTCGAGCGCCTGGGTGCGGGCGTCGGTTCCGACCGGGGTCGGCTCGCCTGTCCTGGGCGGGGTCAAGGCGTAATCGGGCGGGATAACCAAAGGCTGGTTGCGGGTCACCGCGAACTCGTCGGGCCGCTCGCGGCCGGCAATGCCGCCGGAGCCGCAGCCGGCCAGCACCAGGGTGGCCGCGCAGGCGGCGAGGCCCGGCTTAACGATACGCCCCGGCTTAGAAATACGCATAGTCACTTATCCTCCTTGGGCGCCTTCGGTTCGCGAGTCAGAAGCGCCCGGACCAGCAATAGCAGGACGCCGATGGTAATGGCAGCGTCGGCGACGTTAAAGACCAAAAAGGGATGGATGTCCCCGAAATGCAGGTCGGCATAGTCGACGACATAGCCCAGCCGCACCCGATCGAGGATGTTGCCCATCGCCCCGCCAAGCACCAGCGACAGCGCCACCGCGTCGTCGCGGCGCTTCTCCCGCCACATCCAGAAGGCGACGAAGATCGCGATCGCGCAGGTGAGCGCGACGAGCAGCCAGCGACCCAGCTCGCTGCCGGCGTTGAGCAGGCCCATCGAGACTCCCGTATTCTCCAGCCAGCGCAGGGTGAAGAAGGGCAGGATTTCGATGGTCAGCCGATGCGGCAGCTGAAGCGGATAGGTCACGATCCATTTCAAGAGCTGGTCGACGACGAACACAGCGGCCGCGACCGTGAGGCCGAGCTTCCGGTTCTTCCCGATCCCCTCGAAATCGCGGGACAGATCAGCCATTCACAACCCCCTCGCAGCGGGCGCACAGGCCCCCGTCTTCATCCACTTCCGGAAGCAGCCGCCAGCAGCGGCCGCATTTCAGATAGTCCGCCTTGGTCACCTCGATCGTCTCGCCTTGCGCCTGGGCGACTTCGGAGACGATGTAGATTTCGGCCAGATCGGAAAGCCCGGTGCCGAGCAGGTCGATCTGGGAGTCCGGATATAGAATTTTCGCCTCGAGGCTGGACCGGATCACCTTCTCGCGCCGAAGCGGCTCGATGCTCTCGGTGACGTTTTCACGAGTGGCTCGGATCAGCGCCCATTTCGCCCCAAGTGCCTCGTCCCGCCAATCCGAATCGATCTCCGGCCATTCGAGCAGGTGGACCGAGCCCCCTTCGTCCGGATAGCGGGTCTGCCAGACTTCCTCGGTGGTGAAGCACAGGACCGGAGCCATCCAGCGCACCAAGGCGTGAAACACCGTGTCGAGCACGGTGCGATAGGCTCGGCGCTTGGGCGACGACGGCGGGTCGCAATAGAGGCTGTCCTTGCGGATATCGAAGAAGAAGGCCGAAAGGTCCTCGTTGGCGAAGTTGGAGATGAGCCGGACGTAACGGTTGAACTCGAAGCCCTCGACCGCTTCTCTCAGCTCGACGTCGAGCTCGGCGAGGCGGTGGAGCACCCAGCGTTCCAGCTCGGGCATCTCTCCCGCCGGCACCCGCTCCGCCTCGTCGAGGCCGGCAAGGGCTCCGAGCAAATAGCGGAAGGTGTTGCGGAGCTTGCGATAGGCGTCGGTGGTGGTGGCGAGCACCTCCTTGCCGATCCGCACGTCCTCGAAATAGTCGGTCGAGGCGGTCCACAGCCGCAGGATGTCGGCGCCGCTTTCCTTGAGGATCGCGAGCGGGTCGACCGTATTGCCGAGGCTCTTCGACATCTTGAGCATGTTCTGGTCGAGCGCGAAACCGTGGGTGAGCACCGCTTCGTAGGGCGCCCGGCCGCGGGTGCCGCAGCTCTCCAGCAGCGAGGACTGGAACCAGCCGCGATGCTGGTCCGAGCCTTCGACATAGAGATCGGCCCGGACTCCCTCGCCGTAGCGGGCCTCGATCACGTAGCTATGGGTGCAGCCGCTGTCGAACCAGACGTCGAGGATGTCGGTGACCGGCTCGTAATCGTCGAGGCTGTAGCCGTTGCCGAGCATGGCCTGGTGGTCGGCGCCGAACCAGGCGTCGGCGCCGCCCTCGTGAAAGGCGTGGATGATTCGCGAGTTGACGACGGCGTCCTTGAGATATTCGCCGCTCTTGCGGTTTACGTAGAGCGCGATCGGAACGCCCCAGGCGCGCTGGCGGCTGATCACCCAGTCCGGCCGCCCCTCGACCATGGCGCGGATCCGGTTCTTCGACTTTTCGGGCACCCAGCGTGTCTCGTCGATCGCGGCGAGGGCGGCGGCCCTCAAGCCCTCTCCCCGGGGGGGAGAGGGTTGGGTGAGGGGGCTCTGACTCTTCGAATGAGACGCGGACTCAGAACGCTCGCCTGCAGCTCGCTCCCCCACACCCCCCCCCACAACCCCCAGGGGAGAGGGGGATACATCCATCGGGATGAACCATTGCGGGGTGCAGCGGAAGATGATCTTGGCCTTGGAGCGCCAGCTGTGCGGGTAGGAATGGCGCATTTCCCCGGAAGCCAGCAAGGCTCCGGCCTCGTCCAGCCCTTGCAGGATCGGACCCTCTTTCGAGTTGAACTTATTGTTGATAACGGAACCGAGACCGCCCAGCCATTCCCAGTCCGCCCGGTAGAATCCGCCGTCGTCGACCGCGAAGACGGGATCGATGCCGTTCGCCTTGCACAGCAGAAAATCGTCCTCGCCATGATCGGGCGCCATGTGGACGAGGCCGGTGCCGGCCTCGGTGGTGACGAAATCGCCGGGGAGGAAGGGGCGGGGACGGGCGAAGAAGCCGCCGAGATGGTGCATCGGGTGGCGGGCAATGGTTCCGGCGAGCTGAGAGCCGCCGTAAATCCCCGCGGCTCTGCCTTCACCAGACGTCGGCTCGTAGCCCCATCTCTTCATGGAATCCGCTTGGCATCCGAACGCTACCAAATAGCGACGGCCTCGCCATTCGATGAGATCGTACGACAGGTCTGGACCATAGGCGATCGCCTGGTTCACAGGGACTGTCCACGGTGTCGTCGTCCAGATCACGGCATGAGCGCCGACCAGCTCCGAAACCGGGCTCTCCACGATCTCGAACGCCACGTCGATCTGGGTCGAGACGATCTCTTCATATTCGACCTCGGCCTCGGCCAGCGCAGTCTTCTCGACCGGCGACCACATGACCGGCTTGGCGCCACGGTAAAGCTGGCCGCTTTCGGCGAATTTGAGCAATTCCTCGACGATCTTCGCCTCGGCCTCGAACTTCATGGTGAGATAGGGGTCTTCCCACTCGCCCATCACGCCCAGCCGCCGGAACTGCTCGGACTGTATGGCGACCCACTTTTCCGCATAGGCCCGGCACTCGGCGCGGAATTCGCGGGGCGGCACCGCGTCCTTGTCGAGCTTCTTCTTGCGGTACTGCTCCTCGATCTTCCACTCGATGGGCAGGCCGTGGCAGTCCCAGCCGGGGACGTAGGGCGCGTCCTTGCCGAGCAGGGACTGGGAGCGCACCACCATGTCCTTGAGGATCTTGTTCATGGCGTGGCCCATGTGGATGTCGCCGTTCGCGTAGGGCGGGCCGTCATGGAGGATGAAGCGCTCCCGCCCGGCGCGGGCCTCGCGAAGGCGCTCGTAGAGGCCGATCGCGGCCCAGCGCTCGAGGATGGCCGGCTCCTTCTGAGCCAGCCCGGCCTTCATCGGGAAGTCGGTCTTGGGCAAGAAGACCGTGTCTCTGTAATCGGGTTTTTCGGACATTGGGCGGGGGCTTAGCGGGGAAGATCGGGAATGGGAACACCTACTCGGGGAGCAAGGCAGGCCTCAATTCTCCAGCGCCCGCCCGACATTGTAGAAATCCTCGATCCACAGATAGCCGCGAAAGTCCCTCGGGACCTTGGCGAGCTGCTCGGGACGCTCGAGGCCGGCGATCTGCCCGTCTTCATAGGGGCCCATCAGCATCACCTTGGTGCCCACGCTCTCCATCCGGGCGATGAAGCGCTTGGGCCAGCCCCAGATCGCCCATTGATAGTTGAGCGGCACCGTGACGGTGGTGTCGTGGCAGCTCTCCGGAATCCGGCTCGTCCAGCCCCATTTCACATAATCGGTGAGGCAGGTCTTCATTTCGTCTTTCCCGAAGGTCCAGGCGCCCGGCACCAGCTGCTTCATCCGGCCGGTCACCCGGGGATGGCCGTAAAATGCGAACTTGCCGTCGATCTCGACCCCGGCGCGGCGAAACGCGGCGACCAGCGCATCGGCGTCCTTCGGGTCCTTGCTCTTGAAGTTGAAGAAGAGCCGCATTTGCGGCGTTTCTCGAAGCGCCTCCTCCACCGTCGGAATCGCTCCGATGCCCCGACCCCGCAATGGGAAGCTCGCGCCGCCGTCGGTCGCGTAGCCGTAGCCTGCGTCGAGCCGCTTCAGCTGGGCGAGCGTCTTCTCGCGCACCGGCCCCTTGCCGTCGGTGCGGCAGTCGAGGGTCCAGTCGTGGAAGACGACCATCTGCCTGTCCCTGGTCGGGTGGACGTCGAGCTCGATCGCGTCGGCTCCGAAGTGGCGCGCATTGGACATGGAGCGGAGCGTGTTTTCGATGAAATCGTGATCGGAGGGTAGGATCCGGGTCGCGGTGCAGGTGTCGGGGCCGATTCCGGCCCGGTCATATTGCTGGGCGAGGCCGCGATGGGCGACGAGGATCAGGGGCTTCTTCGAGCGGGGCGCGATCCACGACGCGTTGATCAGCGACACCGCCACCGCGAAGGCGCAGATGCCCGCTCCGATCCATTGCCAGGCCTTCATGCCGCGAGCCTGCGCCGAGCCTCGTCGCAATCGGCGGCCATTTGCGCCGTGAGCGAGTCGAGGCTTTCATATTTCGCCTCGGGCCGAAGAAAGTCGATCAGCTCCACTTCCACCGTCCGCCCGTAAAGGTCGCCTTCGAAATCGAAGAAATAGGGCTCGAGCAGCTCTTTCGGCGGCTCGAAGGTCGGGCGAATTCCGAGATTGGCCGCGCCTTGCAGGATTTCGCCGCCCGGCAGCCGCCCCTTCACGGCATAGATTCCGAAGCGCGGACGCAAATAGGAGCCGAGCGCGATATTGGCTGTGGGATAACCGATCGTCCGGCCCCTCTTGTCGCCATGCTCGACCACGCCCTCGATCGCGAATGGCCGGGTGAGGAGCCGCTCCGCGGTCGAGCAGTCGCCGGCCTGGAGCGCCGCCCGGATCCGGCTCGACGAGATCGGTCCTTCCTCGTCGGAGACCGGAGCCACCGAATCCACCGAGAAGCCCAGCCGCGCCCCGGCCTCCCCGAGCATTTCGCCATTGCCGCCGCGCGCCTTGCCGAAGGTGAAGTCCTCGCCCGTCACAACCCCGGCCGCGCCGATCAGGTCGAGCAGGTTCTTCGAGATGAACTGCTCGGCCGGGGTCGCCGCAAGCTCCGCCCCGAAGCGGAAGACGATCATCGCGTCGGCGCCGGCGGCGGCGAACAGCCGCTGGCGCTGGTCCAGGCCGGTCAGCCGAAAAGGGCGCGCGTCGGGCCGGAAGAAGCGGACCGGGTGCGGATCGAAGGTGGCGACCAGCACCGGCCGGCCCTCGGCCCGGCCGCGCGCCACCGCACGGCCGACCACCGCCTGGTGGCCGATGTGAAATCCGTCGAAATTGCCGAGCGCGACGATGCCCCCGCGAAGCGCCCGCGGAACCGCCGAGCCGCCGTCCAGCCGCTCCATGCGGCGCCGTATAGGAGAGGGGGAAGGGTCGGTAAATCCTCCGCTCACACCCGTCATTGCGAGGAGCGAAGCGACGAAGCAATCCAGTGGGCTTCCGAGGTCGCACTGGATTGCTTCGCTTCGCTCGCAATGACGGGCTTAAGGAAGCGTCGCCAGCAGCCTCAGCAAATTCCCGCCCATCACCTTGGCGATCTCGTCGTCGGTGAAGCCGCGGTCGACCAGGGCCTGAGTAACGTTGAACAGCCCCGCCGTATCGAAGCCGGTGGTCACCGCTCCGTCGAAATCCGAGCCCAGGCCGACATAGTCGATCCCTACGAGATCGCGGACATGGGCGATGGTGGCGGCGATCGCGGCGGGCCGGAGATCGCAGATCGCGGCGTCCCAATAGCCGATTCCGACGAGGCCGCCGGTTCGGGCGACTCCGCGAATCTCCCCGTCGGTGAGGTTGCGGTTGACCCGGCAGGTCGCCTGCACGCCGCCGTGGCTCGAGACGACCGGCTTCTTGGCCATCGCCAGGACGTCGGAGACGGCGGCGTGGCTGGAATGGGCGATGTCGACGATCATCCCGCGCCGCTCCATTTCGGTGACGACCCGGCGGCCGAGCGGAGTCAGTCCGCCTTTCGTCAGCCCGTGCATCGAGCCGGCGACCTCGTTGTCGAAGAAGTGGGCGAGCCCGGCCATCCGGAAGCCGGCGTCGTGGAGCCGGCCGAGATTTTCGAGGTGGCCTTCGATATTCTGGAGGCCCTCGATCGATAGCAGGGCGCCGGTCACCTCGCGGCCCGCGGCGCGGTCGGCGAGCAGGCGGCGGACGTCGGCGCCGCTTGTCACGATCCTGAGCCGGCCCCTGGACTCCGCCTCCGCCCGCCGAAGCTTTTCGGCGTGCCAGAGCGAGCGCTGAAGAAGCGAGTTCCACGTCCGCGGCGGCTGCAACTGGGCCATGGCGAGAAGGGTGATATTGTCGGTATCGGCGCCATTGGAATCGTAATTCTGGCTCTTCGGAGTCTTGGTCACCGACGAGAAGACCTGAAGCGCGACATTTCCCGCCTCGAGCCGAGGAAGGTCTACCTGGCCCCGGCCGGCCGGGGCCAGCAGGCTGCGCTGCCAGAGGAGGGTGTCGGCATGCATGTCGGCGATGGCGAGCCGAGGGTGAAGTGTTCTGGCGCGCTCGCCCACCGCCGGAAGCGGAGTGTCCACCACCTTGTTCATACCGCCCTCGACGATTCCGGGGCCGAGGATTAAGAAGCCGCCGACCACGATGACAGGCAGAACGAAAAGGCCGTAGATGAATTTGCGCACGATTCAGCCCCTTCGTTCGAGGCGTACGAAACTATAGGCCGGATAATCCTCCCTCGACTCTTCCCGCCAGTCGGCGGCGTCTAACCCCGGCATGAACGTGTCCGCCTCGGGATCGTCATGCACCTCGGTCAGCTCGACGGCGTCGGCGCGCGCCATAAACAGGGCAATGATCTCGGCGCCGCCGATCACGGAGACCGGGTCCCTGCCGGCAAAGGCCAGCGCCTCGTCGGCCGACCGGGCGACCTGCGCCCCCGGCGCCCTGAATTCGGGGTCGCGGGTCAGGACGATGTGCCGCCGCCCCGGAAGGAGGCCGGGAAGGCTGTCGAACGTCCTGCGCCCCATCACCATCGCGCTGCCCATGGTCACGGCCTTGAAGTGCTTCAGATCACCCGGGAGCCGCCAGGGAAGCGCGCCGTCCCGGCCGATCGCACCGTTGCGCGCCCGTGCGACGACGATGGTGATGGTGCTCATCTGACGGGAAAGGTCACACCGCCACCTCGGCCTTGATATGCGGGTGTGGGTCGTACCCTGTGATCTCGAAATCCTCATATTCGTAGCGGTCGATCGCTTCGGGGCGGCGCAGAATCCTAAGCTTCGGCAGGGGCCGGGGCTTTCGGGTCAGCTGAAGGCGGGCCTGCTCCAAATGGTTGGAATAGAGGTGGCAGTCGCCGCCGGTCCAGACGAACACGCCCGGCTCCAGCCCGCATTGCTGGGCGAGCATGTGGGCGAGGAGGGCGTAGCTCGCGATGTTGAACGGAACTCCAAGGAAGGCGTCGGCACTCCTTTGGTAGAGCTGGAGGTTGAGCCGGCCCCGGGCGACCTGGGTCTGGAACAGGCAATGGCAGGGGGCGAGCGCCATCCTGTCGATCTCCGCAGGGTTCCAGGCCGAGACGATCTGGCGCCGGGAGGCGGGGTCGCGCTTGATGAGGTCGATGAGTTCGGCGATCTGGTCGACATGGCGGCCGTCCGGCCCCTCCCAGTCGCGCCACTGCTTGCCGTAGACCGGGCCGAGCTCGCCCGCTTCGTCCGCCCATTCGTCCCAGATCCGGACCCTGTTCTCCTTAAGCCACGCAATGTTGGTCTCGCCGCGAAGGAACCAGAGCAATTCGATGACGATCGAGCGCGTATGGAGCTTCTTGGTGGTGAGCAGGGGAAAGCCCTCGGCCAGGTCGAAGCGCATCTGGTGGCCGAAAACGGAGAGGGTGCCGACTCCGGTACGGTCTTGCTGCTCCGCGCCCTCGTCGAGGATTCGGGAGAGGAGGTTCAGATAGGGCTGCATCGGGCGACTATGGCCGTTGAAAGGAACGTTTCCAAGCTCAGTCCGCCTAACCCTTCGCCCGGGTCTCCCTGATCGCGTCGCGGAGCGTTTCGTAGCCGACCGCGCCCTGGAAGATCTGGTCGCCGACGACGAAGGTCGGGGTGCCGGTGGCCTCGAGGTCGCGGGCGAGGTCGAAATTCCTGGCCAGCTCCCGGTCGGCGACCGCGGCTGGAAGATCGCCGCCGACGCCCACGCCGGCGCGCGCCCCGGCGAGCGCCTCCGGGGTGGGCCGGCCGGCGGCGAACATGGCATCGTGGAAGGGCTTGAATCGTCCCGCCCGGGCGGCGGCGAGGCTGGCCCTCGCGGCCGCCTCGCTGTCCGGCCCGAGCACCGGCCATTCGCGCCAGACCACCTTGAGCCGAGGGTCCTCGCTCAGCAGCCGGTCGATATCGGCATTGCTCTTCTTGCAATAGCCGCAGGCATAATCGAAGAACTCGACGAGGACGACGTCGCCGTCCGCCGCGCCCGCCCAGGCGCTTCCGAAAGGCCGTTCGAGCGCGGCGCGGTTCGCGGAGACCATCTTCGCCGCTTCGCGGGACCGAAGCCGGTCCATGGCTTCGGGAAGCACCTCCGGATTTTCGAGCAGATAGTCGCGGACCGACTCGCGCGACACATAGGCGACCGCTCCGCCGCCGACGACCGCGCCGAGCAAAGCCGCCGCCAGCGTCGATTTCCAGCCTCCGAAACCTTTGCGGGCCTGAGCCGCGCCGTCAGTCGTCACGTTTCTTTTTCTTCTTTTCCACCTGGGTGCGCGAGACCATGGCGATGTCCTGGGCGCGCAACCAGTCGGGCGTGCCGGTGGGGACGGACCTCAAGGCCTGCTCGGCATTGACCAGCGCCAGGCGAGGCTCGCCCTGGAGGTTGTAGCGCTCGGCGGTGGCGAGGGCGGCCCGGCCGGGATCGCCCTCGCGGTCGTAGACGATTCCGAGCTGATACCAGGCGAATGGGTTCGAATTGTCGCGGCCGATGGCGGCCCGAAGCACCCGCTTCGCCTCCTCAAAATGATCCGGCCTCTCGGTGGCGATCAGAGCGTGGCCGAGCAGTGCCGAGATGAGCGGCTGGTCCGGTGCATATTCGACGGACCGGCGCAGCGCCTCGAGCGCTTCGCCGGGACGGCCGGATTCGAGAAGGATCTGGCCTTTCAGCTCGAGGAAATAGGGATCTCCCGGCGCTTCCGCGAGCAGGCTCTCAGCCTCGGCCAGGGCTTTGTCCGGATAGGCGCTCTTGTGCCAGGCATAAGCGCGCGCATAGCGGGCGGGGACGCTCTTATTGCTTTCGGGATAGGCGATTCGGGTGCGGGTCGGCTCCTCGACATAGCCCTGGAGCTTCGCCTTTACTCGCTGGAAGCGGGCCTCGAGCTTGGGGTCGGTGGCCCGGCCATAACCTGGAGAGCTCTTCACCGACTGCTCGAGCGCGGCCATGCGCTCGCCGGTCAGCGGGTGGGTGCGCATATAGCCGTTATCCTGTGGGATGGCGTAGCGGAACTCCTGGTTCTGGAGCTTCTTGAAGAAGCTGATCAGGCCCTGGCCGTTAGTCTGCGATTTGGCGAGGAAGCCGGCGGCGGCGGCATCCGCCGAGGATTCCTGGGTTCGGCTGAAGGCGAGGAACTTGCCCATCGCCGCCTGCTGGCCCGCGGCCATGACGCCCATTCCCGCCTCGCCGGCGCCGGCCGCCATCGCCGCGGCGCCGAGGACGAGCGAGAGAAGCATGATCCCGGTCGCGACCTTTATGCCCTCCTGGATCCGAATGACGTGGCCGCCGGTAATGTGGCCTACCTCATGCGCGATGACGCCCTGCACCTCGTTGGCGTCGTCGGCGGCGGCGATCAGTCCCGAATGGATGTAGACGATCTGGCCACCGGCCACGAAGGCGTTGATCGATCGGTCGTGGATGAGAACGACCCGGACGTCCTCCGGCCTAAGCCCCGCGGCTTCGACGATCGGGCGCGACATGTCCTTGAACAGGGCCTCGGTCTCGGCGTCGCGGAGAATCGACTGGGCCGCCGCCGGCCGTGCCGCGAGCCCGAAGGTCAATATGACGAGGAATGCGAGGCGGGCGGCAAGCGCGCTCCACCTCCTCAGCGTAACCGTAGCTTCAGCCATGCCGCATCCTATCGCTTTGCGGGGCTGAACCTGACATGAGCGCGCCGGCCGGGGCAAGCGCGCTCATGCCTGGGTCTTCAGGCCCCGAAAGTCCGTTGCCACCAGCCCCGGCGCGGCTCTCCCGCCTCGTCGGTTTCGGTTTCGGTTTCGGCCTCTGATTTCGCGGCCTCGGCGGCGGCGGCCGGCTCCTTGCCCGCCGTCCCTTCGCGGTCATTGGCCGCCTCGGGCGCCGGACCTTCGGCCGGAGCCTCTGCTTCGACCGCCTTCTTGCGCCGCGTGCGCTTCGGCTTGGCCGGCTTCTCCTCATCGTCGGCGGGGGTCGGATCGGCCGCGGCAGCCGGTTTCGCTTTAGCTACCTTAGCCGGTGCTTCGGGCGCCTCGGGCTTGGGAGCGGCTTCGGCCGCCGGCGACGGAGCCTCTTCCTTGCGCCGGGCACGGGGACGGCGGCGGCCCTTGGGCTTTTCCTCCGCATCGGCCACGGTCGGAGCCTCGGGCACCGGCTCCACGGACTGGACGGCCTCCGCCTCGGGCGCATACAGGCGCTCGGGCTGCGCGGATTCGGGGGCTCGCTGTATCTCCGGAGCAGCTTCCTGCTCGGCCGAGCCGGGCTCGCCGCCTTCCTCGCCGTCCCTCCGCCGTCCGCCGCGACGGCCGCGCCGCCGCCGGCGCTTGCGTCCGCGATCCTCGCTCTCCTCGCGATTGTCGCGTTGCTCGGGGCTCTCGGAGCGGCGCGGACGAGCCTCTTCCTCGCTCTCCTCATTCTCCTCATTCTCCTCGACTTCGTCGTCGAGATCCTCCGCATATTCCTCTTCGTCGACCTCGGGCTCGACGATCCGCTCGACTCGCGGGCGCGCCGCGGGCGGCGGCCCGAAGGATTCGACCGCCATCTTGGCGCCCTCGAACGTCTCCTCCATCAGAACCTCGATATCGACCCCGTAGCGGGCCTCGATCTCGCCGATCTCGCCGCGCTTTCGATTGAGAACATAGACGGCGGCCTCGCGGCCGGCGCGAAGCACTATCCGGCTTCCGCGGCCGCGTCCGGCCTCCTCCTCGAGCATTCGAAGCGCCGACAGGCCCGCCGACGAGGCGGTGCGCATCAGGCCGCTGCCCTCGCAATGTGGGCAGGGACGGGTGGACGCCTCGAGCACTCCGGTGCGAAGCCGCTGGCGGCTCATCTCCATCAGCCCGAAGGACGATATTCGGCCGACCTGGATCCGGGCGCGGTCGTTCTTGAGCGCGTCCTTCATCGCCTTCTCGACCTTGCGGATATGGCCGTTCGATTCCATGTCGATGAAGTCGATGACGACCAGTCCGGCCATGTCGCGCAGGCGAAGCTGGCGGGCGATCTCGTTGGCGGCCTCGATGTTGGTCGCGTAGGCGGTCTGCTCGATATTGTGCTCGCGGGTCGAGCGCCCGGAGTTGATGTCGATCGAGACCAGGGCCTCGGTCGGGTTGATGACCAGATAGCCGCCGGACTTGAGCTGGACGACCGGCTGGTACATGGCGGCGAGTTGGTCCTCGGCGCCGTAGCGCTGGAACAGCGGCACCGTGTCGACGTAATTCGCCACTCGCTTGACGTGGCTCGGCATCAGCAATTTCATGAAGGACCGGGCGGCCTTGTAGCCGTCCTCGCCCTCCACGATGACCTCGTCGATGTCGCGATTGTAGATGTCGCGGATGGCGCGCTTGATGAGGTCGCTATCGCCGTAGATCAAAGCCGGGGCGGAGCTGCCCAGGGTGCGCTCGCGAATCTCGTCCCAGAGGCGGGCGAGATAGTCGAAATCGCGCTTGATCTCGGTCTTGGTCCGCGAAAGGCCGGCGGTGCGGACGATGCAGCTCATGCTGGTGGGCAGCGAGAGGTCCGACATGATCTGCTTGAGGCGCTTGCGGTCCGCGCCGTTGGAGATCTTGCGGCTGATGCCTCCGCCATGGGTGGTGTTGGGCATCAGCACGCAATAGCGGCCGGCGAGGCTCAGATAGGTGGTGAGGGCGGCGCCCTTGTTGCCGCGCTCTTCCTTCACGACCTGGACGAGAAGCACCTGCCGGCGGCGGATGACGTCCTGGATCTTGTAGCGGCGGCGCAGATTCTGGCGCTTCCGGCGAAGCTCGTCGGCGGCACTCTCCTCCGGCGCGCTCTCGGCCGACTCGGGCGGGGCGGGTGCGTCCTCGTCGCCGGCCTCGCCTTCCTCGCCCTCGTCGTCATAATGGTCGCCGGCCTCGTCCAGCTCGCGATCGTCGTCGCGATCGTCACGGTCGTCACGGTTTCCGCGGCTCTCGTAGCGGGCGTCCTCGGCGGCGCGCAGGCGCTCCTCCTCGGCGGCATGCTCGGCCTCCTCGCGGAGCAGGGCCTCGCGGTCCTCGCGCGGGATCTGGTAATAATCGGGATGGATTTCCGAAAAAGCGAGGAAACCGTGTCGGTTGCCCCCGTAATCGACGAACGCCGCCTGCAGCGACGGTTCGACACGGGTCACCTTGGCTAGATAGATATTTCCCTTGAGCTGCTTGTGCTCGGCCGATTCGAAATCAAATTCCTCGATCCGGTTTCCCTTGACGACCGCCACCCGGGTTTCTTCCTGGTGGCGCGCGTCGATCAACATGCGCATTGTCATTGAAATCACTCCACGCGCGCCGAGCCGTCCTTGCGGCGGCGGCGCCAGGCGCGCGCTCGAATATGGACGAAGGCACGGCCTGCTCGGCGCGCGCCCTCAATGTCCGGGTTGAAAAGAAAAAAGTCGCCTCTGCTGCACGCGACAGGCCGGCGGAAAAGCCCGGCCGACAGGCCCCGGCCGCAATGCCCGGCCCAGTTCGGGCAGGCAGCGTCGTGGGGAAAAAATGCCTCATGCAGCGTCAACCTTGGTGGCCGGCGGAGACGCCGGCGCATGTTTCGGCCCAAAATCGGAAGGAAGGCCTCCAGCGGGGTCCGAGCCCGGTTGCTAGCATCTGCCATGGGCAGCGGCAACCGGTATCCGGGGAAGAGTCGCCGGCGACGTCCCGATCGGCCGGCTTATTCCGCGGGAGCCGTCGCCGATGCCTCGGCGAGAGCGCGCTTGTCGGCTTCCTGGCGGGCGCGCATCGCGTCGCCGCGATGGGCCCGGGCGACCATCGCCTCCCAGGCGGCCGCCGCCCGACGGCAGCGGTCGCGGACATTGTCGAGTGTGGCGGCTTCGGCATCGGCGCGCGCCTCGGCGGCGCGGGCCTGATAGAATTCGAGCTGGCTGGACATAGCGCGCCTTCTGTTCGGAATCCGCCGCTCTGTCCAGAGCGGCGGGAAACCCGTCTCAATGATGGAGGCTGGAAACCGCGTGACGCCGGTCACGCGCCCACGCCGGGCCGGGCCCCCAGATGATGCCGGCCGCCGGACGGATGCCGGGGCCGGCGCCTTTTCCATGCGGGCGCGAAGCTCTGGCGGGGGCGGGGAGGCGTTCGAATGGGATCGAGCGCCGTCCCCGCCTCCAACCGGGTCAGTCCCTGAGCGAGGCGGACACCTTGCCGCCATTCTTCTCGAGCTCCTCCATCACGCTCTTGTGGAGCCAGATGTTCATCTCGGCGCTTCCGTCCTTGGCGCCGGTATAGCCGAGCTCGGTCGCCAGCTCCTTGCGGTTGGCGAGGCTCGAATCGAGATCGAGCAGCTTCATCAGGTCGACGATCGACGACTCGTAGTTGAGCTTCTCCCCGTTCTTCGAGGCGAGATCGGCGAGGACCGCGTCGACATCGACCTCGGCGGGATGAGCGGGGTTCATTTGCGGCATGGCCGGGTCTTGCGGCCGCTGCTGCGATTGGGTCTGCGGCTGCGCGGCCTTGGCCTTGCCGAAAATCGCGTCGCGGATCTTGCCGAAGATACTCATTCTTACTCTCCTGTAGGGCGCCGCTGCCGATGCGCGGTCTGCGCATGGAATGAGCGGGGGCCGGCAAGGTTGCCATGCCCCCGGGTTCGAATCGACGAAGCGATTGCGGGATTGGACAGGCCGCGTCCTAGGTGAAGGCCGAGACCTGCCTTGCCAGCACCTGCGCCCGTGCCAGCCGCCGCATCAGCCGGATGAGGATCAGGCAGAGAGGGACGTTGAGGGCTGCGGCGGCGAGGTCGATCAGGCGCACCGCCTGCGAGGACGGAGCGTCGAAACCGTCCGCCCTGAGCGTGATCTGCATCGAGATGTTGCCGAGGATGTTGGTGACCAGCCAAAGCCCCCACCACCAGGGCAGAAGCGCGGTCTCCGTTTCCTCGTGGAGGCCGCCCGCCTCGTGGCTGGCGAGCCAGGTTTCCTTCATGCCCTGATAGGGTTTCACGAGGTTGGCGAAGGGCACGAAATACCAGCCTATCGCCCAGCCCGGAGTGATCGTCATGTCGCCGCTGAGGAGATGGGCATTCGCGTTGGTACGGTAGATCCAGCGGCCGACAAGTACGAAGCAGACGATCAGCACCAGTAAGGCGGGGAGGGCGGCGAGATCGCCCGGCCCGCCCTCGACCGGGTCGGCAGGCTCAGCCCCGCAGCCAGCGCTTCCAGCACCATGTCCATATAAAGCGCGACGATGGCGGCCCGAGTCGCACCCGTCGGATCCCTGAAGCCTTCCATCCCGTCCCCCTTGCTTCCCGAAGCGCAGCTTAATCCGGGCAGCATGGAAATCCAGCGCGCACGAAAAAAGGGCGCCGCCGAAGCGACGCCCTTCCTTTGGCGATACGGAGGCCTACGCGCTCTGCAGGTTGACCGCGCTGGTCTTGCCGCGCTGGTCCTGCTCGAGATCGTAGCTGACCCGCTGATCCTTCTCCAGAGTGGTCATTCCGGCGCGCTCGACGGCCGAGATGTGAACGAAGGCGTCGTTGCCGCTGCCCTCGGGCTGGATGAAGCCGTAGCCCTTGTCGATGTTGAAGAATTTTACGGTGCCGGTCGGCATGGCGTTTTCCTTTGGTAGCATGAGTGCCGGTGGCGGCGAATCGACCGCCCCGGGCTTTAGAAGCGTGTAAGAGAAGGAAAAACCAACCGAAGAAGGAAATGTCCGTCGCATGCGACTTTAGCCCGGACCTTATGAACGATTTGCGCCGGGAGTGCAAATTCGGAGCGACCGGACGAGTTTTTCCCGGGGCGGGCGGCGCCGTCTCGGGCGCTGCTCGCGCCACCTGTTGCGCGAGCTCGCTGCTCGGGAGCGGCCTGGAGTCACATCGAATTGAGGTGGAGGATGTTGCCGTCCGGGTCCCTGAGCCAGACCAGCTTCATCCCGCCCGAATGGTGCACATTGCCTTCGAGCCGGCCGATGCCGGAATGGTGTTCGAACCGCGCGCCCACTCCCCGGCGAGATCGAGGCCGAGTACGCCACCGTAGAAAGCGCGGGCGCGCTCCAAATCGGCGACGGCGCGGATCGCTGAGCTGTCATGATCCTTCAACATGTTCTTTTCTCCCTGGAAGCGAGGGTCCGGCGACGGCGAATCCTCGCCGCCGCCCGAGACGGCGCAATTCGGTCCGCGCCTTGGCCGCCGAAGCCTGTTTCGAACGCTCAAGCATGGAGAGCGCTCCGCCGGCCGCTGGACAAGGCGGGTGCGCCTCTCCACAGACGCCGCTTATGGAGAGCGAAGGCGCGACGATTGCCCGGATGCCGGAGCTTCGGCTGATCGGAGCACCGACCGACTGCAATTCCTCCTTCCTTCGCGGAGCAGCGCTCGCGCCGCCGCTGATCCGGGCGGCGCTTCGCTCCGACCATGGCAATATGACCGCTGAATCGGGCTGTGAGCTCGGCTCCGACGTCCGCCTCTCCGACGTGGGGGACCTGCCGCTGGCCGAGGCGCAGGGGGACGATGCGCTGATCTCCGCCGCCGTCGCCCGGGCGGTCGCGGACGGCGCAGTTCCCCTCGTCCTGGGCGGCGACCATTCGATCACCGTCCCGGTCATCGAGGCGCTGGCCGAGGCCCATGGAGCGATCGACATCCTCCACTTCGACGCCCACCCGGACCTCTACGACGATTTCGAGGGCAATGCCCGCTCCCACGCCTCGCCCTTCGCCCGGATCATGGAGCGCGGCCTGGCCCGCCGGCTGGTCCAGGTCGGGATCCGCACCCTCAATCGCCATTGCCGCGAGCAGGCCGAGCGGTTCGGGGTGGAGATCGTCGAGATGTGCCGTTTCTCCCCCGATTCGGTGCCGCTGCCCGCCGGTCCGCTCTACATCAGCATCGACATGGACGGCTTCGATCCGGCCTTCGCGCCCGGCGTGTCGCACCATGAGCCGGGCGGCCTTTCCGTGCGCGACGTCCTCGCTGTGCTTGAACGGGTCCGGGCCCCGATCGTCGGAGCCGACATCGTCGAATATAATCCGAGCCGCGACCTCAACGGAGTCACCGCGGTGCTCGCCGCCAAGATGATCAGGGAGGTCGCCGCTTTGTGCCACGGGAACAACCGATGATAATCGTCCATCATCTCGAGAACAGCCGCTCGCAACGGATCCTCTGGCTGCTCGAGGAGCTCGGCCTGCCCTACGAGGTGCGCCGCTACGAGCGCGACAGGAAGACGATGCTCGCCCCGCTTGAGCTGAAGCGGGTTCATCCGCTCGGCAAGTCGCCACTGATCGAGGATGACGGCCGCATCGTCGCCGAGACCGGGGCGATCGTCGAATATGTGGTGGAAAAGGCCGATAATCGCCTCGGTCCGCCGGCAAATCGGGACGAAAGGCTGCGCTACCGCCACTTCCTCCATTATGCTGAGGGATCGATGATGCCGCCCTTGCTCGCGATGCTCGTCGTCCACCGGCTCGGCCTTCTCGGCCGGCCGGCGCGGGCGCCGATTCGGAAGATGCTGGACCAGCATCTCGACTGGCTCGAGACCGAGCTCGCCGGCCGGCCCTGGTTCGCCGGCGAGGCTTTCACCGCCGCCGACGTCATGATGAGCTTTCCGCTCGAAGCCTCGCGCCACCGCGCCGGGCTGGACGAGAGCCGGCCGAACCTGATCGACTGGCTGGAGAGGATCCATGCCCGCCCCGCTTACGGAGCGGCGCTCAGGAAGGGAGGGCCTTACGCTTATGCCTGAATTGAGCCGCCGGGGCTTCGGCCTGGCCGCGCTCTCCGCCGGGGCGGCGCTCGCCGCGCGACCGTCGGCCCTGATCGCGGCCGGCCCGCCGGAGCTGAAGACGATGACCGGCGACGTCGCTCCGATCGGCGCGGCGGAGCGGCTGGAGCGGCTGGAAAAGGCGCGGAGGCTGATGCGCCGCCACGGCCTCGGCTCGATCCTGATCGAGCCGGGCGCTTCGCTCGATTATTTCACGGGGGTCAGATGGTGGCGGAGCGAGAGGCTGACCGCCGCGCTCATCCCGGTCGAGGGCGAGCCGATAATCTTCACCCCCTTCTTCGAGGAGCCTTCGGTCCGGGAGAGCCTCGCGGTCCCGGCGGAGGTGCGCACCTGGGTGGAGCATGAGGATCCGCTGAAGCTGGTCGCCTCGGCCTTGAGCGACCGCAAGGTCGCGGGCCGTCCGGTCGGGATCGAGGAGACGGTGCGGTTCTTCGCCGTCGACGGCCTCCGCAAGGCGATTCCGAGGGTGGAGATTCGAAGCGCCGCTGCGGTTGTCCGAGGCTGCCGGACGATCAAGTCGCCGGCCGAGATCGCACTCATGCGCAAGGCGGCCGAAATCACCCTCGCCGCCTATCGCCACACCTATGAGCGGATCGAAAAGGGAATGATTCCGGCCGAGATCGGAGCGATCATGAACGGCGCCACCGCCGCCCTCGGAGGCAAGCCGGAATTCGCCCTCATCCTTCTCGGCGAGGCGAGCGCCTATCCGCACGGCACCGGCAAGCCGCAGGCGGTCAGGCGGGGCGAGGTGGTGCTGATGGATTGCGGCTGCACCGTCCACGGCTATCAGTCCGATATCTCGCGCACCTTCGTGTTCGGCGGCGAGGCCGACCGTGACCAGCGCGAGGTCTGGAACCACATGCGCAAGGGCCAGGATGTCGCCTTCGCCGCGGCCCAGATCGGCCGCACCGCCGGAAGCGTCGACGATTCGGTGCGCCTTCATTACGAAAGCCTCGGCTATGGCCCCGGCTACAAGCTCCCCGGAACCTCGCACCGGACCGGCCACGGAATCGGTCTCGAAGGCCATGAGCCGGTCAATTTCGTCCATGGCGAGACGACCAGGCTGGCGCCGGGCATGTGCTTCTCGAACGAGCCCGGCATCTATCTGCCCGGCAGGTTCGGGATACGCCTCGAAGACTGTCTTTACATGACCGCGGCTGGCCCCCGCTGGTTCACCACCCCGCCGCCCTCGATCGACCGGCCCTTCGACTAGCCACTTGCGCGCCTTGGCCGCTCCACTACTGATTGCGGGCGATGCCGGAGCAACCGGCGCGGCTGGGAGGGAAGGGCGCCGATGAAATTCTGGTTTGGGATTCCGCTGTGGCAGCGGGTCATCGGAGCGCTCATTCTCGGAATCGTCCTGGGCCTTTTCTGGGGCCCCGGCGCCGAGAGCATCAAGTGGATCGGCGACTTCTTCATCCGGGCGATCCGGATGCTCGTCGTTCCGCTCATCTTCTTCTCGCTTGTCGCCGGAGTCGCGGCGCTCGGCGACGTGCGCAAGCTCGGCCGGGTCGGCGGCCGGGCCTTGCTCCTGTTCCTGGTCACGGCCTTTCTTTCCGTCGGCCTGGGGCTTCTGCTCGGCACTTTGGTCACGCCGGGCGCGGGCCTGGTCCTCACCCTTCCCGCGGGCGCCACCGTCCCGACTCCACCCGACACTTCGGTCACCGACATGATCCTCGCCATGATCCCGGCCAATCCGGTCGAAACGATGGGCAAGGGCGACGTGCTCCCGCTCATCGTCTTCGCGATCCTGTTCGGGATCGGAATCCTGATGGCGGGCGAGGAGGGCGGCCCGATCGCTCGAGGAATGGATGCCGCCGCCATCGTCATGCAGAAGATGACGATCCTGGTGATGGAGCTCACCCCCTTCGGAGTCTTCGCATTGATGGCCTGGGTGGCGGGCACGTTCGGAGTCGACGCCCTGCTTCCGCTCGCGACCCTGGTCGGCCTCGTCTATTTCGGCTGCCTGCTGATCATATTCGGAATCTATTCGGTCCTGATCCGCTTCGTGGCTAAGGTGCCGGTGGTCGACTTCTTCCGCGGAATGATCGACGCCATGGCGGTCGCTTATTCCACCGCCTCGTCCAACGCGACTCTCCCGGTTACCCTGCGCTGCGTCCAGCGCAACCTCGGGGTCAGCCGGAGCGTCTCCAGCTTCGTCGTCTCGCTGGGCGCGACCATCAACATGAACGGCACGGCCATGTATCTCGGCCTCGCCACCTTGTTCGGGGCTCAGATCTTCGGAGTGACATTGGACGCGACCGATTATGTGATGATCATGATCACCTCGACCTTGGGCGCGATCGGCGCCGCCGGAATTCCGGGCGCCGGGCTGATCATGATGGGCCTCGTCTTCTCCTCGGTCGGAGTGCCGCTCGAGACCATCGCCTTCGTCGCGGGGGTCGACCGGATCATGGACATGATGCGGACCACCACCAACATCACCGGCGACGCCGCGGTCGCGGTGGCGGTGGCCCGAATGACCGGCGACCTCGATGTCGAAGAGTTCGAGTCGGCGGATGATGTCTGAAAGCCGGCCCGCGCCGGAGCGCCCCGCCGGGAAAGGCGGCATTCCGCTCCAGATGAAGATGTTGATCGGCTTCGTCGTCGGTCTCGCCTCCGGCCTGGCGGTGCACATGACGGCGCCGGACGCTCCTTGGGTCGATGCCGTGACCACCTATGTCACCGGTCCCGTCGGGCAGATATTCCTCCGCCTCCTCTTCATGCTGGTCATTCCCTTGCTCTTCTCGGCGCTGGTGATCGGGATCGCCGAGATGGGCGACGTTCGCTCCCTGAAGCGTATCGGGGTGAAGACCCTTCTCTTCACCGTCGGCATCTCCAGCATCGCCGTCGTCCTCGCCCTTCTCGCGGTTAACCTGCTTCGGCCGGGCGAGGGCGTCGATCCGGCGCTCGCCCAGTCCCTGCTCGCCGACGCGCGTGAGGGCGCCGGAGCGATCCTCTCGAGCGCTGAGGAGAGGCCGGCGGGGATCGACACCTTCCTCAACCTCATTCCGAACAACGTGATCGCCGCGGCGGCCGCCAACGACATCCTCGCGGTGATGTTCTTCGCCCTCTTCTTCGGGATCGGCCTGCTGCTGGTGAACACCCCCTCGGCGCAGCGCCTCCAGGAGGCGATAGAGGGGATCTTCCATGTGACGATGCGCCTGATCGGGATCGTCATCCGGCTGGCGCCGATCGCAATCGCCGCCTTCATGTTCAATCTCGCCTCTTTGTTCGGCTGGGAGCTGCTGGTTCGCCTCGGCGCCTATGTCGGAGTCGTCCTGCTGGCGCTGCTCACCCACATGTTCGTCGTCTACCCGCTGGCGCTTCGTTTCCTCGGCGGAGTGTCGCCGATCGCCTTTTTCCGCGGCAGCCAGGAGGCGATGGTGATGGCCTTCTCGACCGCCTCGTCCAACGCGACCCTTCCGACCGCCATCCGGGTCGCCGACGAGATGGGCCTGCCGCCGCGCGTATCGCGCTTCGTCCTCACCATCGGCGCCACCGCCAACCAGAACGGAACCGCCATCTTCGAGGGCGTGACGGTCCTCTTCCTCGCCCAGTTCTTCGGAGTGGAGCTGAGCCTCACTCAGCAGATCGTGGTACTCTTGATGTGCATCCTGGGCGGAATCGGCACCGCCGGGGTCCCGGCCGGGTCGCTTCCGGTGGTCGCTCTCATTCTCGGGATGGTCGGAGTACCACCCGAAGGGATCGGGCTGGTCCTGGGAGTCGACCGCTTCCTCGACATGTGCCGCACCACCCTCAACGTCACCGGCGATCTCACCGCCGCGGTGGTGGTTTCGCGCGGGGAGGAGGAGGCGGTCGCGCCGCCCGAAGCCGCGGACAGCAAATCACTCTCCCCGCCGGCGGGGAGAGGGTAGGGAGAGGGGTCGGCGTCGGGATCTATTCTCCGACTCAGAACCCCCTCACCCCGGCCCTCTCCCGCCGGGGAGAGGGGGAAGGAGCGGTTACGCCGGCTCGAGCACCTTCTGGACGACGTCGTCGGCGAGCTTGCCGTTCAGTTCGGCGAGATGGTCGAACTCCGCCCGGTAGCTGGCAAGCCCCTGGCTGACCGACCTCAGCTCGGCGTCGAGCCCGTGAAGCTCCGATTCCGGAACCAGGGCCTCGACCACGTCCCAGCGCGACCAGCCGGGGCGGCTGTCCATTCCGAGCATTTGGCCGCGCCGGCCGGCAATGGCCGAGGTGACCCGCGACGTCGAATCGCCGGGAGTGGTCACGGTCACCTTGTGGACCGGCTCGAGCAGATGCGGCTGGGCCTGGCCGAGCGCCTCGCCCATCCCGATCCGCCCGGCGGTCCGGAAGGCGAGCTCCGAGCTGTCGACGCTGTGGTAGCTGCCGTCGACCAGGGTGACGGCGACGTCGACCACAGGGAAGCCGAGCGGGCCCTTCGCCAAAGCGTCGCGAACGCCTTGCTCGACCGCCGGTATATATTGCCTTGGAACCGAGCCGCCGTGGATCTTTTCCTCGAACCGGAAGCCTTCGCCGCGGGGCACCGGCCCGATCTCGATGACGACGTCGCCGAACTGGCCGTGGCCGCCCGACTGCTTCTTGTGGCGCCCGCGCTGGGTGACCGGCTTTCGGATCGATTCCTTGTAGCCGACCAAAGGCGGATGGGCGTCGACGGCCACTCCGTAGCGCCGCTTCAGCCGAGCCAAAGCGACCTTGAGATGCTCGTCGCTGATTCCGCGAAGGCGGGTCTCGTGGAGCGCCTCGTCCTGCTCCCAGTCGAGCGAGGGATCCTCCTCGACCAATTTGTGGAGCGCGGTCGAAAGCCGGACGTCGTCCTTGCGGTCGCTGGTGGTGATTGCGAGCGCGTAATTGGAAGCGGGGAGGTCCAGATCGGGCGCCTTGCCGCCGGCGCCGAGCCATTCGCCGGCATCGACTCCTTCCGCCTTGGCGATGGCGACGATTTCGCCGACCGCGGCCTTGCCGAGCTTGGAGGGCTTGTCGCCCTGCATCGCGAAGAGGGTGCCGACCCGAACCGTTTCGCCCGAGCTGCTCTTCAGCTCCGTCCCCTCGCTCAGCGGCCCGCCGAAGACCCGGGCCAGAGCGAGCCGGCCCATATTGCCGCCATTCGACACCTTGAACACGAAGGCGCAGCCTTCCCTGGCGCCGAGCCGCTCCGCCGCGGCCTCGGGGGCGGGCGCGTCGTGGCGGAGCGCCTTCATCAGCCGGCGCACTCCGAAGCCGTTCAGGGCCGAACCGAACAGCACCGGCACGACGAGATTCTCCTTCGTCTCCCGGGCGATGTCGGCGAAGATCGTCGCCTGGTCGGGCATCTCGTCCATCAGGAGCTGCTCGAGCAGGGCATCGTCATGATCAGCGAGCTGCTCGAGCATGTGGAAGCGGTCCCGCGATTCCCGGTCGGCGAGGTCGGCGGGGATATCGATCTGCTCGGAAGGCTTGCCGGGCCGGTATTTGAACGCGCGCTCGAGAGCGAGGTCGACGAAGCCGGTGACCTTCTCGGCCCCGGACTCCTTGGCCCGGATCGGAATCTGACGGGCGACCAGGGGCGAGGAGCTCATCGGCTGGAGCGCTTCCAGGAGGTCGCGGATGCCGCCGCGGGCCTGGTCGATCTTGTTGACGAAGATGAGGTGGGGGATTCCGAGCGACTCGAGCTGCCTCAAGGCCGGCTCGGCGAGGATGGCGCGTTCGGTATCGGGATCGACGACGACGATTGCGAGATCCGCCGCGGCCACGGCGAGCCCGCCGTCGGCCGAGAAGCCGACCGAGCCGGGCGAATCGACGATCGCGAAGCGGTCGCCGAGGAATTCGAAATGCATCAGGTTCAATTCGGTCGAGCCGGCGCGCTGCCGAGCCTCCGGGCTCGAATCGCCGACGCTGGTTCCGGCGTCGACGCTGCCCTGGCGGACGACCGCCCCGGCGGCGAAGAGCAGGGCCTCGGCGAGGCTGGTCTTCCCGGCTCCGCCCGGTCCAACCAGGGCGATCGTGCGGGTGCCGGTCGATCTGATGCCTGTCGATCTTTCGGGCATGCGTCTCTCCTCCTTCGAAGGCGCGAGCCGCTTTGAGGCGCGTCCGCGCTCAATCCCGCAAGCGTTCCACCCTTTGGCCCGGAATCGCAAGGGGGGAGGGGTTTTCAGGGACAAAGAGGGTAAACGGACGGAACAGCCTCGCTCCATCGGCATTTAACCTGTGTTGCGGCTGCCGCGCCTGTAGGGGAGTGAAAACCATGCCCGTCTCGACGACTTTGCCGATCATGGCCGGTCTCTCGATCATGGGCGCGGCGCTCGGAATCACTCTCGGCAAGTCCGCCGTCGCGGAGATCGATCCCGCTTATTTCAACGAGGCCGAAGACGATTTCCATGCCGACCTCGTCCCTTATCGAAGCCCCGACCGGGGCCAGGTCCAGCAGGTCGAGTATCGCTCCGCCCAGCAGCCCGTCCTGATCCACGATCTCGGCAGCTCCTGCATCGGCTGCCGGACCTATCCGGCGGCCTATGTGCCGAGGCACGATCCGGCCGTGGATATGGCCATCGAAGGCGAGCTGCTCAGGCCTCCGGAGCCCACCGAAGCGGCGGTCGTGGTCGAGACGGCGCCGGCGCCGGATCCGGACCGCGAGCGGATCGCGCGCTACGCCAGCTATCCGGTAAGCAGCGAGGAGCGGCCGGTCGAAGTGGCCGGGGCCGCTGAAGCGCTGGCCGAAGAGCCGGCCGCGCCCACCGGGCTGTAGTCCCCCGTCATCCCAGCGAAGGCTGGGATCCCGGCGGGTGAAAGCCACTGGCGCTCTTCACCCACCGGGGCCCCAGCCTTCGCTGGGGCGACGTTGCATGTGGCGATCCTCGCCCCCAGTTTAGCCTTCCCTAGGGCGACGTGCTTGCCGCAGCGCAGCATGTGGCTTACCTTGGCCCGATGACCTCCACCAACGACATCCGCCGGTCGTTTATCGACTATTTCGGCTCCAACGGGCACCGGCAGGTGCCGTCGGCTCCGCTCGTTCCCCAGAACGATCCGACGCTCATGTTCGTCAATGCCGGGATGGTGCCGTTCAAGAACGTCTTCACCGGACTCGAGACCCGGCCCTATTCGACCGCGGCCTCGTCGCAGAAATGCGTCCGGGCCGGCGGCAAGCATAACGATCTCGACAATGTCGGCTACACCGCCCGCCACCATACATTTTTCGAGATGCTCGGTAATTTCTCGTTCGGCGACTATTTCAAGGAACAGGCGATCGTCCACGCCTGGACCCTCCTCACGAAGGAATGGGGCATTTCGCCCGACCGGCTGACCGCTACCGTCTACCACACCGACGACGAGGCGTTCGAGCTGTGGCGGAAGATCGCCGGCCTGCCCGAAAGCCGGATCATCCGGATCCCGACCAAGGACAATTTCTGGGCGATGGGCGACAGCGGACCCTGCGGGCCCTGCTCGGAAATTTTCTACGACCATGGCGACCATATACCCGGCGGCCCGCCCGGGAGCCCGGACGAGGACAAGGACCGCTTCGTCGAGATCTGGAACCTCGTCTTCATGCAATATGAGCAGGAGGACAATGAGATCGTCCGCGACCTGCCGAGGCCGTCGATCGACACCGGAATGGGGCTGGAGCGGATTGCCGCGGTGCTCCAGGGCGTTCACGAAAATTACGAGACGGACACGTTCCGCGCCCTGATCGCCGCCTCGACCGAGCTGACCCGGACCGACGCTTCGGGCGAGCGCAAGGCCAGCCATCGGGTCATCGCCGATCACCTTCGCGCTTCGGGCTTCCTGATTTCGGACGGAGTGCTTCCGGCGAACGAGGGCAGGGGATATGTGCTTCGCCGGATCATGCGCCGGGCGATGCGCCACGCTTATATATTGGGCTCGGCCGAGCCGCTCATGCACCGGCTTGTGCCGTCTCTGGTCGCCGAGATGGGCGCCGCCTATCCAGAGCTGGTCCGCGCGCAGCCCCTGATCGAGGAGACCCTGAAGCTCGAGGAGACCCGCTTCCGCCAGACTCTCGCCAACGGCCTTCGCCTTCTCGACGAGGCGACCGGAGCGATGAAGACGGGCGACACCCTGCCTGGCGCGGTCGCCTTCAAGCTCTACGACACATTCGGCTTTCCCTACGACCTCACCGAGGACGCTCTTCGCGCCCAGGGCTTCGCAGTCGATCGGGCCGGCTTCGATACCGCGATGGGCGAGCAGAAGGCGCAGGCCCGCGCCGCCTGGAAGGGCTCGGGCCAAAAGGCGTCGGAGGACGTCTGGTTCGACATCGCCGAGGCGCAGGGCTCGACCGAGTTCACCGGATATGCCGGCCACGAAGGCGAGGGAGTCGTGGTTGCCCTCGTCAAGGACGGCGCCCGGGTCGAACGCGCCGGGGCTGGCGACAAGGTCGTCATCCTGACCAACCAGACGCCCTTCTACGCCGAAAGCGGCGGCCAGATGGGCGACATCGGCAGCGTGGCAAGCGACAAGGGGCTTCGGGCCGCGGTCGAGGACACATCGAAACCGCTCGGCCGGCTTCATGCGCACCATGCCGTCATCGAGGCCGGCGAAGTCGCGGTCGGCGACGCCGTGCAGCTTGTCGTCGACTCGGAACGGCGCGGGCGGGTGCGCGCCAATCACAGCGCCACCCACCTTCTTCACGCGGCGCTTCGCCACCGGCTCGGTGGCCATGTCACCCAGAAGGGAAGCCTGGTTGCGCCCGACCGCTTCCGCTTCGATTTCTCGCACCCCAAGGCGCTCACGAACGAGGACATCGCCGCGGTCGAGGAGGAAGTGAACCGCCATATCCGCGAGAATGACGCGGTCACTACCCGCCTGATGAGCCCGGACGAGGCGATCGCGGCCGGCGCCATGGCCCTGTTCGGCGAGAAATATGGCGACGAGGTCCGGGTCCTGTCGATGGGCCGGGGCTCGGACGCCGGCTATTCGGTCGAGCTTTGCGGCGGCACCCACGTAAAAGCGCTCGGCGACATCCAGCTCTTCAAGATCGTCGGGGAAAGCGCCGTCGCCGCCGGAATCCGTCGGATCGAGGCGCTCACAGGGGAGGCTGCGCGCCGGTGGCTGACAGGGCGCGAGAACCGGCTGAGGGAGGCTGCCGCGTCCCTGAAGGCTTCGCCCGAGGAGGTGCCCGCCCGGGTCGCGGCCCTGCTCGACGACCGCCGCCGCCTCGAGCGCGAGCTCGCCGAGGCAAAGAAGGCGCTCGCTTTGGGCGGCGGCTCGAAGTCCGAGGCGCAGGGGCCTGAGCAGGTCGGCGGCCACGCCTTCATCGGCCAGGTGCTGGAGGGTATGGATCCCAAGGGCCTTCGCGGGCTGGTAGACGAGGCCAAGCAGCGGGTCGGCTCTGGCGTGGTCGCGCTGGTCGCGGTCAATGACGGGCGCGCTTCGGTGGCGGTGGGGGTCACGGACGATCTCGTCGCGCGCCGAAGCGCGGTCGACCTGGTCCGAAAGGCGGTCGAGGCCGTCGGCGGCCAGGGCGGGGGAGGGCGCCCCGACATGGCCCAGGGCGGCGGGCCGGACGGCGGCAAGGCGGCGGCGGCGGTCGAGGCCGTGCGTGACGCCCTCACTGCGAAGTCGCTGTAGTTTAGATATTCGACGCCAACCGAGAGATCTTTTTGATCCCGAACCAATAGGATTCGTGCTCGTCGATGTCCCTGTAAAGGAAGGTAGACGTGCCCGCGACGCTTTCTCCGTGAAGGGTCATTTCATCGTAGCGTTGGACGCCGGAGCCGGCATTGTGTCCGTAATCGACTGTTCCGTTGTAAAGCACGAGCAGCGGGTAAGTCCCTGACTCGTCGAGATTTCTCCACACTCCATGATAAGTGAATGGCGTGGCGATTTGCTGACTTGCGTCAACAAGGACATCAATTTCTATCTGCGCGACAGCGTTGTTATCCTCTAAGGTCAGTCGAAACCATTCCATCGACTAAGATCCTTTCGAGGCTCGGCACGTCCGAGAGGCCGCAGCCGGGGTAACGGCTGCACACGTGAGGAGCAATCAGTTCACCAACTGTAATATCAGAAGACCACAATGAAGATAGCTACGCGGCCCACGGCTGAAAATTGAATTGAGCAGAGGTTGGGGACACGTACTTTTTCGCGAAAAAGTACGTGTCCCCTCAGAAGCGGCCCTCGATCGCGGCATGGGGCGAACCGACGAAGCTGGTCAGGCCTTCGGAGAGCCAATGGTAGCGCCGGGCCGTTCGCCGCTCGCCGTTCATCCCCTGCTGGACCATTGCCCATTTGCCCTCGTCCGTGACGAAGAAGCCGTGCAGGTAAAGGTCGAAGCCGTCCTGGAGCGCCGCGCCGTCGACCTTGGCGACCAGCCGGCTTGCGCGGGCGAGCTCGCGGCCGTCGAACCCGGCCTCGTCGCAGCTCCACCGGAGTCGCTCGCGAATGGCGGCCGCGGCCGCCGCAGACTCTGATCCCGAGCTCGCCGGCGCGCGGGTTGAGGCCGCGCTTCAGGGCGCCGATCACGCTTGTGGCGATCCCCGACGAATGCCAGTCCATCCCCATTACCGCCGAACGACTGGAACCAGAAAGGATGAGCAAGCCGGGCGAGGAAGGCGTCCCGACCTTCGGGTTGGATTATGGCTTCGGCGATGACCGTTCCGAGCCGGGTCATCCTCTCGCCCAGCCAGTTTGGAACCCGCCCGCCGTGGAGCGGCAGGTCGGCGCTGCCCGAGCGTTTGGCCATCATTTGCTCCCTAAGAACGTAGGAAGAACGATTGCAGGGAGAGGGTAAAGGATCAATCCCCCTTCAGGGCGTCCCTCAGCCGCCGCCGCTCCAGCACCGGCTCCTCGCTGAGCTGGCCCAGCTCCATGATCTCCTTGCGAAGCTCGGCGCGCTTCTCGTGGATCGAGGCGATGACCGGGCCCATCGCCATTCCGAGATCGACCAGCACCGCCTCGGACAGCTGGAGCGAGGATTCGAGGGTCTCGGGCACCGCGTCCGTGGCTCCGGCGCGATAGAGCTCGGCGGCGTGGGCGGGATCGCGGGCCCGGGCGACGATGGTGAGGCCGGGGCACCAGGCGCGCACCTTCTTGGTCACGCGCACGCTCAGCACCGGATCGTCCATGGTGAGGACGAGCGCGGTGGCGTGGCCGAGGTTGAGCCGGTCGATGAACTCGGCCCGGGCGACGTCTCCGAAGACGATCGGGATTCCTTCCTTACGGGCGGAGGCGACCGTGTCGATGCTCGAATCGACCGCCAGGAAGCGGCGGCCATGGGCGTTCAGCATCTCGGCGACGAGCCGGCCGACCCGCCCGAAGCCTATGATCACCACCGGCGCCTCGGCGGCCTCGCCGGCCGCCGGAATCACCTCCTCCGCCTGGACGTCCACCCCTCGCGCCGCCATCTGGCCGAGCTTGGCGAGCAACGGCGTGATGGTGAGGCCGACTGCGGTCACGATCTGCCAGAAAGCGGCGGTTTCTGGCCGAATCAGCTGAGCGGCGGCGGCGGCGGCGAGAACGATCAGGGTTGTCTCGGAAGGGGATGCCATGAGCAGCCCGGCTTCGGCGGCGACGGCCCTTCGGGCGCCGTTGAGGCGCAGGAGCAGGCCCGTGACCACCGCCTTGACCAGAACGACTCCGATCACCGCGAGCCCGATCGACTGCCAATTGGCGGCGACGAGGCGTACGTCCACGCTCATCCCCACCGTGATCAGGAAGATTCCGAGGGCGAGCCCGCGGAACGGGGCGGTGATCACCTCGACCTCGCTTCGATAGTCGGTCTCCGCAATCAGTATCCCAGCGAGCAGCGCGCCCATCAGCGGCGACAGGCCGACGGCGGTGGTGGCGAGGCTTGCGACGATCACCACCAGCAGGCTCGCGGCCAGGAACAGCTCCGGGCTCTTGGTCCGCGCCGCCTGGGCGAACAGGGGCGGAAGCAGCATTCGGCCGAGCACCAGCATCGCGGCGACGACGATGGCTCCGAGCAGCAAGGTGCTCATCAGCCCGTCGAAGCCGCTCGATGCCGCGAAGGGGGCCATCGCGCCGAGGAGGAAGATGATCGGCACGATCGCCAGATCCTCGAACAGAAGCATCGCCAGCGCCGAGCGGCCGACCGGGCTGGTCGTCCCGACCAGAGGCAATACGAGCGCCGTCGACGAGAGCGCCAAAGCGAGGCCGAGCGCGACCGAGCCGCTGAGGCTCTGGCCGATCAGGTGCAAGGTCAGGCCGATCAGCAAGGCGGCGACGAGCAGCTCCGCCGCGCCGACTCCGAACACCAGCCGCCGCATCGTCCACAATCGCCGGAAAGAGAGTTCGAGGCCGATCGCGAAGAGGAGTAGGATGATCCCGAACTCGGCGAACGGCTCCACCGCATCCGGATTGGAGATGGTGATGTAGTTGAGCCACGGCAATTGCGCCGCCATCGCTCCGAGCCCGGCCGGTCCGACCAGCAGGCCGACCAGGATGAAGCCGATGACCGGGCTGATCCGGAATCGGGCGAAGGCCGGGATGACCACGCCCGCGGCGCCGAGGATGACGAGCGCGTCGCTGAAGCCCGAAGTCTGGAAATTGCCGTGCATCTTGCCTTTATGCAGGATTGGGGGACATTGTCAGCCCGGGGAGGGCGAGATGGGGACCGATCTCTGCATCGTCGGCGGCGGCCCGGCCGGAATGGTCGCGGGTCCGCTGTTCGCCCGGCCGTTCACCGCAGGCCTGGCGGCAACGCCCGTCCTGTGCTGGCGCTGGCTCGTGGATGCTCCGTCAGCGAAGGGCGACATGACGAGAAAAGCGGCGAAGATTATGCGGCTCGGCTGTACGTCGCGTTCGGCCCGGCGGCCGCCGGGCCGATCGAGCTCGCGATTGCATCCGACACCGACAACATGAAGAGCAGGGCCCGCGGGGCAATTGCCGACATGCACTCGTGGCTGCCGGCCAGCGCTGCGCGATCTGATTTAGGCCGCTTTCGTTCGGTGGAAGGGATGGGTGTGCGAACAAGGCGAAGCATCTGCGACAAAAAGGCTCGCTTCGCATCGGCGGACGAGGCGAGTGCAGCTGCGGCAAGGTTCGAGCTCCTGCTGCTGCCTTACCGCTGCGATCGCTGCCGGAAATTCCATCTGACCAGCCGGACGAAGGGCAAGCGCCTGCCCAGGATCGCCAGCTGAATACGGTGTCGGCATGCATTCTCGCGTAGCTCCGCCGCGCGGCTGCGAGCGGGAACAGGTATAGTGTCACAGTTTCCCATCCCCGTCTCCCGGCCTGGCTGGGCGGCAAGGATCGCGAAGCGCTAGGCGTTCGCGGCGCGGGGGCCGGCGCGGGGGCCGGCGCGGGGGCTCGCCGTCATGTCGTCCCGCTCCGTCGCCGCGCCGAGCAGGAATTGCTGCGCGGCCACGAGGGGCATCGCCCGGCTGAACAGCCAGCCTTGGCCATAGGCGATTCCGAGATCGTGCAGCGCGCGGCGTTCCTCCGGCCGCTCGATCCCCTCCGCGACGATGACGCTGCCGATCTGGCCGGCGAAGCTCGCCATGGCCAGCGTTAGAGCACGCTTGGCGGGATCGCTGTCGACGTCGCGGGTCAGGCTGATGTCCAGTTTCAATATATCGGGCCGAAGCGAGACGATATGCCTCAGGCCGGCATAACCGGCGCCGACATCGTCGATGGCGATCCGAGCATAAGGCCGAAGCCGGTCGAGGGCTCGGGCCAGTTCGCGATAATCGTCGACCTTGTGGTGCTCGGTGACTTCCAGGACCCAATCCCGCCCGCGGGTCGCCGCGACGAGCGGATCGAGGCGGCCGGAAAGGATGGTCGCGGGGGAGACGTTGACCGAAAGATATTGGCCCGGAGCGAGATAAGGGAAAGCGGCGACGGCTTGCCGGACCGCCGCAAGCTCGAGATCGACGCCGAGCTCGACTTCGAAGGCTTCTTCGAACCAGGCATTTGGCGGCCGCTCGGCGCAATCGGGAAAGCGCGCCAGCGCCTCGGCGCCGACCGGGGCGCCGTCCTCGAGCCGGTGGATAGGCTGGAGGTGGATCGCCGGCTGGCGGGCCGCGAGCATATCCTGGATTCGAGCGACTGAGGCGCGATGCTCGGCCTGCGAATCCCGCTCCATCTCGATCTGGTCGATCGCGAGATCGGCGAACGCTCTGACCGTCGCCAGGTCGCGCTCGGTCAGCGAATGGTCCGGCGAACGGCTGAGACAACAGAAGCTGCCGTAGACGCTTCCGTCCTTCAGCCGCAGCGGCACGCTGATGTGACTTCCGACCGGCAATGCCAGCGTGATCGGAAGCGTCCGCGCGAAAGGGAGCTCCGCCGCCTCGTGGATGAGCTCGGGAAGCCGTCCGTTGACGATGTGCCAGCAATAGCTCTGGTCGAGCGGCTCGCTGTCGCCCGGCGCGGAGGGCAATGGAATGTCGGCGCTGATATGGGTGAATTCGCGGCGGTCGCCGACGAAGCGCGAAGCGAAGGCTATCTCCATTCCGAGATGGCGGCGGGCCGAGTCTAAAATCGCGTCGATCTGCGAGTTTTCGACGCCATGGCCCGCTTCTTGTGCCCCGACGGCAAGGAACGGCCCCAACGGGTTTCCATTCATGTTTCCGCTCCCTCCGCCTCCCTCTCTAGCGCGCAGCGGTAAGGAAAGGGTGAAAGGATCGTCTCAGATCGACCGGCTGACAACCTCCTTCATGATCTCGTTCGTCCCCCCGAATATCCGTGTCACCCGCGCATCCCTCCACAGCCTCGCGATCAGATATTCGTTCATGTAGCCGGCGCCGCCGTGGAGCTGGAGGGAGGCGTCGCACGCTTCCCACTGTAGCTCGGTGTGCCAGAGCTTGGCGGCGCTGGCTTCGGCGGCGTCGAGCTCGCCGGCGATGTGGCGGCGGATCGCCCAGTCGAGATGGGCCCAGCCGACCTGGAGCTTGGCGGCGAGGTCTGCGAGGGTGAATTTGGTGTTCTGGAAATCGAAGATTGTCTTGCCGAAGGCCTTGCGCTCCTTGGTGAACTTGACAGCCTCGTCGAAGGCGCGCTGGGCGGCGGCCTGGGCGGCGCAGGCGATTGAGAGGCGCTCCTGGGGGAGCTGGTTCATCAGATAGGCGAAGCCCGAGCCTTCCGCGCCGAGACAGTTGGCGATGGGTATCCGGACGTCGTTGAAGAAGAGCTCCGACGTGTCCTGCGAGTGGAAGCCGATCTTGTCGAGGTTGCGGCCCCTGGCATAGCCTTCGCGGTCGGCCTCGACGAGGATCAGCGAGACTCCCCTCGCGCCCAGCGAGGCGTCTGTCTTGGCCGCGACGATGACGAGGTCGGCATGCTGGCCGTTGGTGATGTAGGTCTTCGAGCCGTTGAGGACATAATGGTCGCCGTCGCGCTTCGCCGCGGTCCGGATGGCCTGGAGGTCGGAGCCGGCGCCGGGCTCGGTCATCGCGATTGCGGTTGCGGTTTCGCCGGAGACCATGCGGGGGAGCCAGCGCTTCTTCTGCTCCTCCGAGCCGTAGGCGACGAGATAGTCGGCGACGATGTCCGAGTGGAGGGTGATCCCGGCGGTGGAGCCGGCATAAGCGAGCTCTTCGTCGATGACGGCGTTGAATCCGAAGTCGAGGCCCGGACCGCCATATTCCTCCGGAACGGTCGGGCAGAGCAGGCCAGCCTCGCCCGCCTTGTTCCAGAAAGCGCGGTCGATGATTCCTTCTTCTTCCCAACGGTCTAGGTGAGGGATCAGCTCGCGTTCGAAGAAGCGGCGGACGCTGTCTCGGAACTGCTCATGCTCGGGGGCGAAGGCGGTCCGGCGGGAAGTGTCGAGCATGGTCAGTCCTTGGCTGTGAATCGGGGGGCGGGCGCGGGCTGGGTTATGCCGGAAATGTCCAGGAAGGTACCGCGCAGCGCGTTATGGGGATGGGCGGGCGCCTCGGAAAGCGAGAGGATCGGGGCGAAACAGGCGTCGCAATGTTGGAGGATGTTGCACCAATGTGGTCGATCGTGACCGCGGAAGGCGGCGGCGAGCTCCTCTCCAAGGCCCGGGTCGTGCTGGCCGCACTCGAGCCCCATCCTCTCCTTAAGCACCGCGAAGAATTCGGGCTCGAGCGCCCCCACCGCGACCCACAGGCCGTCGGCGCATTGATAGACGTCGTAATAAGGGCGCCCGGTGTCGAGCAGGTTGACCCCGCGCTCGTCCTTCCACATTCCGGCGGCCTTCAGCGACCAGGTCAGGGCCGAAAGAAGGGCCGCGCCGTCGACCATCGCGCAGTCGATCACCTGGCCCTTGCCGGTCGTCCGGGCGGAAAGAATTCCCGCGCACATTCCGAAGGCGAGAAGCATCCCGCCGCCGCCGAAATCCCCGACCGCGTTGACCGGCGGGGTCGGCGGCCCGGCGGCGCGGCCGTAGGTGTGCAGCGCCCCGGCGAGAGCGATATAGTTGATGTCGTGCCCGGCCGACCGGGCGAGAGGTCCGTCCTGGCCCCAGCCGGTCATGCGGCCGTAGACCAGGCGGGGATTGTCCTCCAGAAGCACGTCCGGCCCCAGCCCGAGCCGCTCCATCACCCCAGGCCGAAAGCCCTCGATCAGCCCGTCCGAATCGCGCGCCAGCTCGCGCACCCGGGCGGCGCCCTTCTCCGACTTGAGGTCCACCCGGACGACGGAGGCGCGCGAGCGTCCGAGGACGTCGAACTCGGGCGGGATGACCGGCGGCCGGTCCTCGCGCTCGACCCGGATGACGGTGGCGCCATGATCGGCGAGCATCATCCCGGCGAACGGCGCGGGGCCGATTCCGGCCAGTTCGACGATGCGGATTCCGGAGAGCACACCTGCCATACTGGCACGATAGAGCGGGCGGGCCGCCACGGCCAGAGGGAGGCGGGCACGAGCGACCGGTTGGAGGCGGGGGAGGCAGGACGAAACTCACCGCCCCGAAGGCGCTCGCAGCCGTCATGAGCAACGGCAAGGTGTCAGCCAGGTCAAACAGAAGGCGGTAGGCGGGAGGCCATGTGTCGCGGGCCGTGCCTAGAATGCCGCAAATAATATCTGCAATCCAGGATATTCCATATCTACTCATCTTCCCAGATGATCCGGGGGAGCGTTGTGCCCGCCGTCGGCGGGAACCGGTTGCTTGCGTTTCGAGCGTCGCCGATTCAAGCGGCGTGTTCGACAGGGTGCCCGGCGGCCCGGGCGGCTATGACGGCCTCTTCCTGCGCGGCAATTACACGATCGACTTCAATGCGCCGGGCTATCAAGGCCTCCTCACCAGCATCGAGAACATGACCCTCACCTCGGCGACGGACGAGCGCTATGCGCGCGGCGGCGGCACCGAGTTCGACTATCACATCACGCTCGCCGATTCCCATTTGGCGGCGGGGGCGGAGTTTACCGTCTCGGGCAATCTGCTGATGGCGACCGAGACGATGTACCTCGACGGCAGCCTCGAGAGCGACGGCCGGCTTCGGCTGTTCGGAGGCAAGGCGTCCGATACTCTTATCGGCGGCGGCCGGAACGACCTCATCCACGGCAATCTCGGCGCCGACCAGCTGACCGGCAATGGCGGCGCGGACACGTTCCGCTACGATTCGACGGCGGAATCGAACGCTTCGAGCTTCGACCATATTCTCGACTTCACGCCCGGGACCGACAAGATCGACCTCAGCCGGATCGACGCCAATACGGCCGCACCGGGCGACCAGGCCTTCACCTGGATCGGCTCCAACGCGTTCAGCGGCACGGCCGGCGAGCTGAGGGCCTCGACCCTCAACAATATGGGCTGGTTCCTGGAAGGCGACACCGACGGCAACGGCAGCGCCGACTTCGTCGTCATGCTTGCGCTGGAGGGTCCCACGCCGCTGAGCGCGGGCGACTTCATCCTTTGAACCTCGTCCCGACTCGCTTCAGCGGGCCGGGAACCAGCTCTTGGCAGGCGATCCTTCCGGAATCTCGGTCTGGTCGGTGAGCCTGGCGACAACCTGGGCGAAGCTGCCCTCGACCGCGACCCGGTGCTCGCCGAAATAAATGTCGGTGAAGGGGCCGGACGCGGTCCGGACGTGAGTCACCTTGTCGGGATTGATCGCGACATCGCCGGGTTCGCCGCCCTTCTTCATCACGATCAGCTTCACGATCCGTCCGCGCTCCCTCGGGTCCCGGTGCCCGGCTTAGCGGCATCGGGTTAACTACGGGTTTGTACGAGCTTGAACGGCACCGCTGCCGGGGCGAACGTTCCGGCGAGGGATTGCCCCGGCGCGGTCGCGTCGGGGGAGGGCGATGAGGGGCCGGCTTAATGACCATGTATGTCTACAGCACCGCCGGGGAGCCGCGCGGCTTCCTGTTCGAAACCACCATATTCGGACTCGACGGGACACCCCTTGGGCGGGTCCTGGGCTCGCGGGTCCACCGTTTCGACGGCGCTTATGCGGGCGAATGGTTCCACCAGATGGTCGTCGACCGGCCGACGGCGCGCCCGCGCTCAATCCCGCCGGTCGCGGTGCCGGCGCCGCGCTCCCCTGCGCCGACATCCTGGGGGCGGCGGCCCGTCGCGGAATACGGCGCCTATTTCGACGCCTTCGACCGGCTCGCCCCCCCCCGCTTATCCCTATCAAATGGCCGCGGAGTGACGGTTTGGAAGAGGTGACCCGGAGGGGGTGACGGGGAGGGGGCGTAGCTGCCATGCTGGCCCCATGAGCCCGGTTCGAATCCTCCATGCCCATTCCACCTTCGGCCATGGCGGCAAGGAGGCCCGGGCGGTCCAGCTGATGAACGCCTTCGGAGCGGCGGCCGAACATGCCGTGATCTCGGCCGCGGCGGGGGAGCTGGGCGCCGCCAGGGCGCTCGATCCGGCGGTGAAGGCCGATTTTCCCTCCGACGCTCCGCCGCTCGCCGGGATGCCCGGATTGCCGCGCCTGTTCCGGCTCTCGCGCTACATGCGCCGGTTCGATCTCGTTTTGACCTACAATTGGGGCGCGTTCGACGCGGTAATGGCGCGCTATCTGTTCGGCCGGGGGATGAGCCTGCCGCCGCTCATTCACCATGAGGACGGCTTCAACCAGGACGAAGCGGGCGAACTGAAGACGAGGCGCAACCTCTATCGCAGGCTCGGGCTCTCGGCCGCGCACCGGCTTGTGGTGCCGTCGGCGCGGCTGGAGGGAATCGCGCGCAAGGCCTGGGCGCAGCCGTCCGAAAAGGTGGTGCGGATCTCGAACGGAATCGACTTGCCCCGCTACGGCGCGCCGCCGGCGCGGGAGATACCGGGGCTCGACAAGCGGCCCGGCCAGGTCGTGATCGGTACAGTCGCCGGGCTTCGTCCAGTCAAGAACCTGCCGCGCATGGTCCGCGCCTTTGCCGACATGGCGTCGCCGGGCGTTCGCCTCGTCATCGTCGGCGCCGGGCTGGAAAGCGAGCGGATCGGCGCCGAGGCGCGTGCGCTCGGGGTCGGCGACCGGCTGGTCATGCCCGGCTTTCTCGCCGATCCGGCGCAATGGATCGGCCATTTCGACATCTTCGCCTTGTCGTCTGACAGCGAGCAATTCCCGATCTCGCTGGTCGAGGCGATGGCGGCGGGCTTGCCCGCGGTGGCGACGGCGGTGGGCGACGTCGCCCGGATGGTCGCCGACGACAACAAGCCGCTGATCGTCGAGGCAGGAGACGAGGCCGCCTTCGCCGCAGCGCTTGACTCTCTGGCCGAGCGCCCCGATTTGCGGCGGGCGATCGGCCGCGCCAACCGAGCGAAGGCCGCAGCGGAATATGACGAGGCGGTAATGATCGCGCGCTACGCCCGGCTTTACGAGGAAGCCATTCGCCGCCCTGGAGCGTTCACTTGTCGATGAGACGGTCCATGAGATGATTCTTGGCGCTTTCTGCCGGGATCGGGGATATAGGCGCACTCGTTTTTTTGGAGATGAATGTGTTCAAGGGTTTGAAGCCGATCCTGTACGGCGGCCGCGAGGTATGGCCGCTGGTCGAGGGCGGCAAGGGCGTGTCGGCGAGCAACCATGCAAGCTCCGGCGCCTGGGCCGCGGCCGGCGGGATCGGCACGGTCTCCGCGGTCAACGCCGACAGCTACGACCCGGAAGGGCGGATCATCCCCCAGGTCTACCACGCGCTCACCCGCCGCGAGCGGCATGAGGAGCTGGTCCAATATGCGATCGACGGCGCCGTCGCCCAGGTCCAGCGCGCCTACGACATCGCCGGGGGCCAGGGCGCGATCAATATAAACGTCCTGTGGGAGATGGGCGGGGCCCAGCGGGTCCTCCACGGGGTGCTCGAGCGCACCAGGGGCCTGGTCGCTGGAGTCACCTGCGGCGCCGGAATGCCCTACAAGCTCTCCGAGATCGCCGCGTCATACGGAGTCAATTATCTCCCGATCATCAGCTCCGGCCGCGCCTTCCGGGCGTTGTGGAAGCGGGCTTATTCCAAGGCGGCCGAGTGGCTCGCCGCAGTCGTCTACGAGGATCCCTGGCTGGCCGGGGGGCATAACGGCCTTTCCAACGCCGAGGATCCCCTGAAGCCGCAGGACCCCTATCCGCGGGTCAGGGAGCTCAGGGAGACGATGCGCGAGGGCGGAATTCCCGACAGCGTTCCGATCGTCATGGCGGGCGGAGTCTGGAACCTCAAGGAATGGGAGAATTGGATCGACAATCCCGAGCTCGGCCAGATCGTCTTCCAGTTCGGAACCCGGCCGCTGCTGACCAGGGAAAGCCCGATACCGGAAGGCTGGAAGCAGCGACTGATGAATCTGGAGGAAGGGGACATCCTCCTCCACCGCTTCTCGCCGACGGGCTTCTACAGCTCCGCGGTGCACAATCCCTTCCTCAGGAGCCTGGAGGCGCGCTCGCACCGCCAGATCGCCTTCACCAAGGAGGAGCTGGGCGACCATTGCTTCCAGCTCGACGTCGGCATCGGCTCGAAGAAGAATTTCTGGGTGACTAGAGGCGATCTGCTTCACGCCCGCCAGTGGTTCGCGCAGGGCTTTACCGAGGCCCTGAAGACGCCCGACGAGACCCTGGTCTTCGTCGCGCCCGAGGAGAAGGTGCAGATTCGCCGCGACCAGGCCGATTGCATGGGCTGCCTCAGCCAGTGCGCCTTCTCCTCATGGGCGGACAATGAGAAGAACACGACCGGCCGGCTCGCCGACCCGCGCAGCTTCTGCATCCAGAAGACGTTGCAGGATATCGCCCATGGCGGACCGGTCGACGAAAACCTCATGTTCGCCGGCCACGCCGCCTTCCGCTTCCAGAAGGATCCCTTCTATTCGAACGGCTTCGTTCCGACGGTGAGGCAGCTGGTGGACCGGATACTGACGGGGGATTGAGCTGCAGATGGGCGTTGAACCCAAGCCCCGCTCCTGCCTAAGAAGCGTCTGAAGGAGGCTCGAAATGGCGAGGAGAGTCATGCTTGCGGTCGCGCTCGGGCTCGGCCTCACGGTGGGGCCGGCGCAGGCGCAGGACGACCGCGCCACCCCTTATTGGGCCTCGATCAGCGCCGGCAAGGCGATGATGCGCACCGGGCCGGGGACGAATTATCCGGCTACCTGGCTCTATGTGCGGGCCGATTTGCCGATCCGGGTCGTCGAAACCTATCCCAACTGGCGCAAGGTCAGCGACCCCGACGGTACGACCGGATGGATGCTTCAGCGGCTGCTGAGCGACCGCCGCACGGCGCTCGTCACCGGCGGTTCGGCGAGGCCGCTGCACCAGGGTCCGTCCGAGAGTTCGAGGATGCGCTTCCTCGCCGAGCCCGGAGTCGTCGGCCGACTCTCGAAATGCGCCGGCGGCTGGTGCCTTATCCAGGTCGGCGGGCGCCAGGGCTATATCCGAACCGACCATCTCTGGGGCCTCGACCCCGGCGGAACGCTGGAGTAGGCGACTTCATGCGGGAGCTCAGGCTGGACGAATTCACGGATCGGGAGGGGGAGACGTTCGAGCTTCTGCTCGGCGGGGAGAGCGTTCCCCTGACTCTTGCCAAGGTGCAGCCGCTGCCACCGTCGGGCCGGGAGGCGGGCGCCTTCGTCCTCGAATGGCGGGGGCCTGTAGATCCGGTTTTGCCGCAGGCCATCTACAATTTGCGCCAGGGCGAGGACGATTTCGAGATATTCATCGTTCCGCTGCGGCAGGACGGAGAGGGCGTCCGCTACGAGGCGATCTTCAACTAGGCGCGGGGCCCCCGGGGCGCCACTCCATCAGATCGTAGATTCCGTGCTCGTCGACCTTTGTGAAGCCGAGGCGCAGATACAGGCTCATGGCCGGATTGTTGCGCTCGACGTGGATGCTGAGCGCCTTGCCGACGGCCGCCGCCATATCCTGAAGGTCGGCGAGGATCGCTCCGCCGATACCGTGCCCCCGGTCCTCGGGCAGCAATGCGATGTCGATCAGCCGGATCTGGCTCGGCCATTCCTCGATGTAGAGGCGCCCGACCGGCTTGCCGTCGCACTCGACGACGAGCCATTCGGCGTTCGGATAATGGGACCGGTAGTGACGATGCTGGGCATCGGCCTGGTGGGCGAGAAACTGGTGCTGGACCTCCACCGGCCAGCCTGCCGCGGCGACCTCCTCGATCCGGGTCGACGCATAGACGAGAGCGACGAAGCCGAGATCCTCGTCGGCGGCTCCCCGATAGGTGACGCCGAGCCGGGCGGCTGCGCGCAGCGGGGGGGGCATCGGCTCAGATGAAGATGGATTGGAGGCGGTGGCCGCCGCATTTGTCGGCGCGGGCGCCGGGGCGGATATTCATAGTCCCGACTTCCGCCTGGCCCGCCGGCAATGCGCGGCGGGACGGATGGAATGAATTCTCCCTGTTCATGACGAACTCCCGGCCTCGAATCAGGGTCGCGGCGGAAACACACCCTGCAGCGCGATGATGTAGTTCAAAGTCAGATAGGGTTGAAGATTGTTGTGCGGCAGGCTTGCGCCCGCCGGCGGCAGCGCCTGGGGCGCCAGTTGCACCGGGCCGCCGAACGGCGCCTGCTTGTAGAACCCGCCTCCGCCGCTCCGCGCAAGCGATGTATCCGCCGCCGGCACGGTGATCGTGGCGGGCGATGTACTCGCGTTCATAGAGTGCGTGTGCGCCGGCATTTCCGAAACCAGCAGGGTCACGCTCTGGGTCCCTCCCATCTCGCCGAGGTCGCGCAGGCTGAGGCCAGGACCCTGACCAGGATGAAGCGGCGACGCCCCCTGCAGATCCGGAAGCGCGAAGGTGCTCTTGCCGTCCCCGCCGTAGGTCGTGCCGAGCAGGGCGAACAAAGCCGTGTTCTGCGAGATAGGCAGGATCTGCCCGTCGCAGAAGGCCCAGCCCTTCGGGGCGAAGTTGAAGGGGACGATTCGGATCTCAGCGACAAACGGGTCCACTGTGGGTCCTCCTGCTCTTGAGTTCGGGTCGGGAAACTCCCGAACGGCTATTAGGTCGGGCTCGGGAAAATCCCGAACAGGGAGATGATGTAGTTGATGCCGAGAAACGGCTGCATGTTTTCGTGCGGCTGGTTACCGCCTTGCGGAGTAACTTGAGCGGTGTTCATCGGCGCCGTCGCCGGTTGCGGCCGATAGACGGTGATGCCGGTGCCGATCACCGCGCCGCCCGCATTTTTTTGCGTCCCGCCTTCGCCGGCCACGATGAAGGGGTGGGTGTGAACCGGCATCTGCTGCGAGGTCAAAGTGACGGATTCGACTCCGGCGGCTTCCGCCAATTGATAGGTGGTCCCCCCCTGGCTGCCCATGTGAATGGGGATCCGGCTCTGCAGGTTCGGCAGGCTGAAGGTCGATTGGCCGTCGCCGCCGTAGGTCGTGCCGATCAGCTGAAAGAGCGTTTCGTTCTCCGAAATCGGCAATAACTGGCCGCTGCAGAACTCCCATCCCGAAGGGTTGAAGTTACCGGCGAACATTCGGATTTCACCGACATAGGGTTGAGCCATGGGTTTACCCCCTCAATTGGGCGACGGGAAAATGCCTTGCAGCGCGATGCAGAAGTTGATCACGAGATAGGGGCACATATTCGTGTGCGCCTGGCTGCCGCCGGCGTTGGAGATGGTCGACGGATCGATCGCGATCAGGGTACCGCCCGGCGCACGATAAGCGTTGTTGAACGCACCGAGCATGTTGCCGGTCGCGACCGGCGTGTCGCCGTTGTCGGGCGACGCCTGCACGAAATGAAGATGCTGCGGCATCTCATTCTGAGTCAGCGTATGCGCCGCCTCGCCGCCCGCCTGGCCGAGCGTGAAGCCCGCGCCCTCATGTGTAGCGCACCGGCCCTGCAGGTTAGGCAGAGCGAAATTCGTTTGCCCGTTGCCGCCGTAGGTCGTGCCCAGGAGTGCGAACAAGGCCTGGTTTTGATTGATGGGCAATAACTGCCCGTTGCAGAAAGCCCAGCCTTTCGGCGGAAAGTTGAACGAAAACAGCCGGATTTCCGACAGAAACGGCTCAGCCATATGCAGCGTCCCCCCAGGCCCAATTGGATACAGGAATTTTCGCAGTCATCAACCAGCCGAAACGAAATTATTTTTCCGGCTTTGTCGAGGTTTACACTAGATAGTTTCCACGAAAATCGATGGTAGCCATTGTGAATCGGGCCGGACCTTGTCAACGCGCCGAATGCCCGATTGCAGTCCCCCGCCGCTATCCCGGCTCGCGCCGGTCGCGCTCTTCCTGGACTTCGACGGGACCCTCGTCGAGCTTGCAGACTCGCCCGACGCGATCACCGTCCCGGCCGGGCTGAGGCCGCTTCTCGAGAGGCTTGGCGCACGCCTCGGCAACCGCTTGGCCATCGTCAGCGGGCGTGCAGTGGAGGATCTTCGGCGGCATCTCGGAGGCTCCGTGGCGGCGCTGTCCGGATCCCACGGCGCCGAGCTCCATTATGCCGACGGTCGCTCGATCCCGGTCCAGGCGCCGCCCGGCCTGGCGGCGGCGCGCGAGTCCGTTCGCCGATTCGCCGCGGGCGACGAGGGGCTCTTCGTCGAGGACAAGCCGGCCGGAGTGGCGCTCCACTATCGGCATGCGCCCGAACGGGCCGGGGAAGCCGACGCCTTCCTCGCCGCGCTCGCCGAACGCTCGGGCCTCGCCTTCCAGCGCGGCAAGATGGTGGCCGAGCTTCGGCCCGAAGGCTCCGACAAGGGAGCGGCGGTGAAGAGGCTCATGGCGGAACCACACTTCGCCGGCGCGCGTCCTGTGTTCGTGGGCGACGATCTGACCGACGAGGATGCATTCCGGGCGGCCATATCCCTGGGCGGGGAAGGCGTGCTGGTCGGCGCCGTCCGGCCGAGCGCCGCGCGGTGGCGCCTGGACGGCGTGGTCGACGTAACCTCCTGGCTGGAGGCGGCGGCCCATGTCTGACCTGTCGTTATGGCCGATCGGCAATTGCCAGGTAAGCGCTCTCGTCGACCGTGAGGCCGGCTTCGTCTGGGGCTGCGCGCCCCGGGTCGACGGCGATCCGCTCTTCTGCTCGCTGCTCGAGCCGAAGGGCGAAAGCGCGCTCCCTCGGGGCGAGTGGCGGATCGCGGTCGATAACCAGGTGTCCGCCGAGCAATCCTATCTGCGCAACACCGCGGTTCTGACCACGACGCTGACCGACGCCGACGGCGCCGCCGCCGAGATTTTCGACTTCTGCCCGCGCTTCGAGAAATCGGGGCGGATGTATCGGCCGGTCGCCTTCGCGCGAATCGTGAGGCCGTTGCGGGGCGCCCCCCGGATCCGGGTTGCGCTCAATCCGGCGACCGGCTGGGGCGAGCGCGACGCCGAGCGGACCAGCGGCACAAACCACATTCGCTATCTGGTCAAGCCGCAGCCGTTGAGGCTCACGACGGACGCTCCGGTCGGCCATCTGATCGAGGGGCGCGGCTTCAGGCTCGAGCAAAGCCTCCATTTCTTCCTCGGCCCGGACGAACCCTTCGTCGGCCATGTTGGACACAGCATCGCGGCGATGCTTGACGAGACCGCCGACGAATGGCGCGCCTGGGTGCGCGGCCTCGCCATCCCGCTCGACTGGCAGCGCATCGTGATCCGCGCCGCGATCGCCCTCAAGCTGTGCCAGCATGAGGAGACCGGAGCGATCGTCGCCGCGCTCACCACGTCGATCCCCGAAGCGCCGGGCAGCGGGCGCAACTGGGATTACCGCTATTGCTGGATCCGCGACGCTTACTACACGGTGCAGGCGCTGAACCGGCTCGGGGCGCTCGACGTGCTCGAGAAATATCTGGGCTATCTGAGGAACATCGTCGACGATTCGAAAGGCGGCCACATCCAGCCGCTCTATGCGGTGTCGGGAGAGCCGAAGCTCGACGAGCGGGAGGCGGAAGGCCTGGCGGGCTATCGCGGGATGGGGCCGGTCAGGGTCGGCAATGCCGCCTACGTCCAGATCCAGCACGACGCCTACGGGCAGATCGTCCTCTCAAACGTCCAGGCCTTCATCGACGAGAGGCTGTTCCGAAAGGCGACCGAGACGGACTTTCACGCGCTCGAGCGGGTCGGCGAGCGGGCATGGGAGGTGCACGACCAGCCCGATGCCGGTCTTTGGGAATATCGCACCAGGACCGCCGTCCACACCTACAGCTCGGTGATGAGCTGGGCCGCCTGCGACCGGCTCGCCAATGCCGCCAAAGAACTCGGGCTCGACGACCGCGCATTCTTGTGGAGAGATCGGGCGACCGCGATCCGCGCCCGAATCGAGGAGGCCGCCTGGCATGCGCCGGAACGCCGTTTCGCCGCCAGCTTCGGCGGCGACGAGCTCGACGCGAGCCTGCTCCAGCTCGTCGACATGCGGTTCTTGAGCCCCGACGATCCCCGCTTCCTGGCTACTTTCGAAGCGGTCGAGAAAGGCCTGAGGCGGGGCGAGCATATGCTCCGCTACGCCGCGGAGGACGATTTCGGCCTTCCCGAGACGGCGTTCAACTTCTGCACCTTCTGGCTGATCGAGGCGCTCCACCTCGCGGGACGAGAGGATGAAGCGCGCGAGCTTTACGAGCATATGCTGGAGCGGCTGACCCCCGCCGGCCTGCTTTCGGAGGACAGCGACTTCGCCACCGGCGAGCTTTGGGGGAACTACCCGCAAACCTATTCGCTCGTCGGATTGATCAATTGCGCCGTATTGCTGTCGCGGCCGTGGAGCGCGGTCAGATGAGCCGGCTCGGGAGGCAATAGTGGGCGAAAATGGAAAGGCCACAGGGGAGATGAGCCGCCTGATCGTCATCTCGAACCGGGTTTCGAAGCCGCAGGGGGACGGGCAGGGATCCCAGGGCGGGCTCGCCGTGGCGCTGTCGGCGGCGCTGCGCGATCATCGCGGGCTGTGGTTCGGTTGGTCGGGAGATACAGCCGAGGAGTTTACCGGCCATATCGACCTTCAGCGCCACGAAGGGGTCACGACCGCGACGATCGACCTCGAGGAGCAGGACGTCGACGAATATTATAACGGCTACGCCAACCGCACCTTGTGGCCGCTCCTCCACTACCGGATCGATCTCGCCGAATATGACCGTAGCTTCGCCGGCGGCTTCGAAAGGGTCAACGAGCGCTTCGCCGACACGGTGCAGCCGCTGATCGAGCCCGACGACCTCATCTGGATCCACGATTATCACCTCATCCCGCTCGGCCAGCAACTTCGCGACCGGGGCGTCAAGAACCGGATCGGCTTCTTCCTCCACATACCCTGGCCGCCGGCGCGGCTGATGGTGTCGCTGCCCTTCCACGAGGGCCTGGTCCTCTCGATGCTCGCCTACGACGTGATCGGCTTCCAGACCGAGGAATGGCTGGAAAGCTTCCGCCATTATGTCGAGCGCGAGCTGGGTGGCCAATGCGACGAGGACGGTACCATCCATGTCGGCAAGCGCTCGGTCCATGCCGGAGCCTATCCGATCGGAATCGACTATTCCGAGTTCGTCAAGGCGGCCGCGAGCCCGAGGGCGCAAGCGGCGTTCGAGAAATTGCGGGTGAGCGCGGTGGGGCGGCGGACCATCATCGGAGTCGACCGGCTCGATTACTCGAAAGGACTGGAAGAGCGTTTCCTGGGGTATCGGCGCTTCCTGGAGGATCATGAGGACTGCAAGGGAAAGGTCTTCCTCCTCCAGATCGCTCCGCCTTCGCGCGGCGAGGTCGCCACCTACGAGGTGATCCGGGAGCGGCTCGACGAATTGAGCGGCCGGATCAACGGCGAGTTCGCCGAGGTCGACTGGGTGCCGATACGCTACGTCAACCAGGGCTATATGCGCGAGGACCTGGCCGGCTTCTACCGCGCCTCGGAGATCGGCCTGATCACTCCGTTGAGGGACGGGATGAATCTCGTCGCCAAGGAATATGTGGCTGCACAGGACCCGGAGGATCCGGGCGTCCTCATCCTTTCGCGCTTCGCCGGCGCCGCGCTGCAGCTAAAGGAGGCGCTGCTCGTCAATCCTTACAGCAAGGAGGAGATTTCGGATGCCATCCTGCAGGCGATCGAGATGCCGAAGGCCGAAAGGATCCGGCGCTGGCGGTCGCTTAATGAGAGCGTCGAGCGCGACGACGTGCTCGCCTGGCGAAAGGGCTTCGTGACCGCGCTGGCTGCAAGCGGGAAGGGCTAGGGTCCGTCCTTCACCGGGAGCGTCGCCACGAAAAAACCCCTCCGGCCGGGATGGGGCCGGAGGGGCTTCCTCAGAACATGCCGTCCGTCTGGGGGGACTAGCTGTTCCTAACCGTGTCGAACGACCTTAGTGGTGGTGCTTGGGTCCTTCGCCGATCGCCCACAGCACGTGGGTGATCACCTTGTTGCCGTTGCCGAGGTCGCGCACGAACATGTTCGAACGGCCCTGGGCGTTGGCCTTGACGGCACGGCCCCAATCGGCCGGGCTGTTGCCCGCGCCGGCGGACGTCGTCGCGCTCGGCAGAGAAGCCGCTGCGTGGACGTGGCTATAGATCGACGCGATCTGATCGTAATCGTGCTGATCGGGATGCTCGTTGCCGGCCGGAACGTTCGTGTAGTCCATGCAGCTGTTGGTGAAGTCGGTGCTGGAATTCTCGTCCTGGTGACCAAGGCCGTAATCGTGCCCGATCTCCTGGCACATCACCGCGGCGCGCCATGCCGGAGTGTTGTAGGTCGAGGTGTTATAATAAGTATCGTTCACCTTCGTGATGCCCTGGCTGATATGGCCGCCGGAGAGCCAGATCTGGGCGATACCGAGCCAGCCCGTGGAGCCGTAGGTGTAATTGCAGACCTCGATGCGGCCCGCGCGCGGGGGGCAGGTGGCGCGCGAAGACTGACCGGCGGTCAGCGAGCTCTGGATCCTCGTCGAGAGGTTCCAGTCGTTGACGGCGGTGACCAGATAGCTGTCCCAGGCGGTGGTGACATTGTCGCCGACGGGCGGGCTGATCTGGGTGGTGGTGCGGTTCCAGTGATAGTTGCTCCAGCTATGGACGCCGAGCACCGGTGTGGCGAGCAGGCCGGCGGCGGTGGCGAAGGCGGCGGCCTTCAGAATAGTCGACCGGCTGCGCCAGCTTCCTTTGGTATGAGTCATGACGTTCCCCTTTATTGCCATCTGTTGCGAGGGAAGTGGAATTGCCGCCCATGACCACGGAAAGCAGAACTACGACCCCCTGTGGCGCCTCCTCTATTTGAGGAAAACGCAGCGGACGCGACCGGAGTCGCAGCCGATGTCGGTATCAAGCATGGCCGCCCGG
>JBBSIZ010000026.1:0-48847 GCA_038257735.1 Sphingomonadales bacterium | reverse complement strand
TGGAGGTAGAGCGTTTTCCACGGCACCTCCCCCATGAACTCCATCCCCTGCATCGCCATCCGGGCGTCCCAGAAGAAGAGGATGTCGAAGCCGGAGATGAGCACGTCGTTGGGGTAGTGACGGGCGAGCTCGGTGCCGGTCCTGGCTTTCCAAAGCCCCTCCCCTTCAGGGGAGGGGTTGGGGTGGGGCTTGTCATTCCCATGAGCCGCTGCCGCGCCGATCCCCTCAACCGGCCCCGCCCCCGGCCCCTCCCCTGAAGGGGAGGGGAGATATTCCGCGTCGTCGGGCCAGCCGAGCGTGGCGAACGGCCAGAGCGCGGAGGAGAACCAGGTGTCGAGCACATCCGTCTCTTGCCATAAGCCGATTAGGTCCGGATCGCTTTGTCCGGAGAGGGCTCGAGTCATGATTTCATTCGGACCGTCGACAATTTCAAATCGACCCTCGAATGTCGGATATCTTTTTCGGGCCTGTTCCAACATTTCCTGCTCAGTTTCGGCCACGAAAATTTCGACATCGGTCCAAGTCAGATCGTAACTGAACCTGTCTTCGTTAAGCTTGGGCCCGAACCAAACTGGAATCCGGTGGCCCCACCAGAGCTGGCGCGAGACGCACCAGGGCTGGATGTTCTCCAGCCAGTTATACCAGGTCTTCTCCCAGGTCTTCGGCACCACCTTGATTGCACCGGACCGCACCGCGTCGATCGCCGGCCCGGCCAGGGTCTTGGCGTCGACATACCATTGGTCGGCCAGCCATGGCTCGATGACGACCCCGGAGCGGTCGCCATAAGGAATCTGGATGGTCCGGTCCTCGACCCGGTCCAGGTACCCGCCCGCCTCGAGCATCTCGACCACGCGCTTACGCGCATCGAATCGGTCCAGGCCGACAAGCTCCGCTGGCACCAGCCCGTCGACTGGCTGCACCACCCGAGCGTCGCCGCTCAACATATTGAGCATTTCTCCCGCCTTGAATCCGGCCCGCTTACCGACCTCGAAATCGTTGAAATCGTGGCCGGGCGTGATCTTGACCGCGCCGGAGCCGAGCTCCGGGTCGGCATGTTCGTCGGCGATGATCGGGACCAGCCGGCCGGTGATCGGCAGACGCAGCTTCCTGCCGACCAGATTGGCGTATCGCTTGTCGCAGGGATGCACCGCGACAGCCATGTCGGCGAGCATCGTCTCGGGCCGGGTGGTCGCGACGTGAATGAAGCCGCTGCCGTCCTGAAGCGGATATCTGATGTGCCAGAACTGGCCCCGCACTTCCTTCGTCTCGACCTCGAGGTCGGAGATGGCGGTTCCGAATTTCGGATCCCAATTGACCAGGCGCTTGTCGCGGTAGATCAGCCCGTCCCGGTGGAGCTGGACGAACACCTTGAGCACCGCGGCCGAGAAGCCGGGATCCATGGTGAAGCGCTCGTTCGCCCAGTCGCAGGACGCGCCGAGGCGGCGGAGCTGGCGGGTGATCGAGCCGCCCGACTGGGCTTTCCACTCCCAGACATGCTCGACGAAGGCATCGCGGCCCATATCGGCGCGCTTGAGGCCCTGGCCCTCGAGATTGCGCTCGACCACCATCTGGGTGGCGATCCCGGCATGGTCCATCCCGACCACCCAGAGCGAGTCCTTCCCCTGCAGCCGGGCGTGACGGACGAGGATGTCCTGAAGCGTCAGGTCGAGCGCATGGCCGATATGAAGCGAGCCGGTGACGTTGGGCGGCGGGATGACGATGGTAAACGGCTCGGCGTCCGGCCGCTCGGGACGGAACAGCCCCTGCTCTTCCCAGCTGGCGTACCAGCGGGATTCGATCTCGGCCGGGTCGAAGGTCTTTGGAAGCTCGGTCATGGGGGGCGCGTTAGCGGAGACATTTCCGTCATGCCAGCGCAGGCTGGCATCCCGGCGGGTGAAAGGCGCCGGCGGTCTTCACCCGCTGGGGCCCCAGCCTTCGCTGGGGCGACGGCCTACAGGCTCTTCCCCGTGATCCGGGCGATCTCGCGGGTGACCAGCTCCTCGACCATGTCGGGGAGGTTTCGGTCGAGCCAGTCCTTGAGGAGCGGCTTAAGCATCTCGCGCACCGTGGTGCCCAAAGCGGAATCGTCGCCCGGGACGGACTCGGCTCCGCGCTCGCGAAGGCCGGCGAGAACGGCGAGGGACTGGCGGCTGGCGATGGCGGCGTCGTCCGAGACGAGGCCCTGGCCCTCGCCGACCGGGTCCTGAAGCTCCAGAACGTCGTCCTCGTCCGGCGCCGGCCGAGGCGCCTCGGCCGGGCGCGAGCCGCGGGCGGGACGCGCCGCCGGGCGGCCGTCCTCGGCGATCACCCTTTTGATCGAGGCGAGTATGTCCTCCATCGACGGTTCCTGGCTGATCTCCCCCATATCGAGGGGCTTATCGCTCATTGCGTCGGCGGTGTCACGGGGGAGATTGCCGCCCCCGCAACAATACGGGTGGAGACCGCGCTCGGAGCCGGGCCGTCGCTCCAGTCCGAGTTCCGCTTGCGGGCGCGGTTGTAATAGTCGAGCGGATCGTAAAGCGCTCCGCCGTCGAGGTTCAGATCCTCCGCCTCGGCCTTGCCCATCGCGTTGAGCAGGGCGAAGCCGGCGACATAGGCGTCGCGGCGGGCGGTAACGAGCAGGACCTGGCTGTTCAGAAGCTCCTGCTCGGCGTTGAGGACGTCGAGGACGTTGCGGGTGCCGACCGTCTGCTCGGCCCTCGTGCCTTCAAGCGCCAGGGTGTTGGCGTTGACGGCGATCTGGTTCGATTCGATCGCCTCCACCGCCGCCCGGTAGCTGGCGAAGGCGGCACGGGTGTTGGCGACGACCAGTCGCTCGACCTCGACTCCGCGCTCAAGCAGCTGGCTTTGGATCGCCTGCGACTGACGGACCCGCGCTCCGACGAGACCGCCCTGATAGATAGGGATCCGCGCCTGCACTCCGACCCGGCCCTGGACGATCTGATTGGGGGCGCCGGGAGCGAATTGCCTGCCGGCGCTGCCGAGATAATTGGTGGCGTCGGTGCCGCCGACCCCGGAAACGGTCGGAAGGCGATCGGCGCGGACGACGGAGACGTCGCGGCCGGCGGCCCGGGCCTGGGCGGCGATGGCGACGAGATCGCTGTTATTGGCCAGGGCGACCTCGACCGCCTCGTCGGGGGTCCCGGGCAGCGGCGGCAGCGGCGGCGGCGGGGTCAGCTCTTCGGGAAGCTCGCCGATGATCCGGCGGTAATTCTCTTCGCTGCCGCTGAGCCGCCCCTCGGCCGTGGCCAGGGCGCTTTGCGCCAGCGCCCGGCGCGCTTCGGACTGGGCGACGTCGGTGCGGGTGAGATCGCCCACTTCGAAGCGATCCCGGCTCGCCTGCAGGTTGGTCTGGAGGACCCGGACCTGATTCTGGTTGAGGGTCACGATCGAACGATCGCGGATCACGTCCATATAGGCGCCGACCGCCTCGGTGAAGATATCGCCTTCGGTCGCCTTGAGGAGCGCCCGGCCCGCAAGCACCCGGTCGTCCGCGGCCCGGATCGAGTTGCGCACCCGGCCGCCGTTGAACAAGGGATAGCTGACGTCGACGCTGGCGCTGATGTTGCGCCCGCCGCCGCCGCCGGTCTGGAACAGGTCCTGATTGACTCCGGCGGTGCCCGAGAGCTGAGGCCGGCCGGCCGCGCGGGCGACGGCGACGCCTTCGTCGAGCGAGCGAAGCTGCGCGCGGTCCGACATGATCGTGGGATTGCCCGCATAGGTCTTCACCAGCGCTTCGGTCAGGGTCTCGGCGGCATTCGCCGCCATTCCCGTCACCAGCGCCGCCGCCCCCACGGCAGCCATCAACCCTCCCCGCATCTCACCAATACTCCACTGTCAAAACTCGAACGTCCGCGGCTTCGCGAATCCCGGAAGGATCGCCGCCGCGGCGTCGGCGAACGCCGCCATTCCAAACCCTTCGCCCGCGCGCCTGCCGATGGCAAGCCGGGTGACTCCGTTGTCGAGCAGACCCGCGGCGAGGCGGCCCCCGTCGGCGAGCTGGGCGACCAGCGCGTCCGGGACGCGCTCGACGGCGCCGTCGATCAGGATGAGATCGTAGGGCGCTCCGTCCGGGAAGCCGTTGGCGAGCGGGCCCTCGACGAGCCTGATGCCGCTTCCCGCGAGATTGGCCCGCGCTTCGGCGGCAAGCTCGGAATCTTCCTCGAGCGCGACCACCGGGCCGGCGAGCCGGGCCATCAGGGCAGCGGCGTAGCCCGTCGCCGCCGCGACGACCAGCGCGCGATCGCCCGGCCTCGGCGCAGCCTCGGTCAGCAGTCGGCCGAGCGCCATCGGGCTGTTGAATTCGCGGCCCGGCTTCAGCGGCACGAGCGCGTCGGCATAAGCGAGCGAGGCCCGGGCCGCCGGCACGAACCGCTCCCGCGGCACGGCGCCCATCGCCGCCAGCACGCGCGGATCGTTGGTGCCGGTCGTGCGCAACTGGCTGGCGACCATCGCCCGCCGCATATGTTCGAAATTATGCTCGGTCATGTTCGCCCATCTTTTGCACAACTGTCTTATTGATGCAATACACTCTGAGGTCAAAGCGGCTTTTATCGGCAAGGCCCCGGCAGGCCAAGCGGATAGTCCGGACGGTCCGTGCTACCCGCAAGCTTCGCACAGCAAGAGGCGTGCCAGAGCGCGCGGCGAGGCCGCGGCCCGCCGGCCCGGCCGGGCCGGCGTCCGAATGCGGACAGGGGCGTCCGCGCGCGGACAGCTCGAAAGGTGGTTGACTTGGCCGGCCGCCGCGGGACAAGAGCCACCGGCGGCCCGATGGCGGAGTGGTTACGCAGAGGACTGCAAATCCTTGCACGCCGGTTCGATTCCGGCTCGGGCCTCCATCCGTCGTCGGTTCACCCCGGACTGCTCATTTTTTCAGAAATGAGCATGGATCGTGTTCCGAATCGCGGATTCTTGAAAGTTGGTGCCTGGGCACGACCTCGGCGACCGGGAAATGCTCGCGGCGCCTGCTCACGCGGCCCGAGAATCATTTTCCGCCTGTACCCCACGCCCGATGTGCCGAAGCCGCGGCGCTGACGGTGACCGGCCCAATGGCCTCAGGGCTCGCCCTCGAAAAATAGAGCGCTCCATGTGGTCGGAGGCTTATCCGCGATATGCATCGGAAATGGATTAATACCCTCTTGAAGGCCCATTTTGAGTGTGCGAGCAAGTCTGCAATCACAAAGAATAGTTAGGTCCCGACATTGCCATATGCGCAATGCAGCCCTCTCGCCGCAAGCTGTATTCTTGCGAAATCCAGTCTCGTCCGGCCCGGGCTAGTGGTGCCTGTGCTATTCTTGCGTCTTTTTTGTTTTTAGAATCTAGGGAGATAGTCTCGCAATGGGCTCTGCTCTGGCCGACGAAGACGGGACCATGCCGAGCCCGAGCCCGAGCCCGCCGGTCGCGAGGACGCTCGCTCAAGGTATATCCGAACCTCAGATCGCCCTCCCCGAAGGCGGGCGCATCAGCGGCTATGGCGATGGCCTGCAGGCCGATCCGGCGACGGGCGCCCCGATCTATTCGATCGCCCTGCCGGTAACGCCTGCCCGAGCAGCGACTCCGAGCCTGACGCTGCAATATGCCACCGCCGCCGCGAATGGAGCCTTCGGAGTCGGCTTCTCGTTGCCGCTGCCCAGCATCAGCCTGCAGACCGACCGGGGCATTCCCCAATATGCCGGCGCCGACTTCTATCTCCTGGGCGGACAGCAGCTCGTCCCGCGTTACGACGAGACCGCGCCCGGCGAATGGCGGCGGGCGATTCGGACCGTTACCGGCGGGCCGGCCGGAACGGACGTCGAATATCAGGTCACGGCCTATCGCCCACGAGTCGAAACCGCTTTCGATATCGTCGAGCATTGGGTGCAGACGGCCGACGGGCTCAGCCATTGGCGAATCGTCGACTCCCAGTCGAGCGAGACTCTGTTCGGCACAGGCGACCCAAGCCGCGTCTGCGATCCCGATGCGCCGAACCACATCTTCGAATGGCTCGCCGACTTCACCCTCGATGCCCGCGGCAACCGGATCGAATATCGCTACAAGGCCGAAAACGGCGAGAACGTCCCCGATACCCTGGCCAATCGCGGCCGCGACGACCGCGCCAGGCGCTATATCGAACGTATCTCATACGGCAACTACACGCAGGCCGGCGGAACGCAGGCCTTCGCCTTCCACGTCGTGTTCGATTATGGAGAATATGACCTCGCCGATCTGGCCGGCAATCCCGACCTGTTGCCGGCGCGGCCCTGGGCCGTTCGCCCCGATCCCTTTTCGACCTATCGCCCCGGCTTCGAAATTCGGACCTATCGTCGTTGCCACGCGGTGCTCATGGTGCATGAGCTCCCGGCCGAGACCGGAATCGCGCAATGCGTCGTCGGTGCGACCTTGCTGTCCTACAGCGACGATCCGACGGGCTCGCAGCTCGTCTCCGCGCAGCGCATCGGCTATCGCTACGGGGGCGGCGCCTACGCGACCCTGCCGACGCCGCCGACGACGCTCGACTACACGCCGTTCCGCCCCCAAACCTATGCCCTGGGCGAGCTGAGCTGCGCCGGCTCGGAAGGCTTTCCCGGGCCGCTCGACGGAGGGCTGTACCGGCTGGTCGATCTTTACGGCGACGGCATTGCCGGCATCCTCTACGCCAACGCCTCGTCGCTGCTCTATTGGCGTCCGCTCGGCAACGGCCTGTACGATGCCCCGATCGCCCTGCCCCAGGCTCCGAACGAGTTCCGGCTGGAGCGGCCCGGCTACGGCCTGATGGACGTCGATGGCGACGGGTCTCTCGACCTCCTCGTCGGCGACTCGGCGAGGGCCGGATTTTACGGCAATGAATGCGATGGAAGCTGGCGGGCGTTTCGCGCCTTCCAGCGCTTCCCCACCGGTTTCCTGCGGGACGACGCCGTCTTCGCGGATCTCAGCGGCGACGGCCTTGCCGATATGTATTCGCCCGCGCCGGGCGGAGTGCGCTTCTATCCCTCGCTCGCCGAAGCCGGATTCGGGCCACCTCGCCTGGCACCGAATGAGTCCGGCGTGCCGGTTCGGGATGCGGCGACGCAGACCGGGTTCGTCGGTTTCGTCGACATCTTCGGCGATGGCCTCCCAGCCCGAGTAATCCTCACCAGCGGCCGAGTGCAGGCGTGGCCGAATCTCGGGCACGGCCGCTTCGCCCCGCCCGTGACCTTCGCCGGGGCTCCGGAATTCTCGTCGCAGCTGAAGCTCAACCGGCTCCTGTGGGCCGACGTCAACGGCAGCGGCCGCCCCAGTCTGCTGCTCGTCTATCCCGGCCGGGTCGAGATACATCTCAATCAGTCGGGTAATGCGTTCTCGGCCCCGGTGCGAGTCGAGATCCCGATTGATCTCACCGATCTCGATCAGCTCTCGGTCGCCGACGTGTTCGGCGACGGCGGCAGCTGCCTGGTCATCAGTCAGGCCGGTGAGCCTGTGCGCCATTATTATATCGATTTCTCCGGGCGCCTTCGCCCCAAATTGCTCAGAGAAATCGATAATCATTGCGGCCGGCTGACCCAGCCGTACTTCCGCAGCTCCACCGATTACTATCTCGCGGCCCGCGCTCGGGGCGAGAAGTGGGTGACCAAATTGGCTTCTCCGGTCCCGGTTCTGGCCGAGGTCGTCGAGGAAGACCTCATCGCCGTCACCATGATGCGGCGGGTCTGCGAGTATCGCGACGGCTTCTTCGATCCGGTGGAACGCAAATTCCTCGGCTTCGGCTACAGTCAGAGCCAAGATACGCAAAGCTTCTCGCCGGCCGTCTGGCAATTCCCGTCGGGGGACGCTCCCCCCTCGGAGAGGACGACCGACCTGCCCCCCGTGCGCCCGGCACTGGCGAAGACCTGGTACGATACTGGAGCCTTCATCCTCGGACCGGCACTGCAGGCACAGTATGACAGCGAATATTTCGCCGGGGATTCGGACGCCCTGAAATTGCCGCCCGACATGTTTTCGCCGGAGATCCTGGCGAGCGACGCGGAAACCCGCCGCCAGGCCTGCATCGCCCTCGCCGGCTCGCAATTGCGACAGGAGGTCTATGAGGTCGGCGGGGACGGCCTGCCCGCCAAGGTGCCGCTGAGCGTCGCCCAGGCCAACCGGTATGTAGACCTGTTACAGCCCTGCATCGAAGGCCAATATGCCGTTTTTCAGGTCAAGGCGCGTGAAAGCGCGACGAGCAATTACGACCAGATCGCCACCGATCCGCGTATCGAACACGGCTTTACGCTCGAGACCGATCCCTACGGCCGTCCAACCCTGGTCGCGAGCATCTGCTATGGCCGGAGGACGGTGCCAGCCGGCGCGCCGCCGCGCCAGCGAGACATGCTCGCCTCGGCCACTCGGTCGAATTTCATCAACGTCACCGAGCCCTATCATCTCATCGGCCGGCAATATCAGCAGGTCGCCTACGAACTTGCGGGCCTCGACCCGCAACCCTCCCGTTATTTCAGCTTCGAGGCTTGCGCGACCCAGGCCTCGGCGGCCCTGGCGAGCAAAATAGCACCAGGGCAGGACTTCACTCCGGGGCAATTCGAGGCACGGGTCGGGCAATGGTCGCAGACGCTGTTCTGGAATGAACCGCTGGGCGCGGCCTTGCCGCTGGGGCAGACGACTCGGCAGGCGCTCATCTATTGCGACCAGGCCGCCGTGTTTCCGCAAAGCCTGATCGATACGGTTTACGACACCGCCGTCGTCACTCCGCAGCTTCTGGAGCAGCAAGGCGGCTACCGGCTCGATTTGGCCGGCGGCTATTGGTGGAACCAGCGCCTGATCGCGCATTATGCCGGTGGGGAGGGCTATTATTCGCTGGTCGCGACGGTCGACCCCTTCGGCTCCGCAGTCCGTTACGGCTATGATTCCTACTGGCTGGCGGTGCTCACCGCTACTGACGCGCTGTCGCAAACCGTCCAGTCCGGATTCGATTATCAGGCGATGAAGACGAAGTCGGTGACCGATTTCAACGGCGTGGTCTCCGAGGTCCTGTTCGATCCGCTGGCGCAAGTGATCGCCGCAACGCTCTACGATGAGAGCGACGGCGCGATCCGCGGCAATCAGCCGCTGTCGGCCTATGTCGAGCAGCCCTTCTCGAGCAGCGCCCAGATTCTCTCCGATCCGGGAAAATATCTCCAGGGCGCCGGAAGCTTCTTCACCTACGATCTTTTCGCCTGGCAACGCGACAATGCTCCGCCGAACAGCGTCACGCTGGGCCGCGTCGACTGGTATTACGCACCGGACGGCAGTCCGGCGCCGGCTTCCCGAATTCGCCGGACGGTCGACTATTACGACGGATCTTCGCGGCCACTGTGCACTGCGGCCGCCGTGGACAGCGCCGCGATCGCGCCGGATTCCTATCCCCCGCGGACCGAACCGCCGGCGGGCGATCTCGCCTGGATCGTCTCCGGCCGGGTCGTGAACAACGAGCGCGGCGAGCCGGTCCGTCGTTATGTGCCCTATGCCTCCACCGGGCCGGCCTATGCGCCGGTGCCGGACGTGCCGTTTACCACCTATACCTATGACGCGGCCGACCGCGTCGTCCGCACCGACACGCCGGACGGGTTCTTCCGCTCCACGATCCATGCATCCTGGTTCGAAATCGTCAGCGACGAGAACGACAACGTCCTTCAGTCCGCCCCCTATCAGAGGATCGTCGTGGACAAGGAGCCGGCAACGCCGGAGGTCCGGGCGGCGCTGGAGAAAGCGGCGGCCTTTGCGGGCACGCCGACGACGTCGCACTTCAATGCCCGCGGCAACACGATCCAGCGCAACCAGATCAATACCGCTGTAGATGACGGGACGGTCAGCACTTTCGAGCTCGTCACGTCTTACTGGGTCGACATGTCGGGCGCCAACCTGCGCGTCGCCGATCCCCGCTTCTACGATCCGGCCACGCCCAACGCCCCCAGGGCGTTCAATTACGTCAACGTCCTCGACATGGCGGGCCGGGTGATGTCGGCGAAGAGCGCCGACGCCGGACGCGCCACCATCGTCTCGGATGCGCTGGACGGGATGATCGACCATTGGAACGCACGGGGCTACCGCCTCGTCACCGCCTTCGACGCACTTCATCGCGAGATCAGCAAGAGCGTCGTCGGCGGCGGGCTCGACCAGATCGTTCAGCGCACGGAATACGGCACCGATCCGGCGGCCCGAAGCGTGAATCGCGTGATTCGCTCCTACGGCGAAGCGGGCGTGGTCGAGATCGAGCGCTACGACCTTTCCGCCGAGCCGCTTCGCAGCACCACGCGCCTGCTGCAAGGCTATAAGGAGATGGTCAACTGGGGCGATCCGCTCGTCGTACCGCTTATGCCCGAACGCTGGGTCCAGTCCTGGCGGCGCAACGCCTCGGGAGAGATTCAGGCCGCCGGCAATGCCGACGGAAGCGAAACCCAATATAGCTGTTTTCTCAACGGCTGGCTGAGCTCGGTGGCGTTGCTGCTGCCTGGGGCCCAGACGCCGATGGCGATCGTCCGGAGCCAAAGCTTCAACGCCACCGGCGCGCGGCGCGTCGTCGCTTATGCCAATGGTGTCGGCACGGATTATAGCCACGATCCGGCCACGCTCCGGCTCGTGCACATCCTCTCCACCCGCGCTTCCGACAGCCGGGTGCTGCAGGACGCCGCCTACACCTACGATCCGGTCGGCAATGTCACCAACATGACCGACGCAACGCAGCCGGTAAGCTTCTTCGACGGACAGACCACGTCGGGCGACCAGGATTACACCTACGACGCAATCTACGAACTGGTCGCGGCCACGGGACGCCAGATGGTGGCGCGGGCGCCCGGACAGATCGAGCCGTACCGTCGCTGCTTCCAATACGATCTTTCCGGCAACATCACCCAGGTCCGTACCGTCGCGAACAGCAACGCGGGGCAGGGCACGAGCGATTTCGCGGTGGCCGCGACCTCCAATCACACGGTGCCGGCCGACATGATCTCGGGCGAAAAGACTCCGGACGATTTCTACGACCCGACCGGCAATCTCGTCAGCCTGCGGCAGCCGGTTCCGAACCCCGGACTTCCGGCCCTGGCCTTCGATTTTCGCAACGCCCTATCCTCGGCGGTGATCACCCCCCGCGGCAGCGGCGATCCCGATTCGGCCTGGTTCACCTACGATGCGGCCGGCGTGCGGGCCCGCAAGGTGGTGCAGCGCCTCACCGCGGGGGGCAACCGGATCGAGGACAGCCTCTATATCGGCGACGTCGTCGTCGTTCGAGCCGCGCCCGAGGGGCAGCCGGCGACCGAGCAGATCTTGTCTCTGAAGCTCGTCGTTGCCGGCCAGTGCATCCTCGTGACCAGCGTGACCGAGCCCGTCTCCGGAGAGGGCGGCACGCGCAACTATCGTTACCAGCTCGACGACCTCTTGGGATCGGTGAACTTCGAGCTCGACGATTCCGGCCAGATCATTACCTACGAGGAATATTATCCCTTTGGCGGCGCGGCGGTCATCGGCGGCACCAACGCTTCCGAGGTCGAGCGCAAGCGCTATCGCTTCACGGGCAAGGAGCGAGACCGCGCCACCGGCCTCTATTATTTCGGCCAGCGTTATTATTCTCCCTGGATGGGACGCTGGATAACGCCCGATCCGGCCGGCCCCGTCGACCGGCTCAACCTCTACACCTATGCGGACAACAATCCGGCGACGCTGGTCGATCCGACCGGCTTCGATCCGCTGACGCCGGAGGAGATGGCCTACTGGCTCAGCGTGGTCGACCAGCAATATCGCTATCTCTCGCCGGCCGAATATCTCTCCAACGTTGTCGTATCCTGGGATGAGAGTGCTGAAATACGGAAGTCCAACTCACTCCTTTTCGCCGACGAAAACCAGCGCTTCTCGCCGACGCTGGAAACGACCATCTTCAGTAAGTTCAACGAGTTCAGCGGCCTGTTCTTCGTCACCAACCCCGTGCTCGCGCAGCATTGGGACACCGCCAATTCGCGCATCAAGACCCCCAGCAGCGGCAGCGATATGCGCAAGGACTATGGGATGACGCGCAGCCACCTCTCCAATGTAATGTCGGACGACGATGCGGAGTTCGATTTCTCGAGCCCGTTCGAAACTCATCATCTGCAGCTCAAGTCCATTCATCCCGAGCTCGCCGTCGAGACCATGAACTTCGCGCTGACCACGCGCGGCAGCAGTTCCAAGGGCCAGATCGGCCTCCACGAGGGCCTGTTTCATACGCTGACGGCGGGAAACATGGGCAGCCTCTTCGCCACCGAAGTTCCGGCGGTGACCGGACTGATCAAGCGGATGACGGCGAGCCGGCTGGGCCTCGACATCGGCGACACCAAGGCCCTCGGCGCGGCCGGCTACGGCTGGCTCGAGCTCGAGGATCGCTCGAAGGGCAAGCCCGTCAAAATCTTCGACATCGGCGCTAGCCAGAAGAAGAAACAAGACACGCGCCACAGCACGAAGATGGCGACGCTGCAAAAAGCGTACAAGTCTGCGAGCGGCGGGATCTTCAAGCCTAAAAGACGGGCGGAAGTACAGAGCCTCGCTTTGAAATCCAAGATGTCCGTAATCCAGACTCAGTTCTCACCCAAGTTCTAGCGGGGGATGCCCATGGTGGTGAATCTAGGCGCAATGGGGGGTTCGAAATTCGCAGAATTCCAGGCGAGGAACCGCGCCTTCGATATCCTCTCCGCGGATCTGATACATCCGGAAAAGCTGAAGATCCTGGATTGGCATGGCCTCGATCCGTCGGAGGATCTAGCGGACTTGCGGCTCTACCAGCGCGTTCTCCGGCTCCACGGCGACGAAGAGGTCGCCAAGCGACTCATTCTCCATGGGCTGGTTTCCGCCCACCATGTTGCGCGGCAGCCGGAAGCGGCGTTCGTCGAGGCCTATTCCGGCGCGCTCGGCGTCAGCAAAAGCGGGCTCGCCGAATTGCATCGCCGCGCCATCGACATCAAGCTGCGCACGCGCCACCTGTGGGCCGCTTTCCACAACACCGTCGGCTCACCGCATTACATGGCCGGACGGATGAGCAACGTCGACGACGACGTGCTCGACTACCTCTACTCAATCCCCAGCTACGCCGATTTCTTCGGATCGCTCGACTATTGCTCCTGCGACCATTGCGCCTCGATGTTCGGGCCCGCAGCCTATCTCGTGGATATGCTGCGCATCGTCGTGCAATATCTCGACAATCCCACCTACAACCCTAATATCCCCGACGGATATCATCTGTTCGAGCGGCGTCCGGACATCGAGGACATTCCGCTTACCTGCGGGATGACGAACGACCTCGTGCCGTTCCTTCAAATCGTCAACGAAGTGCTCACGGCGACGATCAACGCCGAGCAGCCGTCCCCCGACGTCTTCTACACGCTGGCCGGCGCGCCCTATCCGTTCAATCTGCCGTTCAACCTGCCGCTGGCGCAGATTCGCGCCTATCTGACGACCCTCGGCAGCGCTCTGTGGCAAGTCTACGAAACCTGTCTCGATGCCCCCGGCTGCGATCCCGACGCCAACCTCCCGACGCTGTTCTCCGTGGGTTGCGAAGCGCTTTCCCTGACGCCCACCCAATATCAGGTCATTTCCACTCCGGTGACGACCGACAGCGGAATCGGCGCGCAATATGGCGTTCCGAGCGGGCGTGTCCTCACCATCGCCGCCGCGGGCACGGTCACCGTGGAGGCGGCTTCGGCGGCGGTGGCCGGTACCGGGACCAGCTTCGCCGCGCAGATATTTCCAGGGGATTCGGTGCAGGTCGGCGACGAGCGCCGAACCGTCGTCGCTGTCGGCAGCGACACCGCCCTCACGGTGGCCAGCCCGTGGCTGACGGCGGCGGCCGATGCCCAGATGACCATCTATCCGCTCAACGATCTGTCGTGGAGCGTGAATTTCAACTATCGGACCGGCCTTTGCTTCGATCGGCTGCAGGATCTTCTGACCCAGGACCTCGACGCCACCGAGCTGGCCGCCGGCATCGCCGACGGATTCTTCATCAACAGCGCCAATGCGGCCGGGCAATATCTTCACACCGAGATCGACCGCTCCGATCCGGAGCAGCCGGTCAACCGGATCGCCTACCAATCCCTGAACTCGCTGGATCTGCTCAACCGCTTCGTCCGACTGGCTCGGATCAGCGGCGTCGGCTTCAAGGACCTCAATCTGGTGATCGAAGCGCTGGGCGGAACGATCGGCACCGGCACGGTCGAATCGCTCGGGCTCATCCTGCTGTTCAACCAGCGCTACAGGAGCACCGTACCGGAAACGCTGGCGCTCTACACGGATATCACGACCATCGGAGTGAAGGATCCGGCCTGTCCGGTGGACCTGTTCGACCGTCTCTTCAACGACCCGGGCTTCCTTGGCGTGCCGGCCGGCACTCTTCCGCCCTATACGACGCAGGGCCTGGTGAGCATCGCGGCCGGAACGACCGTCACCGGCACGGGAACGAATTTCGCAACGATCGTTGCCGGAATGCGCGTCCGCGTGGCGGGGGAGCTCCGGATCGTCGGGAGCGTCAACGTCGCCGAGAACAGCCTGTCGGTCACCGAGGCGTTCACGCAAAGCGCCGACGGGGTGGCGATGACCGTCTATCCGTCGGAGGGCCTGACGGACGACGCCCTGCCGGTCTACCATCCGGAATATGAGCGCAACCCGCTCTATGCCGATCCGATCCTGCAATGGACGGTGGATTCGAAGCTCGATCAGCGGCCGGCGACTCGTGGACGCCTCGCCGCCGGGCTCGGAGTCAGCGACGACCAGCTGACCCTGATCGGCAATCAGGGCCTGATGACGCTGGGCATCGCCGACGGCGTCATCCCGCTGACCGTGGCCAACATGTCTGTGCTTTACAGCTATGCGCGCATGGCCTCGCTCGCCGGCATTCCCGTCGCCAGCTACCTCAAGCTTCTCGACCTCAAGGGCATGACGCGATTGAATTCTCTGATCGACGTCTTTTCGGTCGCACAGGATGCGAGCTGGCTGAAGCGCAGCGGCATCAATCCCTTCGCGATGGAATATGCCCTGCAGGGCGAGCATGGACGCGAGTTCGACCCGGGCCTGACCGTGGAGAAGATCTCCGCCTTTCTGACGACGACCTGGGCGCAGGCCGCCGGCTGGCTGATGAACGGCTCGAGCTTCGTCAACGAAGACATCACGACCGACATTTCCGACGATTATTTCGAGGAACTGAAAGCCGCGGACCCGCCCTTCATCAATCAATATGGCGTGGTTCTGCAAAATGCGATCGACTTCGCCGCCGTCGCATTCGTCAGCCCGCTCGCCGAGGATTCCTTCGTCACCCCGGAGATCACGCCGGAGCAATCCCTGACGGCGTTCGGCGACTTGACCACGAAGAACGTCCTGCTCGCCGGCGGGATTTTGTCCGCCGCCTTCGATCGCGATACCGACCTGTCCTTCCTGTTCCCGGAAGAGCCGAAGGAAAAGCAGGAGGTCATGATCTCGCAGGTGCGGGCCATCCTTCTGCTGGTCAAACGCCGGATCGACCATGTCGTCGCCATATCGCAGACCTTTGGCGGCGCTCCGACCGTGCAATTTCCCAATCGCGGCACCCAGCAATCGGAGGTCTGCGAGCAATTGAGCCGTTTCCTCAACGCCTCGGCGGGACAAGTATTGGTCATCGCGCCGTTCCTCGCGGCGACCTTCGAGCCTGTGGATTACGTCGCGGCCATCCTGCAGCCGCCTCCCACCGGACCCGAAGCGGCCTTCCCGCCGCCGGACCTCGTCCGGTTCATCACGCTGCTCAGCCGGTCCCTGGTGATGTGCCGGGAGCTGAAGCTGACCGCGACGGAGATCGCGGCGGTGCTTCGCAATCCGGCCGCTTACGGAGTCAGCCTCAGCGAGGCGCCGACGCTGGCCTCCGTCGAGAGCCTGTGGCGCTTCAAGGCCCTGACCCGCGACTTTCGCGATGTCCACGACAAGCTCAGCGCCTATTTCGAGATGCCCGTCGCCGGGTCCTGCGGCGACGATCCGAAGTTCAGACTGTTGTCGTCGATCACCGGGTGGAGCCAGCCGCAGATCTGCACCCTGGTAGCGACCTTCTTCGCCAGCGGCGGGGGCTATGACACGGTCGACGGCGTCGCCCGGATGCAAAGCGTGTTCGAGCTCGGCCGCCGGCTGGGCGCGGACGTCAACGCGCTCCTGAAGCTCGCTCAGCTCAACATGATTGCGCCGGCGATCACCGAGCAGAGCTGGGCCGCCTATAACGAGGCCTCGAGCCTGGCCCTCGGCATATTCAAGGCCAAATATACACGCGAGCAATGGCCGGCCGCCTACCGTCCGGTCGTCGACACGCTGAATACGGCCAAGCGCGACGTGCTCACCGGCTACGCAATCGTCGTCCTGCAGCCGAGCTTTCCGACCATCCGGACCGCGAACGACCTTTATTCCTATGTGCTCATCGACGTCGAGATGACGGGCTGCGCGGACATCTCCTACATCAAGCAGGCGATCCTCTCGGTCCAGCTCTACATGCAGCGTGCCCACATGATGCTGGAACCCGGAATCACCGACGATTCCATTCCGACCACATGGTGGTCCTGGCTGTCGAACTACCGGATGTGGGAAGCCAACCGGAAGATATTCCTTTACCCGGAGAATTACCTTCGGCCGGAGCTGCGCAAGGACAAGACGCCGCTCTTCACCAAAATGCAGGACGGCCTGACCGGGAACGAAATCACGCCGCAGACGGTGAACGATTCCTACATCGAATATTTCGACGGATTCTCCGGCCTCGCCGGGCTGAAGCAAGTGGCCGCATTTTACGGCCCGGCTCCCGCACCCAATGGTTCGGGAGTGGTAACGAACACGCTCTTTCTGATCGGCCGGACGGCGATCGAACCTCATACTTATTATTTGCAATGCCAGTATGACACCGGGCTGTGGTCGGCGTGGCAGAAGATCGATGCGACGATCGGCGCGCCGACGGTTTCGCCCGTATATGCCTTCGGGCGGCTCTTCCTGTTCTGGGTCGAGCCGAACATGACGGCGGCCTCGCAGGTTTCGGGCGGGACCGCGGACAGCGCTCAGGTCACCCGGGCCTCGCTGAAATACAGCTTCGTCAATTATTCCGGCCGCTGGACCGCGCCGCAGACGATGGCGTCGCTGGTCTCGGATTTCGATCCGATGCAGGGCGGCTACAAAACGCCGCAGGTCGATCCCGCCACGTTCGTGATGTCGCAGGTCCAGTGGCACAAGGTTTCGCCTCTGGTCCTCGGCGGAACGAACATGGCCGACGGTCGGATCCTCATCGATTTCGGCCAGTTCTTCGCGCTGCCGTCGGGGACCCCGGTGCCGCCGACGGCGCCGACCAAGACCCAGGTGCCAAACCCGGAAGCCTTCGAGCTCGCCACGGCCCTCTACACCTCGTCCGCTTTGTCCGTCGCGGCGGCGAACAACGGGCTCCAGGGCCTCGCCTTCGTCAACCCCTCGATCCTGGTCGGCAACAGCCTGAACAGCTCGCCGACCAGCGTGGTCATGATGAATTATACCGGCAACCAGACTTACGTCTACGTGCCGCTCATCCCGCGCGTCGTCTTGCCGTCCGGCTCCGTCCCGACCTTGCTCATGGTGCAGATGAAGAATCTGTTCGCCATGGATTATGTCGGCCAGGGCGCCCCCTTCACGCTGATCCCGCCGAACGCGCCGCTGCCCCTGCTCTACAACATCTCCGACCGCGCCGGAATCACCGTTCCGGTCGACAACCAGCCCTTCTGGTACATCTTCGGCAATGGCGACGAGACATTCCTCGTCCGGTCGATGGAGACCGGCCTGAAATTGCTGAGCGAGATCACCGGCGTCCAGCAGGACCTGTCCGGCCAGACCAATGAGACGGACCTGATCCCGCTCCTTTACTCGGCGACGCCGCAGGCTTTCGGCAGCTTCAAATGGTCGTTCCAGCGCCTCAGCACCGGTGCGGCGACCCGGATGAACCGCGCCCTGTTTGCCGGCGGCGTTCCGATGCTGCTCTCGGTCGAGACCCAGGTGCCGCCGCAGGAATCGCTTTATCCCTTCAGCCGCTTCTACGAGACATCGGCCAGCGGGCCGGGGCCGAACACCCAGCCGCCGCCAATTCCGGACGGCGACATCATCGATTATCATGGCCCCTACGGCCCCTACTTCTGGGAGATCTTCTTCTTCACGCCGTGGCTGGTCGCCAATCAGCTCCAAGCCAATCAGCGCTTCGCCGAAGCGCAGCAATGGTTCAACTACATTTACGATCCCACCATTTCAGCGGATGCCGATCCCACGGCTAAGACGCCGCTCGACCGCTTCTGGCGCTTCGTCCATTTCCGCGAACTCACGATCGAAAGCCTGCGGGATTCGCTCAGCTGCGCGGCGCAGATCGCCGTCTACAACGACGATCCGTTCGATCCCAACGCCGTCGCCCAATTGCGGCAGTCTGCCTACCAGAAGGCGATCGTCATGCGCTATGTCGACAATTTGCTGCGCTGGGGCGACCACGAATTCACCAGGGACACCTGGGAATCGATCAATGTCGCGACGCTGCTCTATACCGTAGCGCTCGATCTCCTAGGTCCTGAACCAGTCAACGTCGGGCCCTGCTCGACCCAGCCGCCGATGACGTTCCGGGATATTCTGGCGAAATACGGAACCGATATTCCGCAGTTCCTGATCGGCCTGGAAAACGCACTGCCGCCGATGACGGCCGAGCTCGCGCTCGACCAGGCGGATCGGTATGTGCCTTACAACGATCTGAACACCTATTTCTGCGCGCCCGAGAATGCGGAGTTCCAAGCCTATTGGACCCAGGTCGGCGACCGGCTTTACAAAATCCGCAACTGCATGAACATTCAGGGCGTGGTTCGAACCCTGGCGCTGTTCGAGCCGCCGCTGGACGTTCACGCCCTGGTTCAGGCCGGTGCCGGCGGCGCCGGCCCCCAGGTCATCCAGCAGCCCCAGGCGGGCGTTCTGCCTTACCGCTTCGAATCGGTCATCGGCATGGCCAAGGACTTTACGAGCCAGTTGGCGCAGATCGGCGGCCAGTTGCTCGCCACTCTCGAGAAGAAGGATGCCGAGGCGCTCAACCGGATCCGTGCGACCCAGGAACTGCGCATTCTCAACATGACGACTCGCGTGCGCACGCTTCAGATCGAGGAGATCAGCCAAAACATAGAAGGGCTGAAGATCAGCCTGCAGGCGGCCGAGGCGCGCAAGATTTTCTACCAGACCCTGCTCGATACCGGTCTCTCGACGGCTGAGAAGCTGAACATCGCTTCCACGGTCCTCGCCGGCATCTATTCGAGTGGGGCGAGCGTGATGAAGACGGCGTCATCGATCGCCCATCTCGTGCCGAATGTCGGCTCTCCTTTCGCCATGACCTATGGCGGCCAGCAGATCGGGTCCAGCCTCGACGCGGCTTCCGGCATCTTCGAGGCGATCAGCGGCCTTTACGGAGTCGTGGCCAGCGTCAGCCTGACGGTAGGCGGCTACGAGCGCCGCGCCGAGGACTGGCAGCTGCAATTGCGCCAGGCGGATTTCGACATCCAGGTGATCGACAGCCAGATCGCGGCCGCCCGGATCCAGCTGCAGAGCGCCGACCAGCAGCTCCGCATCCATGAACAGTCGATCGTCCAGGCCGTCGAGATCGAAAATTTCCTTACCGCGAAGTTCACCAACACCGAGCTTTACGAGTGGATGGTCTCACGACTCAGCGGCATCTATTTCCAGGGCTATCGGGTCGCCCTCGAGATGGCGATGGGAGCCGAGCTCGCCTTCCAGTACGAGCTCAATACCACTGAGAGCTTCATCAGCTTCGCTTATTGGGACGGGCTGCACAAAGGCCTGCTTGCGGGCGAGCAGCTGACGCTCAGCCTCAACCAGATGCAGAAGGCCTATGTCGAGCGGAACTCGCGTTCGTTCGAAATCGAAAAGACCGTCTCGCTGTTGTCGCTCGCCCCCCGCGCGGTCATGGATCTGCAGAATGATGGAATGTGCGAATTCGCCTTCGACGAGGCGTTGTTCGACTTCGATTTCGCCGGCCAATACGCCCGGCAGATCAAATCCATCTCGATTACCATCCCGGCCCTGGTCGGGCCCTACCAGAATATCCACGCCACATTGACTCAACTGGGAAGCCAAACCCTGATCAACCCGTCGCCGAACGGGGTCGCCTTTCTCCTCGGCCAGACGGCTCAAACTCCCGATCTCAGCGTGCTCCGGAGCAACTGGCGCTCCAACCAGCAGATCGCGCTTTCGACCGGAGTCGACGATTCGGGACTGTTCGCTCTGAATTTCGGCGACGACCGCTACCTGCCGTTCGAAGGCACCGGCGCAATCTCGCGCTGGCGGCTGGAGATGCCGAAGCAAGCGAACCTCCTCGACTATTCGACCATCTCCGACGTCGTCGTGAAAATGCGTTACACGGCCCTCGCTGGCGGCAAGGGCTTTACCGACGCCGTCCGCATCATGTTGCAGGACGTCCCCTATCTCGGCCGGCTCGCTCTGAACTGCGCGCTCGAATTCCCGTCGCAATGGTTCGCCTTCCTCAACCCGGGGAGCGGCGCCACCCAGCAGCAATTCTCGTTCGTCGCCGCGCGAACCATGCTTCCGGCCAACCTCACTATCGAAGACGCGACGGAAATCTATGCGGAGCTGACCCTGGCCGAGGGCCGCGGCCTCGATGGGACGCTGACGGCGAACTTGACCATCGGCACCGGCGCCGACGCGGCGACCCAGACCCTGACCCTGACCTTCGCCAACAAGACCTCGGCGCTGCTGCCCGGCCTCACTATCGCCGACTGGGTCGATCAGCCGTGGACGCTGACGGTGACCGCGGCCGACGTGCCGCCCGGCATCAAGGACCCGGCGACCGGCCTGATCGATCCGGCCGCGCTTCTGACGATCGGAATGATCGTCACCTTCGACGCGTCGCGCGGATGAGCCGAGCGATATCAAACCCCACGCCCTCGGGGACCGCAGGGCCGAAATAGGAGGTTATCATGGCTTCACCCCCCTGTACCCAAGAGCATTGCTCGGCAGTGAGCGCGTACATCAACCAAAACTGCAAGGACAATGGTTGGGCGCTCAACCATCTCGTGGTGGTTTGCGATTTCAACACCGGCCTGTGCTGCTCCTGCACCTGCTCGTGCCTCGCCTTCGGCACCCCGGTGGCCGTGCCCGACGGCACCAAGGCGATCCAGGCGTTCGCGGTGGGTGATCCGGTCCTTGCCGCCGACACGGATTTCAACTGGACGGCGACGCCGGTGGAATTCAGCGGCGGCACTTCGGCGAACAGCGTCCAGCCGCAGATGATCTATGTGACCTACGGCGATCCGGCGCAGACCATCGTCGTCACTCTGGATCACACCTTCCTCCAGCAGGACGGAAAGATGATCCGCGCCTACATGCTCGGCATCGACGATACGCTGGTCGATCCCAACGGCGCTCCGGTGAACGTCTCGAAGGTCGAGATGAAGGGCTATACCGGCGGAGTCTGGAACATCGCCACGTCGCGCGACAAGCCGACCGGCCTCGACGGCCATCTGATCAACACGCAGGGCGTCGTCTCCGGCGACTATGCCCTCCAGCTCTTCTACGACGATCTCATGGGGCAAGGCCTGACGGCGGACGCCCGCGAAGACACCGTCGGAACGGACGGTCACCGCGCCGCATCGGGGCTGCCGCCGCGGCAGAGCCTGCCCGAAAAGTCGTTGAGCGCCCTCCTGGAGAGCGGGTCGGCCCGGCACTGGTCGAACCCGAACCTCCATTTCCACGTCGATCACAGCTTCGTCGTGGCCGCGCCGAGCACGCACCAGGGTTATCTGACGGCCGCTCAGGCCGCGGAGGTGCGCGACAAGGCTCCTACCCGCACCTTCGCCGAAGCCAGGCACGTGCCCGAGCTGACGCGCTGGGCCTTTTCGGCGTTCGCGGGCTTCTACCCGGACGTCAACTTCGTCCTGGACTGGCCCAATGCCAATGCGAACATCTTCTCGCTGGTCCTGGACGGCCAGAAGAACGTGCTCGTCCAGGGCGGCCTGCTGCGGGCGAAGGCGATCGACTGGGAAGCGATCACCTTGCTCATGGCCTATTCGATCAATCGCTTCGGCGAGGAGCCGCCGACCGGCGCGGACGGGATGCGGTGCAAGCCGCAGTGCGATTACGGCACCATCTCGGTGCTGATGAACGTCTTCTATCCTCTGTATCCGAACGTCATCTTCAACGCGGTCAACGAGATGGACGCATTGTTCAAGGACATCGAATCCAAGGACGATCTGGCTTCGGGCGAATGCAATACGACGACGCTCGACTGCCGCCTCCAGACCTATCGCGATGCGATGTCGATGCTGCCGTTGCCAGAATGCGCGAGCGGGCCCGTCCCGGTCGAGCCGCCGACGACCTGAAGCCGCGGTGCGGGAGCCGGCATGGGGCCGGCTCCCGCACCGCCATCCAAGCGCGCCGGACGGAGTGACCATGCCATGCAATTGTTCCTCCACGATGGTGTCGCGGCCGGGCTGGCGCGACAGCAGCGCCGGGGCGCGGATGCCGCCGGAATGGTTCCGACCGACGCCTCGTGAGGACGGAAAACGCAATGAGGGAGGGGAAAAAGTGACAGAACTGACGAGCCCGTTCCATACGGGCATGAATATGAAGTCCCTTCGCGACCTTGCCAGCATCGAGGAAGGCTGCATGGAGCTTGGCGCCGTCCTGGGCCTCGGCGGCCCCGTATCGGAGGAGGTTTTCATCGGCGCGATGGAGGATTCGGCTTATGCCCGCAATCTCATCGTCTCGCGGTCGGCCCCGGCCTTTCTCAAGGTCCTGCTCGACAGGCCGCCGCACCACGCGCCCGACCTGGAACCCAATCCGCAATCCAATGGCGAGCTCCTCGCGAGAGCGGCGAAGTCGCTGTGGAATTGGGCTCGCTCCGGCATGGATAATGTGAGCGACGACGATTATCGCCGCCGCCTCGACCGCTGCGCGATCTGCCCCAATCACGCCGTGGCACCAAAGCGTGCCGTCTACGCTCTCGGCGCGGCCTTTTCCGGCGACACCCACCCACGCATGATCTGCACTCTGTGTGGATGCATCACCGCCAACAAGGCGCGGCTGGCCACTGAAAACTGCCCCGGGGATGATCCGGGCCGACCGGGCTTCACGCGCTGGGGAGAACCGAAGCTCTGACCCGCCCGTCCGCCCACCGGCGCCTGACGGAAAGGAAAGCTCCGGCAGGCGATCGTTGCGGACGCGACCTGAAGGCCTCGGTGCAACTCACCTGAATCGGCCTGTCGCGGCTCGAACCTTCCGGATTCCGGCGTCGCCGGCGCCGAGCGATGGCCGTGGCTGCGCCGCTTGGGGTGCAAACCGATACGTTAGTGACGTTTAAACCACAGCGCCCTTGGTATTTTCCATGCGGGAATTTGGGGGTTGGAATCTACGTTTCTTCCATGTAGACGAGCCAGCGAAACAACGAAAATCAGGGAGCTAGTCCTTTGTCCAAGCATGCGCAGTCCAAGCCCGCCCAGTGGATCCGTCCCGAACTGAAGAAGCTCGACGCCGGTTCGGCCGAATCCAACGGTACCGGCATCAACGACGGCGGACCCGTCGGCAACGCGCGCTCCTAAGCGCGCCGTTTTCGACGACGACAATCTAGGGACGTCCGCCTTTAGGCGGGCGTCTTTTTCGTACGTCTGCTTTCTGCGAGACTGAGCCTTGTCTGCCATCGCAGGTGCCTGGGATCTCGCAGGGGGGGCTCGCGCCGTTTCTCTTTGTGAGCATTTGCTCGATTCCCAATCGGCTTACGGTCCGCATCACCGCGACTCGACCGCTCAGGGCGCCTATGCTGCGGGCCGCTGCCTTTACCGGATGCTGCCCGAGGATGAATTCGACCGCCAGCCGCTGAAGAGCGATGACGGCCGCTTCGTGCTGGTGGCGGATATTCGAATCGACAATCGGGACGAACTTATTTCCAGCCTTTCGCTCGGAACCGCCGACGGGTCGCGGCTCAGCGATTCCGCCCTGCTCTTCCGCGGCTGCCTCGCCTGGGGGCGCGGAATCCTGAAACGGATGATCGGCGACTTCGCCTTCGCGCTTTGGGACGGACGGGAGAGTTGCTTGTTCCTCGCCCGCGACACCGCAGGCGAGCGACCGCTTCATTATCGCCGAGGCGACGGCTTTTTCGCTTACGCGACCATGCCCCTCCCCCTCGCCCGCCTCCCGGGATCGCGCTTCGACATAGACGAGGATCGCATTGCCGGATTCGTCGCAGACCTCCCCCCCGGCGGCGGTCGCACCTTCCTGACCGAAGTCGGCAAGGTCGAACCTGGCCATTGCGCGCTGGTTACGAGCGGCGGGGTCGCGGTGGAGCGCTACTGGGAGCCTAGCCGACGACCGCTCCATTTCAACCGCCGCGAGCAATATGGCGAGGCTCTCCGCGAACAGCTTGATGCCGCCGTCTCGCGCCGGCTCCGGCGTTCGGGCGGCCTTGCCGGATCCCAGCTCAGTTCCGGCCTCGACAGCAGCGCGGTGACGACCTCGGCTGCACCGTCGCTCCTCGCCGGCGGCGAGCGGCTGCTCGCTTTCACCTCGGCACCGCGGGTGGGATTCGATTCGCCCGTGGTCGCCGGCCGAATCGGCGACGAGTCCGGCATCGCCGCGGCGACGGCGAGGCTCCATCGCAATATCGACCATCACGTCGTCAGACCGTCCGGAGTCTCGCCTCTGAAGTTGATCGAAGCCAGCCATCGCCTCTCCGGCCAGCCGGTCGGTCACGTGTGCAACAACGTCTGGTGGCAAGGCATCAATCGCCGCGCGGGCGAATCGGGTGTCACCGTCATGCTGACCGGCGAGGCGGGAAATTTCACGATAAGCGCGGGCCTGGGCGTCGACACACTGGGGGACCTGCGTCATTCCGGCTCATGGCGGCGCTGGTGGCGGGAGGCTCGAGCGCTGAAGCGCCGGCGCGCATTCAGCTGGCCGCAGATGCTCAATGCGTCGTTCGGATCGTTGCTGCCCGAAAGCGTCTATGCCGGTTTGCGCGGACGCCGCGCGAAGCTGCCGCCCTTCGTCGCGGCCGGTTGGCGAGACCTGATGGGCCAAAGGCTGGAGCGCTCGGGCTGGGACGTCCGGCCGCCCGGCGATTCCGGCGAACGCCGGTGGAAGATGCTTCGAATGGCTGACCCCGGCAATTACCGGAAGCGGAGCCTCGCCGAATGGGGCGTCGAGGAACGCGATCCGACCAATGACCGGCGGCTGGTCGAATTCTGCTTCTCGCTGCCCCCCGAGGCGCTGCTCGACGACGGAGTGCGCCGGCCCGCACTTCGGCAGGCGCTGTCCGGGCGGGTTCCGGCGGCCTTGCTCGACCAGCGGCTCCGCGGCCAGCAGATGCCCGACTGGTACGAGCAGATACGAGGCGACGAAGTGCAGGCCTTCGCCCGGGCCGAAGCCGCCGCGGGTCTCGCCGGCTCGGTGATCGATCTCGATGCGCTGGAAGAGGTGGCGCGGAGCTGGCCGGACTCCGGCTGGGAGGAGCGTCCCGTAATCTACCTTTATCGAATGCACCTTTTGCGTACGCTCGCGGCCGCGAGCTTCGTCAACTCGGTGAGGAGCGGCGGCCTTGACTGATCTCATGCATCGCTATCGGCTGTTCGGCCTCTCGGTCCTGTCCGAAATCGCGCTGCCGGAGCTTGTCGCGGATCCGGGCAACGGAGCGCCGGACGTCCTGATCAGCCTGCGGGCGATCGCCACCTCTCCGGACGCAGAGGCAGGTTTGCACCTCGACGGCGACGACGCCCTGCTCGTCATCCCTCTCGCCGGCCGCTTTCTGGCCCGTTCAGGGCGGGAGATGCTGGTCGAGCCCGCCGAGGGGGTCTCGCCGCGCAACCTGCGCCTCTATTTGCTCGGCTCTGCCTTCGGGGCGATATTGCACCAGCGCGGACTGCTCCCCTTGCACGCCAATGCGGTCATCGTGGAGGGCCGCGCCATCGGTTTCATGGGCCATCCGGGGGCGGGCAAGTCGACTCTTGCGGCCTGGTTCCACGACCGCGGCTTCGACGTCCTGGCCGACGACGTCTGCGTCGTAACGACCGGCCCCGACACAATCCCGCTCGCTCATCCCGGCATTCCCCGCCTGAGGCTGTGGCGCGAGGCTCTGGAAGCAGGCGGGCGCGCCGCTTCGTCTTATGAGCGCTCGTTCGACGACATGGACAAATATACGGTCCCTACCGACCTTGATCGCATGCTTCCGGCGGTCCCGCTCAGCCACCTCTATCTGCTGGAAAAAGCGGACGGCGAGACGTCGATCGCCCGGCTCCAAGGTTCGGCGGCGGTGGAAGCGATGATCGCCAATACGTATCGCGGGGCCTATGTCCGGCTGATGGGCCGGACCCGGCACCATCTCCTTGCCTGTGCGAAGCTGGCAAGGACAGTGCCGGTGTTCAGGGCGCGGCGGCGCTGGGGCTATGACAGCTTCGATGTCGAGGGAGCAGCGCTCGAAGCGCATGCGCGGCAGTTGATCCTCGGATCCTAGCGAGCCGGCGGGAGGCTCGAGAAAGGCACCGTGCGGACGGCGATGCCGTTCAGCATCCACCCCTGATTCCACTGATAGAGCAGGTCGAACTGCACCGCTTGGGGGCGCATTCTGAAGGCGCCGCGCAGGCGCAGCATTCCACCCTCCAGCGCCGGCGGAAATTCGTAAGACGGCTCGATCGAGAGCGTGTCGCTCAAGTTGATCCCCGCCTCGCGGAGGCTCGCGAATATCCGCGACAGGGCCGGAGCGCCGTTGACCGCCTGGAAATCCGCAGAGCCCAGGCTGCGAAGCACGTTGTAATTGCCGGTCTTGTTGGCGTGATCGACCGCCGCCATCGTGCTCCATACCATCCGCGCGAGGCCGGCCTGGTCGGGAATGGAATTAGCCACGGCCGCGGGCCGTTGCGCCGGCGCCGCCGTTGCGGCGGTCAGGACCAGGGCCGCCAACAGCAAACGGGCCGGGGCGAAACGCCCCGGCCCGCTCGTCTTGCCTTGGTCGGGCCTGCCTACCACGCGGTTGAGAAGCCGGCGCGGGCGCCGATCTCGCCGCTGTCGAAGCCCAGGCCGACGCCGGCCGAGAAGGCGGCGTTGGCGCCGACGCGCGCGGCGAAGGACGCCGTGCCCGCGAGGCGGTTCTGGTAGTAGCCGATTCCGCCGGCGAGACCCATGCTGGTGCCGGCCGGAAGGTTCGGAGTCTCCATCGCCAGCGCCATTGCGACGCCCTCATTCGCCTTGCGGATGTCGCGCCTGTTGACCTCGGAGAGATCGAACAGGGTCGTGACGTTGCCCTGGAGCGTGCCCACATTGCCCTGAAGCGCGGTGATCTGCGCCGTCTGCGTGGCGTTAACGCCCTGGATGGCGGTGATCGCCGAGGTGTTGCCGGCAACCTGCGGAAGCAGCGTCGTGTTGGTGGTGACGACGCCATTCGAGTCGTTCACCAGAACACCGGCGGTGGTGTAGCCGCCTAGGCGAACCGACGAGCCGGAACCGCCGAGTGTGACCTGGTTGGGCGCGGTCGTGACCGCGCCGGTGCCGATCGCCGTCGAGCTGGCGAAGGCCGCGGTGGCGCCAAAACCTAGCGCCGTCGCGTTGGAACCGGCGGCATTCGCGTTCTTACCCACGGCAGTAGCCTGAACTCCGCCCGCGACGGCCTGGTGGCCAGCAGCCAACGACAGATTGCCGGTGGCACTGGACTGCCAGCCGAAAGCCTGCGCGCCGCGGCCGGAGGCGACGGCTTCGCCGCCGACCGCGGTAGAATGGAAGCCGCTCGCCAATGCGCGGTCACCCAGAGCGACCGCGTCTTCGTCCGAAGCCACGGCGAGATTGCCGATCGCGACTGCGGTGCCGAGCGAGGCCACATTGGTCGATGTCGTATCGGCCTGGTTGCCGATGGCAATGCTGCCGGGTCCGGCGGCGATGGATCTGATGCCAAGCGCGGTCGAGTTGGTCCCGGCTGCCGAGGCGCGATTGCCTACGGCGGTGGAACCGGCCGCGAGCGCGGTCGAGACGGTGCCCACGGCGGTCGAATTGGCGCCCTGAGCGAGCGAATCCGCGCCGACGGCGACGGCTTCGGCGCCGAGGGCGCGGGAAACCGTGCCGAGGGCGGTGCTCGCGGCGCCGGAGGCGCTGGAGCGATTGCCGAAGGCGCTCGACAGCGCGCCCGACGCGGTGGCGACGGTGCCGACCGCGGTCGACCGCGCGCCGAAAGCTTCCGAATCGGCGCCGACGGCCACCGCTTCTGTGCCGGTCGCTTCGGAAAGATAACCCACAGCAGTAGAATTGGCCGAGGCCGCCGACGATCGGTTGCCGACCGCAGTCGACCCGTTGGCCAGCGCCGTGGCAACCGTTCCGACCGCCGTCGTATTGTTGCCCTGAGCGAGCGAATCCGCGCCGACGGCGACGGCTTCGGTGCCGAGCCCCCGGGAGAGGGCGCCGAGGGCGGTGCTCGCGGCGCCGGAAGCGCTGGAGCGGTTGCCGAAGGCGCTGGAAAGGTCACCTGACGCCGTCGAGACGGTGCCGACCGCGGTCGACTGGGCGCCGGAAGCCTCCGAATCGCCGCCGATCGCGACCGACTCGATGCCGGCCGCGTCGGCGAGAGCGCCGATCGCGACGTTGAAGGCCTGGCGCGCGGTGGAGACGGCGCCGATGGCGACGGCGCTATCCGCCTGCGCCAGGGCGATGGTGCCGATCGCGATCGCGTCCTCGGTGTTCGAGACGGCGGCGGAGCCCAAAGCGATCGTGTTGGTCGCGCTGGCGACCGACGAATTGCCCACGGCGACGCCGCTGGATCCAGAGACGGTGTTGAAAGCGCCCACCGCCGTGCCGAACGAGCCAATGGCGGTTATCGTGTTGTTGTTACCGACGGCGGTCGCGCCGGTGGCGCCGGCGGCGACCTGGCTACCCGTACCCAGCGCGGTACTGAACCCGCCCGCCGCGATCGTGGTCCGCGAGGCAACTCCGCCGCTGCCCAGCGCGGTCGAGGAACGGCCGGTGGCGACCGCGCCGCTGCCCACCGCGGTGGCGTTTACGTCTTCCGCCGAGGCACGGTTGCCGAGAGCGGTCGAATCATCCGCGAGCGCTGTCGAAACCACGCCGACCGCGGTCGAGCGGTCGCCCTGAGCCAGCGAATCGGTGCCGACCGCGGTGCTCTCCTCGCCGGTAGCGCGGGCGAGCTGGCCGACGGCGGTTCCGAAATCGCCGGTGGCGACGGAGTTGGTGCCGCACTCGGTGCTCAGCGCACCCGGGCCGTCATTGCACGGCGCGGTCGGATCGGCGGAAGCCGGAACGGCGTAGAAGACGGCCGCCGACATGGCGGTCGCCGCCAAGAGCTGGATCCTGGTCGTTCTGGTCATGGAAATTCCTCCGTGTATGAATTTGAAAACTTTATGGTCGGTCCGCGACGGGACTGCACTGAACAGGTGATGCCCTGCACGCTCCCTTACCTGCACGCTCCCTTAAGGGCAGCCGCACATTCGCTGGCTGGCGCCGTTTTCGGAGATGCGCCTTTCGCTTGCAAGCTGATTCGTAGCGGAAAGGCGTCTGAATCGACTATTGGGGCAGATTTCCCCGACCTTTCCCTCTTTTCCGTCCGTTGCGCGTCCCCGCCGCAACAGTCGGGGGCACAAAACGGGTCCCGATCCATGCGCCCGGAACATTCTTCCGGCTTCGCTGCGCGGATCGGCAAGCCATGGATAAACGCCCCTGCAGGCGCTAGGCGGTCCCCTCCACGAGGAAAGGGAGCGCGCCGTGGCCGGATTCGAGCTGATCTCAGGGATCGAAGTGGATCGGCGGCTGCGGGCTTTCATCGAGGAAGAAGCCCTTCCCGGCACCGGAATCGAGCCAGCCGCCTTCTGGTTCGGCTTTTCCTCGCTGATGAGAGAGCTGACACCCGAGAATAAACGCCTGCTTCGCCGCCGCGAGGATCTGCAGGCCCGGATCGACGACCGCAACGCGGCACTGGGCGGCCGCCCGGCCGATCCCGCCGAGGAAGAGGAATTCCTTCGCGAGATCGGCTATCTGGTCGATCCGCCCGCCCCGTTCACTATCGGGACCGACGATGTCGACCCGGAGATCGCCAGGATCGCGGGACCGCAGCTGGTCGTGCCGGTGAGCAACGCCCGCTACGCCCTCAACGCCGCCAACGCGCGCTGGGGCAGCCTCTACGATGCACTCTATGGCACCGACGCCCTCGGCGACCGGGCGCGGGCGGGCGACTACGATTCCGAGCGCGGCGCCCGGGTGGTGGCCTGGGGCCGGGCGTTTCTCGATGAGATCGCTCCGCTGACCGGCGGCAGCCACCGGGACGTCACGCGCTACGCCCTCGAGAGCGGCCGTTTGGTCACCGACCTGGGCGAGCTTCGCGACCCGTCGCTTCTCGCCGGGTGGCGCGGGCAATCCCTGCTTCTGCGCCACCACGATCTTCACGTCGAGATCCTCATCGACCGCGAGCATCCGATCGGCCGCGCCGATCCGGCGGGAGTCGCTGACATCCTGCTCGAAAGCGCACTCACCGCGATCATGGATTGCGAGGATTCGGTGGCCGCCGTCGACGCCGGGGAGAAGGTCGAAGTCTATCGCAACTGGCTCGGTCTGATGAAGGGGACGCTGAGCGCCGCCGTGATCAAGGGGGGGCGCAACATCGAGCGCCGCCTCGAGCCCGACCGCATCTACGAGACGCCGGACGGCGGCAGACTGACGCTGAAGGGCCGAGCCCTGATGTTCGTCCGAAACGTCGGGCATCTGATGGCAAACCCGATGATCCGGATCGACGGCGAGGACGCTCAGGAGGGCCTTGCCGACGCAGTGATCACCGCGCTCGCCGCTCTCCACGACATTAACGGCGCCCGCTCGAACAGCGCCGCCGGCTCGGTCTATATCGTCAAGCCGAAGATGCACGGCCCGGAGGAGGCCGCCTTCGCGGGGCGCCTGTTCGACCGCACCGAGGACCTGCTCGGCCTCCCCCGCCACAGCCTGAAGATCGGAGTGATGGACGAGGAGCGCCGGACCAGCGTCAACCTCGCCGCGGCGATCCGCGAGGTCAGGGACCGGGTGGCGTTCATCAACGCCGGCTTCCTCGACCGAACCGGCGACGAAATCCATACCGCGATGAAGCTGGGCCCGGTTATCCGCAAGGCGGAGATGAAGAACAGCGAATGGCTCAAGGCCTATGAGGACAACAATGTCGACGTCGGCCTCGCCTGCGGCTTTGCCGGCAGGGCGCAGATCGGCAAGGGAATGTGGGCGATGCCGGACCTGATGGCCGACATGCTCGACCAGAAGATCGCCCACCCGCGGGCCGGGGCCGGCACCGCCTGGGTCCCCTCCCCCACCGCCGCGACGCTCCACGCAATCCATTATCACCGGGTCGACGTCGCGGCGCGCCAGCGCGAGCTGGCCGGGCGACCGCCCGCTGCCCTTCACGATCTGCTCACAGTGCCGGTGGCGGCCTTACGGGACTGGTCCCCCGAAGCGATTCGGGAGGAGCTCGACAACAACATTCAGGGCATATTGGGTTACGTCGTGCGCTGGATCGACCAGGGCGTCGGCTGCTCCAAGGTGCCGGACGTGCACGATGTCGGGCTGATGGAGGACCGCGCCACCTGCCGGATCTCCAGTCAGCACGTCGCCAACTGGCTGATGCACGATGTGGTCGGCCCAGAGCAGGTGGAGGATGCGCTGAAGCGGATGGCGGCAGTGGTCGACCGGCAGAACGAGGCCGATCCCGCCTACCGGGCCATGGCCCCTGATCCGTCCGCAAGCCTCGCTTTCCGCGCCGCCCGCCGGCTCATCTTCGAGGGCGCCCTGCAGCCGTCCGGCTATACGGAGCCACTTCTCCACGCTCACCGGCTGGAGCTGAAGCACCAAGGCTCCGCCTGACCGCCGCCGCCTGTTCGAGCCACCGACGGACCCGGCGAAGCCTCTTCGCCGAGGCCGCGGCGAGAATGCTCACCGAACCCGACATCTCGGCCGCCGCTTGCTCGTACAGGCCGATACGCGCCTCCGGATCGGCGGAGAGGTCGGCCCGGGCCCGCCAGGCCGCGAAGCGGATACGCTCGCTCGGATGACGCCTCGCGAACCGGTCGATCAGCTCCGTTCCATTATCCCCGCCGAAATGTCCCGCCAGCCTGACCAAAGTCTCCAGGGCGGACGCATTGATCACCCGGGCGACGGCCGCGCCTTTGGTGTCGAAGCTGTATTGCTCGCGAAACTCGCTGGCCGCGGACAGCGCCATGATGTTCAATGAAACGGAAAGGTCGTCGGGCGGAAGCTGCGAATGCACGTCGAGGTTCCTGCGGTAAAGCAGGACTTTGCCCGGCGACAACCGGCTCCGCTCGACGAACCTCAGCTCCACCCTCTCGCCCGGAAACCCGACGACCCCGCCGTAATCATATTCATAATAATCGCTCCAATAACCGGAGCCGAGATAGCCGACCGTCAGGAAGCTGAAATTATGGTCGTGCGGCAATCCGTAGAAGAACGGGTCGTGCCCGCTGTTCACCATGACTCCGTCTCCCTCCGCCGGCCAGAAATTGGCGCGCAACAGGAATTTCTTCGAAGCCCCGTGCAGCAGGATCACTTGGGACGTGTATTGGTTGCGTTCGCTTTGCATGGAGCAATGGTGCTTCAGCTCCTCGACGACGAGATCGCCGAGGAAGCGGCGATTATTGGCCAACCTGCGCAGCGCCGGACCGAAAGCGGCCAGCGAATCCTCGTCCGATGGATCGAAGCCCTGCATCTCGAGCATCTCGATGAGGTCGCCGAGCTCGATCGCCTCGGCGCCTTCGGCTTCGATTACGCAGGGCATGGCGCCGCCTTCAGGTCCGGTTCGGCCTCGTCGAAGAAAAGGGCGAGCGTCGAGCGCGCCGCCGAGCGCACCTCGGGATGGGGATCGCGCTCAGCCATTTCGCGAAGACAGGGCAGAGCCTGCCGGGCGTCGAGTGCTAGGAACTCGCGCATGGCGTGCCAGCGATCGAAAAAATGCGGGCTTACCGCCATCTCGCGAAAGAACGGAGCCGCGTCCTGTCGATCCAGGGTTCGAAGCAGGGAAAGCATCAGCTGGATTCGCGAGCTCATCTCGTCGCCGCTGCTCGCTCCGGCGAAGCGCAAGGTTTGCGAATCATATTCGACCGCGAGCGGAGCCGAGCCCGCGGGCGTGCTGGCCTGGAGATAGACGATGTCGGACCGCGTATAGTCGATGACGAAGCCGTGTCGGCGCCCGTCCAGCTCGAGAAGTTCGCCGTCCGACAGAGCCCTCCGCTCGAGGAGACGGCAGCGCCCGCTCGTCTCCGAACTGAAGCCCGATTCGATGTCCGGCGCTTCCCACAGCGACAGGATCGCTTCGCCGGCGCGAAGGAACCGATAGACGGACCGGCGCCCCGTGAAGGCGATCGAAGCGGGTCCGGAACGGTCCAGCCGCTTTTCCGCGATCCCGGCGGCGCTCGCGATCGAGAGATAGACCGATAGCAACGGCCGGTCGACTAGAAGCAGCCCGGCTTGGATCTCGCTGAGCCCGCTTCGCACCGGCGGGCGGAAGAACGGATCTTCGAGCGCGGCTTCGATCATCAGCTCGAGACAATCCCCGAATGCCGTCTCGCTCCCCAGGAAAATGCGAGCAGCCGCGAGCAGGGGCTCGGCGTCGAGGCCGGTCGCCGCGTCCGCCTGCCCCTCGAGCGCGGCGACCGGCGGCAGGCCCCGCAGCCGCCGGCGAACCTCCTCGAGGCGAGCGACGGTCCCTTTCTGCCTCTCTTCGTCGGCGAACCAGTCGGCCAGGTCCCGGCCGGCGATCATGAGGATTCCCTCTCCGAAAAGGCGGGCAGCGGCTCCAGACCCGTCCCCGGAACAGGCTCGCCGCCGGAAACGATCGCGACCACCGCGGCGACGCAGGCGGCGCCCCCGACCTCCTGCTGCTTCAGCGATCCATGGATCCCGACCCCGGTCTTCAGGTGGGGCAGCAATGCGATATCGATCTTCATCTGCTCTACTCCTTCATGGTGGAGCGGAGCGGCCAGTGACGATGTCGGGCGCGCTTGCGCCCGATCCCCTCATTCCCCTCCGCGCCCGTCCAATCAGTCCCGGAGCGAGCGCGATTCCTGTTTCAAGAAATCAAATTATGTTGTGGATATTTCGGGGAAAACTCGAATTTCAGTCCGGCTCTGGACCAGTCGCCCGATTTTCTTCCTCATAGTCCCCGCGCAGGCTCCGGAGGCGGCGCAGCTCGTTCCTGATCCGCATGATCGAGCGCAGGGAGAGCGCGATGAGCAGGGCGAAGATGGCGAGCGAGATCATTCCGCGCGGCGACTGAGCCCAGTCGAGGAGCACCTGGCCCGGATCGGTAACGGGACCGCCCCGGCGGAAGCTCATCTTCGAAAGCAAAGCGAGTATGACGAGCGGCGGCAAGGCGATGACGGTCAAGGTTACGCGTCGAAGATTGGCGCGTGCGCTTTTTATACTGCTTTCGATGAAGCCCCGCCGGTCGGTCGTGTCGAGACTATTGGCCATTTGCCGAAGCCTTCGCCGCTGCCAGGTCAGCCAGATCGTCGCCACGAGCAGGCCTATCGCGGCACCGGTGGTCAGTGGGCCGGGCGAGGCCAGGATGGCGAAGAGGCTGCCGCCGACGAGCACCAAAGCGAGCGCCCAGTCCGCATAGGCCAGATACCGGCCCCGGCGCCGCGCCCGGCGGGCGAGCGCCTGGAATTTCCCGGCCTCGGCGGGATCCGGCTCCCGCCAGAGCTCGGCCAGTTCCTGAAGCTCGGGATCGGTCATGACCGCCCCTCCATGATCGCCTTGAGTGTAGCCTTCGCCCGCTGGCAGCGGAGCATCACGGCATTGGTGGAAATCCCCAGGATCAGGGCCATCTCGCCGTAGCTGAAGCCTTCGAAGCAGAGCACGATCGCCTCCCGCTGGGGGATCGGTAGCTGCTGAATCGATTCCACCAGCCGCCGTTTCTGGTCGTTGCGAAGCGCCACCTCGTCCGGCGGCGGAGCGGGAGACGGGAAATCGGCCGGAAGCTCGACCTGCCGCGGCTCGCGGGCGCGCTTGGAAACGTGGGAGATGCAACGTTTCTGCGCAATCGAGGCCGCGAAGGTCTTGACCGAAGCCTCGCCGCGATAGTTTTTGAGCGCCAGCCAGATGGCCAGCATGATGTCCTGAATGAGCTCGTGGCGGAGCGAGGGATCGGCTTCGTAGGATAGCGCGATGCGGCTGATCAGCCCCGTGCAGGACTCGCTCACTTCCGCAAAGAGTTGCTCCTTTGAGCCGTTCGCGGCCATTGTTACAGAGTGCCTCACGGCCGGCGCACATCCCGGCCGCGGGCTTAGTGCAGGATCGCGGAGCGAAGATCAATTCGCTCGCCGGGGAAGGATTTCGAGGACTCATGGAGCGCAGCGCCCAGAATGAAGGCACGATCGAGGTCCGGGCCACCCACCGGTTCCACGCGGCGAAGCTGGAAGCCTGGCTGGAGCGCGAGGTCGAGGGCTATGAGGGGCCGCTCAGGGTCGAGCAGTTCAAGGGCGGCCAGTCCAACCCGACCTACAAATTGATCACTCCGGGCCGCTCCTACGTCCTGCGCCGCAAGCCGCCCGGCAAGCTCCTTCCCGGCGCCCACGCCGTGGACCGAGAATATCGGGTTATTTCCGCACTTGGGCTACAGGGCTTCCCGGTCGCCCGCGCCTACGGCCTGTGCCTCGACGAGACGATGATCGGAACGCCCTTCTACGTGATGGAGATGGTCGAGGGCCGGATCTTCTGGGAGGCCGACTTTCCCGAGGTGCCGGGCGGGGAGCGGCCGGCCTATTTCGACGCGATGAACTCGGCCATCGCCCGGCTGCACGGGATCGACCCCAAGGCCGCGGGGCTCGGCGACTATGGCAAGCCCGGCAATTATTTCGAGAGGCAGATCGGCCGCTGGTCGAGACAGTATCTGGGCGACGTCGAGGCGGGCCGGGTGCCGGCCATGGACCGGCTGGTCGAGTGGCTTCCGAGCAACATTCCACAGGGCGAGGAGGAGGCCCGGATCATCCATGGCGACTTCCGCTGCGACAACATGATCTTCCATCCCACCGAGCCGAAGATTCTTGCGGTGCTCGACTGGGAGCTTTCGACCCTCGGGCACCCGCTGGCCGACTTCACCTATCACCTGATGGTGTGGCGGATGCCGGCCGGAGTCTCCACCGGCCTTGCCGGACTCGACCTCGCGGCTCTGAACATCCCGTCCGAAGCCGAATATGTCGAAGCCTATTGCCGCCGCACCGGACGAGACGGAATTCCGGACATCGATTTCTACATGGCCTTCAACATGTTCCGCCTCGCCGCCATCGTCCACGGGATCAAGGGCCGGCTGGTCCGTGGCACCGCCTCCTCCGCCCATGCCGGCCAGATGGCGGCGAGCCTGGAGCCGCTGGCGGAGGGTGCCTGGGCGCAGGCGGTCAAAGCGGGGGCGTAGAAACCCGCCGCCCCGGCGAAGGCTGGGCCCTCAAGGGTGAAAGGCACCGAGGTCTTCACCCGGCGGGACCCCGGCCTTCGCCGGAATGACGTGCTTCCTCCTACCCCGTCGGGAAGCCGCGCTTGCGCATCAGGGCTTTCACATCGGGGTCGCGCCCGCGGAAGGCGCGGTAGGCTTCGGCGCGGTCGGTCTCGTTGCCCGTGGACAGGAGGAACTGCCTGAAGCGGTCGGCGGTCGGCTTGTGGAACGGATCGCCCGCTTCCTCGAACGCCGCCCAGGTGTCCGCGTCCATCGTCTCCGACCAGAGGTAGGAATAATAGCCGGCCGAGTAAGCGTCGGACGAGAAGAGGTGGTTGAACTGCGGCAGGCGGTGCCTCATCACCAATTCCTTCGGCATCCCGACCTTCGCCAGCGCCTGGGCCTCGAACGCGTTCGGATCGACGACCCCGTTCGGATCCATGTGGAGCATCATGTCGACGATCGCCGACGACAGATATTCCGCGGTCGCGAAGCCCTGGTTGAAGGTCGAGGCTTTCTCGATCTTGGCGATCAGCGACGCCGGCATCGGTTGCCCCGTCTTGTAGTGCTTGGCGAAGCGGCTGAGCACCGGCTGGGTGAGAAGCCAATTCTCGTTCACCTGGCTCGGATATTCGACGAAGTCGCGAGGCGTCCCGCCAAAGCTCGGATAATAGACGTCCGAGAGGAAGTAATGAATGGCGTGGCCGAACTCGTGAAATAGCGTCTCGGCATCGTCGAGGCTGATCAGGACCGGCTGGCCCGGTGCCGGCTTGACGAAATTGTTGTTGTTGGAGCCAAGCACGATATCGTCGCCGAGAAGGCCCGCGCGGCTCCGGTACGTCGTCGCCCAGGCACCGGAGCGCTTGCCGGTGCGGGCATAATCGTCGCGGTAGAAGACTCCGAGCGGCTTGCCGGTCCCGCGCTCGGTGACCCTGTAGACCCGGATATCGGGATTCCAGGCAGGAACCGCCCCGGTGATTTCCTTGAAGTCGAGCCCGTACAATTCGCCGGCCGCCCAATATGACGCCTCGATGATGTTGTTCAGCTCGAAATAGGGTTTCACCTCCTCCTGGGTGAGGTTGTAGCGCTGCGCGCGCACCTTCTCCTGATAATAGCGATAGTCCCATGGCTCGATATTGAGGTTTCGGTCTGTCTTGCGGGCGAGCGCCTGCATGTCGGCCACTTCCTCCTTCACCCGGGCGACCGCCGCCGGCCACACCCGGTTCATCAGGTCGAGCGCCTTGGCGGGCGACTTGGCCATCGTATCCTGCATCCGGAATTCGGCGTGGCTCGAGAAGCCGAGCAGCCTCGCCCGGTCGGCGCGAAGCTTGACGATTTCGGCGATGGTCTGGTTGGTGTCGTTTGCACCTCCATTGTCGCCGCGGTCGACGAAGGCGCGCCACACCTTTTCTCGAAGCGCCCTGTTGTCCGCATAGGTCAGGATGGGATCGACCGCGGAGCGGGTGTTGACGATCGCATAGGTGCCCGCTGGAAGCTTGCGCTCCTGGGCGGCCGAGGCCGAGGCCGCCTTGACGTCGGCGGGGACGCCTTTCAGCTCCGACTCCATCGCGGTGATGTGCGTGCTCTCGTCGGCCAGGACCTTCTCGCCAAAGACTGCGAATTTCTGGGCGAGCTGCGAATTGTAGGCGGTGAGCTGCTGCTTCTGCTCGGGCGAGAGGTTGGCTCCGCGGCGGACGAAGCTGTCGTAGAGCCGGGTCACCAGCCGCTGCTGCTTGGCGTCGAGGCCGGCGCCCTGGCGCGCCTCGTAGACGGCCTTGACTCGCTGGAAAAGCTTCGGGTTGAGGGTGATCTCGTCGGAGGCGGCGGAGAGCCTGGGCGACCATTCCTTCTCAAGCGCCTGGTAGGCCGGGGTCGTCATGTTGTCGGTCATGACTCCGAACAGCGAAAGCACCCGGTCGAGCCGCTGGCCCGCCTTCTCCAGCGCCTCCACAGTATTGGCGAAGGTCGGCGCCTCCGGATTGACGGCGATGGCGAGCACTTCGCGGCGCTGCTCGTCGATCCCGAACTGGATCGCCTGGGGGAAAAGCTCGGGCGTCACCCGGTCCCATGGCGGCACCCCGTCATAAGGGCCGGTCCAGTCGGCGAGCAGGATATTGTCGGGAACGGCGAGTGCGGCCCGAGGCGGCGTCTCGGCCATGGCAGTGTCCTCTGATGCTGACATATCGGAAGTCCTGCTGGTGGTTGCGCAGCCCGCCAGGGCGAGAGCGGCGGCTCCGCCGAGAAGAAATGATTTCAAGATCGGTCTCCGGGTTCGCGAAGGGAGGAATGCGGCACTCTATAGAGGCAAGGATGAACTGGCGGCAACTCGCCCGGCTTTGCGAAATTGGCGTGTCGACGACTCGTTTCGGCGCGGGAAAGGAATCGTTCGGCGCAAATGAGGTCGGAAGCCATGGCACTGTTCCTGTGGAGTAAGTCAGCCTCGCCAAGGTTTCCGTCGGGGGAATGACGTGCTCGACATATTGATCGTCGAGGACGATCCCTTGCTGGCCGAGACCGTGAAGAGCTTGGTCGAGCTCAATCCGCGTTTCCGGGTGACTGCGCTCGCCGACGATCTCGAAAGCGCCGTCGCCGCGGTCGAGGCGCGGCGGCCCGATTTCGCTCTGGTCGACCTCCAGCTCGCCAACGGAAGCAGCGGCTATTCGGTGGCGGCCCGTCTTCACGACAACGGGATCGCGTGCCTGTTCACCACCGCCCGGGCGCCCGGCTTCGCGGTCAAGGACCTCGCCATCCGCTGCCTGCAAAAGCCCTATCGGGAGGAGGATCTGGTCCGCGCCCTCGCCGAGGCCGAGGACATATTGAAGGGCCGCACGAAGCTGGTCCTTCGCCGGCGGCTGCCGGAGCCGCTGGAGATTTACGGCGAGGCGGAAGGATCGCAAGAGCCGGCCTTCGTCCTTCGGCCGGGCGGCCGCACGTCCTGGATGGCCAGGCTGAAGAAGCTGGTGCGCCGACCGTCTTCCTTCAGGAGCGCCGCCCCCATCGCATGACCGTCGCCCCAGCGAAAGCTGAGGTCCCAGGGGGTGAAAAACAGAGGCGCCCTTCACTCGCCGGGATCCCAGCCTTCGCTGGGATGACGGTAATCAGTTTCCGGTCTCCCTCAGCGCTGCGCCAGCACCACGACGGACGACCAAATTCCGAATCTCGGTCATGTCTTCCATTGCGAAGCGGACTCCTTCGCGGCCGAGGCCGCTGTCCTTGACCCCGCCATAAGGCATGTTGTCGACCCGGTAGGAGGGCACGTCGTTGATCACGACTCCGCCGACCTCGAGCCGGTCCCATGCGTCGAGCGCCTTGAACAGGTCGCGGGTGAAGAGGCCGGCCTGGAGGCCGAACCGGCTGTCGTTGACCTCGTCCAGGGCGGCTTCGAAATCGGTGAAGCTCGACAGGATCGCGACCGGCCCGAACGCCTCCTCGCGATAGAGAGTCGAGTTGCGGTCGACGCCCTCCAGCAGGGTGGCTTCCAGCATCGCGCCCTCACGCCTGCCGCCGCAGAGCAGCTTCGCTCCGCCCTTCACCGCCTCGCGGATCCAGCCGTCCACCCGGCGCGCCTCGCCTTCGCTGATCATCGGACCGATAAACGTATCACGGTCATGCGGATCGCCGGCGACGAGAGCCTCGGCCTTTCCGACCAGCTTCCGTTTCAGCGTGTCGTAAATGTCCGAATGGGCGATGATCCGCTGGACCGCGATGCAGCTCTGACCCGACTGGTAGAAAGCCCCGAACAGGATCCGCTCGACCGCGTCGTCGAGATCCGCGTCTCGATCGACGATCACCGCCGCGTTGCCGCCGAGCTCGAGCACCACCTTCTTCTTGCCGGCTTTGGCCTTGAGATCCCAGCCGACGGCGGGCGAGCCGGTGAAGCTGAGCAGCCTGAGCCGCTCGTCGGTGGTGAACAGCTCCGCGCCCTCGCGGTGCGCGGGCAGGATCGAGAAAGCGCCCTTGGGAAGGTCCGTCTCGGCCAGCACCTCGCCGATGATCAGAGCTCCGAGCGGGCTCCGGCTGGCCGGCTTCATCACGAACGGGCAGCCGACGGCGATCGCCGGAGCGATCTTGTGGGCGGCGAGGTTGAGCGGGAAGTTGAACGGGGAGATGAAGCTGCACGGCCCGATCGGCACCCGCTTCCACATTCCCTGATAGCCTCGGGCGCGCGGGCCGATGTCGAGCGTCTGGACCTCCCCCGTCATCCGGACGCTCTCGTCGGCGGCGATCCGGAACGTGTCGATGAGGCGGGTCACCTCCCCTTCCGAATCCCCGATCGGCTTGCCGGCCTCGACGCAGAGCGCGAAGGCGAGCTCGTCGTAGCGCGCCTCGAAGCGGTCGACGCAATGGCGGAGCACCGCCTGCCGCTCGAAGCTCGCCATCCGGGCCATCGGCCCGGCCGCTTCGACCGCGGCGGCGATTCCGGCGTCGATCGTCGCTGCATCGGCCAAGGCGCAGCGGAAGGCGATTTCGCCGCTATATTTGTCGGTGACCTCGAGATCGGAATTGGGCTGCCGTGCCTCGTTGGCGAGGTAGAGCGGATAGACGTCCCTGAGCTTGATCATCTCGCCTCCGGCAAGGCCTCTGAACGGTCAGGCCCTAATTGCAAAGCTGCCTGCCTCCTATATCAACGCTTCGAACTCCTGAAGGACACTCAATGACCACTCAAGCCTATGGCGCCTACGCCGCCGACAAGTCGCTCGAGCCTATCGTCATCGAACGCCGTGAGCCGGGCCCTCGTGACGTCCAGATCGAAATCGCTTATTGCGGAGTCTGCCATTCGGACCTCCATACCGTCCGCTCGGAATGGGGCGGCACGCTCTACCCCTGCGTCCCCGGGCACGAGGTCGTCGGCCACGTCAGCACGGTGGGCTCCGAAGTCTCGGGCTTCAAGGCGGGCGATACGGTCGGGGTGGGTTGCATGGTCGACAGCTGCCAGCATTGTCCGTCCTGCTCCGAGGGGCTGGAGCAATTTTGCGAGAACGGCTTCACCGGAACCTATAACGGCGCGGCCGAGGATGCGCGGGGCCACACTCTGGGCGGCTATTCGCAGCGCATTGTCGTCGATGAGAAATTCGTGCTCAGAATCCGCCATTCCGAGGACCAGCTCGCCGCAGTCGCTCCGCTCCTGTGCGCCGGGATCACCACCTGGTCACCGCTTCGTCACTGGAAGGCGGGCCCGGGCAAGAAGGTCGGTATCGTCGGCATAGGCGGGCTCGGCCATATGGGGATCAAGATCGCCCACGCGCTCGGCGCCCACACGGTGGCCTTCACGACCTCGGAGGGAAAGCGCCAGGACGCGCTCGATCTCGGCGCCGATGAAGTCGTCGTGTCGCGCAACGCGGACGAGATGGAAGTCCATGCCGGAAGCTTCGACTTCATCCTGAACACGGTCGCCGCGAGCCACGACCTCGATGACTTCACCGCCTTGCTGAAGCGCGACGGCACCTTGTGCCTGGTCGGCGTGCCCGAGCATCCGCATCCGTCGCCTACGGTCGGGACCCTGATCTTCGGCCGCAAGTCGATCGCCGGCTCGCTGATCGGCGGGATCGCCGAGACCCAGGAAATGCTCGATTTCTGCGCCGAGCACGAAATCGTCTCGGAGATCGAGATGATCCCCGTACAGCAGATCGACCAGGCCTACGACCGGATGCAGCGGAGCGACGTCAAATACCGGTTCGTCATCGACAATGCGTCGCTGGCGGGGTGACGCGCGTCCTTAGGCCCGCCCGCCATACCCTCACCGAAAAGGGGTCGATGGGCGACGAATGAGCGCGGGAACGGCGCTCGTCCTGTGTCATGCCCGGACTTGCCCCCGGCCGACCTCAGGCGGACGATCGAGCAGAGCGCGGCTAGGAACCGGATCGACCTCGGTGCCAGGCCTGGCGTGCCGGCAGTTGACACCTGAAAGTAGAATATTCCTTTTTTGTTCTTGTATTATAGGATTCCTCCTACTACATGAGGGCTGGGCGAGTCGCGGACTGCCAAGGCTCTTTGACATTGTGAGAGATATTCCGTCGGAATTCGCGGGGGCGAACCGTGCGGAGCGTGGTCGGGGGTGCTTTCGCCGGAAGATGCCCTCCACCGCGCTTCGCCCGCTTTCCCTCCGTGCGAATCCGGGGGAGGGATTGGGCGGAATGGGCTTTTTGAATAGGATCGCGGGCTCGCTAGGCTGGGAGCAATGCGCCTCCCTCTCATCGTCTCGGTCGTCGGCACCCGCCCGGAGGCGATCAAGATGGCGCCGGTGGCCCGGGCGCTCGGCAGGATGCCCGGTATCGCGCAACAGATCTTCCTGACCGGCCAGCATTGCGGGCTCGACGGCCATTTCGACCTGCCTGAGGGAAGCCTATACCAACTCGGCTTCGATCCGCGCGATCGGGACGTCGAGCGCCTCCGGACCGCTTTGCGAGCCTTGCTCCGTGGGCGGTTCGAGCGCCGGACCATCGATCTCGTCCTCGTCCATGGCGACACGACCAGCGCCGCGGCCGGCGCCCTCGCCGCCCGCGACTGCGGCATCCCGATCGCCCATGTCGAGGCCGGGCTGCGCTCGTTCGACCTCGACCAGCCCTGGCCGGAGGAAAGCCATCGGGTCTCCATCGACGCGCTGGCGGATTTGCTCTTCGCTCCCACCGAGCAATCCGCGAAGAACCTCCGGGCGGAGTCGCGGGTCGAGGGCAAAATCTTCGTCACCGGCAATACCGGTATCGACGCCCTTCTCCATGCCCGGCCTCGGATCGAACGTCCCTCGCCCGCCCGGAAGCGGCGGCTGATCCTCGTCACCTGCCACAGGCGCGAGAATCGGGGCGAGCCCGCGCGTTCCGTCTGCGGGGCGATCCGGCGGATGACGGCGCAGCTTCCGGTCCGGGTGGTGGCGCCGCTCCATTTCAACCCGGCGGCGCGCGGCGGGATCGAGAACGGGCTCGCCGGGGTGGAGCATGTCGAGCTGCTCGAGCCTCAGGGCTACGAGGCGATGGTCCGGCTGATGGATATGAGCTGGCTGATCCTGACCGACAGCGGCGGCCTTCAGGAAGAGGCGCCGGCGCTCGGCAGGCCGGTGCTGGTGCTTCGCGACGTCACCGAGCGGCCCGAAGCGCTGGAGACCGGCAATCTGGAGCTGGTCGGTACCGACCCGGATCGAATCTTCGACGCGGTTGCGGGCCTGCTGGCGGATCCGCAGAAATATGCCCGGATGGCCCGACCGGCTTTCCCCTTCGGCGACGGGCGCGCTTCGGAGCGGATCGCGGAGGCGATCTCGGAGTGGCTGGGGGAGCGGGGACACTGACCCGTCGCCCCAGCGAAGACGAGGGTTACCCCCCTGCCCTTGTCAGCCGGTCGATCAGGCGCTCGCGGGCGGCGAGGATTTCGGACTGGCGCTCGATCAGGACGTCGCGGGCCAGGAAGTGGCCGGTTATTCGAAGGCCCGCCAATATTTCCGGCCAGTCGGCCGCTCCGGGCTCGATCAGGAAGGCCGGGAGCGGGAAGAGGCGGTCGCGATATTCGCCGGCGGCTCCGGCGCTGACGGCTCGGCCGCTTTTCGGGCTGACGAAGGCGAGGCCGTCTCTAGCGCCCGTGGCGGCGCATTCGGTGAGGTCGAGGCCGAAGCCAAGCTCGGCGAGCAGAAAGAGCTCGAAGCGTACCAGCGAGGGCGCCCAGCTTCGAGCGCTCGGCGAGGCCTCTATGGCGGCGAGGAGTCCGTCGAGGGCTTGGTACAGGCGGAGATAAGGCTGGCCCTCGGGTAGAGCGGTGGCGGCGAGCGCGGTCGTCCATTCGATCGCCGCGGCGGGCAGCGCCTCGGCGAGGAGCGGGGCCCGGCTTGCGGCAAGCTCGACGGTCAATTGGGCGAGCTGGTCCTCGGTTCGGGCGCGATATTCGGCCTGGACGAGATTGCCGGCGAGGAGGATCGGGCGAAGCCGCCGCGACCGGCCGCCGCGGACGAAGCCGGCCCGGAGGCCGTCGGCCGGAGTCAGCGCCCGGACGATCGCTCCATGCTCGCCATGCGGACGGACCGCGCAGATGATCGCCGGGGTGAGGAGGTGCATTGGGAGCCGGAATAGCAGTTTCCGTCGCCCCGGCGAAGGCTGGGGGCCAGTGGGGTGAAGAGCGCCGTGCTTTTCACCCTCTGTATCCCAGCCTTCGCTGGGACGACGGCATGTCACCCGCTCGGATGGAAATAATCGTAGATGCCGCGGGCCATGGTTTTCGAGATTCCCGGCGCCTTTTCGAGGTCCTCCAGCGCCGCTCCGCGCACCGCCTTGCCGGTTCCGAAATGCATGAGCAGCGCGCGCTTGCGGCTGGGGCCGATTCCGGGGACCTCGTCGAGGGGACTGGCGGTCATGCTCCTGGCGCGTTTCGCCCGGTGGGCGCCGATTGCGAAGCGGTGGGCTTCGTCGCGGAGGCGCTGGATGTAGAAGAGGACGGGCGAATTGGGCGGAAGCTGGAAGTCGCGCCCGTTCGCCAGGTGCAAGGTCTCCCGTCCGGCGTTTCGGTCGGGGCCTTTCGAGACTCCGACGACCGGCACGTCGTGAATTCCGGCGCATTCCAGGGTCTCGATCACCGCGCCGAGCTGGCCCTTGCCGCCGTCGATGAGCAGAAGATCCGGCCATTCGCCGCGGCTCCGGTCGGGATCCTCCTTCTCGAGCCGGGCGAAGCGGCGGCCGAGAACCTCGCGCATCATCGCGAAATCGTCGCCCGGCGCCGTCTCCGGGTGCTTGATGTTGAACTTGCGATACTGGTTCTTTCGGAAGCCTTCCGGTCCGGCGACGATCATCGCGCCGACCGCGTTGGTGCCCATGACGTGGCTGTTGTCATAGACCTCGATCCGCTCCGGCGGCTCGGCCAGCTCCAGCAGCTCGGTCACCGCCCGCATCGTCCTGGCCTGGGTGCTGGTTTCGGCGAGGTGGCGGTCGAGCTCCTCCCCGGCGTTGCGCGAGGCCTGGCGGATCATTCGGACATGGTCGCCGCGCTTCGGCACCCGGATCGTCACCTTGCGGTCCGAGCGTTCGGACAGGGCCTCGCAGAGCAAGTCGGCCTCGGGCACTTCGCGGTCGAGAAGCACCTGCTTCGGCGGCGGCACCTCTTCGTAGAATTGCATCAGGAAATGGGCGAGCACCTCCGCCTCCGGCACGTCGGCGGTGTGGGCGGGGAAGAAGCTCCTGTGACCCCAATTGTTGCCGCCGCGGATGAAGAAGGCCTGGACGCACATCGTCCCGCCCTTGCAGGCCAGAGCGAAGATGTCGGCGTCGCCGAGCCCTTCGGCGGCTATCGCCTGCGAACCCTGGATGAAGGTCAGCGAGCGAAGCCGGTCGCGGAAGACGGCGGCGAGCTCGTAATCCATCGCCTCCGCCGCGTCGTTCATCGCGGCGGCCAGCTTGAGCTGAACCTGGCTCGACTTGCCGGCGAGGAAGTCCTTCGAATCCTGGACCAGCTCGGCATAGGCTTCGGGCGTGACCCGGCCGACGCAGGGGGCCGAGCAGCGGCGGATCTGGAAGAGCAGGCAGGGGCGCTTGCGGGTGGCGAGGAAGGTGTCGGTGCAGCTCCTCAGAAGGAACAGCTTCTGGAGCGCGTTCAAGGTCCGGTTGACCGAGCCGGCGCTCGCGAAGGGGCCGTAATATTGGCCCTTGTGGCGGCGGGCGCCGCGATGCTTTCGGATCTGCGGATAGGGATGGTCTTCGCGGAGGAGGATGAAGGGGAAGCTTTTGTCGTCCCTGAGGAGGACGTTGTAGGGGGGGCGGTAGCGCTTGATCAGCTGCGCCTCGAGCAGGAGCGCCTCCGATTCGGTATTGGTGGTGACGATCTGCATCGAGCGGGTCTGGGAGACCATCCGCTGGAGGCGCCTGGTGAGGCGGGCGACCTGGGTGTAGTTGGAGACCCGGTTCTTCAGGGCCCTCGCCTTGCCGACGTAGAGAACCTCGCCCCTGGCATCGAGCATCCGGTAGACCCCGGGGCGGACCGGAAGCGTCTTCACGACCTTGCGGATCGCCGCCACGCCCGCCTCCAGGTCAGGCTGGTCGCTGCCGCGGACGGTGAAAGCGGATTTCTCCTCGTTGAAGCGGTCGGTGGGCGGGGTGTCGGTCACGGGGGTGATTTAGATGTCGGGGGGGGACATGTTAAGGTGAGCCGTGCCGACGCCCGACGATTTCCGCCGAATCGCCCTCGCCTTTCCGGGCGCGGTGGAGGGCAGCCATATGGGCCATGCCGATTTCCGGGTTGGCGGGAAGATCTTCGCGACGCTCGGCTCGCCCGACGAGGCATGGGGAATGGCGTCGCTGATGCCGGAGCAGCAGGAGGATTTCATGACGCTGGCGCCTGATGCATTCAAGCCGGCGGCGGGGGCGTGGGGCCGCGGGGGGAGCACTTTGGTGAGGCTGGACGCGGTGACGGAAGATTTGCTCGACGCGGCGCTTGCGGCGGCGTGGCGGAAGCGGGCGCCCAAGCGATAAAAGGTCGCCATCGGTCGGACTTCAAGGCGCACACGGACGGAGAAGACACCGCTGTTCGACGAACGTTGCTGCCAACGCATAGGGGGCCGATGAACCTGCGGGCGATGGTGAAGGGAGATGCGGACAATCGCCGCTTCAGTGCGGCGGTTTTCTATTTCTTGGCCGCTCTGCTGGTGTTTTTCTCCTACCTGATCGTGCTGGCGCTGGTTAGCCGCGAGGGCAGCTGGCGAGATCATGCCTACGGGTCGCTCCTCAATTTCGTGTCGCTGGCCATTGTCGCGGCGCCCATTCACTTCGCAGTCGTCAGACATATTGCGAAATGGCGCTCCGGTGCTCAGCTCGTTGCCCACCTCGCATTGGCGCCGCTCTTCTCACTGGTCTGGTATTGGCTGCTCAGAGTCTTTCTCGGAGTCTGGAGCGGAGGATCACTCATGCGATTCACGGTCCAGCCATTCTTCGACGTCGCCGGGATTTGGCAGCTGCTTCAGGGCCTTACCCTCTACGCCCTTGTCGCCGCGCTCGCCTGCCTGCGCGACAAGCCGCTTTTGCCGAGCTTCGTTGTCAGTCCCAAGACGCCGACCGACAGCGACCGGACGCCTGCGCTGTCCCGCTATTTCATCCGGCAAGGTGAAGACATTCATCCCATCGATGTGGCCCAGATCGTAAGCATCGCCGGTGCCGACGATTATGCGGAAGTCGCGACGCTCAACGGCCGCCACCTGGTGCGAATGAGGCTCAATGACTTCGAAAAGGCGCTGGGAGGCGGCAGCTTCATCCGCGTCCACCGCTCCTGCATCGTCAATGCCGACCAGATCGTTCGGGCGGAGCCGGCTGGCGGCGGGCGTGTGTTGCTCCTTATGGAGAATGGCCAGATGGTCCAAGCCAGCCGTGCGGGCACGAAGCTGCTGCGCGATCGCGTCCTGTAGCGGCGCGTTCACCGGCGGACCGTGTCGATACGCCGAATTTTTACGTACTGAAACGGCTGGAGGCTAAGCAATGATCGTCCCTTGCCTGGAGCCTCGATGATGCTGCGTCTTGTCCGTATTGCGCTCGCCGCCTTGTGGGCGGCCGTTTTAGCAACCTCCTTCGCGGCGGCCCAAGCTCCGGCCGCACCGGTCCAGCTGACCGTCGCCCAAACGGGCATAGCGGCTTACTATTACACGCCGCCGGAGGGCTCCACTGGAGCCGCCGTGGTGATGCTGAACGGCTCCGACGGCGGCTATCCCTCCCGCGCCGCGGCGGCCGACCTCGCCGCCGCCGGCCACCCGGTGCTCGCCCTAGCTTACTTCCGCGGTTACGGGCCTCCGATCGAAGGGTTGCCCGACAATCTAGCTAATATCGACGTGGCCTACATCGGCCGCGGTGTCGACTGGCTTAGCTCCCACGTAGGGACAAGCCGCCCGCTGGTGGTCATGGGGCTGTCGCGCGGCGCCGAGCTCGCCCTTCTGACGGCGACGATCCGACCCCGGATCACCGGCGTAGTCGCTTTCTCGCCCTCTTCCGTGCGTTGGTCCGCAGCCAATGATCCGAGTGGCCTAGCTCCGGCGTGGGTGCGTGCCGGCCGCGCCTTTCCATATGCCGCTCGCCCGGCGCGCAGCAATGCCGACTTTGGCCGGCTACTCGCAAATCCTGCAATCGTTCGGCGTGCCACTATTCCCGTCGAGAGAATCAAGGGGCACATCCTTCTCGTATCCAGCCGTTCGGACAATATCTGGCCGTCCGCCTATATGGCAGATCGGATCGAGGCGCGGCTACGCCGTGCGCGCTTTCGCCATCCGGTCACCAACCTTCAATTTGACGATGCGAGCCACCTTTTGATGGGGCCGGGTCCAGGGGTAGTCAATTTCGCTCAGGGCAATTCCCGGATATGGTTCGGCGGAAGCGAGGAGGGCACGCGCACCGCCCGCGACGCCGCCTGGGCGGAGGTGAAGCGCTTCCTGGCCGCTTTGCGGCCAGCGCAACATGTCGATTAGCGGTGGCCCGATCGGCCTAGGCT
>JBBSIZ010000025.1:0-49161 GCA_038257735.1 Sphingomonadales bacterium | reverse complement strand
GCGGCCGCTGCGAAGCCTGCAAGGGCGACGGCCTGATCAAGATCGAGATGCACTTCCTCCCCGACGTCTACGTCACCTGCGACGTCTGCCACGGCCACCGCTACAATCGCGAGACCCTGGAAGTGAAGTTCAAGGGCAAGAGCATCGCCGACGTGCTCGACATGACGGTCGAGGACGCGCACGAATTCTTCAAGGCGGTGCCGCCAATTCGCGACAAAATGGCGATGCTGGAGGAAGTGGGCCTCGGCTACATCAAGGTCGGCCAGCAGGCGACGACGCTCAGCGGCGGCGAAGCCCAGCGCGTCAAGCTCGCCAAAGAGCTGTCGAGACGGGCGACCGGGCAGACTTTGTACATATTGGACGAACCCACAACGGGGCTCCATTTCGAGGATGTGCGCAAGCTCCTCGAGGTGCTCCATGCCTTGGTCGACCAGGGCAACAGCGTCGTCGTCATCGAGCACAATCTGGAGGTGATCAAGACGGCGGACTGGGTCCTCGACCTCGGCCCCGAAGGCGGCGACAAAGGCGGCGAGATCGTCGCCGAAGGCACGCCGGAGCAGGTAGCTGCCGAACCCGGTTCCTACACCGGCGGCTATCTCAAGGCGCTCCTGAAAGGTCCCCGCGCCAAGCCCGCCGCGCCAAAGCCGAAAAAGAAGCGCCCCTCCCCCGCGCCGCGCGAGCGCGAAGCCGCCGAATAGAGTCGCGCTCCGTACCGGCGCTGCCACTTTCGGCAAATGAGCGCCTAGGATGGACTCGCGCATGGAAGACAGGGGTCGAGAACATGACCGAGGCACCGGACTATCCCTGGCGAGATGAGTTTCTGGCCGCGCTCCGTCTGCTCGCCCGCGCCAGCGAAAGGCTGAGCGAGCGCGGCCTGCCGCGGCCGGTTCTGGTCGGCGGCGGCGCGGTCGAATTCTATAGCGGCAGCGCGCTGATGACGGGCGACATCGACGTGACGACCCCCGTGCAGCCCGAGCTTGAAGAGGAGCTGCGCCGCCTCGGCTTCGTCCGCCCCTCCGGCGCCGGAGTCTCGCTTCGCGGCTGGATCCATCCCACGCTCGGTCTCGGCTTCGAGATCGTCGGGAGCAGCCCGATGGGGGCGGCATCGATCCCGCGCGTCTCCGCCTCGTCGCGCCCGTGGCCGAGACGGCTCGCTTCCAGATCATCGCGGTCGAGGATCTGATCGCCGACCGCATGGGCCAATATGCCAGCGGCTCCGCGCCGGACATGCTCGGCCAGGCGCAGGCGCTGATGCGCCTTTCCCCCGGCCTCGATCGCGCCTATCTCGATACGCGCATCAGGCAGGAGGCGGTCGGTGACTATGGCGCCGAAGACCTCTAAGGTTGACTCCCGCGCCGACGGCCCCGTCATCGACATGGCCGATTACGGCCGCGCCCTCCTGCGCCGCCGGGCCGATTACGAAGCGCGCTACGGCCCGCTACAAATTCCCCGCAATTCGGGAAAGCGCCGAACCGCAAGCAAGCGCGCACTGCTCAAGGCGATCGAAGAGGCGGGCGGGAAGTGGTGAGCCGCGGTGGTGCCAAGAGGTATGACCGTTCGGGGGACGGTCGAATCGAGCACACGCGAAGGCAGGAGGCCATTAAGACGGCGGACTGGGCGCTGGATTTGGGTCCCGAAGGCAGCGACAAAGGCGGCAAAATTGTGGCCGAAGTGACGCCAGAGGAGGTGGCGGAAGCTTCGCGGTCCTACATGGAGGGGTATCTGAAGCCGCTGGTTAAAGTCTAGTTGAACACGGCAAGCAGCCGAATTGTCTGCCCGCCCGCGGAAGGGGCGCCCATGTAGACGGGCAGCGGCGGGTAGGAGCGATGGACGAGCTGGTACAGCCTGTCCGTGGCGGGCGGCGGCGGCCCGGCGATCGATTCGAAGAGGACTGAAAAGGCCTGGGAGCGGCCGAGCGACGCAGGGCGCGACCCGGATCTGGGAAAAGCGGTGACGGCGGCGATCCGAAGCATGTGCCGGCCGTTCACGCTGTCCAGGGTGAAAATCTCTCCAACCAGGCCGCGCCACTCGGACAGTCCGGCGGAATGCAGGGACTGGAAGGTCCGGTCCCACCAGGAGGCTCGCCGGCCGGAAGAATCGCCGGCGAAGCGGAGGCTGAGCACGGGCGCCGCGGCCGCGGCCGCTCCGACGGCTCCGGCACCGAGACCGGCAAGCAACATTCGACGGCTTAGAAAAGCGGAATCCCGCTGCATCGGTAGCACCCCCCAAACCACCGACGATGAATGTCCGCCCCCGGACACGATCCTTGTAGCGGCAAGCCGCCCCCGATCAAGCCGTTGAAATCAGCTTTACGGATTTCGGGACACTCGCGCCGCTACAGCCTAATCCCGCTCCGACCTGGCCGAAGGCAATTCGGCCAAGCTCGCCGCGAGGTCCGAATTGCGGAAGGGCTTCACGAGTCGGGGGAAGTGGGGGGCGATCCCGTCGGCCTCGGCATAGCCGGAGACGATCAGCACCGGGATCCCCGGCAGATCGGCCCGGACGATGTTGGCGAGTTCTGTGCCGTTCATTCCCGGCATCAGATGGTCGGTCATCAGCACGTCGGGGCGGAGCCCGCCGCCGATCAGCCGGAGCGCTTCTTCCGCCGAAGCCGCCTGGACCACCTCGAAGCCCAGATCCTCGAGCATGTCGGCGGTGCTCTCCCGAACCAGCTCCTCGTCGTCGACCAGCAGGGCCGTGCCCGCCTTGGCCGGCGCCTGCGACGCTGGAACGGCGAGCGACGTCTCGTCCACCGGCGCGTCACTGGCCGGGAGCCACAATTCGATGTTCGTGCCCACCCCCAGCTTGCTTTCCACGTTGAGCGCTCCGCCGAGCTGGGAGGCGAGTCCGTGGACCATGGACAGGCCGAGGCCGGTGCCCTTGCCGACGCCCTTGGTGGAGAAGAAAGGCTCGATCGCCCGCTTGAGCGTGGCTTCGTCCATCCCGATACCGGTGTCCGCCACCGAAAGCCGCACATAGGCGCCGGGGCGAAGCCCGGACCGGTGATCCTCTCCCACCGGATCGAGGCCTGCCGTGATCCGCAACGTCCCCCCCTCCGGCATTGCGTCGCGCGCGTTCACGCCCAGGTTCAAAAGCGCCATTTCGAGCTGATTGGGGTCCGCCTTGGCGGGCGGCAGGCCTTCGGCGGAGTCCACCACCACATGGATTTGCGGTCCCGAGGTGCTTGCGATCAGATCGGCCATCCCAGCGACCAGCCTGCCTACGTCGACCGCGCTCGGCTGCAGCGGCTGCCGGCGGGCGAAGGCGAGAAGGCGCTGGACCAGGGTCTTGGCGCGGTCGGCGGACTGCATCGCGCCGTCGATCAGTCTCTGCTCGCGGGGGCTGCCCAGCCCCTTGCGCTGGAGCATGTCGAGGCTTCCGACGATCGGAGTCAGCAGATTGTTGAAATCGTGGGCGACCCCGCCGGTAAGCTGGCCCATCGCCTCCATCTTCTGGCTCTGCCGCAAGGCGTCCTGGGCCCGCTCGAGCTCGGCGGCCGCTTCCCGCTCGGCGGTGACGTCGCGGCCGACCGCGTAGAAGATTTCTTCCTGCGGGACCAAAGTCCAGGAAATCCACCGCCACGATCCGTCGGAATGCCGGAGCCTGTCCTCGAACCCCCGGACCGTCTCACCTTTGGCCAGCCGCTCCATCGTCGCCGCGACCTTACCATGATCGTCGGGATGGACCTGCTGCGTAAAGTCCATCGCCAGCAGGGTCGCCTCGTCGAAGCCGAGCGTCGCCTCCCAGGCCGGATTGATCGCCTTGGGATAGCCATCGAAACCCATGATCGCGAACAGATCGTGGCTCATCTCCCAGATCCGGTTGCGCTCGGCGGTGCGCTCCGCCACCCTTTGCTCGAGCTGCTCGTTGAGGTCGCGAAGCTTCACCTCGTCCGCCTTGCGCGCGGTGATGTCGATCGCGGTTCCGATCACTCGCGTGCAGACGCCCTCCGGAGTGAACAGCCCCCGCCCTTTGGCGGCGACCCAGCGGACGAGGCCATCCTCCCGGCCGATGGTCCGATATTCGACGTCGTAGAGGGCGCGCCGCCCGGGATCGCGAGCGGCTTCGAAGGCCTCGGTAACGGCCGGCCGGTCGTCGGGATGCACGCCCGCCGGGAAATCCGTCAGTGAAACCTCCACCTCCGGCGAGATCCCGAACATCGCCTTCACCCGCGGCGGCCAAAACAAAGCGTCGGTTCGGGCGTCCACGTCCCACAGCCCGATCTCGGCCGAGTCGGTCGCGAGCCGAAGCTGCTCCTCGCTCAGCGCCAGCCGGGCCTCGGCTTCCCGCCGTTCGTCGATGTCGATGACCGAGCCGACATAGCCCAGAAAGTCTCCGTTCTCGGCGAAGCGGGTGGCGGCGGCATCGATCGTCCATCGATAGACCCCGTCGGCGCGGCGCAGTCGGAAATCGACCCGGTAGTCGCGCCGTTCGGCGTTGGCGGCGAGGAACGCCTGCTCGGCGATTGAGCGATCCGCCGGATGGACGGCGCCGACCCAGCCCAGACCCTCTCCCTCACCCGGTTGCTGGCCGGTAAACTCGTACCAGCGCCGGTTCAAATAGGTGCAATGGCCGCCGGGGTCGGTGACCCACATCATCACCGGGGCGCTGTCCGCCATGTTGCGGAAGCGCGCCTCGCTTTCGGCGAGCGCCTGCCGGGCCCGCCGGGCGTCGGAAATGTCGCGGACGATGAGGACTCCGCCCTCGACGACGCGGTCGCTCATGACCGGTGCGTTGGAGCAGGCCACGGGCACCGCCCGGCCATCCTTGTGAAAGAAGGTGTCTTCGTGGGACTCGAGGCTCTCGCCGCTGAAGAAGACTCGCCCGAGCGGGCATTCATCCATCGGGTAGGGCGTTCCGTCCGGATGCCGGTCGTGGACGACCTCGTGAAGCTTCTTTCCCTGGAGCTCCGCCTTGCTCCACCCGAACATCCGCTCCGCAGCGGGGTTGGCGTAGACCGTCCGCCCCTCCTCGTTCAGAAGGAAGACCGCGTCCGCCGCATGCTCCATCACCAGATGCGAGAAGGCCAGCCGCTCCTGAAGCCCGCCGGCGGGATCCACCCCGGCCCCGACCGGCGAGCCGCTCAAATCCTGCCGCATCCCCGCTGCTCCCGCCAACGCCAACCTGCTGGAATTGCAGTAGACGCCGCGCCGCGCCGCGCACAACCCGGCTTCGGACAGTCAGGGTTCATCCTTATTCCTCCGTCCGGACGAGCACCGTCTCGCCGATCAGGGCGAACAGCACGAACGGAGCCCAGGCGGCGAGCAGGGGCGGGTAGGCGCCGAGATTGCCCATGGCGAGGGCGAAATTGTCGGCGACAAAATAGGCGAAGCCGAGGAACATGCCGATGACCGCTCGAAGGAAGAGCCGGCCGGAGCGGGCAAGGCCGAAGGCGGCCACTCCGGCCAGAAGGGGCATCAGCACCGCGGACAGGGGGCCCGACAATTTGTGCCAGAGCCCGGATTCGAGCTCCGCCGTCGGCCTTCCCGCCATCTTCAGCTGCCGCACCGAATCGCGGAGGGTGGCGAAATCCTGCTCGTCGGCGGAGAGGCTCGCGAGGGTGAATTGATTGGGGTCGAGCCCCTCGCCGAAATCCATGGCGGCGCTTCGCCGAGCGGTTCCCCGGGCGACGTCGAACGTCTCCGCCTTGTCGAGCCGCCAGCCATTGCCGGCGCGGGTCGCCCGGTCGGCGGTGACGATCGACTTCAGGGTTTCGTGATCGCGATCGTAGATGCTTACGTTTCGAAGCTCGGTCGCCTGCCCCTGCCCGCGAACCTCGCGGGCGAGGATGAGGTCGTCTCCCCAGCGCACCCAGACATTGGGGCGAATTCCGCTGTCGCGGGGCACCGGGCCGTAATCGACCTTCTCCCAGCCGGCGAGGGTCGCGGTGGCGCGAGTGACGACTCGCTCATTGAAGGCGAAGCTGACCGCCGCGATCACGAAGCTCGCGACGATCAGCGGCGCGATGATCTGGTGGGCCGAGATTCCGGCCGCCTTCATGCTGACCACCTCGCTGTTCTGATTGAGAGTGGCGAGCGTGACCAGGGTGCCGAGCAGAATTGCGAAGGGCAGGAAACGGGAGACGAGCTGGGGAATTCGAAGAGAGACGTAGCGCCACAATTCGGCGTCGCCATTCTCGGGAACTCGTAGGATCTTGCCGGATTCGCCGAGCAAATCGAGGGTCATCAGGATTACGACCAGGGCCGCGAGCACCGCCAGCGAGCGCATGACGAACATCCGCGCCATGTAATAGGCGATCCGCTTCGACGGGAAGAAGTTGAGGTTCATCATTCGGCCGGAACCGCCTCGCGCCGGCCGCCGCCGAGGCGCAGGATCCGGCCGATACCCTTGGCGAGCTTCGAGAAACCGCGCTCGAGCCCGCCGATCGGCTGCCCGCCCGGCTTGTAGGCCAGCGTCCAGTACATCCACAGGATCAAACCGGCGAACAGGATGAAAGGCGTCCACAAGGCGATCACCGCGTCGATCCGGCCCTGGGCGGCCATCTGCTCGGCATATTGATTGACCTTGTGATAGACGACGACCATCGCGATCGAAAGGAAGATGCCGAGGCCGGACGTGCTTCGCTTGGGCGGCACCGCAAGCGCCACCGCGAGCACGGGCATGAGCAGCATCATCACGATCTCGACCAGACGAAAGTGGAAATTGGCTCGGATCGCGTCGCGGGTCGCCGGCGGCACCGCCGCCTTCGATCCGCCGAATCGGAACAGCTCGGGCAAGGTCAGCTCGTCCTCGTCGCCGCGCCCGCGACCACGGAAACGCGCCACCGTGGGAAGGTCAATGGGCAGGTCCTGGATCCGGAAGCTAAGCACCCTCGGCGCCTTGTACTTGGGCGAATTGTGGACCAGCCGGCCGTTGGACAGCCTGAGAAGGATGACGTCCGGATCGTCCGTGGCGAGGAAGGTGCCGTGATCGGCGGTGACCGCGATCGTCCGCCCGTCGCGGGTCTCGGCCCGCACGAAGACTCCGTGGAGCAGCCGCCCCTTGTCCTCGCTGGCCTCGATCCTGAGAGTCATTCTCTTGCCGAGATTGGTGAACTCGCCGACCTTGATCGAGGCGCCCAGCGCCCCCGAGCGCAGGTCGAAGCGCAATTGCTCGTAGCCGTAGCGCGCCACCGGCTGGACGAAGCCGACGATGGCCACGTTGAGCGCGAGCAGCAGGATCGCGAAAATATAGGGCACCCGAAGAAGCCTCGTATAGCCGAGGCCGACCGCCCTCAGGCTGTCCAGCTCCGACGACAGAGCGAGCTTTCGGAAGGCGAAGATGGTGCCGAGCAGTAGGCCGATCGGGATTCCGAGCGCGAGATATTCCGGAACCAGATTGGCCAGCATCCGCCACACCACCCCCACCGGCCCGCCTTCGCTAACCACGAAATCGAACAATCGCAGCATCTTGTCGAGGATGAGCAGCATCGCCGCGAGAGTCAGGGTCGCCAACAGTGGGACGAGGATGAGCCGGGCGAGATAGCGGTCGATCTGGGTAGCGAAGGTCACGGGGGGATCAAAGGGGCGGTTTGATCCGGTTTTCAAGCGATATTCCTGAGCGGAGGGGTTCTCTAGGGGGCGGTCGAAAGGCTTGACCGCCACGTTCGCGGGGCGCGCGGAGGATCCTTGAAAAGATGCTTTCTGCGAATCTCTGCCGTTTAGGGCCTCGTTCTTGAACTCCGTAAGCGGACACTGCGCAGTCGGCGATTTCGGTCGACATCTCTCAGCGTAGTGGTTCTGCTTCATATGCCGCGTGACCAGTTGACCAGCTCGGAGTGAAAATCGCGGATGTTAGTGGGGAGAGGGCGAATCCGGGCTTCCGCGCCACAACGAGACAGGCGCGCAGTCTGCCTGGTCAACCCGCCACAGACATCCTGCTCGCCACGAAAAGTAGCAGTGGGGTGTGGATGCGATACGATTTCCGTCGTACCGATATCTCGGTTTGAGCCGAATAGAGGGCGAGGTATCGAATGAATATCGAAGAGCTTCTTTCGAGATGTGATCTTCCGCGACCCATGGACGTTCGCCCTGACGATCCGTCCGGTTGGATGGTCCCGTTTGCGATCCAGGCACAGGAGATTTGCGCGGCAGCCGGCGCTACCTTCGTGTTTCTAGAGAGCGAGGACATGCAGGCAGTCGCGGTTCAGGACGAGCGAGATGTCGTCGGCGTCTACGCCGGCATGTTCTGGATGCTGTGCCGCCTCGCTGCCCTTGTCGCGAGGAGCGGCGTCATCCCGGCCATGAAAGGCGAAGTCGAACCTAGTTGGACCCCAGAGGTTGAGCGCTCGTTGCGTACCCCACGCCAGCTTCTCGAGGAGAAACGGCCGTTCAACTGGGCGATGGAAAGCATCGGCTGGAAGCAGGCCGGCGAGCGCCAGATACTGTTCTATGCGGTCCTTGCCCTGTCCTTCCGCTTCGTCGTGCTCCATGAGGTCGGTCACATCGCGAATGACCATGGGCACCGGCGCATGCGCTCGGGCAGCGGCGCGCTTCTCGTTGATCGCCCTGGTCCACGGCTGCTCGATCGGGAGGAAGCAGTACAATCCCAGGCGCGGGAGCTCATCGCCGACGGCTTCGCCTTCCAACACACGATCGTGAGCTTCAATAATGAACTATCGAATGGCAGCCATCTTGAGCTGGCACAGATCGTCCGGGAGCGCCTTACGCCGGATGCACCGGCCCTGATCAACTTCGTGCTTTCGGTCGTTTACCTCTACTTCCGCTTATCTGATCGGTCGGATTGGCGGAGCGCGCCGATTGATCGCCTAAGCCATCCACCCGCGCCGTTTCGGATGAAGGCGTTGTTGGCTCTGCTTGTGGAGACGAAGCCGCTGGGGATCGACGAGACGACCGCCGCCACTATCATTTCCGGAACCATACCGAGTGGCGATGCCCTGATGAGCGTCATGCTCGACATCTTTCCGCAGCCCGAATGGATCAAGCAAATCTCTACGCCGGCGCACGATCGCCACTTCGGCCAAATCTATAAACAATTTCCAAATTGGTGGGGCCGTCTAGCGACGAGTTGATGCGGCGACATCCCCTCAACACGCATGGACCCACCCCACGAGATCGGGGACACGTACCTTTCGAGAAAAGTACGTGTCCCCTTTGCTCAGCCGGTCCCGGATCGAGTCCGGGATGACGGAAAGATCGCCTTACGTCGCGCGGCGGACGAGCTTGACGATGAGGAGGAGGATGACCGCTCCGAGAAGCGAATAGAGGAAGGTCATGATGTTGAGCGGGCTGTTGATGATCGAGGCGCCGCCGCCGAACAGGAAACCGGCGATCAGGGCGCCGACGATTCCGACGACGATGTCGAAGATCAGACCGCCGCCGCTCTTGGTGATGATTCCGGCGAGCCAGCCGCAGACGGCACCGACGATGAGGATGATGATCAGGTTCATATCTTTCTCCCGCGGCCCGCAGGCTAAGAGGCGCGCCGTCAGGAGGAAGACGTTCCGGAGGCGGTCCGGTTCCGCCTGGCCTCGCGAGAAGTAAGGAGGCGCCCCCCGCATCCGCGAAAGACGCCTCTTTCCGGGGAAACGCCGCCGGCCTCCCCAGGCTTCGTCAGCCCTTCTTGACCAGGTCGCCGAACAGGTCGCCGGTGGTGGTTCCGACATGGACCTTGAAGGCGCCCGGATTGGCCTTGATGGCGTCGAGCTGGGCGTCGGTGATCTGATCGCAATCGTGGCTGTCGTTGCCCGATTCGGGCACTTCGAGGGTCGCGACCACGGAGTTTCCGGGGCCGACGACATGGCCGATCGTCATTGTGACTCCGGTGAGCTCGATATGGGTGCAGAGCGTGTTGGTGGCGTCGTTGAGGCTGAACTCGGCCTTCCCCGCCGCGGCGCCGCCGCCGGGAGGAGCGAGCATCGCGACATATTCGAAGCCGATCGCCGCGTTCGCTTTCTCGGCGACGGTCGCGCAGCCGCCGAGCATGGCGAGAATAACGGCGGACGCCACGGCGAGCGCTGCTCTGTTGCCCATGAATTTTCTCCTCGAAATCGCGGGCCGCCCCATCGGGCCCGGAGGTTAAAGCGAGCAGGACCGGGCAATCGTTCCCGTGCCGGTACGATTGTTCGAGAAGCTCACGTGCGGCCGGCCGCCGGCCGCGGCGAGACTTGCGACGAGGACGGAAGCGGCGGCGGCGTCCTGGCGGGCGCCGATCTCGCCAATGAGGTGGTCCGGGCCGCACATCGGGCTGTCCAGCCGCAATCCGCGAAGTGCAGGGGCCGGCGCCGCCGGCCCCTGGACGGCTTACATGCCGTTCGCTTCGATGGCGTCGGCCTTGTTCTCGGCGGTCGCCTCGATGGCGTCGGCCTGGTTCTCGAGAGCGTCGGCCTGGGTTTCGGTGGCGGCGTTGTCGGCGGCGGCCTCGAGCGCGTCGGCCTTGTTGTCGGCGACGTCTTCGACATTGTCGGCCGCCCGCTCGGACTCCGAGCTGTTGCAGGCGCCCAGCGTCATGATTCCGGCGATCATCGCGCCCTTGACGAACATTTTCATAAGCTTCCCCCTTAATTTAACACCAAAAGAGACGCTCCGGCCGCAGGCGGCCGAAGCGCCGTGGACCCCGGTATGACCTCGGGATCCGGGGGGAGGCTAACATGGTTGCATGGCCCGTGAAAGACCCCCGCGGCCCGCAAAGCCTCCTCCGCGGCGGCGACGCGTAGAGGGGGACAAAGGGCGCCGCTGCCACAATCGAGACGATTCAGTGAGCTAGCGAACGCATTTCGACCCGCCATGACCATAATTTGGCCGCAAGGCTGAGCGATTGGCGAGCCATGGGGGACCATCATTCACGCGCCACGCCGCACCTGCGGGGGCGCAAGCGCCCGGGAGCTTAGCGGCGATGTCGAGACTGTTGCTTTCCGCCGCCGCCTGCGCGGCCGTACTTACCGCGAGCCCCGCCCCGGCTCAGGCGGCGCTCGGGCCGGACGCGGCCGCCTGCAGCCCCGGCGCCAACCGGCCGGCTTTGCTGGTCAGCGTCAACGGCTTCAAGAATCGGGTCGGCAATCTTCGGATCCAGCTTTACGGCGGCGATCCGGACGACTTCCTCGAGAGAGGGAGCAAGATCAAGCGGATCGACCTGCCGGTCACCCGCGCCGGTGCGATGAACGTCTGCGTCGCCGTCCCGAGCGCGGGCTCCTACGCCGTCGCCGTCCGCCACGATGCGGACAATAACGGCAAGACCAACTGGAACGACGGCGGCGGCTTCTCGAACAATCCGAAGCTGTCCCTCTTCAAGCTGAAGCCGTCCCACCGGGCGACTTCGGTGACGGTCGAACGCGGAGTCAGGACTGTGCCGGTCGTGCTCAATTACCGCAGCGGCCTCTCAATCTCTCCGATCGGCCGTTAAGGAATGGCGAGGGTCGCGCTTCTCTCCAACCCGAGATCGACCGGAAACCGGGCGCTGCTTCCAGCCGTTCGAAGCTTCTGCGCCGATCACAAGGACATCTTCCACTACGAGGTGGAGCAGTTCGACCAGATCGCGACCGCGCTAAGGACCATCGCCCTGGTCGAGCCGAGGGTGCTGGTGATCAACGGCGGCGACGGCACCGTCCAGGCGGCGCTGACCGAAATCTACAACGGCCGCCATTTCGGCGACAACCCGCCGCCGGTAGCGGTCCTTCCCAACGGCAAGACCAACCTCATCGCCTACGATCTCGGGGCCGGCGCCGACGCGCTCGATACCCTGGAGCGGGTTCTGGCCATTGCCCGAACCGACCTTGCCCCGCATATTGTCCAGCGCGAGCTGATCACGCTTTCGGGCGGCTCGGGGCACGGCCAGCCGGTGCTCGGAATGTTCCTGGGCGGCGCCTATCTCGCCGACACGATGCTCTATTGCCGCAACAAACTTTATCCGCTCGGAATCCCCAACTGGCTCGCCCATACGTTGGCTCTGATGCTCGGCCTGCTCGGAGTCGTGCTCGGCCGCCGGGCGAAATTCCTTCCGCCGCCGCCGGCGAACCTCAGGGTGTCGGGGATGACGGGCGGCGAATTGAACGGCAAGTTCGCCTTCCTGATGGTCACGACCCTGCAGCGACTGCTGTTCAAGGGCAGCATGCCCGGCACCGGCGCTCGAACCGGCGCGATGCAGATGCTGGTGATCGACCGCAATCTCGGTGCCCTGCTCGGCGCGTTCGTCGCCGCGATTCGCGGCAGGCTCGGCCGCAAGCGGATGACGGGAGTTTATCTCGAGCATGGCGACGAGATCCGGATCGAGGGCGAGCATAGCAACGTCCTGCTCGACGGGGAGCTGTTCCAGGCCGATTGCGGGCGCCCCATCGTTCTCAGGCCGAGCGCTCCGGTGCCGTTCCTGGCGCTGACCGTCTGAAACCCTCCGCCGCTGCGCGGGGACAGGATCACGCCGAGTCGTGGAAGATGAGGCCGAGGGTGAAGCGTTCGCCCGATCGGATCGTGCTGACCGCGTGCTTCATCCGGGTGCGGTAATAGCCCCGGCTCCCCCGCACCGGCCGCTCGCTCACCGCGAACGCCACCGCATCGCCCTGTTCCAGAGGGACGACGCTCGCCCGCGACTGGCGGCGCGGACGCTGCTCGGAAAGAATGAACTCTCCCCCGGTAAAATCCCTCCCCGGCCGCGAGAGCAATATGGCGACCTGAAGCGGAAAAGCCTCGGCGCCGTACAGGTCCTGATGGAGGCAATTATAGTCGCCGGGCCCGTAACGCAGAAGGAGTGGAGTCGGCCGCGCCTGGCCGGCTGCCGCGCAGCGGGCGAGATAGTCCTCGTGAGCCGGCGGATAGGGATCGGCGCGGCCGAGCGCCGCCTGCCACCGGTTCGCGATCCGGGCAAGCGGCGGGTACAGCCCGGCTCGAAGGCGGGCGACCGGCTCCGGCAGCGCATAATCGAAATAGCGATACTCGCCCCGGCCGAACCCGTGCCGCGCCATCGCTACCCGGCTTCGGAAGCGGCTTTCCTCCCCCCACAGGACGGCGGCCTCGCCGCAGGCCTGCGCATCGAGGAGGCGGGGAAGGACCGCCCATCCCTGCCCGTCGAGAGCGGCGCCGGCCGAGTCCCAATCCGTGCTTGTTACGTTCATAGCCAGGGTCCCAAGCGGGCAACGGCCGGGCAGGCACTCCGCGGCTTGCGCTCGATGTCCGCGGCAATCGGCGCGGAGGCAAGACGACGGGCCGCTTGCCAAGCGGCTCGGTCGCCGGGATAGTGCCGGCGATGGATGTCCTGATCGCCCTGCTGATCGCGCTCGTCGCCGCCGCCACGCCGTGGAGATCGCCGGCGCCGGGCGACGAAGGCGTGCCGATCGCGACCGCCGACCGCAGCGATCCCGCGAGCGGGCTGCCGCGAGTCTCCGGCGATCCGGCCCGTCCGCTGGTAGTGCTCGACGCGGGCCATGGAGGCCGCGATCCGGGCGCCGTCTCCCCGTTCGGAGCCCGGCGCGAGAAGGACGTCACGCTCGCCATCGCCACCGCGATCCGCGACGCGCTCGCCCAGTCCGGCCGGGTGCGGGTGGCGATGACCCGGGAGGACGACCGCTATCTCATCCTCAAGGACCGCTACGAGATTGCCCGCAAGATGCGCGCCGATCTGTTCATTTCGATCCACGCCGATGCGGCGCCGTCCAACGACGGCGCCCGCGGCGCAACCATCTACACATTGTCGGAGGTCGCATCGGACCGGGAAGCGGCGCTGCTCGCCGATCAGCAGAACCAGTCCGACCGGATCGCCGGAGCCTGGCTGAGCGGCGAGACGGGAGTCGATCGGATCCTGATCGACCTCGCTCAGCGCGAAAGCATGACCGTCTCGGCGGACTTCGCGGCCTTGCTGAAGCGGGAAGCCTCGGCCTATTTCCCATTCCGCCCCGAATATCATCGCTTCGCCTCGCTGGTGGTGCTCAAGGCCCCGGACGTTCCCTCGATCCTGTTCGAAACCGGCTACCTCACCAACCCGACCGACACAGCCTACATTGCCTCCGAGGAGGGCCGGCGGCAGATCGCGCTGGGCATGAAGAGCGCGATCGAGACCCATTTCGCCCGGCGGCTGGTAAGGGTGGCGGCGCGTTAGCTATTCGGCGGCTTGGCTGGCCGCCATCTTCACGCGCAGCATATCATCGACCCGCGTCTGCCATCCCGGCCCGGTCGCGCGCAGCCAGGCGATCACATCGGGCGAGAGGCGCAGAGACACCAGTTCCTTACGCTCCTCAGCGGGTTTGGGCGGTCGCCCGCGGCGGGTGCCCAGCGGCGGATCGGCTTCACGAATGATCCTGTTGCCAATGGCAATTTGCGCCCGGGCAGCCATTTCATGCGTGAGGATCGGCGCATCGTCAGGATCGTAGACGTCGTCGACCTCATTGTCGTCATCAGGGTTTGTTGAGGTGGTAGATCTCTCGCTCATTCTTTCTCGCCTTTCGAAGGCTGATTATGCGCCGGGCTTCGCCTATTTGCGTCCATAGTCGGCCGTGAACAACGCCTAAGCAGCTGGTTGGAATAGGTTTGCGCGGATTTTGGAGTATTCGTTGTTGCAAGGTTGGCGCTTTGCGGCGGCGCAAAGCTTGCGATTTCGAAAGTCATTTTAGGGAGTCCCAAAGGCCCGGTTTTGTGATTCACCGGGTCCATCGGGAGGTGCTCGATGCGACCAAGGAAGACGCAGCCGGATCGGTCTTTGGACCTGTTTCGCTCGAGGCTCGACCAGATTATCGACATGGATCACGCGCTGGTCCGGCTGGGGCGCAAGATCGACTGGGAGTGGATCGACGGCGAGCTTGCCGACCGGTTCAGCGAGCGTGGCCGGCCCGCGACCGAGACGCGCTTCATGGTCGGGCTCCTCATTTTGAAGCACATGTTCGGCCTGTCCGACGAAGGGGTGTGCGAGCGCTGGGTCTACGACCCCTATTTCCAGCACTTCACGGGCGAGACCTTCTTCCAGCACGTCTTCCCCCACGAGCGCTCGGGGCTGACGCACTGGCGGGGCCGGATCGGCGACAAGCTCGAGCTTCTCCTCCAGGAGAGCCTTCGAGTGGCGCACGACACCGGCGCTCTGAAGAAGGACGACCTGGCCCGGGTCACCGTCGACACCACGGTTCAGCCCAAGAACGTCGCCCATCCGACCGACGCCAAGCTGATGCTGAAGGCGATCGAGCAGCTCGGCGGCCTGGCTAGATGTCACGGCGTGGTCCTGCGCCAGTCCTACGCGCGGGTCGCCAAGCGGGCGGCGCTGATGACCGGGCGCTATGTCCACGCCAAGCAGTTCAGGCGGGCCAACCGCGAGCTTCGGTTCCTTCGCACCCGGCTCGGCCGGCTCGCCCGCGACATCGCCCGCAAGACGAGAGGCGATGCCGGGCTCGAGGCGATCTTCGACTTGCCGCTGCGCAAGGCCCATCGGATCCGATGGCAGCGCCAGAGCGCCCGCGGCCCCAAGCTCTACTCCTGGCACGCGCCCGAGACCGAGTGCATCGGCAAGGGCAAGGCCCACAAGCCCTGGGAGTTCGGCTGCAAGGTCTCGATCGCCACCACCAACCGCCGCTCAAAGGGCGGCCAGTTCGTGCTCCACGCCAAGGCGCTGCCGGGCAACCCCTATGACGGGCATACCCTGGCCAAGGTGATCGAGCAGACCGAGAAGCTGACCGGACGCGCGATCGAGCGCGCCTATGTCGACAAGGGCTATCGCGGCCACGAGACGCCCAACCCCCGGCGCGTCTTCATCTCCGGCCAGAAACGCGGTGTCCACGGCGCCATCAAGCGCGAGCTCAGGCGCCGCTCCGCCATCGAGCCGGTCATCGGCCACATGAAGTCCGACGGCCACCTCGGACGCAACTTCCTCAAAGGACATGCCGGCGACCAGGCCAACGCAGTCCTCACCGCCGTCGGCCACAACTTCCGACTCATCCTCAAATGGCTGAAGCTTCTCTTGCGCCTGATCCTGGAAACCCTGGCCGAGGCCCTCATGCCTCCGCGGCCGCTCCAAACAGCTTCTTAACGGTCGACTCCATACTCAAGCCACCGCCGCGCCACCCAGGATGCCGTACGTTACGAAGCCATCCTCGTCATAATCCGGGCGCTCACCGTCGACCGTCAGCGTGTAATGGTCGAATATGGCCCCGATATCCGCAAAAATCTAAACCGCATTCCCACAAAGTCCACTCACGCTTCGCCGGATCGAATTCGATTTTCACATAATTATTGTATATACTTTAATTCTGAAAAGTCAAGCCTCGCGGGCGCTTCACCCCACCGCCATCATCGGCTAAAGCTTCACCGAATGTCCGCTGAAGCCGCCCCCACCCGCCTCACCCTGTATCGCGACGCCGGCAGCCGTTTCGGGGACGCCGCCCGGCGCGTCTGGGGCCGAAAATGGGTCCGGATCCTCGCCGTCCTGGCGGCGATCCCGGTCATCCTCTATTTTCTCCTCTGGCTTCTGTTCGCGCGCAACCTGCCGTCCGCGGAGACATTGCTGACCTATCAGCCGCCGCTTCCGACCAACGTTCGAGGCATTGACGGCGAGCCGGTGCAGACCTTCGCCCGCGAGCGTCGGGTCGAATTGTCGTTCGACGAATTCCCGGACCAGCTGGTCGACGCCTTCACCTCGGCCGAAGACAAGACCTTCTTCACCCATGGCGGGATCGACTATCCGGGCCTCGCCGGAGCGGTCGGCGACTATATCTCCAAGGTCGGAAGCGGCGAGCGCGCCCGCGGCGGCTCTACCATCACCCAGCAGGTGGCCAAGAATTTGCTGCTAGGGGACGAATATTCGGTTACTCGCAAGGTCAAGGAGGCCTTTCTCGCTCGACGGATCGAGAGCGTCCTGACCAAGCAGCAAATCCTGGCTCTATACCTCAATCAGATCTTCCTCGGACGGAACGCTTATGGCGTCCAGGCGGCGGCTCGGGCCTATTTCGACAAGGATGTCGAGCAGCTGCAGCTGCACGAGATCGCCTATCTCGCCATCCTTCCCAAGGCCCCGAGCAATTACGATCCGCAGCGGAGCACCCAGCGCGCGCTCGACCGGCGCAATTGGGTACTCGCCGAGATGGAGCGCAACGGCAGAATCGGCGCCGCCGAGCGCGCCGCCGCCCAGGCCGAGCCGCTCGGCACCGTCCGCTTCGCAACCAACAGCGTCCGCAACGTAAACGGCTATTTCATCGAGGAAGTGCGGCGCCGGCTGATGGACCGCTGGGGCGAGCAGACCGAAAAGGGGCCCAACGGAGTCTATACGGGCGGATTGTGGGTGCGCACCTCGCTCGACGTGCCCAAGCAGGAAGCGGCGGAAACGGCGCTTCGCGACGGGCTGATGCGCTACGACCGCGGCAAGGGCTGGCGCGACCCCGGCCTAAAGATCGACGTCGACGGCGACTGGCGCGGCCAGCTGGCGCGGGCGCCTTTCGGAGTCGGCTACGACGACTGGAGCGCGGCGGTGGTCCTGTCTCGCGAGGGCCGGAGCGCGACCCTGGGCTTCACCGACGGCTCGACCGGCGAGCTTCCGGCTTATGCCGCCTCGATGCCTAAGCGCGGCACCGGCACCGCGGCCTTCAATTTCCTTCGTCCGGGAATGATCGTCGCCGTCAAGCGCGACGGCGGCAAGTGGTCGCTACGCTCCATTCCCGAGGTGAAGGGCGGAATGGTGGTCGAGGAAGTGGCGACCGGCCGGGTGCTCGCGATGCAGGGCGGCTTCGACGCCCGCGGCGATGATTTCAACCGCGCAGTCCAGGCCCAGCGCCAGCCCGGCTCGACCTTCAAGCCGATCGTCTATTCCGCGGCTCTCGAAAACGGAATGACCCCGGCGTCGATCATCGTCGACGGCGCCTTCTGCGTCTGGCAGGGCGCGGGCCTCGGCAACAAATGCTTCCGCAACTTCTCGGGCGGCAATGCCGGGCCCCAGACCATGCGCTGGGGGATCGAGCAGTCGCGCAACCTGATGACGGTCCGAGCCGCCAACCAGACCGGGATGGACAAGGTCACCCGACTTTCCAGGCTGATGGGGGTCGGCGACTATCCCAATTATCTCGCAATCGCATTGGGCGCCGGCGACACAACCGTGATGAAGATCACCAACGCCTTCGCCATCCTCGCCAACCAGGGTCGGGAAGTGAAGCCGACCCTCATCGACTATGTCCAGGACCGCAACGGCAAGGTCATCTACCGAGCCGACACCAGGCCCTGCGACGGCTGCAACGCGCGCGACTGGGACGGCAAGCCGATGCCGAGGCCGCCGCTGCGAACCAAGCAGGTGCTCGATCCGCTCACCGCCTATCAGATGGTCCACATCCTCGAGGGCGTCGTCCAGCGCGGCACCGCTCAGGTGCTTAGAGACCTCGGCCGGCCTTTGTTCGGCAAGACCGGAACGACGTCCGGCCCGACCAACGTCTGGTTCATCGGTGGAAGCGCCGATATCGTCGCCGGAATCTACATGGGCTTCGACCAGCCTCGGTCGATGGGCGGCTACGCCCAGGGCGGCACCCTGGCCGCTCCGATCTTCAAGCAATTCGCTCAGACTGCGTTCAAGGATATGCCGGTCCTTCCGTTCCGGGCTCCGTCCGGGATCCGGATGGTCCGGATCGACCGGCGCTCGGGCAAGAAGGTGTTCGGCGCCTGGCCGAGCGACGAGCCGAAGGCGGCGGTGATCTGGGAGGCCTTCAAGCCCGAAAGCGAGCCGCGCCGATCGATCCGCCGGGACGAGATGGCCAACCGCCCGCCGGAAAAGATCGTTCGCAAGGTCCGGGCCCAGCGTCCTCAGGCCCAGCAGCGCGACGGCGACTTCTTGCAGAATCAGGGCGGGATTTACTAGGTCCGGCCATCAGGACGGACCGTCATCTTCGCGCAGGCGAGGATCCCAGCGAGACCCGCCGAGACTTCTCGTCCTGGGACCCCAGCCTTCGCTGGGGTGACGTAATAGGCTATCCGGCCTGTGCTGGAGAAAGGAATTCGAATGCGCGCCGAAGCGCAAGCCCATGTCGACCAGATCCGGTCGGCGCTCGACCTCCTCCGCCGGTTCCTCGACTGGGACCGAGCCTTGCGGCGTCTCGAGGAGTTGAACGCCCGGGTCGAGGATCAGTCCCTGTGGGACGATCCGAAGGCCGCTCAGGAGGTGATGCGCGAGCGCCGGCGGCTCGAGGAGGCCATCGCCGCCACCCGGGCTATCCGGCAGGAGCTGGACGACACTGTCGAGCTTCTCGAAATGGCCGAGGCCGAGGGCGACGAGGCGATGGAGGCGGACGCGGTCGCGGCGCTGGCAGAGCTCGCCGAGCGGGCCGAGCGCGACAAGGTCACCGCCTTGCTCGCCGGCGAGGCGGATTCCAACGACACCTATATCGAGGTCAATTCCGGAGCCGGCGGAACCGAGAGCCAGGACTGGGCCGAGATGCTCCACCGCATGTACCGGCGCTGGGCCGAGCGGCGCGGGTTCAAGGTCGAACTGGTCGACTATCATTCCGGCGAGCAGGCGGGGATCAAGTCGGCGACCCTGATGGTCAAGGGCGAGAACGCCTACGGCTATGCGAAGACCGAGAGCGGAGTGCACCGGCTGGTCCGGATCAGCCCTTACGATTCCAACGCTCGGCGGCACACCAGCTTCTCGAGCGTCTGGGTCTATCCGGTGGTCGATGACGATATCGACATCGACGTCAACGAGAGCGACCTGAAGATCGACACCTACAGGGCGTCGGGCGCCGGCGGCCAGCACGTCAACACCACCGACAGCGCGGTCAGGATCACCCATGTGCCCAGCGGGATCATCGTGGCCTGCCAGAACCAGCGCTCCCAGCACAAGAACAAGGCCGAGGCGATGAAGATGCTGAAGGCCCGGCTCTACGAGGCGGAGCTCCAGCGCCGCGAAGCCCAGGCCAGCGCCGAGCATGCCGCCAAGACCGATATCGGCTGGGGCCACCAGATCCGGTCCTACGTCCTCCAGCCCTATCAGCTGGTCAAGGATTTGCGCACCGGAGTCACCTCCACCGCCCCGTCCGACGTTCTCGACGGCGACCTCGAGCGGTTCATGGCCGCCGCTTTGTCGCAGCGGGTGACGGGCGAGAAGGTCGAAGTCGAAGATGTGGATTAGGGCCGCCCTGCTCCTCCCCCTCCTCCTCGCCGCCTGCCAGGAGAAGGCGGAGGAATCGCCCTTCCCCCAGCCGAAGAGGCCGGTGTCGCCGATCACCTCGCCGCGCTATTCGAACGAAGATGCGCGCGACAGCGTCCGCGAGGCCGAGACGGTGATGGACCTCGCCGACATCGGGCCGGGCATGTACGTCGCCGACATCGGCGCCGGCGAGGGCTATTACACGGTGCGCCTCGCCCCGCTGGTCGGCCGCAAGGGCCGGGTGCTCGCCCAGGACATCATGCCCGAAACCCGCGACGCACTCGCCAACCGGGTCACCCGCGAGGATCTGCACAACGTCGCGGTCAAGCTCGGCAAGCCGAACGATCCACTGCTCCCGGATTCGAGCTTCGACCGGGTCTTCATGATCCACATGTATCACGAGATCGAGCGGCCCAGCGAGTTCCTGTGGAATTTGCGGCCCGATCTCAAGAAGAACGGCCGGGTCGTTGTCGTCGACGCCGACCGGCCTACCGACCGCCACGGCACGCCTCCGCGTTTGCTCATCTGCGAATTCGCCGCGGTCGCCTTCCAGCTCACCCGCTTCGAGCGGCTTCCGGACAGCGAATCCTATTTCGCCCAGTTCGAGCCGGCCGGCGGTCGCCCGGAGCCGAAGGACATACCGGTCTGCCCGGCCGCGGCGGGTTGATCGTCATCCGTCGCCCCGGAGCACCTTCGTCATCCCGGACTTGATCCGGGATCCATGAACACGGCCCGCGGCGAACCTGCATGATCCGTGTTCATGGATCCCGGCTTTCGCCGGAATGACGGCTCAGCCCTTGAACCCCTGGGCGACTACATACCATTCGGACGAGCCCTTGCGGCTCGCCGGGGGCTTTGCGTGCTTGACCGCCGTGAAGCGCCGCTTCAGCTCCGCAACGAGGTGATTGTCCGCCCCGCCCGCCAGCACCTTGGCGACGAAGGCTCCGCCGGGGTTCAGCACCTCCCCGGCGAATTCGAGGGCCGCCTCGACCAGCCCCATCGTCCTCAGATGGTCGGTCTGCGGGTGGCCGACCGTGTTCGCCGCCATGTCGGACAGGACGAGATCGGCCGGGCCGCCGAGCGCCTCGCGAAGCCGCTCTGGCGCTTCGTCGGCGAGGAAATCCAGCTGAAGCAATAGGGCGCCCTCGATCGGGTCGGTCGGGAGCAGGTCGATTCCGACCACCGCCGCCTTCGGAACCCGCTTGCGGACGACCTGGGTCCAGCCGCCCGGCGCGACCCCGAGATCGACCACCCGCTCCACGCCCTTCAGGAAGCCGAAGCGGTCGTCGAGCTCGATCAGCTTATAGGCGGCGCGGGAACGGTAGCCCTCCGCTTTGGCCCGCTTCACATAGGGATCGTTCAACTGGCGCTCGAGCCATTTGGTCGAGCCGACCTTGCGACCCTTCGCCGTCTTGACCCGGGTTACCATTATAATCCTCCCCATCGGAGATGGGGCTTCGCGCGGGGAGGATTGATCGTCCTCACAATTGATGCCCGTCCTTGGCCATGAGCGAGCGCAATATCCCTTCCCGGATCCCCCGGTCCGCGACTCCCAGGGTCCGGGCCGGCCAGATGTCCATGATCGCCTCGAGTATGGCGCATCCGGCCACGACCAGGTCCGCCCGCTCGGCGCCGATGCAGGGCAGCTCGGCGCGCTCGGCGAAGCTCATCCGCGACAGCATGTGGTTGACCTCCCGCATCTTGTCGACCGGCATCATCAGCCCGTCCACCGCCCGCCGGTCGTAGCTCGGAAGAGCGAGGTGGACGCTGGCGAGCGTCGTCACCGTCCCGCTCGTTCCGAGCAGCCGGATATTGCCTTCGCGCGGTGGGAGCAATTCGGAGAAGCGGCGGAAGGCGTGGCGGACCCGCTCTTTCATCCGCCCATAGGCCGCCAGCCTTTCGTCCGCGTCCGCGAAGTCGCGCCCTTCGCTCTCGGTCAGCGAGACCACTCCCCAGGGTGCGCTCCACCAGCATTTGATCTTGGGCGTGCCCTCCGCATCGGTGTCGATCAGGATGAGCTCGGTCGAGCCCCCGCCTATGTCGAATATGAGCGCGGGGGCGTCGCCGGGTTCGAGCAGCCGGTGGCACCCCAACATTGCGAGGCGGGCTTCCTCCTCGGGCGCGATGATCTCGAGGCAGATTCCGGTCTCGTGCCGCACCCGCTCGACGAAGTGGCGGCCGTTGACGGCCCGGCGGCAGGCCTCGGTCGCGACCGAGCGGGCCAGCGAGACGTGGCGCCTCTTAAGTTTCTCGGCGCAGACCGAGAGCGCGGCCACCGCCCGGTCCATCGCCGCATCGGCGATCCGTCCGCTCCCGGCCAGCCCCTCGCCGAGCCGGACCACCCGCGAGAAGGCGTCGATGACGACGAAACCGTTATCGGCCGGGCGGGCGATCAGGAGCCGGCAATTATTGGTGCCGAGATCGAGCGCGCCATAGGTGTGCCGGGGAGAGCGAAAGGGCCGCTGGGCGAGCGCGCGCGTCACCAGTTCAGCCGGACCGGGTGCCGGCGGGAGCGGAGCCGAAGCAACCTGCTGCGCCATAGCGGAAACACTCTTTTTTTCTCGTTCCGGCAGGCCGAAGGCGCCGGTGACTTGGCTCCCTCGTACCCCGCCCCGCCGCGGTCGGCAAGGGAAGGGGCTCGACCGCTCAATCCGTGACAATCTCATCCGGGTATAATTGACAGGGGATTTTACCCGGATATAAATGTCCCGAAGGAGGGAGTCGATGGACCAGTTAACCGCCTTTCTGGGCAATTTGATCGTCGCCCGAGGCGAGCGGGAAACGGTGACCCGCGAGCTGGAGCGGCTTTATCCCGCCGATCTCGGGCAGATGCGGGTATTCGATGACGGAAGCGGCCGTGTCGCCGATCTGGATTATTGGGACGCCGCGGCATCGGCGCCGCGTCCACGCGGCCGGCCGAGCCTGGGAGTCGCGGCGCGCGAGGTGACGTTGCTTCCGCGTCACTGGGATTGGTTGTCTCGTCAGGGCGGTGGAGCATCCGCCGCGATACGCCGGCTGGTGGAGGAGGCGAGCCGCAAGGCGCCGGCGCCGGGCGGGAAGCGCGATTCGGCCTACCGCTTCATGTCGGACATGTGCGGGGACCGCCCCGGCTACGAGGAGGCGCTGCGCGCGCTTTACCGGGGCGAGGGGGCCCGTTTCCGCACCCTCATCGCCGACTGGCCGAAGCAGATCCGAGGCTATGTGAAGGAGCTGCTCGCTTAATTGCTCCCCCGCCAAAACGCGGCGAGGATTTGTTGCCGTCAGTTCACCTCCGCCAAAGCTCGGACGCCGCCGTCCGGTTCGGCGGCGTTGCGCAAAATGTCGGCGGCTTCCGGGACGCTCTGCCCCGCCGCCCGATCGAGCGCGGCAGCATTTTCGTCGGCGGCTTTGTCCTGCCCGCAGCAGATTAGAATCAGCGGCGCGGCAAGCGCCAGAGGGACCCTCATCGGTTTGGCTTCCTTGACAGGGTGGGCTTGGACAACGTGAGCCGGCGCCGGAGGTTGCGGCGGCGCAACTGCAAAGCAGGAATTTTAACCATTGTGGCAATTTTGCCGTTTATAAACTTCCCGGCACGATTCAACCCGGGCACTAACCGGTCACAGCTCCTTCGCGAACTGACAACTGGTTCGCTCGAAGCCGAGCCGGCGATAGAAACCGTGGGCACCCGACAGGTCGACATTGCTGTTGACTTCGATGAGGCCGCAGCCTTTCGCCCGCAATTCGCCGCAGGCAGCCTCCACCAAAGCGCGGCCGACGCCTCCGCCGCGCTCACGAGCTTCAGGCCGCGATTTGCCGCGGCTTCCCGCAGCTTTTCATCGCGGCCCGTTTCGCTCAGTCTCGGCCGACGGCCTTCAGCTCTTCTTGGCGGCCGTCGTCTTCTTCGCTCCGCCGCTCTTCTTGGCCCCACCCGAACCTGAGTCCGAGGCCGTGGACGAGTCCGAACGCCTGCGGACCAGCGGGATCGCGGCCGCGGCGATCACGCCAGCGGCGAGCGCCGCGCCGGCGGCGATCGCGGTTTTCGGATTTTCACGGGCATAATCGCCCGCCTGCTCACGAAGCTTTCCGGCGCGCTCGGATAGGGTCGGGCCGCCGCCCTGCTCCTGCTGCGGTTCCTCGGCGGCTTTGGCATGGGGCATTGCGCTGCTGGGGATGTTCGACATGTTACGCTCCGTTCTTCGTGAGGTGGGGTTGCTCTTCGTGAGGTGGGGTTGCGTAAGCGAAACGAGCCGCGCGGCGGGCCGGTTCCGGATGGCTCGGCCGACGCTCCGCTACCGGACGCAGATCCACGTCGCCTCATGCTTCTCGATCGGCCGCTCCTTGTCCCCGCCGACCGTCGCCCGCGCCGGCCAGCCGCTGCCATATTCGGCCGCGCCGTTGCCGCCGGGTTCGGTCCTGCCGACGCTGACCGTCACTCCGGGAGCGGTGAGAAAGCCGCCGGTCGGTCCTACCGGCCCCGACACCTGGAGCGGGACTCGCCGGCCGTCGATCCTCGCCACGGCTCCGGCTGCGTTGACGACGAGGAGCAGCCGGCCGTCGCGATGCAGCCGGCAGGCCGGATTGGCCCGAAGCTCCGGGCCGAGGTCCGATTCCTTCAGATTGGAGAGGCGAGGCTCCGGCTCGATCTCCTCGCTTGTGCGGGCGGCCAGCTTCTCAAGCCGGTTTTCCAACTCCTCGATGCTGTTCGCGCGCGGCCGGCTGTCCTCCTCCGGTCCGCCGCAGGCGGCGATGAGGAGGAGCGGGGCGAGAAGGATGAGCGGACGGGTCATTCGGGCTCAACACCCCGCGAGTACGACTCGATCCGGCCGCCGAGCGATGTTACAGTCACCGATATCTTTTCCGGAGGTTGCAATGCGCCGACTGCCCCTGATGCTGCCCGTGATGTTGCTCCTGCCCCTTCTCGCCGGCTGCGCCACCATCGCCCGCGACGAAACCCCGTTCTTCGACAAGGGCCCCGAGCGCGACCGCGCGACGGCCGCGGAGCTGATCGAGGCCCGAAAGGCGATGATGCATCTGGCCGCGACCATAACCTTCGAGAACGTCATGCCCGCGGTCAGGAACGGAACCGACGTCAAGGCCCAGCAGCGCGCCGCCGAGGGTCTCTCTTATTTCGGCCATTCCATCGCGGGCCTGTTCCCGGACAACAGCCTCGCGCCGGACAGCCGCGCCTCGCCCGCCGTCTGGACGAACAAGGCCGACTTCCAGGCCAAGGCGAAAGCCTTTGGCGACGCCTCGACCCGACTGGCTCAGCTCGCCGGCGCGGGCGATACGGCCGGCTTCGCCGCCCAGGCGAAGGTGGTGGCGGGCGGCTGCGCCAGCTGCCACAGCCTGTATCGCACGGAAGAGCCGGCGAAAGCCAAGCCCCATCAGAACTGAACTACGAGGATAGTCCCCAAGGCCGGCTTCATGGACCGCCGGTCTATGGAGATTTTCGCCTCGGCGGCGCCGGTTCGAAGCGCCAGGCCGGGCCGCCAATTCCCTTGACACCGCACAGGGTGGCGGTGCCGCCCCGCTCCAGCGTGGCGATGAACGCCGCCAGCGCCCCCCCGCGAGGCTTCGCCACCGGCGCCAGCCGCCGAAGGCAGCGAAGCACCAGCCGGCGCAGAAGCTCCGGCGGAAGGCCATTCGGGCTCAGGGAGACCGCACCCCCCTCCATCTCCGAACGAGCCGCGAAGAGAGAGGCGGCGGTCCAGTCGAGCGCCGCCTCCGCCTCGGCGAGCAAGGCCGCGCTTCGGGCGAGGGCGGCGGGATCGAGCCACGACGCCTCGCCCAGCCGCCGCCGAAGCCGCGCCCGGTCGAACCTTTCGTCGGAGTTGCCCGGATCGAGCGCCGCCTCGACCCCGGCGGCAGCGACCAAAGCCTGAAGCTCGCTCCGCCGCCAGCCGAGCAGCGGCCGGCACAGGCGCAGCCGGCCGCCGGTGCCCGGCACCGCGCCTTCGGCCCTGATCCCGGCGAGCCCGCCGACTCCAGAGCCTCGGTTAAGCCGCATCAGCAGGGTCTCCGCCTGGTCGTCTTTATGGTGGGCGGTGAGCAGGAGCCCAAGCCCCTCCCCGTCCATCCACGTAGCCAGCGAGGCGTAGCGCGCCGCCCGGGCCGCGGCTTGTAGCCCCTCCCCCGATGGCTCGACCCGCACGGCCAGGATCCGGTGCGGCACTTCGATCTCGGCGCACAGGCCGGCGACCGCCTTCGCTTCGGCCATGCTCTCTGCCCTGAGCCCGTGGTCGACCGTCGCCGCTCCGATCCGCCCGGGAAAGGCGGCATCGGCGAGGAGCAGCAAGGCGAGGCTGTCCGGCCCGCCCGAGACGGCGACGGCGAGCCGCCCCGGATCTGCCCCCGCCACCGCCTCGAAATCGAGGCGGAAGCGCGAAACTAAATCCGGAGGCGGAGCAGTAACCATTTGGCGACCTTAACCTCAGGATGCGACGGGATACAGAATGGGTTCAGCCGGGCCGGCCCACTTGCTGGCCCAAGCCCTTTCGGGTTCTGAGAACAAAGAAGGTACTAACCGCGTGTTTTCCCGCAGAGCACTCGTCCTCGCCCTCCTCGGAACGGCGGCCTCCCCTCTTCTCGCCCAGGAAGCGAAGCCGCCTGGACCCCTTGTGGCGGCGCCGGCTTCAACTCCAGCTCCCACGCCCGAGCCGGTCGCCCAAGCCGATGCTACCGACGATGCCGACGATCTCGGCCCCGGGTTCGATGAGGACGAAGACGGCGAGACAATCGTCGTCACCGGCCAGCGCCAGCGCGGCGCGGTGATCGGAGACATCCCTCCCGAAGTCCAGTTCGACCGCCGCGAGATCCGGGCGCTCGGCGCAGGAAGCCTCTCCGAATTGCTCGAGGCGATCGCTCCGCAGACCCGGAGCGGACGCGGACGCGGAGAGGGACGCCCGGTCATCCTCCTCAACGGCCGTCGGATTTCCGGCTTTTCCGAGATCCGGGACATCCCGCCCGAGGCGATCGTGCGGATCGACGTCATGCCCGAGGAGGTCGCACTGAAATATGGCTACCGGGCCGACCAGCGCGTCGTGAACTTCGTTCTCAGGCGCCGCTTCGACGCCTATACGGCCGAGGTGCAGGGCGGAATCGCCACCGGCGGCGGCCGAGAATCCTACGGCGCCGAGCTCAATTACCTGCAGATCAACCAGGCGGGCCGAGTCAATCTCGGCGCCGAGTTCCGCCGCGCCGAGCCTTTGTTCGAAAGCGAGCGCGACATCGTCCAGGCGGAGCCTGTGGCCGGGATCGAGCTCGGCCGCTACCGCACCCTGCTTCCGCGGACGGACCAGCTCGAGTTGAGCGGCACCATCAACCGGGCCGTCTCCGAGACCGTCTCCGCGACCCTCAACAGCACTTTGGAGGTCAATTCGAGCACCGCCTTCCTCGGCCTGGCGAGGCCCGCTTTGACCCCGCCCGGCCTTCGGCGCGAGAGCGACACCCGCGCCGCCCATCTCGGCCTTTCGGTCAATGGCGCGATCGCCCCGTGGCAATGGTCGCTCACCGGAAATCTCGACCGAAGCGCGAGCGAGTCGGAGACCCAGACCAGTGCCGGCCTCGACCGCTCCCGCTCGGTCAGCCAGATCGGCAATGCCGAGCTGCTTCTAAACGGGCCTTTGTTCAACCTGCCCGCCGGCGGGGTCACCGCCGCCGCCCGCGCCGGGTTCGACGCCCGCGGCCTCGACAGCCGCTCGGACCGCGGCGCAATCTTCACCGCGCGCGAGCTCTCCCGAACCCGGGAGCATGCCCAGGTCAATATCGATATACCGATCGCCAGCCGCCGCCGGGCGGCGCTGACGGCGCTCGGCAACCTCTCCGCCAATCTGAACGCCGAGGTCGAGCATCTTTCCGACTTCGGCACCTTGCGGACGCTCGGCGCCGGACTCAACTGGTCGCCCATCTCGCAGGTCAGCCTGATCGCGTCCGTCACCGACGAGGACGGCGCCCCGTCGATGCAGCAACTGGGCGACCCGGTGCAGCAGACCCCCGGAATCCGCGTCTTCGACTTCGTCCGGGGCGAGACCGTCGAGGTGACCCGGATCGACGGCGGCAATCCGGCGCTGATCGCCGACAACAGACGGGTGTGGAAGCTCGGCGCGAACGTCCGGCCCTTGTCCGGCAAGGATCTGTCGCTCAGCGCCAATTACACGTCGAGCCGGACCGTCAACGCCATCTCCGGCTTTCCGGCGGCGACGGCGGAGATCGAGGCGGCCTTCCCGGACCGCTTCCAGCGCGATTCCGGCGGCCGGCTGCTTCTCGTCGACACGAGGCCGGTCAATTTCGCCCGGGCCGAGCGTTCCGAGCTTCGCTGGGGGTTCAACCTCAGCCTCCCCATCGGCCCTCAGCCGCAGCCGGGCCAGGGCCGCGGACGCTTCGGCCGGGCCGCTCAGGGCGCGGCGAGCGCTCGCGCGGCGGGAACGCCTGGAACGCCGTCGCCGCCCGCTACCGCCGCCGACCGGGCCCGGTCGGCCGACGGCCCTCCCCAGGGCGCCAGAGGTGAAGGCGGGCGGGGCGGCGGCGGCGCGGGGGGATTCCGCGGCGGCGGGCGCGGCGGTTTCGGCGGCGGGCGCGGCGGCGGGGCGGGACGGCTCCAGCTCGCTTTCTACCATAGCTGGCATTTCACCGATTCGGTGCTGATCCGCCCGGGCGTTCCGGAGCTCGACTTCCTCGACGGTTCCGCCGGCAGCAGCCGCGGCGGCAAGCCGCGCCACGAACTCGAGCTCCAAAGCGGGCTGTTCAAGAACGGCCTCGGCGCCCGACTCACCGGCAATTGGCGAAGCGCGACCCTCGTTCGAGGCGGCCCGGCCCTGGGCGGCGGCACCGGCGACGACCTGTTCTTCGACGATTTCGCGACCGTCAACCTGCGCCTGTTCGCCGATCTGGGAATGCAATCCTTCGCCCGCGAGCGCCCCTTCCTTCGCGGAATGCGGGTGAGCCTTTCGATCGACAATCTGCTTGATTCGCGCCAGCAGGTCCGCGACCGGTTTGGGACGGTACCGCTGAGCTACCAGTCAGGCTATCTCGACCCGCTCGGGCGGTCGGTGAGGCTCAGCGTAAGGAAATTGTTCTTCTGATACACTCCTCCCCGAGATTTCTCGGGGGAGGGGGAAAGGTCCTGCAATCGCGCAAAGCAGCAGCGCGAACCGTATCGGTTGCGCAAGGTCCCGCTTCAGGAACCTTCCATCGCTTGAAACGGAACGTCGGTAACGACTATTTCGCTGAACGTGCCATGAGCGATGACGCCGCCTTCCTGAGGGAACAGGCCCGCCGCTGCCGCCGACTTGCCCGGGGAATTGCCACCCCCGACGTGGCAAGGACGCTTGAGCAGATGGCCGGCGATTATGATGCGAGGGCGGAGGAAATGGAGAAGAGAGGCGCCTGATCCTCCCCGCCGCGGAGCGACCGGGAGGTTTATCTGCACTTCGCTTGGGTCCTCGCCGCGGGAAGCCGCGACTTGATCCAGTCGCGCATGGTCGTGCCGTAGACGTCCTGTAGCTCGTCATAGGCCTTGCAGGCGTCGGCGGGCTTATCGAGCGAGACGAGCGCCTGGCCGAGGAAATAGAGGCTGTCGGCGGCGCGGTCGCCCTTGGGATTGGACTGGTAATTGGCGAGAAAAGTCTTGGCGGCCGTGGCCGGCTTGCCGGCGTCGAGATAGGCCCGGCCGGCAAGATTGTTCGCCCAGCTCGCCCATTTGCTCCTGGGATAGCGCTTGGCGGCGGCTTCGAGCGCCTTCTGCGCTTCGGTGTAGCGCTTCGCCTCCCACAGCCGGAAGCCGGCATTATAGGCTTCCTCGGCGGCGGCGTCGCCTGTGGCGGCCGTAACGGGACGCGCGGCAGGTCCGTCATCCTCCGTCTCGCCCCCGGCCGGCCGGGGCTGCGGAGAGGACGAAGAGGAGGACGCGGTCGGACGGCTCGGCTCGGCCGAGGTCGTCCCGCCGCGCTCCAGCACGTCGAGCCGGGCTCCGATGCTGTCGCGAAGGCGGGTCACCCCATCCTCGATCTGGCGCAGCTGGTTACCGTTCTGCTCGATCTGGCCGGTAAGCTCGCGAAGCTGCCGCTCAAGCGAGTCGATCCGGGCCGTAAGGTCGGCCACGGCGCTCGACGCCGGCACTCCCGCCTGAGTGCCTGAAGGCTGCTGCCGCTCGATCTCGGGGGCGATCTGGGCGCCGTTCGGGAAGACCCGGCGCTGGACGGCGCGAAGCTCCTGCTCGAGCCGCTCGATCCTGCGCTCGGGGCTCTCCGTCCGCTGTGCGGTCGCCGGAGCCGCCACGCTCGCCATCAACAGCATCGCAACAAGATGAAAACGCATAACAAAATTCCCCACCCTTCGATCGCGCCTCATCCTAACCGGCTTAAGGCCGGGGTAGAAGGGTGAAATATTACGGGGTCGCGGAGGGCGGAGCGGGCGGCAGCGCGGCGCTGCCGCCGGCCTGGGCGCGTGCGAGGAGGTCGGCCGGAACCAGGCTGACGTTGGAGATGGTCGTCTCCGGCGGGCCGAGCGGCGGCACCTGGGTTCCGCCGACGCTGACCCGGAGAACATTGGCCCGGGCGGTGCGGATCCGCGGCGACTGCGCTCCTGCGGGAACCTGATAGGTTTCGCCCGCCTTCAATATGCCCATGTAGAGCGCCGTGCCGCCGCCGGCCTGGTCGATTCGAAGCCAGACGTCCTCCGCCGCGGCGAGTACGACCGGGCCGTTGGCCAGCCGGGGCGCCGCGACCGCCGGCCGGGCCGGGCCACCGGCCGCCTGGTTCACCGCCACCGGCTGGTCCGACTGGGTGATTGCGACGTCCGCCGGGCTGTCGTCGCCGACCGCGCCGCTTCGCCAGACCAGATAGAAGACGACCAGCAAGACCGCGATCACAGCCGCGGCTATGGCGATGGAGCGCGGCGGCACCCGCGCCGGATCGGCCGGCTCGTAGTAAGACGGTGCCGCCATATTGCCCTGGCGCACCCCGCCGAGCTGCTGGCGCACCTCGGCGCCGATCTGGGCGCCGTCGAGGTCGACGGTGTTGGCGTAACTGCGCGCGAAGCCGACGCTGTAGGTGATGGCGGGGAGCGCGTCCCACTCCTCCCGCTCGATATGCTCGAGATGGCGGACCGGGATCCGGGTCTGCCGGGCGATGTCGTCCAGGCTCAAATTCTTGGCCTCGCGAGCGATCCGAAGCCGTTCGCCGACCGACTGGCCCAGCAACTGATCCTCGTCCGCTTCCGCCACAATTTTCCCCTCGATCTGGATTGAGCCATAGAGCCGGGGAGGGCGGACAAAGTCAACCGGAGTGCGGCACGCCGCCTCCTCCGTCATTCCGGCGAAAGCCGGGACCCCAGGACAAGGAGTCTCGGCGGGTCTCCCCGAGGTCCCGGCTTCCGCCGGGATGACGGCTTAAATCTTCACCCCCTGCCCTTGCGCCCACTGCGCCAGCGCCCCGCGCAAATCCGCCGGGGGCCGCGCCAGCAACTCCTCCATCACGGGAAGGAGAGCCGACCGGTCGAGCGACCTTATCATCGCCTTGATCGGGCCGACCGCGGCCGGAGTGATCGAGAATCGGGTGAGGCCGATCCCGATCAAGGCCATCGCCTCGAGGGTCCGACCGCCCATCTCGCCGCAGACCCCGACCGGAACCTCCGCCGAATCGGCCTCGCGGACGATCCGCCTCAGGAAGCGAAGGATGGACGGGCTCAGCCAGTCGTAGCGCTCGGCCAGCTTGGGATGGGCACGGTCGGCCGCGAACAGGAACTGGGTGAGGTCGTTGGTGCCGATCGAAAGGAAATCGACCTTGGGCAGCAGGATGTCGAGGGTCTCGGCCAGGGCCGGCACTTCAAGCATTGCGCCGTAGCGGATGCTGGTCGGAAGCCTCTTGTTGTGCTCGGCGAACCATTCACGCTGCTGCTCGACCAGCGCCCGCGCCTCGTCATATTCCCACGGCTCCGAGACCATCGGGAACATGACGTTGAGCTGGCGGCCGGCGGCGGCACCGAGCAGTGCCCGGGCCTGCGCCTTCATCAGTCCATCGCGGTCGAGGGCGAGGCGAAGAGCCCGCCAGCCCATCGCCGGATTCTCCTCCGCTCCGCCTTCGCCCATGTCGATATAGGGCAGGGCCTTGTCGCCGCCGACATCGAGGGTGCGGAAGATGACCGGCTTGTCGCCGGCAGCGTCGAGCACCCCCTTGTAGAGCCTTTGCTGGCTCTCGCGGCTCGGCAGGGTCGCCGAGACAAGAAACTGGAACTCGGTCCTGAACAGGCCGATCCCGTCCGCGCCCACCATCTCGAGCGCGGCGACGTCGTCGCGAAGCCCGGCATTGACCATCACCGTGATCCGCGCGCCGTCTTCGGTCACCGGCGGCAGGTCGCGAAGCGCCGCGAATTCGGCCCGGCGCTTCCTGGTGATGACGAACTTGGCCTTGAACGCCTCCTCGACCGCGCCGGTGGGCCGGACGAACGCCACCCCTTCGCCGCCGTCGAGCAGAACCTCGTCGCCTTCCCCGATCACCTGCCGGACGTTCCGCACCCGCCCAAGCACCGGGATTCCCATGGCCCGGGCGACGATGGTGACGTGCGCGGTGAGCGATCCTTCCTCGAGCACCACCCCCTTCAGTCGCCGCCGGTCATATTCGAGCAACTCGGCCGGCCCGAGGTTGCGGGCGATGAGGATGGAATCGTGCGGAAGCCCCATCTGGGCCGCGGTTCCGAGCTGCCCGGCGACGATCCGGAGCAGGCGGTTCGACAGATCGTCGAGATCGTGCATCCGGTCCTGGAGCAGGCTGTCGTCGATCTCGCGCATCCGCATCTGCATGCGCTGGCGGACCCGCTCGATCGCCGCCTCGGCGGTGAGGCCGGAGTCGATCGCCTCGTTGATCCGGCGCGACCAGCCCTCGTCATAGGCGAACATCTTGTAAGTCTCGAGCACCTCCTGATGCTCGCCTGCCGTGCCGAACTCGGCCTGGTTGGTCATGTTGTCGATCTGCTCGCGCATCTTGCGGAAAGCCGAATAGACCCGGTGGCGCTCGGCCTCGACGTCCTCGGCGACCGTATGCTCGATCAATATCCGCGGCTGGTGGTAGACCGCCTGGCCCCGGGCCATTCCCGCGACCAGCTTCAGTCCGTCGAGCCGCTCCGGCCCATCCCCCCGGGCCGTCGAGCCGGCCGCCGCCGCCTAGTCGGCGAGGCCGGCATTGGCGATCAGCTCGGCCAGGACCATCGCCACCGTCTGGAGCGCCTCGATCTCGAGCGCGTCATAGGCGCGGGCGTCGGCATGCTGGACCGCGAGCACTCCGATCGCCCGCTCGCGGCGGACGATCGGGACTCCGGCGAAGCTGTGGAACAGCTCCTCCCCCGTCTCCGGCCGATAGGCGAATTCCGGGTGGCTCGGAGCCTCGGCGAGATTGAGGATCGAGACGTCCTTGGCGATCGTCCCGACCAGCCCCTCGCCCAGCGCGAGCTTGGTGACGTGGACCGCGCTCTGGTTGAGCCCGACCGTGGCGAACAGTTCGAGCACCCCGTCCCGAAGCAGATAGATGGAGCAGACCTCGCTCGCCATCGCCTCCGCGATGATCTTGACGACCTTGTTGAGCTTCGCCTGGGCGCTCGCCCGAGACGCCATGACATCGTGCAGCCCCGTGAGGATTTCGCGGGCTGAAGCGGCGGACTGGGCGGGCATGGAGGAGCGGTAGCAGATGGGGGCGAGGGCGCGCCACGGAGAATTGCGCGGGAGCTTGGGCTGAGCTATGATCTACATGATGTCAGGTGTATATCCGGAGATTGAATATGAAAGTGGCGAAATGGGGAAATAGCTTGGCCATCCGCATTCCCAAGGATGTCGCTGAGACACTTGGCATCGAGGAAGGCGACGAAGTACAACTCAGCCCCGCCGACAAACCAGTGATCGCCATTGCTCGGCAAATGCGTCGCGAAGAGGCATTGGAGAGGCTGAGTCGCTTCCAAGGATTGCTGCCCCCCGGGTACAAGTTCGATCGAAGCGACGCCTATGCGCGCTAGCCTCGACAGCAACATATTTATCTACTTGGCGGACCGCGACCCCTTAAAGGCGGCTCGGTCAAAGGCACTTGTCGATGAAGGCGGTTGGATCAGCGCTCAAGTGATGAACGAGGTAGCTGCCGTAGCCCGCCGCAAGATACGGCTGGCGTGGCCTGATGTGCATGAGTTGCTGGGGTTGATACGTTCGTTCTTCATCGTAGAGCCGCTCACCCTCGTGACACACGAACAGGCATTGTTCGTGGCGGAGCGCTACAAGCTGGATGTTTACGATGCCGCCGTTGTTGCCTCGGCCTTGCTGGCAGGCTGCGAGACACTCTGGTCCGAAGATATGCACGACGGCCTCATCGTCGAAGGGGTCCTGACCATCCGCAACCCATACCGCCGACTTTAGTGGCGCTGTAACTACGTTGATCTCAACCGCGCTCTCTTCTGGGCCAACTGCCGGAGGCGCATTTGCTCGGAACGCGCCAGGAGCGCGTCGTTCGCCTTTGCCCGCTTCGCAGCCGCTTTTCGTCGTCCCTTTGCCGTCGGCACGATCTCACCGTCTGGGATGCCTCCGTAGGGTCCGGCCTCTATAACACGGCCCGGATCCGCTTCTCGATGCGGATGCTCCCAATTCAATTTCGTCATCGCTGCCTCGTACCTGGACCAGCAACTTTACGTCGATATTCCGCGCCGCTCCAGCGCCTGCGCGGCTTCGTCGACCAGCTTACGCAATATCTCCGCCGCCGGCGCTTCTTCCTTCACCATGCCCACCGACTGGCCGGCCATGACCGAGCCGGTCTCGACGTCGCCATCGATGACCGCCCGCCTCAGGGCCCCGGCCCAATAATGCTCGATCTGGAGCTGGGCCTCCATCATCTCGACCTCGCCCGAGTCGAGTCGCTGGGCGACCTCTCGCTGCTTGGCTGCGAAGCTTTCCATCTCGCGATTCTTGAGGGCGCGCACTGGAATGACGGGCAGCCGCGGGTCGATCTGAACGCTGGTGATGGCGTCGCGCGCCGAGGCGCGGATGAAGGCCTTCTTGAAATTGGGATGGGCGATGCATTCGGTCGCGCAGACGAAGCGGGTGCCGAGCTGGCACCCCACCGCCCCCATCTCCAGATAGCCGGCCATCAGCCCGCCATGGCCGATCCCGCCGGCGACGAAGATCGGCATGTCGGCGGCGAGCGGCGGCAATATTTCCTGGGCGAGGACCGAGGTCGAGACCGGTCCGATATGCCCCCCGGCCTCCATCCCCTCGATGACCAGCGCGTCGACGCCCGAGCGGGCCAGCTTCTTGGCAAGCGAAAGGGCCGGGGCGAAGCAGATCAGCTTGGCGCCGTTGCCCTTGATGCGGTCGATCGAGCCGGGCGGCGGAAGCCCGCCGGCGAGGACGACGTGGCTGACCCGGTGGTTCGCGCAGACGTCGATCAACTCGGAGAGCATGGGGTGCATCGTGATGAGGTTGACCCCGAACGGCCGATCGGTCCTTTTCTTCGTCTCCGCGATCTCGATATCGAGAAGGTCGGGAGTCATCGCCCCGCAGGCGATCACCCCGAACGCGCCGGCATTGGAGAGCGCCGAGACGAGGTTGCGCTCGGAGATCCAGCTCATCGCCCCGCCGAGCACCGCCACCTCGCAGCCGAGAAAATCGGTGCCCCGCTTCATCACGCGCTTGAGGCGCTCATGGCCGAGGGATTTAGCGTCGCCGATAGTAGGGGAGCCCCCCTCCCCTTCAGGGGAGGGGCCGGGGGTGGGGGTTGTCTCGTTCATAGGCTCGGCCCTTTACATAACGACAAGCCCCACCCCAACCCCTCCCCTGAAGGGGAGGGGCTCACGCCTCTCCCATATCGTCGAGCCCATAGGCCGTATGAAGGACCCTAACCGCGAGCTCGGTATATTCCTCGGCGATCAGAACCGACACCTTGATCTCCGAGGTGGTGATTGCGAGGATGTTGATTCCCCGGTCGGCGAGAGTCTGGAACATGGTCGCGGCGATCCCGGCATTGGAGCGCATCCCGACCCCGACCGCGCTGACCTTGACGATATTGGTGTCGGTCAGGATTTCGTCGAAGCCGACCGCCTCGCGCGCTTTCTCGAGGATGTCGCGGCTCTGGGCGAGCGAGGCGGTGGGGACGGTGAAGGTGAGGTCGCTCTTCTGCCCCGCCCGGGGCACCGACTGGACGATCATGTCGACGTTGATCGAGCCCGCGGCGAGCGGCGCGAACACCGCGGCCACCGCGCCCGGACGGTCGGGTACCCCGGCCAGGGTCACCCGCGCCTCGTTCTTGTCGTAGGCGATTCCGGTGATGAGTTGCCGTTCCATTTCAAATTCCTCGATGGCCTCGTCGCCGACCACCATCGTGCCGGGGCGGTCGTCGAACGACGAAATGACTCGGATGGGCATGTTCTCGCGCATCGCGAGCCCGACCGAGCGGGTCTGGAGCACCTTCGCGCCGACGCTGGCCAGCTCCAGCATCTCCTCATAGGTGACCGCTTGCAGCTTGCGCGCCTTCGGAACGATCCTGGGATCGGTCGTGTAGACTCCGTCGACGTCGGTATAGATGTCGCAGCGGTCGGCGGCGATCACCGCCGCCAGAGCCACCGCCGAAGTATCGGAGCCGCCGCGCCCCAAAGTGGCCAGGCTGCCGTCGGCCGCCACCCCCTGGAAGCCCGGAATGACCGCGATCCCGCCCGCGCCGAACACGCGCTCGAGAACACTCGCGTCGATATCGTCGATCAGGGCGGAGGCATGGCCGGAGGTCCGGATCGGGAGCTGCCAGCCCATGTAGGAGCGGGCGTTGACCCCCATGCCCTGGAGAGTGATCGCGAGAAGCCCGCTCGTCACCTGCTCGCCGCTTGCCACCACCACGTCATATTCGCGCGGGTCGTAGAGGCTGGAGGCCTCGCGGCAGAACTGGATCAGCCGGTCCGTCTCCCCCGCCATGGCCGAGACCACCACCGCTATCTGGTTCCCGGAATCCGCCTCTCGCTTCACCCTTTGCGCGACATGCCGGATTCGCTCGATTCCCGCCATCGAAGTGCCGCCGAATTTCATCACGATGCGGGCCATGACGGGCTGATAGGTTGGCGGTGGCGGCGGTGCAATGCGCTTGCCGTCATGCTGAACTTGGTTCAGCATCCAGGTCGATGACCGCCGAAGAATCGATCACCCGAACCCTGGACCTGGTTCAGGGCGACGCAGCAACGACCATCGACCCCAGGGAAGCCGCCCATTTCGGCGCGATGGCCGCCGACTGGTGGGACCCGAAGGGTTCGTCGGCCATGCTCCACCAGCTCAATCCGGTGCGGCTCGCCTACATTCGCGACCGGATCGACCAGCATTGGGGGATGGACGAATGCGGCCTGAAGCCCCTGGACGGGCGGCGGACCGCGGACGTCGGCTGCGGTGCCGGGCTTCTCGCCGAGCCGCTGGCGCGGCTCGGGGCGAAGGTGACCGGGGTCGATCCGGCGCCGGAGAATATCGCCGCGGCGCGCGAGCATGCGCTCGGCCAGGGGCTCGAGATCGACTATCGGGTCGGCGGGGTCGAGGCGCTGGAGGACCGGTTCGACCTCGTCACCTCGCTCGAGGTGGTCGAGCATGTCGCCGAGACCCGGACCTTCGTCCAGGGGTTGGCCGACGCTCTGGCCGATAACGGCCTGCTCATCCTCTCCACCCCCAACCGGACCGCTTTGTCGAGGCTGATGCTGATCCTGGTAGGCGAAGGCACGGGGCAAATCCCGAAGGGCACTCACGATTGGGAGAAGTTCCTGTGTCCCGAAGAGCTGTGCGCCCTTTTGAAGGACGCCGGGCTGGAGATAATCGACTGCCACGGCCTCGCCTGGGGCCCGGCTCGAGGCTTTCACCTTTCGGACAATAAGTCGCTCGACTATTTCGTCACGGCGAAGCGGCGTTAACCCGTCGCCCCAGCGCAGGCTGGGGCCCCAGCGGGTGAAAGGCGCCGGCGTTCATCACCCACTGGGATCCCAGCCTTCGCTGGGATGACGAACTTCAGAAATCCACCTTGTCGTAATGCGACGGCGGCGAGATCACTTCCATCCGCTCGGCGAGGAGCGGCCGGAAGCTCGGCCTGGACTTCATCACCGCATACCAGTCCGCCGTCTGCTTGTGCCCGCGCCAGTCGATCCCGCCGAGATAGTCGGCGACCGAAAGATGGGCCGCGGCGGTGAGGTCCGCCAGGCTTAGCACCGGCCCGGCCAGCCAGCGGCGGTGGTCGAGAAGATAATCGATATAGTCGATATGGTTGTTGGCGGTCTTCATCGCTTCTCGAAGGACTCGCGTGTCGGGCGCGTCGCGGCTGACCAGCCGCTTGGTCATCCTCTCCTCCATCATCGGCGCCACCACCTCGCGGTACAGCCCCTCGTCGAACCAGGAGACGAGCCGCCGGACCTCGGCACGATTGGGCGCGGTTCCCGGGATCATCGGCGAGCGGTCGACCGTCTCCTCGAAATATTCGCAGATCGCCTTGGAATCGATGAGGACGATTCCGCGCGCCTCCTCGACCAGGACAGGGGTCTGGCCGGCCGGATTGAGGTCGGTGAACTCGTCGCGCTGAAGCCATGGCGATTCGCGCACCAGCTCATGCGCGACTCCCTTCTCCGCCAGCATCAGCCGGACCTTGCGCGAAAAGGGGCAAAGCGGGAATTGATAGAGTTGCCACATGCGAGGGCGTCTCTAGCGCCCGCTTGGTCCGCCCGTCCACTCTCGTCATTCCGGCGAAGGCCGGAATCCATGAACACCCGGGAACGAGGTATCGCCCGGCGGTGTTCATGGATCCCGGATCAAGTCCGGGATGACAAATCAGCGCGGCTCGTATTCCGGCTCGTAATGATCGTAGTCGCGGGGATCGTCGTCGCGCCGGTCGTAATCGCGCCCCTCGTAATGCCGGTCGTACGGCCGGTCGGCGCGGCCGCGGGCGATCGCGTCCTGCATCCGGCGGGTGGCGTCCTCGAGGCTCCGGCGAAGAATCGGGGTCATCACCGCCAATTGCTCGACGGCGGCGCCAAGGCCGACCGTCACGGCGCCGATCTCGGCCCGCATCCGCTCGCGCGCATAAGGATCGCGGCGGCCGGCGAGGTCGCCCAATGTCTCGGGCCCGCGGCGATAGCGGCGGTGATAGGGATCGAGCGCGTCGACGACCGGGCCGATGTCGACGTCCATCAGCGCCTCGGTTGCCCGCCCCAGAGAGTCCCCGATCCGCTCGACTTCGTGCGGCGGCGGAAGGCGGCGGACGATATCCTCGCCGCGCTGGCCGTATCCGCGCTGGTCGTATCCGGGCTGGGCGAATGCGGGCGAGGCGAATGCGGGCGAGGCCGCGGCGAGCGCCGTCATGGCGATGATGAGCTTACGCAATTGAGGCCTCCTCGAACCAGGGCGCTCCGGCGAAAACGCGCGGAAGTGCGACTCGGTTGCGGGATTTAGGCCCCGGAGGCTGAGCCTAGTCTGAACAGTGAAAATGGCGTCATCCCGGCGGGGCCTACCTCGCCAGCAGCCACACCAGGGCCACCGTCCCAACCACGATCCGGTACCAGGCGAAGGGCGCGAAGCCGTAGCGGGTGACGATCCCGATGAACGCCTTGATGACCAGGATCGCGACCACGAAGGAGACCGCGAACCCGATCGCGATGTCGCCCAGCTCCGAAGCGCCGAGCTGGGAGCCCGACTTGAGCATGGCATAGACCGAAGCCCCAATCATCGTCGGCACCGCGACGAAGAAGCTGAACTCGGCCGCCGTCTTGCGCTCCACCCCCAGCGCCAGAGCGCCCATGATCGTCGCGCCCGAGCGGCTCACCCCCGGGATCATCGACAGGCATTGTATGACCCCGATTCCCAGCGCCGTCTTCCACCCCATTTCCTCGACGCTCGTCGTCGTGACCCTCTTGGTCATCCGCTCGATCACCAGAATCGCGATCCCGCCCACGATGAGTGCGACGGCGACGATCTCCGGGGTCTCGAGCATTCGCTGGATCCCCTCATAGGCGACGGCCCCGATCGCCATCGACGGGAGGAACCCGAGAAGCACGTTCCGGGTGAAGGCGACCGGCCCCGCCGACCAGCGGAAAAGCCCGACCAGCACCTCCCAGAAGCGCCGCCAGTAGAGGACGATGACGGCCAGGATCGCCCCCAGCTGGATGACGATCTCGAACGTCCCTTGCGCCGCGCTGTCGAAGCCGAGCAGCTCGGCGGCGAGCACGAGGTGTCCGGTCGAGGAGACCGGGATGAACTCGGTCACCCCCTCGACGATTCCGAGCAGGATGATGGTGAGGAGCGAGGCTTCCATTGTTACTCCGGGGCGTTGAGCGTGCGCGCTTCAATGTTCGAGGACAGCGGGTCAAGCCCCAACCCGCCATTCCGGCGAAAGCCGGAATCCATGAGCATCGCGGCTCGAAGCTTCATCCGGCGCTGTTCATGGATCCCGGATCAATTCCGGGACGACGTTTGCGGGTCGGATGACGCTTCCGAGTCAGTAAAGCGATTTCGCCGCGAACCTGCCGTGGCGGCGGTAGCTGGTCAGCCAGCCCTGCGAAACCGCGGCGAGCGGCGTTTTGGGCAGTCCGAACGCCTCCAGCCCCTCGGCTCCCTCCGACACGACATTGTCCCGCCGGAGCATCAGCCACTGGTCCCAGGTGATCGGCGTCCCCGGCAGCCAGCCGGTCGTCCGGGCGATCAGTCGGCCTACCGAATCTGGAATGTCGAGCAGGGGCCGCCCGCGCCCCGTCGTCTCGCACACCCACTCCATCAGCTCGCGCAACGTCAGCACCTGCGGCCCGCCGAGCTCGTAGGTTCGCCCGCCATGGCCGCGCGGATCAAGCGCGGCGGCGGCGACGGCCCGGCCGACGTCGGCGGCATAGACTGGCTGCAACCGGGTTCCGCCGCTCACCACCGGAAGCACCGGCGCCAGCCTCGCCATTCCGGCGAAGCGGTTGATGAAATCGTCCTCGCGGCCGAATATGACGGACGGCCGAAGGATGGTCGCGCCCGGAAAGGCGGAGCGCACCGCTTCCTCGCCCTCGCCCTTGCTTCGGCCATAAGCCGATTCGCTCCCGGAATCGGCGCCGATCGCCGAGACCTGGACCAGCGATTTCGCCCCCGCCGCCGCCGCCGCCTCGGCGACGTTGCGGGCTCCGTCGACGTGGATCGCCCCGAAATCGCCCTTCAGGATCCCGACCAGGTTGACGACGCAATCGCTCCCCCCGACCGCGGCGCGCACCCTTTCCCGGTCCCGAATATCGACCCGGACCAATTGCAGCTGCCCGACAGCGGCCATGGGATGGAGGAAATTCGCGCCGCGGGGATCGCGTTGCGCGACCCGGACTCGGGCACCCGTCCGGAACAGCGCCTGAGCGGCATAGCGGCCGAGGAAGCCGCCGCCGCCGAACAGGGTCACCACTCGGTCTCTCGAGTCCATCCGCATCCTCTGTCGGGACGGCCGCCGCCGGCGATCCCCTTTTTCGCTATGTTCAGCGGCGCCCCCATGCCCTTCGGGCCCCGCGTTGACAAGCGCGGGCACGCCCCCTAGTTCGCGCCCCCTACCAAGTTGTTCTCTTCTTGGGCCCAGGTGGCGGAATTGGTAGACGCACCAGCTTCAGGTGCTGGCGCTCGCAAGGGCGTGGAGGTTCGAGTCCTCTCCTGGGCACCATTTCTCAATCGCACCCGCCATCCCGGGCCCCGCCCGCCATCCCGGCGAAAGCCGGCTCGAGTGGGGCGCGTCGTCCCGTCTTTGCGCCTTCTCCTGAAAAGATAGCTTCTCCTGAAAAGATAGCGCGACTTCGCTGAAGCCCGCGGCATCCCGCCGTCCTTTAGCAGATATTCCCTCTGCTAAGCTCGCGCGGGAAGAGGCCGACAGCCCCCCGCAATTGCTCATATCCGAAAACCCTATTCCCTTTATGTTCTCTTTGTGTTCTATATTTGCGGCGGGCCGAATCGCGGTCCGTCCGGAAATGAGAACGTCGCGGGATTTCTTGCCGGCCGCGTTGCTCGCTCGCCGCCGATCGCTCGGCGGGCTCCGGCCTATCGGGCTTTTGCATAGGAGGGCCGAGCTTTGAAGATACGCTGACCTCTGCAATTGGCATTGACGTATTCACTTTGGTTTCATCCATTCCGGACCCCGCCAAATCTATGCGCGCGCGGATAAAATGCTTCGTGTGTGACGGTTTGGGTCAAATCTGCTCGAAAATGGATGAAAAAGGGCGACGTTGTTCGAGCTGATCACTCGCTGTGATTTTCATACAAAGCTCTAACTTCATCGCTCGCAAGGCTTAGCGGCCGCCTGAAAGTGCGATTCGCGCCGTCACTGTCGTGCAATCAAAACGACGACCAGTAAGACGCTGCCAGTTTGCTATCTCCTCTGCTCACCTACGCTGTTTAGCTGGGCTGAGCAGTGAGTCGAGTCAGCGGTCTTGCCGAGCGGCAAGCATCGGCGTAGTCCCGTTTCGCGCTCTAATCTTGATCGTGATGAGCGCCCGCACTCGCGGTGAACACAGGCACCGGCTTCGGTCGGGTGGCCTGCGGAATACAAGACCTTCGGGGAACACGCAGGGCGCGGTTCCCTGTGTTCACGCGCGATCAACCGCCCGGCTTGTCGGGCGCAGCGGTGACGCAGGGGAAGCCGTAATGCAAGACGAGGCTGAAGAGCCGACCATTGAATCAAAAAGCGACCGACCCACTCGTGCCGAGCTCCTGCTCGTCGGGACGGCCTGGGCGCTGTTCCTTTTCACGCTCGTCGCCGGTCTCAGGATCTGGGCCGGGGGCTCCAATTGATATTGCCATGTCCCCGCCGATGAGCAGAACGGCTTCCTCTGCGAGGTGGGGGCGGGGGCCGGAGCGCAGGACCACGGGCGTTCCGGCCCCCATAATCTCGCTCGCCTCGAGGTTCCTGTTCCTGTCGCAATGGAGCCGGAAGACCGGCTTCGACCTGGTCGTCGCGAGGGGCGCGGCGACCAAGCAGGCCAGCCTGTGCGCCTGCCGCGCGAGGCCGGGGCCGGGGCCGGGGCCGGGGCCGGGGCCGGTGGAAGCGAAGGGAGGTGACGGGCCAAGTTAATTGTGTTTCTGACTTGCCGAAAGGGAAGCGGCTCAAGACAGATAACTATACATTTGGTGAACCCAGGTCTTGCTATGAATGAAGACTGAGCGCCTGGTTGCAAGTGTCGGAACGATGTTTGCCGTCAAGCGTAGACATCACCGAGTTTGTGGTGTGGCGTTGAGTCAGATGTTTGTGAAATATGCTTACTGTGCCCTTGGCCTTTTGCTGCTGGTCTCGTGCAGCTCGGCTCCCGATTCGGTGAACCGCGAAGACGATTCTCCCCCCACCAATGTAAGCGCGCCCGACCTGGGCGCGGCGCAGCCCTCACCATCGGGTCCGCAGGCTTCTCAGGAACCGGTCGCTCTGATCTTCAACGACCGCGAGGAGCATCCATTGCCGTTGGCCCTTCAAATGGGAACGCTGGGCGTCGAGGGAGCCTGCCTGATCTTCAAATCCGGGTCTGGGCGGTCAACGCCTGTCTGGCCAAAAGGGACGAAATGGGCCGGCACATCTGAGCGCCCCACGATTCAGCTGCCGAACGGCACGGAATTTCAGGTGGGGGCGACGGTGAGCCTTCCGGGCGGACCCTTGGGCCGGCCGGGTGCGACCGACCTTCGGCTTAGCGCCGACCTCGGGCCGGGCTGCGCGCAGGATCTTTATGCGGTCAATGGAACGTGAGGATGTGAAATGAAAAGGCTTCCCGTGGTGCGTACCGAAAAGCTGGATGCCCGACGAGGATTCGAACCTCGATTAGCGGAGTCAGAGTCCGCTGTCTTACCATTAGACGATCGGGCAATACGGGCCGCGAAATAGGACCCGCCCTCTCGCGGGTCAAGGGCGGCGCTCTTCTACTCGGCTGGGATTGCGGCGGGCGCGGGCCGGCGGCCGAGATGCCGAAGGAGCCGCGGCAGCGGTCCGTTCCTCTCCATCCACCCGGCATATTCGCGATAGGCTGGATCGGCCGACAGATGGCGCTCCTCGGTCCGCGCCCGCCAATAATAGATACCGGCGACCAGAGCCATGACGAAGCTGTTGCGGATCATGTCGGTCATGTTGCCGGTGGTGGCGAAGAAAGGCAGGGTCGCCAGCCACCAGAACAGGTTCTTCGACACATAGGCCGGGTGCTTGGTCCAGGCATAGGGCCCGTGGGTGAGGATCCCGCGGTGGGTCAGGTTGGAGAAGCGGATCCCGAAGGCGACCGTCGCCCAGGCGTAGATGGCGGTCAGGACGACCATCAGGAGAGCGACGAAGGTCATCAGCAAAGGATAGCCGTCGAGCCAATGGTTCCAGCCGCCCTCGCCCATCGTCCCGGGATGGTAGTCGAGAGGCCCGCCCGGCCCCATCAGGACGAAGGGAGGATAGCAGATGAGCGCCGCCGTCCAGCCCGCCGCATAGGGGTTGGCCGAGCGGATATGGGCGTCGAGCGGCTTCATCGTCAGGACGTAGCCGACCGTCGCGAAGACGGTGTCGATCGTGAACATGGCGACGATCAGCCAGCGGGTCAGGCTGACCATGTTCGCGGCGATATCCTCGCCCGCCGGAGTCACCGTGTCCTTCCAGTTGCCCGGAACGATCGCGATCATGAAGGCCATGAAAAAGCCTTTGACCGCCCAGCTGCGCAGATGCTCGTAGACCATCTCGCGCTCGACGAGGTTCGATTTGCCGATCAGCAGCTGGCCGAAATTCCAGGCGGCGTCGCGAGGCTCGACGAGCCGCCGGTCGAGCCAGATCACATAGGGAATGGACACAATGAGGAGCGGCACCGCGGCCAGGCCCAGCACCTCCATCGAAAAGAGGTAGATTCCGTCCCAATACCAGCGGCCGACGCAATAGAGGAAGCCGATCCCCGCCCAGGTCGCCCACAGGCCCGCAATCTTGACCAGGCTGAAGTCGAGCGCTTCGGAAAGCGACCGCGGCGGGGCGGACCAGTCGATCCCGGTCGAGGGCCGGCGGTGGACCTTGTCGACGAGGAGCGACCACAGGACCATCGGCACTCCGCAGGCGAGCAAGGCGAGCAGAGCTCCGGAGTGATCGGAAAGCCCGAAGGTCCGGGCGACCGCGACCCAGGCGAACAGGCCGGCGAGGCCGGCGACTCCCACTCCCGTGCTGACCGCGGAGCGTGGCCGCGGATCGGCTCGGGTTTCAGCGACGGTGGCGGTTTCGGCCTCGGCTTTCATCGCACGGGATTTAAGCCGGAATGGTAAGCAAGCCGTGAACGCTCGGCGGATAGGTCCATTACGGCGCAATCCCCATCCCCCGGTAAGAGGTTCTTAAACGTCTGGGGCGCTAAGCCTTTTCTCTGGCGGGGCAAGTGGGGCGTGCCCGCCGCGAGGCGGTGGCCGGGAGGGGACGATGCTGTCGAACGAATGCCATGAGGAGACGACCTTCTCCTTTTCGCGCAAGGCTCCGCAGCCGCCGGAGCGCCGGCGCGCGACCCGGCATCTCACCATTTTGCGCGTGGGAGCGCTGATCGGTCCGGACGGCCGCGAGCTCTGCCTCATCCGCAATATTTCGGCGGGCGGGCTGATGGCCCATGTCTATTCGAACCACGCTTTGGGCGCGCCGGTGGCAATCGAGCTGAAGAGCAACCAGCCGGTGCCGGGTATCGTGGTCTGGGCGGACCAGTCGAACCTCGGGATCGAATTCGACAAGCCGATCGACGTCGAGGAGATGCTGTCGAGCCAGGCGGCCCTCGAATCGGGCTGGCGGCCGCGCCTGCCCAGGGTCGAGGTCGACCGGCTCGCCACGCTTCGCTGCGGCGCCCGCCTCTACGGGGTCAACACCCGCGACATCAGCCAGGGCGGAGTCAAGGTCGAGACCGACCAGCCGATCGAGGTCGGCCGCGAAATCGTCCTCGCCTTGGAAAAGTTCCGCCCGATCGCGGGTGTCGTGCGATGGTGCCAGAGCGGCCTCGCCGGAATCGCATTCAACAACCTCATTCCCTTCCAAGAGCTGATGGAATGGCTGAGGCCGGAAGCGGCGGTGAAGCGCTGATACCTTTGCCCCTCTCCCGCTTTTCGCGGGAGAGTATATCCCGCGAACCCCTTCCCCACGTTGACAGCCCCCGCCCCATTCGCCAATGGGACGCCCTCCCTGATTGGGTGCCTCCTGGACAGGTGGCCGAGTGGTTAAAGGCAGCAGACTGTAAATCTGCCCGGGTTTCCCGTACGCTGGTTCGAATCCAGCCCTGTCCACCAGTCTTCGCTCCTGACGGAGCTTCGGCTGGCAAGCCGGGCAGTGCCGGACCAAAGGCGGGCTTGCCCGCCGGAACTAGCTTCGCCTAAAGGGCGAAGATCGCGCAGGCGGGTGTAGCTCAATGGTAGAGCAGAAGCCTTCCAAGCTTACGACGAGGGTTCGATTCCCTTCACCCGCTCCAGCGCCTCCCAGCCTCCTCCTTCACCCGGCGTTCAGGGGCTGAAAGGCGAGGTTCAGCTTGGCGGGACGGTCTGAGGGCGTCGGCGGTCGAAGCGTGCTTTCGCAAGCGGAACGAGCACCCGAGCCCAGCCGTTCTTCTTTCGAACCAAGGGAGTCCCGTCATGCGTAACCTCGTCCTGATCGCCGGCACCGCCGCGCTCGCCCTCGCCGCGCCCGCCGCGGCCGAAAAAGGCGGGAAGGGCGGAGGCGAAGGCAAGGGCGGCGGCAAGCCCGCTAAGGTGGAGCGCGGCGGCGGCCATGCGGCACGCGCGGGCAAGCCGCGAAAAGCCGAACGCGCGGAACGCCAAGCCTTCCGCGCCGACGGAGCCGACGGAAAGGCCGAGCGGCCCGAGCGTGTCGAGAGGCGCGCTATTCGCGACGAGCGCCGCCAGGATCATTTCGTCCGCCGCTCGGGCGAGGATCACCGGGACTTCCGCCGGGTGGGCCGCGACGACCGCCACAGGTCCGATTACCGCCCAGGCGAACCCCGCTATTCAGGCTACGACCGTTCCTGCCCGCCGGGCCTCGCCAAGAAAGGCAATGGCTGCCTGCCTCCGGGCCAGGCCAAGAAGCGTTTCGCCCGCGGCCAGCGGATCGACCGGGACTGGTTCGAGGGCTATCGGATGCCCGCCGCCTACCGGAGCTTCTATCGGGACTCGCCGGACCATTATTACAGCTACGACGACAGCGGTTATATCTACCGCGCCGAACGCGGCAACGATCTGATCAGCGCGATCATTCCCCTGTTCGGCGGCGGCTTCGGCATCGGCCAACCGCTCCCTTCGGGCTACGACGCCTATAATGTGCCGTATCAGTATCGCGACGATTATTACGACACCGACGAATCGCGCTATCGCTACGGCGACAACGCCATCTACCGAGTCGGCGAGCAATCCGGGCTGATCGAGGGCGTCGTCGCACTGCTCACGGGCGACCTCAATGTCGGCCAGACGCTGTCTGGCGGCTACGACGCCTACAATCTGCCGATGGACTATCGCGACGAATATCGGGACGGCGACGAACATCTCTATCGTTACGCCGATGGAAACATCTATCAGGTCGACGCGAAGACCCAGATGATCCAGGCGATCGTCGAGATGCTCACCTGAAGGAGCGCAACGATGAAGAGACTTCCGTTCGCCGCCGCCGCCCTGCTCGCCGCCGCCGCCTGCCAGGGCGACGACGGCAACAGGTCGGAAACCAATGGCTCCGCCCCTCAGGCCGCCGCCAAAGGCGAGCAGCCGAAGATCAACCTCCAGCAGGCGCTGGCCGGTTCCGGCGATCACAAGACGCTCGTCAATGCGATGAAGGCGGCCGGGCTGACCGAAACTCTGTCGGGCGCCCAGCCCTACACCTTGTTCGCGCCCACCGACGCGGCGTTCGGCAAGCTTCCGGCGGGCGCGGCCAATGATTTGCTCGCGCCGGAGGCCAGGGGCCGCCTGGTCGCTTTGCTCACCGGCCACATCGTCCCTGGAATAGTCACCGCCGACGACCTCGGCCGGGCGATCGAGCGCGGCAAGGGCAAAGCCCAGCTCGCGACCATGGGCGGCAGCAACCTGACCTTCGGCCGCGAAGGCGAGTCGGTCACCGTCACCGACGCCTCGGGCGGTCGCGCGCTGGTCACCGGCGGGGAGCGGCTCGCCTCGAACGGAGTCGTTCACAGCGTGGACGGGGTTCTGGCGGCGCGGTAGACTTTCCCCCTTTCCGCGGCGGGGAGAGGGTTTCCCTGCACCGGATCTGCATCGCCTTCGCACAGTGAATCGAAGCCGGCCCCATCCCGCTTCCACATGTCGGGCCCATCGAGGTCCGACGGAACTCACCAGGCTTTGACAGCCGCGGCGCGGGGATGTGAGATGCACGCGATGAGCCACAAGATCCTCCTCGTCGACGACGACGCCCATATCCGCCAGCTGCTCGCTTTCGCGCTCGGCAAGGCGGGGATGAAGATTGTCGAGGCACAGGACGGCGAGGCAGCTCTGAAGGCAGTGGAGCGCGAGCGGCCGGACCTCGTCGTCCTCGACATCAACATGCCCCGGATGGACGGTCTCGAAGTCTGCCGGAGGCTTCGGGCCGAGGGCGATCTTCCGATCCTCTTCCTCTCCTCCCGGGACGACGAGATCGACCGGGTGCTCGGCCTGGAGCTCGGCGGCGACGATTATGTCGTCAAGCCATTCTCACCCCGCGAGGTCGTCGCCCGGGTCGGCGCCATCCTGAAGCGCGGCGGCAGGGCGCTGGCCGAGGCGGGGCCGAAGGCGGCGCTCGTCCGCAACCGCCTGCGCCTCGACCCGGAGGCCTGGGAAGCGCATTGGGATGAAATCCAGGTGCCGGTTACGGTCACCGAGTTCCAGCTCCTGCAATTGCTCGCGAGCCTGCCCTCCAGGGTCTTCACCCGCGACTCCATCATCGACCGGCTCCACGGCCCCGGCTTCGCAATCACCGACCGGACGATCGACAGCCACATTCGCAACCTTCGCTCCAAATTCGCTTCGCTGGGAGGCGCCGACCTGATCGAGACCCGGGCCGGGATCGGCTACAGGATCGGCCGCTGCGAGGGCCTGGACCCATGATCGGCAACGACCTCGCCGTTTCGCGGCTGTGGATCCTGACAGGCCATATCGACATTCAAGATGCGGCCCCGATTAGCACTCCCTCTCCCCGGCGGGGAGAGGGTAGGGAGAGGGGGCTCGGCGTCTGCGAG
>JBBSIZ010000024.1:0-50959 GCA_038257735.1 Sphingomonadales bacterium | reverse complement strand
GCGGCGAGGCGCTTCACGCCCCAATTGTCGAGCATCCGGTAATGAAGCCAATATTGATTGGTGGCGGTAAGCTCGTTGCGCAGAGCCTCGTTGAGAAACTCTATGACCTTCGCGTCGCCCTTCATTCCGGCTCTCCCTTTGTCGGCATGATTATAGCGAGCCAGTCCGGGGAAAGCACCTAAAAACGGCTGAAAACTGCGAAAAATTCACTGCGCTTGCGAGTCAGTCGCGGCAAGGTTCAGTCAGTCCGCGCGGCGAGTGCGAATCATTGTCAGTAGGCCGAATTAGCTGGTGGCCTGGGCTGAGGCGATGACCTGGCGGGCGAATGAAAAGCATTGGCCGCAACGCGGCTTGCAGCCGTAGCGGCCATAAGCGGTGCTCGGACAGGAAGCGCCGTCGAGCGCCGCCTGGCGGACATCGGATTCGCGAATCGCGTTACAGACGCAAACGATCATGGGTCGGATATAGCGATAATGCGAAGCGTTCGCAACAGGGGATGCAATGTCACCCGACCGCCGGTCCGCGTCCCATCAGCATCGGAAAGAAGCCTTCATGGCCCTCTCGCAAATCGGCGAGGGAGACGGCGTGGTCGCCGGCGGGCAGTTCGAAGATCAGGCGGGTGCCGCAGGTTCGGCCGATCGCCTCGACCTCGACTCCGGCGGAATGGGCCCGGGCGAGGAAGGTGAGCAGGCAATTGTCGCAAATGGTGGCGACGTAGAGGCCCTGATCCTCGGCGAAGAGGGCGGCGTTGCTCACGGGCACGAGCTTGTTGATCATCGCGCCGACATTTCCGGCCAGGGCCATTTCGGCGAGCGCGACCGCGATTCCGCCGTCGGCGACGTCGTGGCAGGCTGTGATCGCTCCGCCGGCGATGGCGGCACGGACGAACTCCCCGGCGGACCTCTCGGCGTCGAGATCGACCGGCGGCGGCGGGCCGTCCTCGCGGCCGTGTATCTCGCGGAGCCAGAGCGACTGACCGAGATGGCCGCGGCGGGCGCCGATGGCGACGATGACGTCGCCGGCGCCCTTGAAGGCGATTCCGACCGACTTGCGCCAGTCCTTGAGTAGGCCGACTCCGCCGATCGCGGGGGTCGGGAGGATCGCGCTTCCGCTGCCGTCCTCGCTCTTGGTCTCGTTGTAGAGCGAGACGTTGCCGCTCACGATCGGGAAATCGAGCGCCCGGCACGCTTCGGCCATCCCGGTGATGCAGCCGACGAACTGGCCCATGATCTCCGGGCGCTGGGGATTGCCGAAGTTCATGCAGTCGGTCGTCGCCAGCGGAGTCGCTCCGACCGCGCAGAGATTGCGATAGGCCTCCGCGATCGCCTGTTTGCCGCCTTCGTGGGGATCGGCGTGGCAATAGCGCGGAGTGCAGTCGGTGGTGATCGCGAGCGCCTTGCCGGTGCCGTGAACCCGAACTACCGCAGCGTCGCCGCCGGGGCGCTGGACGGTATCTGCCCCGACCATATGGTCGTATTGCTCCCAGATCCAGCGCCGGCTGGCGAGGTCGGGGGAGGCCATCAGCTTCACCAGATCGGCGGCGACGTCGGTGCATTCGGGAACGTCGGCCAGAGGCTCGCGCTTCGGAGTCTCTACCCAGGGCCGGTCGTAGCAGGGCGCATCGTCGGCGAGCGGGGCGAGCGGAATGTCGGCCGCGGTTTCGCCGTTCCACTTCAGCACCAGGCGGCCGGTGTCGGTGACCCGGCCGATGATCGCGAAATCGAGCTCCCATTTGCGGAAGATCGCCTCTGCTTCGGCCGCGCGGCCGGGCTTGAGGACCATCAGCATCCGCTCCTGGGATTCGGACAACATCATCTCGTAGGGCGTCATCCCGGTTTCGCGGCAGGGCACCGCATTCATGTCGAGCTCGAGGCCGACTCCGCCCTTCGAGGCCATCTCGACCGAGGAGGAGGTGAGGCCGGCGGCGCCCATGTCCTGGATAGCGACGATCGAGTCCGAGGCCATCAGCTCGAGGCAGGCCTCGATGAGCAATTTCTCGGTAAAGGGGTCGCCGACCTGGACGGTCGGGCGCTTCTCCTCGCTGTCCTCGGAGAAGTCGGCGCTGGCCATGGTCGCGCCGTGAATCCCGTCGCGGCCGGTCTTGGAGCCGACATAGACGACCGGATTGTCGATCCCGGCGGCGGCGGAATAGAAGATCTTGTCCCGATCGGCGACACCGACGGTCATCGCGTTGACCAGGATGTTGCCGTCATAGGCCCTGTGGAAATTCACCTCGCCGCCGACTGTTGGAACTCCGACGCAATTCCCGTACCCGCCTATGCCCGCGACCGCTCCGGCGATGAGATGGCGCATCTTCGGATGATCGGGCCGGCCGAAGCGGAGCGCGTTCAGATTGGCGACCGGGCGCGCGCCCATGGTGAAGACGTCGCGAAGGATCCCGCCAACCCCGGTCGCGGCGCCCTGATAGGGCTCGATGTAGGAGGGGTGGTTGTGGCTCTCCATCTTGAAGATGGCCGCCTGGTTGTCGCCGATGTCGATGATTCCGGCATTCTCGCCGGGGCCGCAAATTACCCAGGGCGCCTCGGTTGGAAGCTTCTTCAGGTGGATCCGGGAGCTTTTGTAGGAGCAATGCTCGGACCACATCACCGAGAAGATTCCGAGCTCGGTCATGTTGGGCTCGCGGCCGAGTGCGTGGAGGACCCGCTCATATTCCTCGGCGGAAAGGCCGTGCTCGGCGACGATCTCGGGCGTGATGGCTGTGGTCATGCATGCGCCTGTTAGCGGCGCCCGGCGGGCTTGTCAGTTCCAACCGTCATCCCGGCTTTCGCCGGGATGACGCACAGGGGTTACGTCTTGCAGGTCTGGGCGCCCTTGCCGGGGGCGGTGTAGCTGATCTGGGCCTCGTTGGCGCTCAGCGAATAGCCCTCGGCGGTGTAAGGCGGCTGGCCCTCGGCAGCGGTCAGGATCGTCCCCGGCTGGCCCTTCTCGGCACGAACCCGGACCGTGTCGTTGGTGTAGAAATCGGCGTAGAGGAGGCTGTTGTCCTTGCACCGGTAGGTGCGGCTCGCCTGAATCATCGGCGGCGGGGGTGGTGGGGGACCGGCCGAGACGTTCGCGGCATTGGCCTGGGGATCGACATTACCGTCGATGGTTTCGTTCTCGCAGGCGGTGAGGGCGACCAGGGCCGCGAGGGAGGCGGCGGCGAGGAGATTTGGGCTTTTCATCATATCGACCACTTCGTTACCGCGGCATGCGCCGTCAAGGGCTTTTACGCGTGTGCTTCGCAACAGCGACGGCGGGTTCGACAAAGGCGGCGGCGTAAGTTACGCCTGCCGCAAGATTTGGGGCTGGGACACAAGGGAAGCGCGTGCAACGGGTCCGTATCGGCCTAACCGGCCTCGCCTTCGTCTTCCTGCTCGTCCTTCTGGGCGCGGTCTTCACCAGTCCGAGCAACGAAGAGCCGATCACCACCAACCTGATCGAGACCCGGCTTTCGGGGGGCAATCAGGCCGCCCTTCCGGATTCCAACCAGGCCGAGCCCAAGGAACCGCTCGCCGAGCTCGGAGTCGCCCCCGGCAATGCCGACGACAACAACAAAGCTGAGCCGCAGCCGGTGGCGGAGCCGACGCCTTAATTCCTCCGCGACTTTCGGAGGGCTTGTGCTCGCCGCCTTCGCCTGGCTCCTGACGGCGGCGGCTCCGGAGCAGACCCGCCCCCAGGTGATGCTGATGACCGGGCTTCCGCTTGTCTGGGGCGAGAAGGGGCCGTTCGAGGCGGGGTCGGGGCCGGCGGCGGCCTATGCCGACCTGGGCGGGGAATATGATTTCCGGCCGGTCGACGTGCTCGATACCCGGACGCTGGAGCGGGGGCGGGTGCTTTTCCTGGCCCAGCCTCATCGTCTCGCGCCCGTGGAGCTGGCCGCGCTCGACGGCTGGGTCCGGCGGGGCGGCCGGGCGCTCATCCTCACCGACCCGGTCCTGACCTGGCCGAGCGTGCTTCCCCTTGGGGACATTCGCCGGCCCCCGCCGGCGGGACTGCTCGCTCCGCTCCTCGGCCATTGGCGCCTGGCGCTCGAGCCGCCGGCGGAGGCCGGCGAAGTCGAGACGCGCTGGAACGGCCGGCGCATCCTGCTCGATTCGCCGGGCCGCCTGCACAGCGCCGGTCCGGAATGCGTCGTCGGCGAGGGGGAATGGATGGCCCGGTGCCGGCTCGGGCGGGGGACCGTTCGGCTGGTCGCCGACGCTGATCTGATGCGCGACTCGCTGTGGACGTCGATGGCCGCCGACAATCCTGCCGTCCTCGGCGAGTGGCTGGACGAGCTGGCCGGAGCGTCGCGGCCGCGGCCGGGGCGGGGCGAGGCGAGGCCGATCCGGATCGCTGCCCCGATCGCCTTGCTTGTCCTGCTCGCCGCGATCGGGCTATTGCTGCGGTGGCGGCGGAGGCGCTAACCACATACTTATCCACAGGCCGGACGCTGCGAACAAGGATTGAACATCTTAAGGAACAAACCACGAAAGCCCCTCTAAAGGCATCAAATCCCTAAAAAAGGCATGAAATCCCCTTTCCTTAGGGGTCCGCCGATGTTATCCACGCCTTCTAGTTTTTGGGGCATCTTCTCGGCTGACCAACGAGTCACGCGGCGTACCTTGTGCGTCCGCGAACGGGGGAGCTCCGTGTAAAGGAGCGGACAGGGGCGGTGGAGGTCGAGGACTTCTTCCAGGGCAGCGCGCTCAACGCGGTGGACGCCAAGGGGCGCCTCTCCGTTCCCGCCTTCGTCCGCGGCGTCATCGAGCGCCGGTCGGACGCCCGGGCGATCGTCGTCGGCGCTCATGAGATCGCGCCCTGCCTGACCGCTTACGGACGCAATTACGCCAAGAATTTGTGGACCGACCTCGAGCGCCGTCGCCTCGCCGAGGAAGATCGCGGCGGCACTCTCGACGATCATTATGCCCGGGCCCGGCGCATGTTCGGAATGACCGAGGACGTTCCCTACGATCCGTCGGGCCGGATAGTCCTGCCGCCGATGATGCGCCGCAAGGGCCGGATCGAGGACCTCGCTCTGTTCGTCGGAGTGGGCGGGATCGTCGAAATCTGGAACCCGCGGGTCGCGCTCGTAGAGGGCGACCGCGACCTCAAGGAGATCGCCGCCTGGCGCCTCGAGGAAAAGGGCATCGCCCCATGAGCCCCGAAACCGTGCCCGCACCGCACGTCCCGGTGCTTTTGCGCGAGGTGATCGCCGGCCTCGCCGTCGCCCCAGGCGAGACCCATGTCGACGGTACCTTCGGCGCCGGCGGCTACACCGGTGCGATTCTCGAGAAAGGGGCTGCCCGGGTCTATGCCTTCGACCGCGATCCCGATGCGATAGAAGAAGGCGAGATCCTGGCAGCTTCGAGCGGGGGGCGCCTGACGCTCGTTCCGGAGCGTTTTTCCCGGATGCGTCAGGCGCTTGCCGCCCGCGATGTCGATGCGGTCGACGGAGTGACGCTCGACATCGGAGTCTCCTCCATGCAGATCGACCGCGCCGAGCGCGGTTTCTCCTTCCAGTCCGACGGACCGCTCGACATGCGCATGGACCGGGACGGCGAGAGCGCGGCCGACTTCCTCAACAACGCCGCCGAGGCGGAGATCGCCGACATCGTCTATCGCTATGGCGACGAGCCCAAATCGCGCCGAATCGCCCGAGCCATCGTCGCGGCCCGCCCGCTGGAGCGGACCGGCCAGCTCGCCGAAATCGTCCGCAAGACTCTGGGCTGGCACTCCGGAATGAAGAAGGACCCGGCGACCCGGACCTTCCAGGCGATCCGGATCCACCTCAACGAAGAGCTTCAGGAGCTTGAAGGCGGGCTCGAGGCGGCCGAGCAGGTGCTGAGCCCGGGTGGAAGGCTGGCCGTCGTCACCTTCCACAGCCTTGAGGACCGGATGGTGAAGCGGTTCCTCAAGGAGCGCAGCGGGGACGTTCCGTCCGGCTCCCGCCACCTGCCGGAGCAGGCCGGAAGCCGCGCCGCTTCCACGTTCGAAGCCGTCGCAAAGCCGGTCAAGGCCGGCGAGGCCGAAGTCAAAGCCAATCCGCGGGCCCGCTCGGCGACTCTCAGGGTCGCCCGGCGGACGTCCGCATCCGCATGGACCAGCAGGGAAGGGATGCCCTTATGATCGCACGGGGTTTCAGGTCGGTCATATGGGTCGCCACCGTCGGCGGCGCCGCTCTCAGCTGCTATATGGTGTCGCTTCGGGTCGCCACCGAGCGCAACGAGCTCGCCAGGGTCGAGCGGCAGATCGTCGAAGCCAAGCGCGATATTCGCTCGCTCCAGACCGAGCTCGGCACGCGCGGCCGGATGACCCAGCTCGAACAATGGAACGCCGAAGTGCTCGCCCTCGCCGCGCCCAGCTCGGCCCAGTTCCTCAAGGACGAGTTCACCCTCGCCCGGCTCTATCGCAACGATCCGACCGTGGCCGACCGCTCGGCCGAATTGCGCCTCGCTTCCGCCGCCACGGGCGCGGCGCAGCCCGGCGAGGGCGCGAAGCCGGTCATGCCACCGGCCGTCCAGGCGGTCGCGGAGGCTCCCGAGCCGCAGCCGCCGATGGTCCACCGGGCGAGCTTCACGACCGCCGAGGCGCAGGCCAAGCCCAAGCCGGCCTCGGAAGCTCCGGCCAGGCCCAAGCCGGCGGTCGCCAAGGCTGACAAGCCGAAGGACGAGCGCACGGCCTCCGCCGCGACCGCCACGCCGGAATCCGGCGGCTCGAAACCGTCCGCGAAGCTCGCCGCCCCTGCGATGGTGAAGCCGGAGGCCACCCCCTCCCGCCCGGCCGCAAAGCCCGCGGCCAGGCCCAACGCAGTTCGAACCGCCGCGGCCGTCAAGCCGGCCCGCGAATCCGCCGCGGCGCCGGGCTCGGCCAAGGGCGCCAAGGTCACGGCCAAGGAAGGCGGCGGCAACTGATGGCCAGTGCCGCGATCCTTTCCGAGCGCTACGGCGGCGCCGGCCAGCGCCCGCAGGGGATGAGCCTCACCTATCAGCGGCTGATGCTGATGATGCTGGTCTTCGCCGGAGTCACGATGCTGATCGCCGGCCGGCTCCTGTTCCTGCAATTGTTCACCGATCGCGGCGGCTCCGGCCAGATCGGCAACCCACTGATCCCGCCCCGCGCCGACATCGTCGACCGCAACGGTACCCCGCTTGCCCGGACGATCGACTCCTGGTCGATCGCGATCCATCCCGACCGGCTGCTCGGCAACCCCGCCGAGCTCGCCGTCAGGCTCGCCCAGCTGATGCCGGAGCGAGACGTCGCCGATTACAAGGCGATCCTCACCTCCGGCAAAACCTTCGTTTATCTCAGCCGCCGGGCGGTGCCCGAGCTGGTCGCCGCGGTGAACGCGCTCGGCGAACCGGCGATCGAGTTCAGCCGCGAGCCCCAGCGAATGTACCCGCAGACTGCGATGGCCGGCCACATCCTGGGCTGGACCGACTTCGACGGCAACGGAGTGGCCGGGATGGAGCGGGTGCTCCAGGACCGGCTCAGCGACCCGGGCCAGCGCGGTACGCCGGTCGCCCTGTCGATCGACGCCCGGGTCCAGGGCGTGATGGAGACCGAGCTCAGCGCTGCGATGACAAAGTTCAGCGCGATCGGCGCCGCCGGCATCGTGCTCGACATCAGAACCGGCGAAGTCATCGCCCTCACCTCGCTTCCGCAGCTCAATCCCAACAAGCCCGGCCGCAACGCGGAGCAGGCGGGGTTCAACAGGGCGACGATGGGCGTCTACGAGCTCGGCTCGACCTTCAAACCGTTCACCGTGGCGATGGCCATGGATGCCGGAATCGTGAAGAGCTTCGGCCAGATGTACAATTGCCCGTCGGGCCTCCGGGCGGGCGGCTTCACCATCACCGACACCCATCCGTTCAACCGCGCCTGCAGCGTCGCCGAAATCATGAGGGAATCGTCGAACATCGGAACCGCCCAGATCGCGGCTCAGGTCGGGTCCGCGCGGCAGCAGGAATTCCTCCGCAAAATGGGTTTCCTCGAGCCGGTCTCGATCGAGTTGAACGAGCGCGGGCGGACCCTGACTCCCGGCGCCAATTGGGGCGACATCGCGACGATGACGGTCGGCTTCGGCCACGGAATCGCGGTCACCCCGCTCCATCTCGCCACCGGTTACGCGACGCTGTTCAACGGCGGAATATGGCGGCCCGCGACCCTGCTCAAGATCGACGGCCGACATCCGCTGCCGGAAGGCCGGCGGGTGTTCACCGAGGACACGTCGTACCGGATGCGCGCCTTGCTTCGGCTGGTCGTCACCGACGGCACCGGCCGCAAGGCCGAAGCCAAGGGCTACAGGGTCGGCGGCAAGACCGGGACGGCGGACAAGGTCGCCGGCGGCCGCTATAACGGCGCCGCGGTGGTCACCACCTTCGCTGGCGTTTTCCCGATGGATGAGCCTCGCTACGTGGTCGTCGCGATGCTCGACGACCCCAAATCGACCGCCGAGACCTTCGGTTTTCGAACCGCCGGCTGGAACGTCGCTCCGGTGGTGTCGAAGGTTGTGAGCCGGATCGGAGCCTTGCTCGGGGTCCAGCCGGACGAACACCGCGACGCCAACATGTCCGAGGTTCTCCAGTACGTTAAAAAGGAAGGATGATCGTGCGCCTCGCCGACCTCGCGGGAATCGGCGGCGATTCCCGGGTGACGGGCTTCGCGATCGATCACCGCAAGGTCGCGCCCGGAACGATCTTCGGCGCCTTTCGCGGCACCGTCTTCAACGGCGAGGATTTCATCTCCCGGGCGGTGAGCGCCGGGGCGGTGGCGGTGGTGGCCCGGCCGGGGGTGGCGGTCGAGGGCGCCGCCCTTATCGCCGCCGACGAACCTCGCCGCGAATTCGCCCGGCTCGCCGCGAAGTATTTCGAGCCCTTTCCCGGGACGGTGGTCGCGGTGACCGGCACCAACGGCAAGACGTCGAGCGTCGAGCTGACCCGGCAATTGTGGCGGATGGCCGGCCGTCATGCCGCCTCGATCGGGACCCTGGGGGTGACGACCGCCGACGACCGGACGACGACCGGCCTGACTACGCCGGACATCGTCACCTTCCTGTCCAACATGGCCGGGCTGGCGCGCGAGGGCGTGACCCACGCGGCGTTCGAGGCTTCGAGCCACGGTTTGTCGCAATATCGAACCGAAGGGCTCACCGTGCGCGTCGGCGCCTTCACCAATTTCACCCGCGACCATCTCGACTATCACGAGACGATGCAGGCCTATTTCGAGGCCAAGATGCGGCTGTTCGACGAAGTCGTCGAGCCGGGCGGCGCGGCAGTGATCTGGGCCGACGATCCCCGATCGGAAGAGGTGGCGAGGCGGTGCGAGGCGCGCGGGCTTCGGCTCCTGACGGTCGGGCGGAGCGGCGAGACCCTGAAGCTGGTCGGCCGCGAGCCGACCCAGCTCGGCCAGCGCCTGACCATCGAGGCTCAAGGCAGGAGCCACGGGGTCGAGCTTCCGCTGATCGGAGCCTATCAGGCGGCCAACGCCCTGACCGCCGCGGGCCTGGCGCTCGCGACCGGGGGCGATCTGGCGGGCACGCTTGCCGGTCTCGGACGGGTGCAGGGCGTGCGCGGGCGGCTCGAGCGGGCGGTGATCACCCGGGCGGGCGCGCCGGTCTATGTCGATTACGCCCACACGCCAGACGCGATCGAGGCGGCTGTCGAGGCCTTGAGGCCTCACGCCCGGGACCGGCTGATCATCGTCTTCGGCGCGGGCGGCGACCGCGATTCCGGCAAGAGGGCCGAGATGGGGGCGGCCGCTTCCAGGCTGGCGGACCTTTCGATCGTCACCGACGACAATCCGAGGAGCGAGGACCCGGCGGCGATTAGGCGCGCCATCCTCAAGGGCGCGCTCGGAGCCCTCGAGGTGCCGGGCCGCCGCGAGGCGATCGCGGCGGCGGTCGCTACGGCGGGGGCGGGCGACATCATCCTCCTCGCGGGCAAGGGCCACGAGCAGGGCCAGATCCTTGGCGACGAGACACTCCCCTTCGACGACGTGACGGTCGCTCGGGAGTGCGCGGCATGAGAAGAGTTTGGGGACAGCTACCGAATTCGCGCGGCGACGCGGCCAATCCCTCCGCGCGACGAGTCGAATTCGGTAGCTGTCCCCAAATAGGGAGGGGGCTATGAGCCTCTGGACATCCGAGGAGATCGCGGCCGCCACGGGCGGCGCGGCTCATGGGGACTTCGCCGTCTCCGGAGTCGCCTTCGATTCGCGCGAGGTCGAGCGCGGACATCTGTTCGTCGCGATGAAGGGCGAGGTGACGGACGGCCATCTCTTCCTCGACAAGGCCTTCGCCGCCGGAGCGGCCGGGGCGATCGTCTCGAAAGAGACCGACCGGCCCCATATCCGGGTCGCCGACACTGCGACCGCCCTCGACGCTCTCGGCCGCGCCGCCCGCAAGCGGACTTCCGCCCGGATTTGCGGAGTCACCGGCTCGGTAGGCAAGACCGGGACCAAGGAGGCGCTGTATGCCGCGCTCGAGCGCGCCGCGCCGGGCGAGGCGCACCGTTCGTTGAAGAGCTACAACAACCATGTCGGCGTTCCCCTGTCGCTCGCCCGAATGTCCCGCGAAACCCGCTTCGGGGTGTTCGAGATGGGGATGAACCATGAAGGCGAGCTGGCCGGGCTGACCCGGCTGGTCAGGCCTCACGTCGCCATCGTCACCGCGATCGCTTCGGCCCACCGCGCCTTCTTCGCGAGCGAAGAGACGATCGCCGACGCCAAAGGCGAGATCTTCCAGGGGCTGGAGGAGGGGGGAGTGGCCCTCGTCCCGCACGACAGCCCCTATCGAAACCGCCTCGCCACCGCGGCCCGCCCTTATGCTTCGAATGTCCTGAGCTTCGGGCTCGGCGAGGGGGCGGACATATGCGCGCGCGACATCGTGCCTGCGCCGGGCGGCGGTTCGCTGGTCACCGCCACCCTGCCCGAAGCCGCTCTCACCTTCACCATCTCGCAGCCCGGCGACCATTGGGTATCGAACGCCCTCGCCGTGCTCGGAGCCGTCGAGGCGCTTGGCGGCGACCTGGCCCAAGCCGGACTGGCGCTCGCCGACCTGCCGGGACTCAAGGGCCGCGGCGAGCGGCTCCGGATCGCCCTGGACGGCGGCGAGGCGCTCCTCATCGACGAGAGCTACAACGCCAATCCGGCCTCGATGGCGGCGACCCTTAAGACGTTCGGCAGCCTCGCCGTCGCCGGGCGGCGAATCGCCGTGCTCGGCGGAATGCGGGAGCTCGGCGAGAGCTCCGACGATTTCCACGCCGCCCTCGCCGGTCCGGTCGAGGCAGCCGGAGTCGCGCTCGCGATCCTGGTCGGCGAGGAGATGGAAGCGCTGGCGAAAGCCCTTGGCGCAAGGGTCAAAATGGCGCATGTGGCGGACACGGCGGCGGCAATCGAGCTCGCGAGGGCCGAGGCCCGGCCGGGCGACGCCTTACTCGTCAAGGGATCCAACTCGATCGGACTCGCCGCCCTCGTCGAGGCGCTGGCGAGCGGGAAAAGCTGATGTTTCTTTGGATTGCCGAACAGCTTGGCGTCCCGGGGGTGTTCAACCTCTTCCGCTACATCACGTTCAGGGCCGGCGCCGCCACTGCGACGGCCTTGCTGATCGGGCTCATCATCGGGCCCAAGTTCATCGGCTGGCTTCGGGTCCGCCAGGGGCACGGCCAGCCGATCCGCCTCGACGGGCCGCAGTCGCACCTCGCCAAGCGCGGCACGCCGACGATGGGCGGGCTGATGATCCTGACCTCGCTGACCGTGTCGATGCTGCTGTGGATGGACTTCAGCAACACCTTCCTGTGGGCCTGCCTGTTCATCACCGTCGGCTTCGGCCTGATCGGCTTCCTCGACGATTACGACAAGGTGACGAAGAAGAGCCACAAGGGCGTCTCGGCGCGGGTGAGGCTGCTCGCCGAGTTCGTGGTCGCCGGCATAGGCTGCACGATCATCACCTGGGGGGCGGGGACCGAGCTCTACATTCCCTTCTACAACGGCCCGGTGGTGGACCTCGGCTCCTTCTATCCCTTCTTCGGGGCCTTCGTGGTGGTGGCGTTCGGCAATGCGGTGAACCTGACCGACGGCCTGGACGGCCTCGCCACCATGCCGGTGATCATCGCCAGCCTGGCCTTCCTCGTCATCTCCTACATCGTCGGCAACGCCGTCTTCTCGGCCTATCTCGGGGTTCCGTTCGTCGCCGGCGCCGGCAATCTGCCCATATTGTGCTCGGCGATCGTCGGGGCGGGCCTCGCGTTCCTGTGGTTCAACGCCCCTCCGGCGGCGGTCTTCATGGGCGACACGGGGAGCCTGGCGCTGGGCGGGGCGCTCGGGGCGATCGCGGTCGCGACCCAGCACGAGATCGTGCTCGGAATCATCGGCGGACTGTTCGTGGTCGAGGCGATGAGCGTCATCATCCAGGTCTTCTTCTACAAGAGGACCGGCAAGCGCGTCTTCAAGATGGCGCCCATCCACCATCATTTCGAGCAGATCGGCTGGTCGGAGGCGACCATCGTCATCCGCTTCTGGATCATCGCCTTCGTGCTGGCGCTCGCCGGCCTTTCGACCCTGAAAGTCAGATGATCAGCTCGAGCGCCTTCGCCGGTAAGAGATACGCGGTCTACGGGCTCGCCCGCTCCGGCATGGCAACCGTAGAGGCTTTGCTTGCAAGCGGCGCCGAAGTCACGGCCTGGGATCAGAACGAGGCGGCGCGCGAGCAGGTGCGGGGCCTCGGCCTGAGGATGGCCGACCCGCTGACGGCCTCGCTCGACGGCTGCGACGGGATCGTCGTCTCTCCCGGAGTGCCGCTCAATCGCCACCCGATCGCGGCTCGGGCTCGGGAGGCGGGGGTGCCCCTGGTCGGCGACATCGAATTGTTCGCGCAGGCGCGGCCGACCCTGCCGCCGCACCAGGTGGTCGGGATCACCGGCACCAACGGCAAGTCGACGACGACGGCTCTGATCCACCACATCGTCCGGACCGCCGGCCGGCCGGCGACCATGGCGGGCAATATCGGCTATCCCATCCTCGGCCAGGAGCCGCTTCCGGAAGGCGGAGTCTATGTGCTCGAGCTCTCTTCCTACCAGCTCGACCTGACCTCCAGCCTCGATTGCGACGTCGCGGTGATCCTCAACGTTACTCCGGACCATCTCGACCGCTATGACGGGTTCGAGGCCTATCGAGCTTCGAAGTTTCGGCTGTTCGAGATGCAGTCACTGGACCATTCTGCGGTAATTGGCGGCCCCGATCCCGAGCTTTTCGAGCTGGCGCTGGAAAAGGCGCCGGGCGAATTGATGAGGTTGCGCGATCCGAACGAACCGTTTTCGGACCAGGCCAAATGGCCGGCACTTCAGGGGCCGCACAACACTCAAAACGTCGCGGCCGCGATGAGCGTCTGCACCGACCTTGGCATTCAGTTCGCCACGCAGATGAAAGCGCTGGAAACATATCCCGGCCTGCCGCATCGGATGGAACGGGTGGCCGAGAAGCACGGAGTTCTGTTCGTCAACGATTCGAAGGCGACCAATCCGACTTCGGCCGCGCCGGCTCTGGCGGCCTATCCGGCGGTGCACTGGATATTGGGCGGACTCCCCAAATCGGAGGATCTCGACGCCTGCGAGCCCTATCTCGGCCATGTCCGCGCCGCCTATACGATCGGCGAGGCGGGGCCGATGTTCGCGAGGCTGCTTCGCGAGAAGGTGCCGGTCAGCGAATGCGAGATGCTGTTCGAGGCGGTTGCCGAGGCGGCGGAGGCGGCGCGGCCGGGCGAAGTCGTCCTGCTCTCGCCCGCCTGCGCCTCGTTCGACCAGTTCCGGGATTACGAGGCGCGGGGCGATGCATTCCGGGCCGCGGTGGAGGCGTTGTAGATGGGCGTAGTCGCACAGCTGAAGAGCAGGACCGAGAACCGGCTCGGACGATCGGACAGAAGCGCCGCCGGGCGCTGGTTCTGGGAGATCGACCGGGTCCTCTTGTTCTTCGTCGCGGTCCTGATCGCGATCGGCCTCATCGCCGTCGCCGCCGCCTCGCCCGCCGCCGGCCAGCGCCTGTCGGGCGGCGGGGTAAGTTATGCGCCGCTCCATTATTTCTACCGCCAGCTGGTGTGGATCGTCGTCGCTTTGCCGATAATGGTCGCGGTGTCGATGCTTCCAAGGACCAAGGCGAAGCGCTGGTGCCTGATCGGCACGCTCTTCTTCACCGCTTTGCTCTTCCTGGTCCCGATCATCGGAGTCGAGGTCAACGGCGCCCGGCGCTGGCTCGGGCTCGGCTTCGCCCAGTTCCAGCCGTCCGAATTTCTGAAGCCGCTTTACATCGTCTCCATCGCCTGGATGCTTTCGCTCAAGGAGCAGGACGCCAGCCTTCCGGTCGTCCCCCTTTCCGGAATCTGCACCGCGCTCATCGCCCTGCTCCTCATGCAGCAGCCCAATTTCGGGGAGACGATCATCTTCGCCGCGGCCTGGGTGATGCTTCTCACCCTCTCGGGCGCCTCGCTGAGGGTGCTGGGCCTGCTCGGGCTCGCCGGAATCGTCGGGATCGTCCTGGCCTATTTCTTCTATCCCGTCGCCACCACCCGGATCGACGCCTTCCTGTTCAGCGGGGCGGGCCACGACACCTACCAGACGGAATCGGCATTGAGGACCCTGACCGCGGGCGGGCTGTTCGGCGCCGGGCCGGGCGCGGGCGTTCGCAAGTTCCACTTGCCGGAGCCGCATACCGATTATATCTTCTCGGTGATCGGCGAGGAATTCGGGATCATCGCCTGCCTCGCCATAGCCGCCATCTACCTGGTCATCGTCGCCCGGGTTCTGATCCGGCTGCTCCACGAGGAGGACAAGTTCGTCGTCCTCGCCGCATCGGGCCTGGTCTGCCAGTTCGGTCTACAGGCGCTGATCAACATGGCCGTCAACGTCCAGCTCGCCCCGTCCAAGGGGATGACCCTTCCGTTCATCAGCTATGGCGGCTCGTCGATGGTGGCCCTGTCGATCGGAATGGGGCTTCTGCTCGCCTTCACCCGGCGGAATCCGTATCTACACCGTTCGCCTTATGTGGTGAAATGGAGCGGACGATGAGGGTGACGGGCTCATGCTGAGCCGGCATTACGTGCTCGCCGCCGGCGGCACCGGGGGGCACATGATCCCCGCCCATGCGCTTGCCGAGGAATTGATGCGGCGGGGGCATCGGGTCGCGCTCGTCACCGACGATCGCGGGGCGCGAATCCCCGGGCTGTTCGAGGGCGTGCCGGTCCATATCCTTCCCGCCGGCCGGCTGGGCGGCGGACCGGTGGGTTGGATCCGCGCGATCGGCAAGATCTTCACCGGCCGTGCCATGGCATCGCGCCTCTACGAGACGTTCGAGCCGTCGGCGGTGATCGGCTTCGGCGGCTATCCGGCGCTCCCGGCGCTGATGGCGGCCCAGCGCGATCGCATCCCGACCCTGATCCATGAGCAGAATGCGGTGCTCGGCCGGGTCAACCGGATCGTTTCGGGCAAGGTCGATTCGATCGCCACCGCCTATCCCGATGTCCAGCGGCTGGCGAAGAGCCGCGAGGGCAAGACCCATCTCGTCGGCAATCCCGTACGCGGCGAGGTGCTCGCGCTTCGCGACCAGCCCTATCCCGAGCTGACCGACGACGGGGTGTTCCGGCTGCTCGTCACCGGCGGAAGCCAGGGCGCCACCATCCTCTCCGAGGTGGTGCCCGAAGCTCTGGGGCTGCTGCCCGAGCATTTCCGCCGCCGGCTCCAGGTCACCCAGCAATGCCGGGCCGAGGATATCGAGGGCGTCCGCGCCCGCTATTCTGCGCTCGGGATCGCAGCAGAGCTCGCCACCTACATTCCCGACATGCCGGACAAGATCGCCTGGACCCATCTCGTCATCGCCCGCGCCGGGGCCTCGACGATCGCCGAGTTGACCGTGGCGGGCCGGCCCGCGATCCTCATTCCCTTGCCCTCCGCGACCGACGATCACCAGACCGCCAACGCCCGCGAGATGGCGAAGGCCGGCGGCGCCCGGACGATCGGCCAGAGGAATTTCACGCCCGTCGAGCTCGCCAAGCAGATGCAGAAGCTCGGCCTCGAGCCGGACGCTCTCACCAATGCGGCGTTGAGGGCGTGGGCGGTCGGGCGGCCGAACGCCGCGAGCGACCTCGCCGACCTCGTCGAGATGACGGGCCGCGACCTCGGCACCGATCCGCTCCCCGTTGAAGAGATGATCCTTACCCCTTTCCCGACCGGGGCCCTGGCCTGATGCCGGGGCGGGGGCTGAAAGGGGTCGCCAAGGACATCGGCACCATCCATTTCGTCGGCATCGGCGGAATCGGCATGTCGGGCATCGCCGAGGTGATGCACATTCTAGGCTACGATGTGCAGGGCTCTGACGTGGCCGAAGGCTATGTCGTCGATGGGCTCCGCAAGGCCGGGATCCCGGTCAAGGTCGGCCACCATCCCGACAATCTCGGCGACGCGGCGGTGGTGGTGATCTCGACCGCGATCGGGAAGGACAATCCGGAGCTGATCTGCGCCTATGAGCGCCGGATTCCCGTCGTCCGGAGGGCGGAGATGCTGGCCGAGCTGATGCGGCTGAAATCGACGGTGGCGGTGGCCGGCACCCACGGCAAGACGACGACCACCTCGATGATCGCCGCGATGCTCGACGCGGGCGGGATCGACCCGACCGTGATCAACGGCGGGATCATCAACGCCTACGGCTCCAACGCCCGGCTGGGCAACTCCGACTGGATGGTTGTCGAGGCCGACGAGAGCGACGGAAGCTTCCTGAGGCTCGACGGGACCCTGGCCGTGGTCACCAACATCGATCCCGAGCATCTCGACCATTATGGAAGCTTCGAGAAGGTCAAGGACGCCTTCGTCGAGTTCGTCGAGAACGTGCCCTTCTACGGCGCCGCCTTGCTGTGCGTCGACCATCCGGAGGTGCAGACGATCATCCCGCGGCTCCGCGACCGGCGGGTGGTGACTTACGGATTCGCCGCTCTGGCCGACGTGCGCGGGGAGAATGTCCGGCCGGTTCCGGGCGGCAATCTGTTCGACGTCTCGATTCGCGACCGGGCCGGCGGCGTCGCCGTAATCACCGACGTCGCATTGCCGATGCCGGGGCGGCACAACGTCCAGAACGCGCTCGCAGCGATCGGAATCGCCGCGGAAATGGGCATCCCGCACTCGACCATCGCCAAAGGCTTCGAGAAGTTCGGCGGGGTGAAGAGGCGCTTCACCAAGGTCGGCGAGATCGAAGGCGCGACGATCATCGACGATTACGGCCACCATCCCACCGAAATCCGCGCCGTCCTGTCGGCGGCCCGGGAAGGCGCCCGGGGACGGGTGATCGCGGTCGTTCAGCCGCACCGCTATTCGAGGCTGCGCGACCTGATGGAGGAGTTCCAGGGCGCCTTCAACGATGCCGACGTGGTCTATGTGACGCCCGTCTATCCGGCCGGCGAGGAGCCGATCGAAGGCGCCGATTCCGAGGCCCTGGCCGAGGGGCTGAAGCAGCGCGGCCACCGCGCGGTCATGGCGGTGAAGGACCTCGAGGAGCTTTGCCTGAGCCTCCGCGATCTCGCCGCCGCCGGCGACATGGTGATCTGCCTCGGCGCCGGCGACATCACGAAATGGGCGGCGAGCCTGGCGGACGGCATCGCCTGCGCGAGGCTGGCGAAATGAGCGGCGTACCGAACAGGCCCCACCCCAACCCCTCCCCTGAAGGGGAGGGGCTATCGGCGCCGCTCCACTTAAGCCCCTCCCATTCAGGGGAGGGGTTTGGGGTGGGGGATGTTCCCCTGCGCGGCTCGATCGACGCCGGCGGCTCCCTCGCCGACTTCATCTGGTTCCGGACCGGAGGGCCCGCGGAATGGCTGGTTCGGCCGAACGACATCGAGGATCTCGCCCGATTTCTTGGCGACCTCGACCCGTCGATGCCGGTGTTGCCGGTGGGGGTCGGCTCGAACCTGATCGTCCGCGACGGCGGGGTTCCCGGCGTGGTGGTCCGGCTGCCCAAGACCATGTCCCACGTCCATGTCGAGCCGGGAAACCGGGTCCGCGCCGGCGGCGGAGCGATGGGAATCACCGTGGCATCCAAAGCTCGCGACGCGCATGTCGCCGGGCTCGAATTCCTCCGCGGGATTCCGGGCACGGCGGGCGGGGCGGTTCGGATGAACGCCGGCGCCTATGGCCGCGAGGTCGCCGACATATTCGTCGAGGCGACGCTGGTGCTTCGCGACGGCCGAGTCGAGACCTGGCCGGCCGAGCGGCTCGGCTACACCTATCGCCACAGCGACGTGCCGGAGGGCGCGGTGGTGGTCGAGGCCCTGTTCCAGGGCGTTCCGGGCGAGCGCTCGGCGGTCGGAGCGGAGATGGACAGGATCGCCGCCGAGCGCGAGGCGAGCCAGCCGCTTCGGAGCCGCACCGGAGGCTCGACCTTCAAGAATCCGCCTGGAACCAAAGCCTGGAAGCTGATCGACGACGCCGGCTGCCGCGGCCTGACGATGGGCGACGCGCAAGTCTCTGAAAAGCATTGTAACTTCCTGCTCAACCTAGGCAAAGCGAGAAGCGCCGACATCGAGGCTCTGGGCGAGGAAGTGCGGCGGAGGGTGCTGGCGCATTCGGGCGTCGGGCTGGAGTGGGAGATTCAAAGGGTGGGAGTGGAGGCGTGAAAAGCACCGTAATCCCGGCGAAAGCCGGGACCCCGGATCGGAAAGTCACGGCGGGTCTCTCCGGGCCCCCGGCTTTCGCCGGGGTGACGCACCATGGTTGAGCCCCTCCACATCGCCGTCCTCATGGGCGGCTGGTCCGCCGAGCGGGAAGTGTCGCTGATGAGCGGGAGGGACATTGCGAGTGCGTTGGAGAGCCTCGGCCATCGGGTCACCCGTATCGACATGGGCCGGGACGTCGCCGATCGGCTTCGCGAGGCGGCGCCGGACGTCGTATTCAACGCTCTTCACGGCACTCCGGGCGAGGACGGCACGGTCCAGGGGCTGATGGACCTGATGGGCCTCAAATATACTCATAGCGGAGTCGCGACCTCGGTCATCGCCATCGACAAGGAGCTGACCAAGATGCTTCTCGTCCCGCTCGGAATCAGGATGCCGGCGGGGACGATGGTCGAGAGCGAGAGTCTCTACGAAGCCGACCCGATGGCCCGGCCCTACGTCCTGAAGCCGGTCAATGAAGGCTCGTCGGTCGGGGTCGCGATCGTTACCGAGGGCGGCAATCACGGCGATCCGATCGGGCGCGACAGCGAAGGGCCGTGGCTCCATTTCGAGCGCCTGCTCGCCGAGCCCTTCATCCGCGGCCGGGAGCTGACCGTGGCGGTGCTCGGCGACGAGGCGCTGGCCGTCACCGAGCTCCGGCCCAGGTCCGGCTTCTACGATTACGACGCCAAATATACGGAAGGGATGACCGAGCACGTCTGCCCGGCGGAGATTCCGGAAGAGATCGAAGCGGCGGCGATGAAGACGGCGCTGGAGGGGCACCGGGCGCTCGGCTGCCGGGGCTGCTCGCGGGCGGACTTCCGCTGGGACGACGAGCAGGGCCTGGCCGGCCTCTATCTGCTCGAGATCAACACCCAGCCGGGAATGACGCCGTTGAGCCTGGTGCCTGAACAGGCCGGCTATCGCGGAATGAGCTATGCCGAGCTGGTCCAGAAGATCGTGGAGGAGGCGTTATGAGCAAGGCGATCGCGCGCGGCTCCCAGGCTCGGAGCAAGGCGAGGGCCCCGGCGCGCGGCTCCGGGAAGGGCGGGGGCCGGCGCGGCCGAAGCTCTCCGCCGCCGGCCCCCGCCCTTCCCGACGCGGTCCGGCGGCTCAGCTGGTGGATCTTCGTCGGGATGATGATCGCCTTGGCGGGCGCCCTGCTCTGGGCGCTCAGGATACCGCAGATGGTCGGCGGGACGATGGGCGAGGGCGTCGGCGAGATGGGCTTCGCGATGAAGCGGGTCGAGATCAAGGGCGCCGATCATATCCGCCGGATCGACGTCTACAATATCGCCTTCGACCAGCCGTCGACCGCGATGCCCCTGGTCGACCTGGAGGCGACACGGCAGCGGCTTCTCCAGTTCGGCTGGGTGCGCGACGCCCGGGTCTCGCGGCGGCTGCCGGACACCCTGGTCGTCGATATCGTCGAGCGCCGGCCGGCCGCGATCTGGCAGCATAACCGAAAGCTGGCCTTGATCGACATGGACGGAGTGGTCCTTGAAGCGGTCCGGCTCGACGCAATGCCCGATTTGCCTCTTATCATCGGCCCCGCGGCCAACCTCCACGCCGCCGAGCTGGCCCGCCTCACCCAGGCGGCGCCCAACCTCAAGCCGGCCATGGCGGGCGCTAGCTGGGTGGGCGGCCGGCGCTGGGACCTGCGCTTCCAGTCCGGCGAGGTTCTCGCCCTTCCGGAAGGCGAAGCGGCGGCGCGCAAGGCGCTGACCAGGTTCGCGGGTATGGACCAGTCGGTGCAGCTGCTCGGCAAGGGCTATGTCCGGATCGACATGCGGGACTCCAAAAGGATGCTGATCCGGCTGCCCGGCGATCCCGGAAGCACCGTCCCCGACATCGCGCCCGAAGCGCCGCCTCCGGTCCCGGCCGCGCCCGGAAGCGGCGACGTCGACACCGCCCGGACGATCTGATGAAGCGCCCGACCGTCCAGGCCCCGAGAAGGCTCGTCACCGCCCTCGACGTCGGCTCGTCGAAGGTCTCGGCGCTGATCGCGGAGCCGGGCGACGACGGGCGCCTCAAGATCCTCGGCACCGGCCAGCGCCAGAGCCAGGGGGTGAGGCGCGGCTTCATCGCCGACATGGAGAAGACCGAAGGGGCGATAAGGGAAGCGGTCGAGCAGGCCGAGCGGATCGCGGCGACCAACATCGAGGACGTCTTCGTCGGCTTCTCCGCGGGCGGGCTGATCAGCACCGTCGCGAGCGTCGAGCTTCAGATCGGCGGGCGGCGGATCGAAAAGGCGGATATCGACCAGTTGCTCGGAATCGGCCGGGAATCGATCAGCGGCGACGGCCGGATGATCCTCCATGCGCTTCCGGCGCTCTACACAGTCGACGGGCTCGAGGGGGTGAAGAAGCCGCTCGGCCTCCACGCCGACAAGCTCGCCGTCGACATCCACGTCATCGCCGGCGATCCCTCGCCGGTCCGCAATCTCGATCTGTGCGTTCGCTCGGCCCATCTCGGAGTGGAGGCGATCGTCGCCTCGCCGGTGGCCGCGGGCAAGGCCTGCCTGAACGACGAGGAGCGCGAGCTGGGAGTGGCGCTGGTCGAGCTCGGCGCGGGCGTGACCAACGTCTCGGTCTTCGCCGGCGGAATGCTGCTCGGCCTCAAGTCGATCGCGATCGGGGGAATGGACATCACCGACGACATCGCCTCGGCCTTCGGAACCCGTCGGGTCGAGGCGGAGCGGATGAAGTGCTTCTACGGCTCGGCGACCACCTCCCCGCGCGACAATCACGACATGATCGAACTGTCGCCGATCGCCGGCTCCGAAGAAGGCACCGAGGCGGCGCGGATCACCCGGGCGCAGCTGATCGCCGTGATCCGCCAGCGGCTCGACCATCTCACCGGCGAGATCGCGGCGGCCTTGAAGGATCTCGGCTTCGGCGGACCGTTCGGCCGCCAGGTGGTCCTGACCGGCGGCGGCTCCGAGCTGAAAGGGATCGCCGATTATGCGCAAGGGGTTCTTGGACGAGCGGTCCGAGTCGGGCGGCCGAGCCTGGCCGGCCTTCCCGACGCCCATTCCGGTCCCGCTTTCACCACCCTCGTCGGCCTCGCCTTGTTCGCCGCATCGGACGAACTCGACCTTCGATCGGTGATGTCTCCCGACCGGATCATGCCGCGCGAGACGGGCGGCAATATCGTCCAGCGGCTGATCCGCGCGGTTAAGAGTGGCTTTTGAGATTCATGGAGTGGCTTTCGGGATTCATATCCGTGACTTTTGGGACTCACACGGGGGTCTCCAGACCGAAAAAATACCAGTTCGTTAACTTTTTGCTCGCGCCCAAGAATCGCTTCGTGCAAAGTGAGTTAACGAGTTGGTCCCGTTGGGCGAATACAGGGGGAGAGCAAGCATGAGCATCGACTTCATCAGGCCGGAAGTAGATGAACTGAGACCCCGGATCAGCGTCATCGGCGTGGGCGGCGCCGGCGGTAACGCGGTGGCGAACATGATCGCGAACGACGTCCAGGGGGTCGACTTCCTCGTCGCGAACACGGACGCCCAGGCGCTGAACGCCTCGCCCGCCGACCAGCGAATCCAGCTCGGCCTTCGAATCACCCAGGGCCTTGGCGCCGGTTCGCGCCCCGAGATCGGCAAGGCCGCCGCCGAAGAGGCGCTCGAAGAGATCGAAAAGGCGCTCGAGGGCGCCCACATGTGCTTCATCGCCGCCGGAATGGGCGGAGGCACCGGCACCGGCGCCGCTCCGGTCATCGCCAAGGCGGCGCGCGACCGCGGAGTGCTCACCGTCGGAGTCGTCACCAAGCCGTTCAGCTTCGAGGGAAATCGCCGCGGACGCTCCGCAGACGCCGGGATCGAGGAGCTGCAGGCCCATGTCGACACACTGATCGTCATACCCAACCAGAATCTCTTCCGGATCGCCAACCCGAACACGACCTTCAAGGAAGCGTTCCAGATGGCCGACGAGGTGCTCCAGCAGGGCGTTCGCGGGATCACCGACCTGATGGTCATGCCGGGCCTCATCAACCTCGACTTCGCCGACGTCCGCTCGGTCATGGGCGAGATGGGCAAGGCGATGATGGGCACCGGCGAGGCCTCCGGCGACAACCGCGCCATCGAAGCGGCCGAGAAGGCGATCGCCAATCCGCTGCTCGACGGTGTCTCGATGAAGGGTGCCCGCGGGGTCATCATCTCGATCACCGGCGGCGAGGACATGCGGCTGATGGAGGTCGACGAGGCCGCCAGCCACATCAAGGAGCTGGTCGATCCGGACGCCAACATCATCTGGGGCTCGGCCTTCAACAACGAGCTCGAAGGCAAGATCCGGGTCTCGGTCGTCGCCACCGGAATCGACGCCGAGGCGGTGACCCAGGCGCCGCCGCAGCCCGCCAAGGTCTTCACCTTTCCGGGCGCCCGAACCGCCGCATCGGCGAGCGATCCGCCCAGGGTCACCCTGACTCCGCCGGAGCCGGCGGCCGAAACCGCCGAAGCGACCGAAGGCTCGACGCCCGAGCCCGAGCCCGCCGGGGAGGCGGCCGACGAGCCGGGAGTCGACGCCCCCGCCGCCGAGGAGGAAGGCGACGAGCTTCTTCTCGACGCGGCGATGCTCGGCGACGAGGACGATGGCGGCGAGAGCTTCATCGAACAGGATTTCGCCGGCGGGCCGGAGAGCGTCGCGCCCGGCACTCGGAGCTGGATCGACGGCGAGCCCGAGGCGACCGTAGAGTCAGAGCCGCAGGCGGCCCGCGAGGGCGGCACCCTGTTCGAGCGTATGTCGAGCATCGCCCGCGGCGCCGCCAAGGCGCAGGTCGAGGAAGAGCCCCAGCCCCGCCTCCGCCGCGACCCGCTCGACATTCCGAGGTTCCTCGGGCGGCAGAACAATCAATAGTCTTGCCTCCCCATCGCCAGATGGGGAGGGGGACCACCCGTAGGGTGGTGGAGGGGTGGAAGGCGCGGACCGAAGCGGTTTTCGCGCGAGAACTCCTGTTTCTTCAGCCGCTTATCCCTCCACCATGCTTCGCATGGTCCCGTCCCCACGGCTTCGCCGCAGAGAGGCAACTGCTGAACGCATGGGCATTGCTCCCCAGGGAACCCTCCGCTCTAAATGCGAAATGACATCATTGCGGAGGGGCGTTCGGCTCGGCTTGGCCGTGCTGGGTGCGGGGACAATGTTCACGGCCGCGCCGGGCTGGGCGCAGACCAATGCCGCCACGGGCGTCTTCACGGAGCGCCCGCAGGCGGAGCTGTCGCGCAACCTTCGAAGCCTCGCGGCCAATCCGAACAGCGTCACCGCGCTGATGGGCGCCGGCAAGGCCGCGCTCGAGCTCGGCGATCCTCAGGCCGCTCTGACCTTCTTTGCCCGGGCCGAGGACCAGATGCCGCGCGACGGACGGGTCAAGATGTGGATCGGTTCCGCTCTGGTCCAGCTTGAGCAGCCGCACGCCGCTCTCAAATTCTTCCGCGACGCGGCCGATCTCGGAGTGCCGGCCTCCGAAATCGCCGGCGAACGCGGGCTCGCCCAGGATATCGCCGGAAATCCGCGGGAGGCGCAGCGCGATTATCGAATGGCGCTTCAGAAGGGCCGTGACGACGAAGTGACCCGGCGGCTCGCCTTGTCGCTTGCGATCAGCGGCGAGCGCGAGTCGGCATTGCGGATGCTCGAGAGCCAGTTGCTGGTCCGCGACCGGGCGGCGGAGCGGGCCCGCGCGATGGTGCTTGCCCTGACCGGGGATTCCGCCGGCGCCGCCCGCGCCGTCCAGGCCGCCATGCCGGGGCCGCAGGCGGGGGCGATGAGCCCCTTCCTGGCGCGGCTTCCGAGCCTGTCTCCGGCGGAGCGTGCGCTCGCCGTTCATCTCGGGGTCTTCCCACGCGACGGCCGAACCGCGGCGCCGTCCACTTATGCGGCCAACGATTTCGCAAACGCCGTGACCGATGCGGGCCGCCCGGATCCGGGCCGGGGATCGATCGCCCGCCGCCCACCGCCGCCCGAGCCGGTTTCGACCGCGTCGCGGCGGCGCGGGTCCAAGGGAGGAATCGCCCCCGCCGTACGTCGGACGGCCACGATCCGCCCGGCGGCCACGCCGGACGCGGTGGAAGCGCTCGCCGGAGTGAGCCAGCAGCCGGCCAAGATCCGCCCCTCCAGGTCTTCGGGAGTCAGCGAGATTCGCAGGCGCTGGGCCTTGGCGCGCGGTGGCGACCCCAGCACTGTGCGGCGCAAGAGGGAAACGCCCGACAGGGCGATGGAGGCCGCCCGGAACCCGATCCCGGCCCCGGTCGAAACCGCGACCGCCGCAATCGTCACGCCCGCTGCGCCCGTCGAAGCCTTTTCGACAATGGGGTTCCAGCTTCAGCCGCAATCGCAATCGCAATCGCAACCGCAGCCGCAACCGAAGCCCGCCGAGGTCCGGATCGCGGCCGTCGAGCCTCCCGCCCCGCAGCAGCCACAGCCGCAACCGGCCGAAATTCAAGTCGAAGCCGTCCAGCCGTCCGCGCCGCCCCCCGAGGCTGAAGCCGTGCCTTCCGGCAGCCGGCTGGCCGATCTGTCGGCGATGATCGCAGAAATCCCGGAATCGAAGCCGGATCCGGCGCCCCGTGCCGGTGACGAGGGAGCGGCCGCTCCCAAGACGAAGCCCGCCCTTAAGCCCGCCGCCAAGCCTGCAGCCGCGCCGGCGAAGAAGCCCAGTGCGGCGCCGCCCGAGCCCAGCCGGGTCTGGGTCCAGATCGCCGGAGGCGCGGCCAAGGACGCGCTGCCTCGCGAGTTCGTTCGGCTCAAGGCGAAGGCGCCCAAATTGCTTGGCTCGCATTCGGCCTGGACGGCTCCGCTCAACGCCACCAACCGGCTGCTCGTCGGCCCCTTCGCAAGCTCCAGGGAAGCGCAGGCCTTCGTCAACCAGCTCAAGGCGGAGGATCTGAGCAGCTTCGCCTGGACCAGCCCCGCCGGGCAGAAGGTCGAGAAGCTGCCCGCGAAGTGAGGCTTTCGGCCGGCTATGCCTGCGATCCTTCCGACTCGCGCGGTCGGCTGCACGGCGAGGCGGCGACGGGCCAGAGAGGGCCGCGCGACTCCTTCCAGCGCGACCGCGACCGGATCATCCATTCCGTCCCGTTCCGCCGACTTCGCCACAAGACCCAGGTCTTCGTCGCCCCCGACGGCGACCATTTCCGGGTTCGACTCACCCACAGCCTCGAAGTTGCCCAGATCGGCCGGACAATATCGCGGGCGCTCGGCCTCAACGAGGATCTCACCGAGGCCCTGTGCCTCGCCCACGACATCGGCCATCCGCCCTTCGGCCATTCCGGCGAGGAAGTCCTGCAGGAGCGGATGGCGGGGGCCGGGGGCTTCGATCATAATGCCCATACGATCCGGCTCCTCACCCGCCTCGAAAGCCCCTATCCGCGCCACGCCGGCTTGAACCTCACCTGGGAAACCCTGGAGGGGCTGGCCAAGCATAACGGCCCGGTCGCGGACCCGCCCTGGGCGCTGGCCGAGGCCGATTCCGAATTCCCACTGGACCTGAAGACCTGGCCGAGCCTGGAAGCGCAGGTCGCCGCGGTCGCCGACGATATCGCCTATGACAATCACGACATAGACGACGGCCTTCGCGCCGGGCTGTTCAGTCTGGAGGCGCTGCTCGAAGTGCCGATGGTGGCGCGCGCCTGGGCCTCAGTTCGAGCCCGGTTCCCCGATATCGACGAGGCTCGGCTGGTGCCGGAGCTGGTCCGCGACCAGATCGGCCTCATGGTCGGCGACGTGATCGAGGAGACAAGGCGCCGGCTGGCCGATTCGGGCGCCCGGACGGTGGACGAGGTGCGCGGCGCGGGCCGGCCGCTTTCCGGATTCTCGCCGGACATGGCCCAAGAGGAGGCGGTTCTGAAGCGCTTCCTGCACGCCAGGATGTACAATGCGCCTCCGGTCATGGCGGTTCGCGACCAGGCGCAGGCGCTCGTCGCCCGCCTCTTCGCCGCCTATCGAGACGATCCGCGCCGGCTGCCCCCGGAATGGCTCCCGGCCGATGCCGGCGAGGTTGCGACGCTTCGGGCGATCGGCGACTTCATCGCCGGAATGACCGACCGCTACGCCGTCCGCCAGCATCGAGACCTGGTCGGGCCGGTCGAGCTTCCGGAAGGCTTTTAGAGAATGCGGGCTGACGGGGTAGGGGTGTGGCGCCTTCAAATCGCCTCCGACATCGTCTAAGCCGCGCGCTCCTCGAAAACCGGACCCGCCGTGACCCTTTACGCCCGCTTCGCCGAGCATCTCGGCTCCATCCTCGACTCTCTCGAAGGCGAGGGCGCTCTGCCGTCCGGGCTCGACCGCAAGGCCGTTGCGGTCGAGCCGCCGCGCGATCCGTCTCACGGCGACCTCGCGACCAACGCAGCGATGGTTCTCGCCAAGGGCGCCCGGACCAATCCGAGGGCGCTTGCCGAATTGATCGCGCCGAGGCTGGCGGCGCTGGACGAGGTGGCGGGCGCCGAAGTGGCGGGCCCCGGCTTCATCAACATCCGCCTGGAGCCCTCGATCTGGCACGGCGAGCTTCGCTCCATCCTGTCCGGCGGCGCCGATTACGGCCGCTCGCGGGCGGGCGCGGGGCGGCGGGTGAACGTCGAATATGTCTCCGCCAACCCTACCGGCCCGATGCATATGGGCCATTGCCGGGGCGCCGTCGTCGGCGACGCATTGGCGAGCCTGCTCGAAGCGGCGGGCTATTCGGTCACCCGCGAATATTATGTCAACGACGCCGGCGCCCAGGTCGACGTCCTCGCCCGCTCGGCCCATTTGCGCTACCTAGAAGCGCTCGGACGGCCGATCGGCGAGATCCCCGAAGGCCTCTACCCGGGCGATTATCTGAAGCCGGTCGGCGAGCTTCTCGCGAACGAATATGGCGATCGCTACGCCGACGAGCCCGAACCGGTCTGGCTGAAGATTTTTCGGCCGCGTACGGTCGAGGCGATGCTCGACCTGATCCGGGAGGATCTGGCGAAGCTTGGAGTCCATCACGACCTCTTCTCCTCGGAACAGGCGGTGCAGGAATCGGGCGCGGTCGACCGCGCTTTCGCACTGCTCGGCGACAAGGGCCTGGTCTATCGCGGCACATTGCCTCCGCCCAAGGGAAAGACCGTCGACGACTGGGAGCCGACCGAGCTGACGCTCTTTCGTTCGACCGGATATGGCGACGATCAGGACCGGCCGATCCGGAAGTCGGACGGAAGCTGGACCTATTTCGCCGCCGATACCGCCTATCACATGCAGAAGCTCGAAGCCTCGGACGAGCTGATCGACGTCTGGGGCGCCGACCATAGCGGAACCGTGAAGAGGACCCAGGCGGCGGTGCAGGCGCTTGCCGGACGGCCCGCGCTCGACGTCAAGATCGTCCAGATGGTCCGGCTGCTGAGGGCCGGAGAGCTGGTCAAGATGTCGAAGCGGTCGGGCAGCTTCGTCACCCTCGCCGAGGTCGTCGAGGAGGTCGGCAGGGACGTCGTCAGATTCACCATGCTGACCCGGAAGAACGACGCCCAGATGGATTTCGACTTCGCCAGGGTGGTCGAAGCCTCGAAGGACAATCCGGTCTTCTACGTCCAATATGCCCATGCCCGGATCCGATCGCTTCACCGCCGAGCCGCCGAAGCGGGGCTGGAGGCGGCGGGCACGGCGGACCTCGCTTTGCTCGACGACGAGGAGCTGGGCATGGTCAGGATCGCGGCCCAGTTCCCCCGGATCGTCGAGGCGGCGGCGCAGGCGCACGAGCCGCACCGTATCGCCTTCTACCTGGGCGACCTCGCCGCCGCCTTCCATGCCTTGTGGAATCGCGGCAACGACGATCCGTCGCGGCGCTTCCTCCTCGAAGATAATTTGAAATTAACCAGCGCGAGGCTAGAGCTGGCGGCGGCCACGGGCCAGATTTTGCGAAACGGCCTTGCTATCATGGGCGTGACCGCCGCCGAGGAGATGCAGTGATGACCGACATTCGCGCCGACGATCCCGCGCTCGACAATGACGATCGCCTGCCCTGGCTGGAGGCGGTCGAGGAGGAAGGCGACGAGGGCGGGCCCTCGGCGCTCAAGCTGATCGTCGCCGTCCTGATCGGGCTCGCGGCGATCGGCGGAATCGTCGGCGGAATCTTCTGGATGGGCAATCGCGAAGGCGCCGAGACCGGCGCCCCCGAAATGATCGCCGCGGCCGACGGTCCCTTCAAGGTCAAGCCCGACAGCCCGGGCGGAATGACGGTCGAAGGCCAGGGCGAGACCGCGTTCGACGCCGCCCAGGGCGGAACCCCGAGCGCGAGCATCGACACCAGCGCGGTGGCCGAGGCCCCGGTGACCGCCCAGCCCAGGGGCCAGGCCCCGGAGCCGGCGGCGAAGGAGCCGCCTTTGCTTAGGGCGCCGGCGGCGAGCAACATTCCCGCCGAGAAGGCGGATTCGCCCGCCGCTCCCGCGCCCGCCGCCGGCGGAGCGACCGTCCAGCTCGGTGCCTTCCCGAGCGGAGCGGCCGCGGAAAAGGCGTGGAAAGCATTGTCCGGCCGCTTCTCCTATCTGGCGCCGCTCTCGCACAGCGTCGTCGTCGCCCAGGTCAACGGCAAGACCTATTACCGCCTTCGCGCCACCGGCCCCGGCGCGGCCGGGATTTGCGGGCGCCTGAAGGTCGCCGGGGAGCAATGCCTCAAGGTTTGAGCGCGTCGCCGGGATGACGGGAGCGGCTGACGCGCGCCTCGGGACCCGCTAGGGCTTGCGGATGCAAGCCGCCATCTACGCGCCTTCGGGGCTCGATCTCACTTCGGACGAACGCGCCTTTTTCCGCGATGCCGATCCCGCCGGCTACATGGTCTTCAATCGAAATTGCGAATCGCGCGAGCAATTGCGCGCTCTGACCGACGATCTTCGAAGTCTTCACGGACGCCGCGACCTTCCGATCCTGATCGATCAGGAGGGCGGCCGGGTGGCTCGGATGAAGCCGCCCGAATGGCCGGCTTTCCCGGCCGGCGAGGCGTTCGCGCGTCTTTACGAGAAAGCGCCGATGAGCGCGATCGAGGCGCTTCGGGCCAATGCGGAGGCGATCGCCGTCCTTCTGCGCGAGGTCGGGGTCAATGTGGACTGCCTGCCGGTGCTCGACGTCCGCCAGCCCGGCGCCACCGACATAGTCGGCGACAGGGCCCTGGGCTCCGAGCCGATGCAGGTGGCGGCGCTCGGCCGCGCCTCGCTCGACGGGCTCGCGGCGGGCGGAGTGGTCGGGGTCGTCAAGCATATGCCGGGCCACGGCCGGGCTCTGGTCGACAGCCACGAGGAACTTCCGGTGGTCTCCGCGTCGCTCGAGGAACTGGAGGTGGACGTCGAGCCTTTCCGGACCTTGCGCTCGGCGCCGATGGGGATGACCTGCCACTGCGTCTACACCGCCTGGGACGGCGAGCGGCCGGGAAGCCAGTCGCCGATCGTGATCGGCGAGGTGATTCGCGGCCGGATCGGCTTCGACGGCTTCCTCATGTCCGACGATATCGGAATGAACGCCCTGGGCGGCGGCTTCGACAAGCGTGCCCGGGGGGTGATCGAGGCGGGGACCGATGCGGTCCTCCATTGCTCGGGGGTCATGGCGGAGATGGTCGCGGTCGCGGGGGCGGCCGGGGAACTGAGCGAGACCGGACTCGAGCGGATCGAGAGGGCGATGGCCGGGGTCTCCGAGATTCGCGGAGCCGATTATGCGCAGCTCGCGGAGAAACGCGATCGCCTGCTGGCGTTGGTCTGAAGGGGTGCCGGAGCGCCTGCGGGAACCTGTCCCCTCTCCCCGTGGGGGAGAGGGGAGCAAAAGGCGGCCTTCATGCCCAGTTTCCCGCGCGGATCGCTGCAACTTCCGAATCGGATCGATCTGTAGGAGATTTTGCAGATTAATGTTCCTATATTGTTCCCTCTGGCCGAGTCGCGGACTGGCAGAGGGCTCTTTGACATTGTGAGATGAAGTTCAAAGCGGGCGCCCCGGGCGGAACGCTCCACGCCCGACTGCGCCTTTCACCCGCCGGGGTCCCAGCCTTCGCTGGGACGACGATTCAGCTCAGCCGCCGGTGCCGCCGCGCCCGCCATTGCTCGCGGGTCTGGCCCCAGATGTCTACGGGCGTGTTGTCGAACGGGGCGGGGAGATAGGCGCTTCCGCGGACGGCGGAGCCCAAGCGGGTCGCGACCCGGGCGGAGGGGGCGTTGTCGGGGTCGATGCAGTGGATGACGTCGTCCCAGCCGAGCGAGTCGAACGCCCAGATTATGGCTGCCTCGGCGCTCTCGGTCGCATAGCCCTTGCCCCAGGCCGAGCGCACCATGCCCCAGCCGACCTCGGCGCCCGGCCAGCCTTCCGGCCGCCACGGGCCGACCCGGCCGATCCAGCGCCCGCTCGACTTCTCGATGACCGAGAACATGCCGTAGCCCCGCAAGGCCCAGCTTCCCGCCATCGCCGCCATTCCGCGCCAGGCGCCGGAGCGCGGCTCCCGGCCGCCGATGAATCGGGCCGCCTGCTCGTCGGCCATCATCGCAGCGAAGCCGTCGAGATCGCGCTCCTCCGGCGGCCGGAGGATCAGGCGGGCGGTTTCGAGGGTGGGGCCGAGCATGGATCGGACGTGTAAGGGCGGGAGGAGTGGGGACGCAACCGGCCTTGTCGTCTATTGCCCCGCAGCCTCCGGAGCGAAGCCGATCCGGCCGACTTCGCGGATCCGGCCTCGGGCGAGCTCGCCCTCGACCAGCTCGTAGCCGAGCAATGCGAAGGTCCGGCCGCCCCAGAAGATCGGCCTGGCATTGCCGTACCAGTCGACGCAGCTCGCCTTGCAATCGTCGTCGACGACGCCCTTCGTCCGGGCTTCGAGCTCGCCGGCGGGGGCGAGCCGCCGATCTTCGCGCCGGAGGAAGACCATCGCCGCCGAGCTTCCGAAGAACCGGGCGAGCGCCGGATCGGCGCGCCTGGCGACCGGGAGCCCGACCGTGCCCGAACTGCCTTCGGGCGAGTCGGGATCCGGGCTGAAGAAGAAGGCGTGGCTTCGGCTCTCGCCTTCCGCCGAATCGGGATGGACGTAGCGGTCGCCCAGATCCGGCGCCCGGCCGTCCAGCTCGACGGTCGAGAAGCCGAGGCCGCGCGGAGTTCCGCCGATGACCATGGCGTCGCGACCGAGAAGCTCGATCCGGTCGACCGAGTGGGGCACGGAAAGCCGGGTGACCCGGCCGTCGCGAAGGCGGGCGGCGACCAGATTCGAGCGGGCGGGCCCGCCATCGGTGCCGGCGCCGTACAGGACATGGTCGCCGGCGAAGCGGTTGTGGAACGACCGGCCCGGAACCGACGGAAGGAAGCGATAGCGGGAGCGGGGCACCTGCCGTGAAGCGTCTCCGAAATCGGAGAAGCGGACCCGGAGAAGCGCCACTCCGCCGCCGCCGCCGCTCGCTTCGGGGGCGAACATCGAATCGCCGCCGCCGTCGCTTCGGACGAGGACGTTGAGGATCCCCTCGGCGGGATCCTCCCGGAAGGAGAATTGGTCGACGGGCGCGCCGCGCGCGGCGGTGGCAGACGGGCGCTCGCGGCCGAAGGGGAGGCGGTAGAGATAGCTTTCCGGACGGTCCGACTGCCAGGCGTCCGTGACCCACAGATAGACGCCCTGGGCCGAGACATAGAAAGTGCGCGATTCGGGGCCGAGCACCGCGGTCGCCGAGCAGCCGAGATCGGCGGCGGTGAGGTCGCAGCTGGTGACGCTGTGCAGGGTGTCGACGACCGCATCCGCCGACTTGCGCATCGCCGGAGCGATATACATCTGGCGGGCGCGGGCGATTCGCCTGAACCTGCGCTTCCCGGCGTCCGGGCCGCTTTGCCATCGGCGGACGCCGGGCAGCACGTCGAACAGATCGTCCTCGTCCTCCCAGTCGAGCTCGAGCGGCGTGTAGAAGACGAGCCGATTGCCGATCAGCCGCGAGGCGTAGTTGCGCGACGAATAATAATCGTTGGACTTGAGGTGCCAGGCGTCCTCGAAACGGAGCCGGCCGGCGGAGTCGAGGCGGAAGCGGTTTATCTCGGTTCCGCCGCGCGCATAGGAATAGCCGACGACGATGACCCGGTCGCCGGAGATCAGCATCTCGTCATACCAGTCGCCCCGGCCGGAAACTCCGGGGGGGAAAGCGTCGATCGAATCGACCGGGCGCATCGCGCCGCCGGCGAGCGAGACGGTGAACAGCCGGCCTCGGCGAAGGACGACGAGCGTATTGCCGCGCATCTTGACGATTCCGCCCTCGTCGACATCGGCTTCCTGGTTGTTGGTGATCGCGTCGGACGCCTTCGCTGCGCTCTGGGTGGCGACGGCGGTGCCGGTGACGACGACCGGGCTCGGAGCCGGGGCTCCGGCCGACGGAGGAGGGGGAGGCGGCGGAGGCGAGTAGATCGGAGAGGGCATCGGCATGGGCTCGAAGGCTCGCGACGATTCCTGCCGGCGCTTGAGGCGGCGCAGATAGGCGCGAAGCTCCGAATCGGAGCGGAAGGCGGTCAGGCCCCCGTGCGGCTTGCCCGGAATCGCCTTCGCCGCGGAATCGCCTCTCGGCTGGGCGAAGCCGGGGCCGGCTCCGGCAACGGACAGGGCGGCGAGACCGGCGGCGAGCAGCAGAGGGGTGCGCATGGCTTCTCCCTTGGGTTCGTTCCAGATACTTTGTATCATCAGCATGGGGACGGCAAGGTCGAAAAATGCTGTGCATAAATGGAGCGATCCCCCTTCGCTTCGGGCGCTCGACCCCCTAGTCTCGACGCCATGGGCGGAGACGAAACCTTCGACGCGTTCGACTCGCCGGCGCCGGTGCGGGAAGCGGACCGGCTGACCCTCGATCTCGACGGGTGGGAAGGACCGCTCGATCTGCTCCTGACCCTGGCGCGCTCGCAGAAGGTCGACCTCGCGAAAATCTCGATCCTCGCTTTGGTCGAGCAATATCTCGCCTTCATCGCCGACGCCAAGAAGCTCAAGCTCGAGATCGCCGCCGATTATCTCGTCATGGCCGCCTGGCTCGCCTATCTCAAATCCTGTTTGCTCCTGCCCCGCGACCAGGAGGCGGATCCCAGCCCGGAGGAGCTGGCGATGCGGCTCCAGCTTCGCCTGCAGCGGCTCTCGGCGATGCGCGAAGCGGGGGCCCGGCTTCTCGGCCGCGACCGGCTCGGCCGCGACGTCTTCGCGCGCGGGGCGCCGGAGGGGCTGAGGGTGGTTCGCCGGTCGCTGTGGAAGGCGGAGCTGTACGACCTGATCGCAGCCTATGGCTCGGTCCGGGCGCGGAGCGAGCCGGCCTTCCACATCGTCGCCCGGCGTCCGGTCATGACCCTGGAGGAGGCGCTGGCGAGGGTCGAGCGGATGCTCGGGGCGAGGCTCGAATGGACCCGGATCGAGGCCTTCCTCCCCGACACGCAGGATCGCGAGTTCAGGAAGTCCGCGCTCGCCTCCAGCTTCGTCGCCGTCCTGGAGCTGGCCCGCAAGGGCCGGGTCGAGCTCGACCAGGAGGGGGCGTTCGAGCCCCTCTTCATCCGGGCCGCATGATGAATTTGGGGACAATCGAGGGCGCGGCGTGAGCGGGATGGACGACAGCCTGCGCGCCCTCGAGGCGGTGCTGTTCGCGGCGGAGGAGCCGATGAACGCGGACGACATTGCCGCCCATGTCGGGCCGGACGTCGACGTCGCCGCGGCGCTGACCGACCTCGCCCGCCATTATGACGGGCGCGGGATCGAACTGGTCGAGCGCGGCGGGCGCTGGCATTTCCAGACCGCGCCGGACCTCGCCTTCATCCTCAGGCGCGAGCGCGACGAGACCCGCAAGCTGTCGCGCGCGGCCGTCGAGACCCTGGCCATCATTGCCTATCACGAGCCGGTCAGCCGAGCCGAGATCGAGGCGATCCGGGGAGTGCAGATATCAAAGGGCACTCTGGACGTTCTGATGGAGGCGGGCTGGGTTCGCCCCGCCGGACGGCGCGAGGCGCCCGGCCGGCCGCTCATCTACGCCACCACGCCCGGCTTCCTCGCCCATTTCGGGCTCGAGAGCCGGCGCGACCTTCCCGGCCTCGACGACCTCAAGGCCGCGGGCCTGCTCGACCCGATCGACGCGGCGATGGAGCAGCTCGGGCTCGAAGAACTGGAAAGTGAGGACGAGGAGGACTAGGGACCTCCCGTCACCTCGGCGAAAGCCGCGGCTTCGTCGAGATGGACGTTGTCTTCTCGACCCGAGGTACCGGCTTTAGCCGGCATGACGATATTGGCGCCGGCATGATAAGATTGACCATTGGAGACGCAAGATGGGCGGATTGAGCATTTGGCACTGGCTGGTGGTCGGAGTGATCATCCTGCTGCTGTTCGGAAAGGGCCGCTTCTCGGAGATGATGGGCGACGTCGCCAAGGGTCTGAAGAGCTTCAAGAAAGGCATGACCGAGGATGAGGAGGCCGCCGCCGCCGCCAAGCCGGCGGAACCGCCACGCCGGCTCACCGACGAGGCGACGATGGCGCCGCCGGCCGAACGCAGCCGCGAGTCCGACCTCAGCGATCGCCCCTGAGGCCTCGCGCGAAGGGCGCTCCTGATGTTCGACATCGGCTATACCGAGCTTCTCGCCATCGCGATCGTGGCGCTGGTGGTGATCGGCCCCAAGGATTTGCCGAGGGTGATGCGCACAGTCGGCGCCTGGGTCGGCCGCGCCCGCGGAATGGCGCGCCATTTCCGATCCGGCATCGACACGATGATGCGCGAGTCCGAGCTCGAGGAGATGGAGAAGAAATGGCGCGAGGAGAATGCGCGGATCCTCGCAGAGCATCCGTTCGCCGAGCCGTTCGCCACTTCCGAAGCGCTCCCAAATCCCGAAGCGCTGGCCGTTCCGGCGGAGCTTCCCGGACCGGAGGCGGCGCCCGGGCCTGAGCCCGAGGGCGCCGCGTCGCCGCCGCCCTCCGCCGCCGGGCCGCTGCCATGAGCGAATTCGACGAGACTCGCGCTCCGCTGATGGAGCATCTGGTCGAGCTCCGGCGTCGGCTGATCTGGTCGTTCCTGGCGCTCGGAGCCGCCTTCGGGGTCAGCTTCTATTTCGCCGGCGAGATTTTCGGCTTCCTCGTCCAGCCGTTGATCGCCGGTTTCGGCACCGGCCAGGGGAGGCTGGTCTACACCAAGCTCTACGAGGCCTTCTTCACCGAGGTAAGGGTGGCGCTGTTCGCCGCCTTCTTCCTCGCCTTCCCGATCATCGCCATCCAGATCTGGGCGTTCGTCGCACCCGGCCTCTACTCCAAGGAAAAGCGCGCCTTCCTGCCCTTCCTGATCGCGACCCCGATCCTGTTCATCGGCGGAGGGGCGCTCGCTTATTACGTGGTGATGCCGCTCGCGATCCGCTTTTTCCTCGGCTACCAGGGCCAGATCCCGGGCATCCAGCAGGAAGCGCTTCCGGCGATGGGGGAGTATCTCTCCTTCGTCATGCACTTCATCCTCGCCTTCGGGATCGCCTTCCTTCTGCCCATCCTGCTGATGCTTTTGGAGCGGGCGGGGCTGGTCACGAGGGCCCAGCTCAAGAGCGGGCGGCGCTATGCGATCCTCGTCGCCTTCGTCATCGCGGCGGTGGCCACTCCGCCCGACATCGTCTCCCAGTTCATGCTCGCGATCCCGCTCATCCTCCTCTACGAGATGTCGCTGATCGCGATCTGGTTCACAGAGCGGAAGCGGGCGAGGGAAAAGGCGGCCGCGCCGCCCGTTTGAGGCCAATGCGCCATCTTCCCTCTCCCGCGGAAAGCGGGAGAGGGAAGGTTCGTCGCACCCGGCCTTCGTCTCACCGCCGTAACGATTCGAAACCCTGGCCTCTTAGGAATATCTTAACCTTTGCCGTGTTTGAGTCGCCTCAATTGGGGGGCGAAGCAAAGGAGGCCGAGATGGCCGATCGCCGCAACTCCCGCCGCCGGCCGGCCGAGGCCGCTCCATGACCGAGCCGCTTCTTCCCGAGGCCGCGGTCCGTTCGCCGATCCGGCCGACGGGCGGCCCTCGCCGCCGGTTGCTCCTGATCGACGACGAGCTTTCGGTGGCCCGATTCATCGCCCATGCCGCCGAGGAATGCGGCTACGAGGCGATCATCACCGTCACCGCGGAGAGCTTCCGGAGCCAGTATCTGGCCTGCGATCCGGACGTGGTCGTCCTCGACCTCGCACTGCCGCGAAGCGACGGGGTCGAGCTCCTGCGCTTCCTCGCCGAGGAGAAGAGCCGGGCGCTGGTTCTTCCGATCAGCGGCTTCGACGAGCGGGTGCTCGAGGCGGCGATGCGCCTGGGCACCGCGCTCGGGCTTCGAATGACCGGGCCGCTGCAAAAGCCGGTCCGGCTCCAGCAGCTGATGGACGCGATGCAGAGACGGGAGGCTCGGGATGCCGGCTGCGTCGGTTTCTGAAGCGGACCTGCTCACCGAGCTTCAGCTGGCGGTGGAGCGGGACGAGCTGTCCCTGCTCTACCAACCCAAGGTGAAGGTGGCGGACAACAAGCTGGTCGGGGTGGAAGCGCTGGCGCGCTGGCCGCACCGGACCTTCGGCCTGATCGAGCCTTCGACCTTCGTTCCGCTGGCCGAGCGTTTCGGCCTGATCGACGAGCTGACCGATTGGGTGCTTCGCCGCGGCTTGAAGCAGTGGGTGACCTGGAGCGAGCAGGGGCTCAGAACCAATATCGCCTTCAACGTCTCGGCGCTGAGCCTTCGCGACGTCTATTTCCCCGATTATCTGCACCGGCTCTGCCAGACCGAAGGGGTTCCGGCCAATTTCCTGACCATCGAGGTGACGGAAGGCGCGACCCAGCATCTGGTGAGGCTGCTCGACACTCTGACCCGCTTTCGGCTGAAGGGGATGAGCCTCGCGCTCGACGATTTCGGTACGGGTTATTCCTCACTGCTCCAGTTGCGCCAGCTGCCCTATAACGAGATCAAGGTCGATCAATGCTTCGTCGGGGAGGCCGTCCGCTCGCGCGAGTCGCGGCTGATCGTCAAGGCGGTGATCGACCTCGCCCACGGCCTCGGCCTCTCCGCGACCGCGGAGGGCATCGAGGATTCGGAGACGCTGGCACTGCTCCAGGATCTCGGCTGCGATCATGGCCAGGGCTATTTCATCGCCCGGGCGATGGAGGGCTGGCAGCTGGCGCCGTGGCTGATGGAGGCCGAGGGCGAGGGCGTGGTTCCGATCGCTTCGGCTCGGCGGAGTGGCTGACCCGCGCGGCGGGAAAGTCTCGTCGGCGTGGCGTTGAAAATCTTGGTGTGGGAGGGTCCTCGCGATGTCGCGGCTTCGTTTTGTCTATTGTCTTGCCGTCCTGGCCGGAACGGCCGCGTGCCAGACGGCGCCGGACAGGTCCGCGGCCGGGTCCAGGGTCGTCGTCGAGGAGGCCGAGTCGTGGCGGAGCGTAGCGTCCGATCGCGATTCGGCCGCCCTGGACGGACTGGCCGACCGCTGGCGCCATGCGCTCGCCGCCGGCCGGTCGGCGAACCTGTCGCGCCGGATCGCCGCGGAAGGCGAGTTGCTGGAGCCGGATGCCGGCCTCGCTCGGGCGGCACCGGCACCGGGAAGCTATCGGTGCCGCTACGTCCGGCCCGGCGGCCGCAAATGGGTGAGCTCGGTACAGGGCTTTTGCTATGTCGGAGTCGAAGCGGGCCGGTTGAGTCTGGCCACCGAATTGCGCGGCCTGCGCCTCGGCGGTTATTTGTGGGAGCTGAAGGGCGGGGAGCGGCTCGTCTTCCTCGGCGGCGCGGTGCCGGCCGGAGCCAAAACGGCGGCCGCTTATGGCGAGAATCCGTCCGGCGACACGGCCGGGCTGGTCGAGCGAATCGGCGAGTTCCGCTACCGGCTTACCATGCCGGAGCCGTCGCCGGGGGCCGGGCTCACGATAGTTGAGCTGGTCGCGGCGCCGCGGGCATAAAAAAGGCCGCCCGGAGGCGGCCTTTTTCGAATTTCGAAAAGCTTCGGCTCAGCAATTGCCGGGCTTGCCGTCGGCGCAGTCGGTGGTCGATTCGACGTCGTTCGCGGCGCCTCGAACCGTATTGCAGGCGCCCAGGGTCAGGCCGGTGGCGACGAAGGCGAGGGTGATAAGCTTACGCATGGTTCGGTCTCCTCTTATGCTCCGCCGGACGCATGCCGCGTTCGGAGTCGCAAGGTAGAAGGGAAAATGCCGGGCCCGGTACGATTGTTCCGTCCCGCTTCGCTCTCGGTGGCGCGGATACTCCCGTCATGCCGGGCTTGGCCCGGCATGGATGAACACAAACGCAGGCGGATAATCCGTCAAAAGCCCGTGTCCATGGGTTTCGGGCTTCGCCGCAATGACTGAGTGAGTGGATCTGGAAAAATTTGAGCCCGGAGGCGCCACGGGGGGGGGGAGGTTGGCGCGTCCGGGCTCATGTCGTGGATAGCGAGAGCGGGGGGGCAAAAGGTCACTATCCGAACAGCATAACGAGGAAGGCGTGGAGCGGTTCCCGCCGATCCGCGAAAAAATAGCATTGGATGAAAATTTTTCGAAACCGGCCCGCGCTTCCGCCGGTTGAGTGGGCGAAGAGGAGCCCAGCATCGTGAATAAGCCGCCGAAATCCACTCCGCACAGCGACATCGACGGAGTGCGCCGCGACGAAAAGGACATTGTCGAAGCAGCCGTCGAAGCGGGGCAGGACAATGAGGACCTGGCCCGCGCAAGCCGGGAAAGCGTAGCGAGGCCGGATCGTTCGGACGACATCAAGAACAGGGACGACAGGAGCGCTTGACGCCAGCTATCTTTCCGCCTTGTCCACGACCGCGATAGCGAGCGTGTAGCGGCCGGCCTCGGGGTCGCGGTCGATCGTCGAGCGGAGCTGGCGCGACAGGCCGGTGACGATCCGGTCGAACCGCTCGGTCAGGACCGAGTCGCACGGCGCTCCCGGTCGAAGACCGTCCGATTCGATGACGAACTGGGCCGTACCCGCCTTCGCCCCCTCGCCGGTCAGGGCGATGCTGACCGCCCCGGCGCCGCACAGCATCGCATATTCGGCGATCTCGGTGATCAAGAAGGCGACCGAGACGGCGACATCCTGGGTCACGTAATAAGGTTCGAGCCCGAGCCGGATGCTCATCCCGGTTGCCGAGGCGGGGGCGGTGGCCCGAAGATTGGCGGCGAGTTCGGAGATGAGCGGCTTCAGGGCGACTCCGCGATTCTCCTCGAGCTCGGCGAAATGGTTGCGGTGGACGACCGCGAGTGCGTCGACCCGGCGCTGGATCGAGGCATAGGCGGCGGCGACGTCCTCGTTGGGCGAGCCGCGCGAGTGGATGTTGAGCAAGGATGCGACGACCTGGAGGTTGTTCTTCACCCGGTGATGGACCTCGCGCACCAGCTTGGTCTGGCGCTCGACCGCGGCTTCGAGCTCGGCCTCGTGGCGCGCGAGGGTCCGGACCGCCCGGTCGAAGGCCTCGCCCAGCTCCCTTATCTCCCGTGCCGGAGTGGCGACTCGGGGAAGGGCGAGCTCGCGGTCGCCGGGCCGGTAGGCGGCGACGGCCCGCTCCATCCGAGCCAGCGGCCGAAGCAGCAGGCGATTGAGAATCAGCCAGCCGATCAGGGTCGCGAAGACCCACATCAGCACCGGCAGGAGGATGAGAAGCATGTCGGTCAGGGTGATCGGCATCGCGGAGAGGAGGATGCTGAGCCGGAGCTGGCCGCCTGCGACCGGTTCGGCGCCCTCCACCCTCTGCCGCAAGGCCCCGCCCTTGAAGTCGGAGCGGAGCACCATCCGGCGCTCGCCGTCGCCAAGGTCGAGGTTGAAGTCGTGGCTGGTGCCCGGAATGTAGGTCAGGTCGCTGAGCGCTCCGCGGCCATATTCGGCGACGCCCTCCAGGCCGCCGCCGGCGCCGAAGACGAACAGGCTGACGGCCGAGCCGTCGGGATGCATTCGGGCGATGGTGCCGGAGCGGCGGGCCCGGGCGACTTCAACGGACGGCTCGAAGCCGGCGCCGGCGCAGCGCAGGCTGCCGTCGCCGGCGTAGAGGGCGTAGCGCACCGGCACCGGCCCCTGCTCGAGCTGCCTGAGCGTCGTCTGACACACCCGCGAGGTCGCCGGGGTGAGCGAGATGGCCACGCTGGCGGTGTTGATGGTGAGGACGCTTCGAGAGAAAGCGGAGTTGAGCCGCTGCGCCTTGAGCTCGAGCCGGGAAAGGGTTTCCTCGCTTCGGTCGGCCTTCTTCTCGTCGGCGCTCTGGATCGAGACGAGGATCGCGATCAGGCCCAGCGGGAACAGAGCCGCGCTGAAGATGAGCGCCATCTTGAGCCCGGTCGATAGCCGGGCGAGCCGGGATCCAAGCCAGCCTTTCGCTTCAGTCGCCACGCCGTTCCGATACCGCCGAGCGGCGCCTCCGGTAGTGAATGGGAATCCTAACCGAGCCTGCCCAGCAAATCGAGAAATTCGGACGGGACGGTTTCGTCCACGGCATCGCTATAGGCTTGGCGCAGCGCCTGGCCGATCTCGCTGTCGGCGCCGCGTCTTTTCCGGTTTCTCACGGGCATGTCTTCACTATCGGCTGGAGGAGCTGATTCGGTTTTGCGTCGGCGACCGCTCTCGTTCTCGAAGCTCAAATCGTCTACCCTTCGCGACGCCGGCGCCGCGCCCGCAGCATTTTCAACAGGCGTCCCGGCGGCCACGATCGAAATCGAAAACCGGATGCGCAGGACCCACCCCGGGGCCAGATACTGACCCGCAGTCGCCGTGGAAACAAAAAACTCGCTGATTGGTTCCACTGCCGCGCGAGGAGCGGGCCGGGCCGAAAAATCCTCCTGTTCGCGGTCGATGCACGCGCCGGAAGGCGGGTTGCAAAGCGCGGGCACAAGCTCAATAGGACCTGGATCGAACAGGAGTCGAAACAAACATGTCGCTTGGTCAGGATCTCGCGCCGCACCTCCCCTTCCTGAGGCGCTATGCGCGCGCGCTCACCGGCACGCAGGGCCATGGCGACACCTTCGTCAAGGCGACGCTGGAGGCGATCGTCGCCGCGCCGAACGAATTCCCGCGCGATGTCGACCCGCGCCTCGGCCTCTACCGCACCTTCCACGCCATCTGGTCCTCGGCCAATATCGAGGAGGATCCGCACGGCACCGAGGCCGGCGACCCGGAAGGGATTGCGCAGGCGCGGCTCGCCCGGATCACCCCGCTGTCGCGCCAGGCACTCCTGCTCACGGCGATGGAGGGCTTCACTCCGGAAGACGCCGGCTATCTGATCGGAGCCTCCGCGGACGATGTGGAGCGGCTGGTGTCCGAAGCGCTCACCGAGATTGAGCGGCAGACCCGGGCGGAAGTGCTCATCATCGAGGACGAGCCGATCATCGCGATGGACATCGAGACGATCGTCCGCGACCTCGGCCACACCGTCACCGGAGTCGCCGTGACGCGCGACGAAGCCGTCGCACAGGCGCTGGCCCGGCGCCCGGGCCTGGTCCTCGCCGACATCCAGCTCGCCGACGACAGCAGCGGAATCGACGCGGTCAAGGACATCCTCCAGGAATTCCAGGTGCCGGTCATCTTCATAACGGCCTTTCCGGAGCGGCTTCTGACCGGCGAGCGGCCGGAGCCGACCTTCCTCATCACGAAGCCGTTCCAGCGCTCGACGGTGAAGGCGGCGATCGCCCAGGCCCTGTTCTTCGACAGCGCTACCTTGCCGGCCTGAGGAGCGGTTCGGGGCCTAAGGAGCGGTTTGGGGACAGTCGCTTTTCCGCACCGTCGCGGGAAACCTCCCGCCGCCGTGCGGAAAAGCGACTGTCCCCTTCGGAACCCCCTCAAGCAGCGGGCGTTGCGCCCACATAACGAGCGGAACCGAGGGATCATGGAAGAGCGCGAAAAGCATATCGACACGACGAGCGCGCGCGCGGGGTCCACTCCGCACATGACTCGTTATATTCTGCCGATATCGCTGGGGCTCGTGGTCCTGGTATTCCTGCTCTTGTTGTTTCTCTGGCGGTAGAGGCTTACATCCTTGAACGTAGAGAGGAGGGGCCCCGGCCCGTCCGCACCGCATGAGCGACAATATGGCGTATAACGGGGGCAGCTTGGTTCAGCAGCCGGAATCGGACGAGGACGACAACGAGACGCCGCGCGTAGAGTGGGCGCCGCTGCCGGACGACGAGTTCAAGGACCAACTCGCGCAGGTCATCCCGCATTTGCGTGCCTTCGGCCGCTCGCTCTCTGGAAGCCGGGACCTGGCCGACGACCTCGTCCAGGAAACCTTGCTCAAGGCCTGGGCCGCTCGCAAGCGCTTCCAGGCGGGCACCAACATGCGGGCCTGGACCTTCATCATCCTCAGGAACCTGTTCCTCAGCCAGATGCGCCGGGCGCGCTTCAAGGGCGAATGGGACGAGATCACCGCGTCCAAGATGCTTGCCGCTCCGGCGAGCCAGGACCGGCATGTCGAGCTGACCGACATGCAACGCGCCTTGCTCCATCTCCCCCAGCCGCAGCGCGAGGCCCTGATCCTGGTCGGCGCCGGCGGCTTCGCCTATGAGGAGGCGGCCGAGATTTGCGGCTGCGCCGTCGGAACGATCAAGAGCCGGGTCGCCCGCGGCCGGGTCGCGCTCGAGGCCCTGCTCACCGACGGCAAGCTCCCCTCGCGCCGCGAGCATGAGAATCAAGGCGGCCGCTCCGCCCTTCAGAGCATCATGAGCGAAGTGGACGAGCTGAGCCGGGACCGCGATCCGCGGCTCTAGGGACGGGGGACGTCCCGGCTTTCGCCGGGATGTCGGGCTAGGCTCGATCCAGCTGAACGAGCAGCTCTTCGAACATGTCGAGCGAGCGGACCTCGCCGTCCATTGCGAAAGCCTCGCGCAGGGCATTGCCGACTCCGGCATGCACGGTCGGAGGCGCGACCTTCACGAAGCGTCTGGAGGAAGCATGAATCATGGCTTCTAATCTCGGATTCATTGTATTCACGACTGTAAGAACGCGCCCGGAACCGCCGAGTTTCAACCGTTGCGCCTCCTCAACATTAGTGTTGCCGGCTGTGGTATGAATGAGACACAGAGTGAAGAAGGGGTTAAGGACGCGCTCGCGAGAGCGCGGGCCCACTCGCCGTTCCTGAGGCTGCAGCTTGAACGCTTTCCCCATATAAGTGAGGCGCTTGAGGCGGGCCGGGCGGAAGAAGCGGTGGCTCGAGCCGCTCAGGCGGGCGAGGCGGCGGAGGGTATCGCTGCCGCGCTCAGGCGCGAGCGAAGCGCGCTCGCGACGGCTCTGGCGGTGGCCGATCTCGGCGGAGCGATCCCGCTCGAGCGGCTGATGGAGACCCTTTCCGACCTTGCCGACCGGGCCTTGAGCCGATCGCTGGCGGCGGCCTTCGCGGAGCGGACCCCCGGCGACCCGCCGACCGGCTTCGCTGTCATCGCACTCGGCAAGCATGGCAGCCGCGAGCTCAATTACTCGTCCGACGTCGATCTCCTCTTCCTCTACGATCCGGTGACCTTGCCGCTGAAGCCGCGGGAGGAGGCGGGGCAGGGGGCGCTGAGGATCGGCAACCGGCTGGTCGAGCTTCTCCAGAAACGGGATCCGGAAGGTTATGTCTTTCGGGTCGACCTGCGCCTCAGGCCCTCGCCGGAAGCGACCCCGATCGCACTCCCGGTCGATGCCGCAATCTCTTATTACGAATCCTCCGCTTTGCCCTGGGAGCGGGCGGCGTTCGTTCGGGCGAGGCAGGTCGCCGGGGACGAAAAGGTGGGCCGCTATTTTCTTGATGCCATCCATCCCTTCGTCTGGCGCCGCTCGCTCGATTTCGGGGCCATCGGCGAGGTCCAGTCGATCACCCGCCGGATCCGGGACCATTATTCTAAGGGCCAGGTCTTCGGCCCCGGCTTCGACGTCAAGCGCGGCCGCGGCGGAATCCGGGAGATCGAGTTCTTCGCGCAGATCCATCAGCTCATCCACGGCGGTCGCGAGCCGGCGCTGAGGGCTCCGGCGACGCTCGACGCGCTCGCGGCGCTGAGAAAGGCGGGCCGGATTCCCGCCGACTCCGCCGACGACCTGGCGAGGACGTACCGGCTGCTCCGGACGGTGGAGCACAGGCTGCAGATGGTCGACGACCGGCAGACCCACGCTCTGCCCGCCGACCGGGAAGCGCTCGACAATGTGGCTCGGCTGCACGGCCTTCCCTCGGGCGAGGCTTTGCTCGACCTGCTCGAAGCGCCGATAAGCCGGTGCGGCGAGCTTTACGACGGCCTCGCCGGCGACGGCGAGGACAGAATACCGTTGAACCCGGAAGCGCTGGAATCGCATTTGCGCCGCGCCGGCTTCGACGATCCCGTCTCGGCCCGGCTTCGGGTGGAAGGCTGGCGGGGCGGCAAGGCGCGCTCCCTTCGTACCGCCGCGGCGGGCGAGGCGTTCGAGGCGATGCTCCCGGTGCTGATCGAGGCCTTCGGGCGAGCGCCCGATCCGATGCGGGCGATGAACCGGTTCGACGATGTCGTCACGAAGCTTCCGAGCGGGGTGAATTTCTACCGACTGCTCGAAGCCCGGCCCGGCCTTACCGATCATCTCGGAACCGTCCTCAGCCACGCCCCGGCCTTGGCCGAGCAGCTCGGCCGCCGGCCGCAGCTTCTCGACGGGCTGGTCGACGCCTCCGCTTTCGAGCCGGCGCCGCCGGTCGAGGCGCTGGTCCGCGACTTCTCCCGCTCGGAGCGCTCGGGCGAGGATTATCAACTCGTGCTCGACCGGGTTCGCCGGCGGGTCAACGAACGGCGGTTCGCGCTCGGCGTTCAGCTGATCGTCGCCCATTCCGATCCGATCGAGGCGGCCGAAGGCTATTCCCGGGTCGCGGAAGCCGCGGTCAACGTCCTCGCCGGGGCCGCGGTGGCCGAGTTCGAGGCGCGGCACGGGCGGGTGCCGGGTTCGGAGCTTCTGGTCATGGGCCTCGGCCGGCTCGGGGGCGAGGCCCTGACCCATGCTTCCGACCTCGACCTCGTCTATTTGTTCAGCGGCACCCATGAGTCGGAATCGGACGGCCCCCGGCCGCTTCGGGCCACCGATTATTTCAACCGGCTGGCGCCGCGGGTCACCGCCGCCCTCAGCGTTCCGACGGTCTCGGGGCCGCTCTACGAGGTCGATACCCGGCTTCGACCCTCGGGTGCCGACGGAATGCTCGCGGTGAGCCTCGAAAGCTTCGCCAGCTACCAGAGCGAGAAGGCCTGGACCTGGGAGCATATGGCGCTCACCCGAGCCCGGCCCGTCTTCGGCTCGGCGGAGGGGCGTGCCGAGTTGCAGCGGGTGATCGATATGACCCTCGGCCGGCCGCGCGATCCGGAGCGGCTGGTCGCCGACGCGGTGGCGATGCGGGCCGGGATGGCCTCGCACAAGGCAACGCGGGGCCGGTTCGACATCAAGCTCGGCCCGGGCGGGCTGGTCGACCTCGAATTCGCGGTCCACACGCTCCAGCTCAAGCACAATGTCGGGCTTTTTCCCCGCCTCGAAGACGCGATCGAGGCGCTGGCGGCGGCCGGCCTGGTGTCGGACGAGATCGACCCCGCGCTTCGCCTCCTGACCCGGATGCTGGTCATGTTCCGGCTGGTTTCCCCGGCATCGGACGAGCCGCCCGATCAGACCAAGCCGCTGGTCGCCGCCGCCTGCGGCCTCCCCGGCTGGAACGCTTTACTTGCGGCCCACGACGCGGCGCGGCAGAGGGTAGCCGAGCTGTGGCGCCGGGTGGCGTCGGGAGAGTGAAATGCTGAACGAAGGCGACAAGGTTCCGGACGTGAAGCTGGCGAGCATCGAGGGCAAGACGATCAGCCCGGGCGATTTCAGCGGCCAGAAGCTGGTCATCTATTTCTACCCCAAGGACGACACGTCCGGCTGCTCCGCCGAGGCCCAAGCCTTCACGGCTCTGGCCGACGAGTTCAAGAATGCCGGCACATGGATTCTCGGAGTCTCGAAGGACGATTCGAAAAAGCATATCAAGTTCATCGAGAAATTCGGCCTCAATATCCCACTCGCCACCGATTCGGACGGCTCGGCCTGCGAGGCGTTCGGGACGTGGATCGAGAAATCGATGTACGGCCGCAAATATATGGGGATCGAGCGCTCCACCTTCCTCGTCGACCGCGACGGAGTGGTGAAGCGGGTGTGGCGCAAGGTGAAGGTTCCCGGCCATGCCGGGGAGGTGCTGGAGGCGGCGCGGGAGCTTCCCTAGCCGTTCAGGGGCGGCTCGGCGGGACGTTGACAAACCGCCCCTCATCCGTCAGCTTTCGAAGGATGAAGCCGATGCGCGCCACCGCAGCTCCGACCGACGCCACGCGCTCTGCCGCGGCTTCCGGCTATTATTATTACGGATTCGCTCGGGCGGGACCGGAATAGCGCGCGCTTAACAAGCCTCAGCTCAAACCGACCCCGTCCGGACCTCCGGGCGGGGTTTTTCATTTGGAGAGACCCGATGTTCACCGATTTTTCCGAGACCTTGCCGCCGCCGCCGGCCGTACGTCCGCCGGGCACGGCCGACGACTGGACTATCCCCCAGCGCTGGGAGCGATTCGGGGTCGAGCAGCATCGGGTCTGGGACATTCTCTACGCACGCCAGCGCCGCAAGCTCGCCGGGCGCGCCGTCGCCGCCTTCGAGAAAGGGCTGGACTCGCTGCTGCTGTCGCGGTCTGGAATTCCCCATTTCGCCGATCTGAACGAGCGGCTGTTCACCCGCTCCGGCTGGACGGTGGTGGCCGTCCCGGGGCTGTTGCCCGACGAGATCTTCTTCGCCCATCTCGCCCGTCGCCAGTTCCCGGCGGGCAATTTCATCCGCCCCGCCTCCAGCCTCGATTATCTGGAAGAACCTGACGTCTTCCACGACGTGTTCGGGCACGTCCCCATGCTGGCCGAACCCTGGTTCGCCGATTTCATGCAGCGGCTGGGCGAGGAAGGGTTGAAGGCGGTGGCGAAGGACAGGGTCGCGATCTTCTCGCGCCTCTACTGGTTCACCGTCGAGTTCGGAGTCGCCTGGGAGGAAGGAGCGCTCAAGCTCTACGGCGCCGGTCTGGCGTCGAGCTTCGGCGAAGCGGCCTATGCGCTCGACAGCGCGAGGCCCGAGCGGCTGCCCTTCGATGTCGAGCGGGTGATCCGAACGCCCTATCGTTCCGACGTCTTCCAGCCCCGCTACTTCGTGCTCGACGGTCTCGACACGCTCCGGACCGGAATCGACCTCGATCGGCTGGAGGAGGCCCTCGACGCGCTTTAGGCTGCCTCATTGCGAGTGAAGCGAAGCGATCCAGTGCGGCTACGAGAACTTCGCGCCTCGCGATGGCGGGCCTATAGGGGCGCGATGTCCCAGCCTCCGTCCACCGTCGCCCAGGCCGCCCGAGCAGTCCTTCTCGCGGCCGATCCGCCGGCCAAGGTGCGCTCGGCCCGGGCCGCCGCCCGAGCCTGGCGGCGCGGCGAGATCGGGCACGCATTCGACGTGGCGATGCCGGACTCGCCGGCGCGGCCGGGCCGTCCGCCGCTTCTTCCGCCCTCGCAAATGCCAAGGCGCGGACGCGGCGGCTCCGAGCGGGGCCGGATCGCGATGCTCCACGCGCTCGCCCATATCGAATATTCGGCGATCGACCTCGCCTTCGACCTGGCCGGCCGGTTCGGCTCGGCCTTCCCCCGCGCGTTCATCGACGACTGGTTCGGGGTCGGCGCCGACGAGGCGATTCACTTCGCGCTTCTCGACCGGCGCCTGAAGTCGATCGGGTCGGCTTATGGCGATCTTCCCGCCCATGACGGCTTGTGGGAAGCGGCGGCCCAAACGGCCGGCGATCCGCTCGCGCGGCTCGCGGTCGTGCCGATGGTGCTGGAAGCGCGCGGGCTTGACGTGACCCCGGCGGCGGTCGCCCGGTTCGAGGCGGCCGGCGACGTCCGTTCGGCGGCGATCCTCGGGCGGATCTACCGCGACGAGATACGCCATGTCGGAGCGGGCTCGAAATGGTTCCGATGGGGTTGTGAATCGCACGGAATCGCGCCTGTTTCGACCTGGAAACGATTGGTCGGCACCCATTTCAGGGGCGCGATTAAGCCTCCATTCAACGATTCGGCGCGCGACGAAGCCGGTCTGTCCCGCGATTACTACACGGCGCTTGCCGTGGCGGGAGATGTTTAACAGTCTTGCGGTCACACGTCGCGGAGGGGGCCTTCCCTGACGTCATCGAGGGGGCGGGAACGCCTTGAATTTAATGCTTTCGGTCATGCTCGTGCGTGGCCGCGCCCGGTACGGGGCGGCCAGTCGGGGAATTGATAGTGCTGACTCAGACAAAGAATGCGGGACCGATCGGAATGTTCCGCACGATGTTCAAGCCGCGCGACATTTTTCTCCATGACGGCAAGGCCTTGCGCCGGGTCCGGGTCGGTTCCGGGGTCCAGGCCGCCATAGCCTTCACCGGCCTCATGCTGCTCTTCTGGTCGTTCTTCGCCGCCGCCCAGCTCGCCAACGCCGCAAGCGCGCCTTCCAGCGCCGAGGTCGCCCGGATGGAGCGCGAGCTCGCCGCGATGCAGGCCGACGTCGAAGTGATCAAGGAAGCCGCCCAGCGCCGCTACCACCTCACCGCCACCGAAGTCCGCCGCCTCGGCCTCGAGCCGAGCCGCCTCCACCACCAGGGAGTGGGCGGTCCGTTCGAGGCGGTCGAGACGGTCCGCGCCGCCGATCCCAGCTTCAAGGCCCTGTTCAACAGCTGGACCAGGCTCGACCAGCTCGAGCAGGGCACGGTCGCCATCCCGTCGACCGAGCCGGTTCGCGGCACCCGGTTCACCTCGGGTTACGGAGTCCGCTCCGACCCGTTCCGCGGCCGAGCCGCGATGCACGCCGGGATCGACCTCGCCGGCCCGGTCGGAACCCCGATCTACGCCACCGCCGACGCCGTGGTGGGCCGTTCCGAATATAATAAAGGCGGCTACGGCAACCTCGTCGAGCTCGAGCACGGCCACGGCATCCAGACCCGCTACGGCCACCTTTCCAAGTCGCTGGTTTCCGCCGGCCAGCGCGTGAAGCGCGGCGACATGATCGCATTGATGGGCTCGACCGGCCGCTCCACCGGAAGCCACCTCCATTACGAAGTCCGGATCGACGGCAAGGCGGTCAACCCGATCCCCTTCCTCCAGTCGACCAGCTACCTCCAGTCCGTCCAGCAGCGCGCCGCCGCCGCCAGCCGAATCGCCATGGGCGGACCCGCCGCGGGGAATTGATCCAGCCTTAGAGGAAACCCGAAAGGCCGAAGGCCCCGCCGGAAACGGCGGGGCTTTTTTTGTGCAATATCCATTGCGGACCAAGTCCCTTCCCGTTTCGGACTCAATAGAATTTGCAATGTAGGATTTTCCATGTTCTACTGATGTTCCAGGCGATTCGGTTGGGGCGTGGGCTCCGGTCCGCCGGCAGTTCGGGGGGCTGATGCGAGGACGTGGACATTATCTTCTGGCCTGTTCGGTCCTCGCTCCGGCGAGCGCCGCAATGGCGGGCGAGACGACCAGCTATACCTATGACGCGCTCGGCCGGCTGACCTCGACGAGCAGCAGCGGGACAGTCAATGAAGGCGTCGCCACGTCGCTCGGCTACGACCCGGCGGGCAACCGTTCGACCTACACGGTGACGGGTGCCGGCGCCGGAACGCCTCCTCCGCCTCCGTCTCCGCCTCCGCCGCCTGCGCCTCCGCCTCCGTCTCCGCCTCCGCCGCCTCCGCCTCCGCCGCCTCCGCCTCCGCCGCCTCCGCCTTCCTCACCGTCGCGACCGCCCCCGGCTTTCTCGGTGTCGGGCACGTCGGTGGTCGAAGGCAACGAGATCCAGTTCACGATCAGCCGGCAGGACCTGACGGCGGGCACGTTCGGAATCAGCTACGCCACCTCGAACGGCACCGCGACCGCCTATAGCGATTATTATCCCGTCAGCGGCACGCTCACATTCACGAGCTCCGAGACCCACAAAACGGTGACCGTCGCGACCATCGTCGACAATCTGGCGGAGGGTGCCGAGACGGTGTTGATGACGCTCTCCAACCCGACCGGCGGGGCGACGATCCATTCGACGGGCGGGCAGGGGACCGGAACGATCCAGGCGAGCGCCGCCAATCAGCCGCCGACCGCCGTCTCCGACACCGCCTCGATCGCGCGCTGTACCGCCGGCAGCTTCAACGTCATCGCCAACGACACGGATGCGGAGGGCGATTATCCGCTGACTCTCACCGACGTTGGCGGAGGCGCGTTGCAGATGGGTTACGTCTCGGTGGGAAGCTCGACTAGTGTCCCGGTTCAGAAGTTCGCTGGCTCACTCTGGCTATCCTGGCGTGTTGTAGAGGCAGAAGCGTTCGATTGAGGCGAGGATGTCGTCGGCGGACTTGGTCCATCGGAAGGGCTTTGGCTGTGCGTTGTGGTGTTCGATGAAGGT
>JBBSIZ010000023.1:0-52525 GCA_038257735.1 Sphingomonadales bacterium | reverse complement strand
TTCGATCCCAACGATACCGGATTCCAGTTCGTGGATGAGGCGGAGTGGCTGCTCGGCCTGAGATACCGCTTGGGCGTCGACGGCATTTCGATCCTTTTCGTGATGCTCACCACCTTCATGATGCCGCTGGTCATCGCGGCGAGCTGGAACGTGGAGCACCGGATCAAGGAATACATGATCGCCTTCCTCGTGCTCGAGACGCTCATGCTGGGTGTGTTCATGGCACTGGACCTCGTGCTCTTCTACCTGTTCTTCGAGGCCGGGCTGATCCCGATGTTCCTGATCATTGGCATCTGGGGCGGCAAGGAGCGGATCTACGCCAGCTTCAAGTTCTTCCTCTACACCTTCCTCGGTTCGGTGCTGATGCTGGTGGCGATGGTCGCCATGTTCTCGGATGCGGGCACCACCTGCATCGGTGGCTGCGAGAATATTGCGATCGGCGGCGCGTGGGACGCTCGGCGGCGGCTCCACCGCGATGATGCTGCCGCGCCGGATGTCTTCCGCCTTGCTTGCCGGAACCTCCAGGTGGTGGACGCGCCCCTCCACGCCGTCGATGGTCAGGCCGATCTGCTGGCCCAACTCGTCGCTGCCCAGCCCCTTGGCGACGACGCGGCCGACGATGCGTTCGGTCGGGGTAGCACGATGCACCGTATAGCCCGCATATCCCCGCTGCTCCGCGATGCCTTCGCGCTCCAGCGCCTGATGCATGGTCTTGATGATGTCGCCGCGTGTGCCCAGCTCGCGGAGCATTGGTTCGGCCCGGGCCAATATCGTCCAGATGCCCGGCGTGCGCTCGGTGGCCAGCCCCATGCGCTCCAGCTTGCGGGCACGGTTAATCAGCAGCGCCCGGTTCTGCCGCATGGTCTCGGCCATGTCCTTGTCGGGGCGAAGGTCGGCGAACTCGTTGCTGGCCTGCTGCTCGGCGATCAGCATCCGGTCGAGCCGGGTGAAGCGCTCGGCGTCCACCTCGCGCTCAAGCTGGCGGCTGACTTCCTGCTCGGTCTGGCGGCCCAGCTCCAGCGTAACAATCTCGCTCGCCCGCTCGCGGATGCCGTGGGCGATATAGTCGCCCGCAATGTCGAGACGCTTGCCGTCATCGGTGACGCCACGAAGGAGGATGTGGGTGTGCGGGTGGCCGGTGTTATGGTGATCGACCGCGATCCAGTCGAGCTTTGTTCCCAGGTCGGATTCCATCTGCGCCATCAGGTCGCGGGTCGTCTGCCGCAGGTCGGACAGCTCGACGCCTTCCTCTGCCGACACGATGAAACGGAACTGATGCCGATCCTCGCGGCACCGGTCGAGGAAGGCCGGACCATCAGCGATGTCCTGGCCGGCGGAATAGACTTGGCCCTTCTCGCCGTCGCGGGTCACGCCATCGCGCTCCAGATAGCGAAGATGCGCGTCCACCGCCTTGGCGCGGACGAACTGCCGCCCGCGCGCCGCCCCACGCTGCGGATTGAGCTTCACGATGCGGGCCTTCACCGCCACCCGCCGCGACCGGGTGCGGACCCCGCCCGCCTCACGGCTCCACCCGTTCCGGCCCTTCAACTCGGCCGCGGTCTGAGCGCCCCGGCCCCGCGCATTGCATCGCCCGCTTCCCTTCCCGGTGCCGGCCGGACGATTGGGGTTGCCGCCAGCTCGGCGGATAGCCTGATGCACCTCGCCGATGAAGGTCTTTGGCCGCGCTCGCACGGGGCGCGGGCGCGCCGTCCGGGCAGCGCCTGCGCCACGGTCGCGGACCTTGCCGGGGCGAATGCGGAAGCTGTCTTCGTCGTTCGACATTACCCGACGATGAGCGTCGGTATCGGCAATGCAAGCGAGCAAAACGTAGTGTGTTGGCGTGGCGCGTAAATACTTGCAGCCGGCGGCGAACGGCGGAATGACAATCACTGCACCTCGCGAGTGGCACCCAGTTCGCCATTGAAAACACTGGATGAAATGGCAAGGGTGCCACCGGCGCACCTTGCAATCGGGCTGACGGGGCTCCAAAAAACAATGTGCAGACAGATACTTAGGAACGAAGTTCCGGCAGCGAGGAATCTCGCTTTATCTTGCCGTCATCTTCTCCATCCTCACCCGGCGTCTTCAACTGAGCAAAACTGTCAAATCCACTACTACGCCATGCTACGATTTAGCAAAATCTGTACGCACTGATTTGCCGCCTCGTTGGCACGGCCACCGCACGCTCGGCGCGAAACGGGTGCAAAACATATGCATCAAATCGCACTTGGCTTTGCCAGAATGGGTGCGTCCCGCTACTGCTGGGAACATACAGGGAGCGCTATTTGTCTGATTCTGGGTTGTTCATTTCCGGTGCCCTATTCACCACCGATTATCTCGCCGATGCGATCAAGGCCACCGCCGCCTATCGCACCGTCGATGTGGCTAGACTGCGCACGCGACTTGACCAAATCGCCGCAGCCTTTCCGCAGAATCACCGCACGAACGAAAGCCAAACCGAGGACGATTTCATCTGGCCGGTGCTGGCGTCACTCGGATGGAAGGAATCGCTCCGTCAACAAAACCTGACTGTCACCGGACGCGATGACGTGCCCGATGGCCTGCTGTTCGCTGACGCTGGTGCGAAAGCATCGGCCAATGCTCAAGGTGACCAATGGCGGCGTTACGCTCACGGTCTCGCGGTCGTCGAAAGCAAACGCTGGGCGCGTCCGCTGGACCGTGCATCTGGCCGCGATGAAACTACCGCGCCGTCCACCCAGATGCTGCGTTATCTGCGCCGCATCGACGATACGACGGGTGGCGCGCTGCGCTGGGGTATCCTCACCAACGGCACGCGCTGGCGGCTCTATTGGGCGGGTGCGCGGTCGATTTCTGAGGAGTTTCTGGAAATCGATCTGGGCCGGGTTCTGGCCTTGGAGGGTGGCGGCGATCTGTTCGCTGACGACGTAACGCGCGATCACTGGCTGCGTGTTTTTGCCGTCATGTTCGGGCGCGAAGCGTTCTTGCGCGACGGCGCAGACCAACGCTCGTTTCACGATCGCGCGCGTGCAGAAGCCGCATTCTATGAAGAGCGGGTTGCCGCCAGCCTGTCAAAGCTGGTGTTTGAATCTGTGTTCCCCAGCCTCGCTACGGCCATTGCCAGCGCAGCGCCGGATGCGCCGTTGACCGACGTTCGGAACGCCGCGCTGGTGCTGCTCTACCGCTTGCTGTTCCTGCTCTATGCCGAAGACCGCGACCTACTGCCGGTCAGCGATCCGCGTTATGATGACTATGCGCTGCGCCCGCTTCGGCTAGATGTCGGCAGGCGCGTGACCAGCGGCGACGCGTTCTCCACGTCCGCCGCGCGCATCTGGTCGCACGTTTCCGACCTTTCGCGGATGATCGACAAAGGCGACAGCTCGGTCGGCATTCCACCCTATAATGGTGGCTTGTTCGCCACGAGCGGGACGCCCCTGCTCAACACCACCCGCGTGCCCGATAGTGTCATGGCTCCCGCCCTCGATGCCCTGTCCTACGAGCGCTCATCGGGTGAACGGCGCTACATCAACTACCGCGATCTCTCCGTCCAGCAGCTCGGATCGATTTACGAACGGCTGCTCGAATTCGAGATTGTGCGCGACGACGCGGGCGCGCTCACGGTGCGTCCAAACCTCTTCGCCCGCAAGAACAGCGGCAGCTATTACACGCCCGACGAGTTGGTCGGGCTGATCCTCGACGAGACGCTCGAACCGCTTATCACGGAACGCCTCGATGCCTTCCGCGCCGCACTTGGCAAGCTCAATCCCAAGGATGCCGAAGATTATCGGCGGCGCGAACTGCGCGATGCCGATCCGGCCAACGCGATCATGGCGCTGCGCGTCTGCGACCCGGCGATGGGGTCGGGGCATTTCCTCGTCAGCCTGGTCGATACGCTCGCCGATCATGTGCTGGATGCGATGGCGGAAGCCGCCGTGCTGGGCGTCGATCTGCGCTACACCTCGCCGCTGGCCGACAAAATCGAGGATATCCGCGCCACCATTCTGAAGAACGCCAAGGCGGCGAACTGGTCGATTGACGAAGAACAGCTCGACGACCGGCATATCGTTCGCCGCATGGTCCTCAAACGCTGCGTCTACGGCGTGGACAAGAACCCGATGGCGGTCGAACTCGCCAAGGTCGCGCTATGGCTTCACACTTTCACGGTCGGCGCGCCGCTGTCGTTCATCGACCATCACCTGCACGCCGGCGACAGCCTGTTCGGCCTGTGGGTGCGCGACGCCATCGATAAGGCCACCGCGATGGGTGGCGAGCTTTTCTACCACGCGGCGCTCCGCAACGCGCAGCGGTCGGCGGAAGCGATGAAGACGATCGAGGCGCTTACCGATGTCGAGATCGCGGAGGCGCATCGCTCGGCGGCGATGTATGAAGACGTGGAACTGATGACCGGCGAACTCGATGGGTTCGTCAGCTTCCTCCACGCACTCGACTGGCTCGATTTGAAGGCCAAGGACAAGGCGCTGGCCAGGCTGTGGCTCGATGGCCGTTTCGGCGATCCCATCCCCATCGCGCGTGGCCGGAAAGCGCCGGATGGCGGCATGGCGAAGCCGGAGGAGGTCGAGGCGTTCACCGCGATCTGGCAGCGCGCCCGCGCGCTGATTGGTGAGGAACGCTTCCTCAACTGGCAGATTGCCTTTCCCGGCGTGTGGGACAATTGGGCAAGCAAGGGCCGTGAAGGCGGGTTCGATGCCGTCGTCGGCAATCCGCCATGGGACCGGATCAAGCTTCAACAAATCGAATGGTTCGCCGCGCGGCGGCCCGAAATTGCGCTGGCGCAACGGGCTTCGGATCGCGGGCGGATGATCGCCAAGCTCAAGACCGACAGCGATCCACTATGGGATGATTTCAGCCACGCCGAACAACGCGCGATCGACACGGCCCGTATGGCTCGCAAGTCTGGGCATTATCCGCTGCTGTCAGGTGGCGACACCAATCTCAATTCGCTATTCGTCGAACGCAGCCACGCGCTGGTCAAACCCGGCGGCATGGTCGGCCTGCTGATCCCCTCGGGCATTGCATCCGATCACAGCTCGGCTGCATTCTTCCGCAAGGTCACGGGCGACAAGCAGGTCCATCGGGTCATCGACTTCTTCAACAAGCGCTATGACGGCACCCTGTTCTTCCCCGACGTCTACTACCGCTTCAAATTTTGCGCCTATATCGCGGGCGGGACCGACCGGCATTTTGACGGGGCATCCTACGGCTTCTTCATCCGCGATCTCGCCGAAATCGCTGACCCTGATCGCGTCTTTCCCATCACGGCTGATGAAATCGCTCGGATTAATCCGAACAGCGGCACGGCCCCGATCTTCCGGTCGCGCCGGGACAAGGAAATCACCTCGGGCATCTACGCACGCCTGCCGGTCTGGGCGGATCGATCTGCTGGCGACGGTCAGCCGCTCTGGCCGCTGCGCTATGTCCGAATGCTCGACATGGCCAACGACAGTGGGAAGTTTCGCACACGCACCGAACTGGAAGGCGATGAAAGCGCCTGGCCGGTCGGCGGCAATCGGTTCGAGTCAAGCAATGGGGAATGGGTGCCCCTCTACGAAGGCAAGATGGTGCAGGCGTTCGATCATCGCGCCTCGGATATCGTGCTGGCCGAAGCCAACGTGTTCCGATCGGGCCAAGGCGCGGACCTGACCGACGACGACCACCGCGACCCCGCCCGCCAGCCGACGCCGCGCTATTGGGTGAAGTCCAGCGATACCGGGTGGGACGCGCCGACCGACTGGTGCCTGTCGCTTAAGGACGTCACGTCCGTTACTAATGCCCGGACGACCATAACGGCGATCATGCCGCGCTTCGGCGCTGGGCACACGCTGCCTGTGCTGTTTCCGGCCAAGGGCGGGAGCGCCAGCAGCTATGCCGAGGCCGCGCCGCTGGTGATCGCCAACCTCAACAGCGTGGTGCTCGATTATCTCGCGCGCCAGAAGGTCCACGGGAATCACCTTGCCTGGTATCTGGTCGAACAACTCCCGATCATCCCACCTCCCGCCTATGCCCGAACTTTCGGCCGCAGAACCGCCGCCGATATCGTCCGAGAGGGCGTGCTGGAGCTGACATACACTGCAAACGACCTCGCCCCTTTCGCCCGCGATATGGGCCATGTCGATGCAAGCGACGACGTGCTGCCCCCGTTCGTCTGGGACGAGGACCGGCGGCTGCGGTTGCGCGCCAAGCTCGATGCGCTCTACTTCATCCTTTACGGCGTTTTCGATCCCGCCGACCCGGCAAAAAGCCGCGACGACATCCGCTATATCTATTCGACCTTCCCGATCGTCGAACGCGAAGAGACCGCAAAATGGGGTAGCTTTCGCAGCCGCGACCTTTGCCTCGCCTGGATCAACGCGCTGATGGCCGGGCAACCGGATGCGGAGGTTGAGGGATAACGCGCCATTCGAGCCTTATTCGGCTGGGTGAAACTTTAATCACAAAGCTGCGTTGCCTCAAAAAGGAGAGCCCTACTTGGAAAAAGCCGTACTAATTCTGCTCGTTGAAGACGAAGCTATGATCGCACTGGAGGTCCAGGATGCCTTGAACGAGGGTGGCTACGCCGTCAGCATTCTCACGAATGGCACCGACGCAATCGCGGCCCTTAACGATGCCGAACACCACTTTGCTGGCCTGGTAACTGATATCCAGCTTGGTAATGGGCCGGAGGGTTGGGATGTCGCGCAGCGTGCGCGGGAACTGTATCCTGACATTCCGGTCGTCTATATGTCAGGAAACAGAGCTGGTGACCACAACTCGCGAGGGGTCCCTAACAGCGTCATGGTGCAGAAGCCGTTCGCGTCCGCGCAGATCGTTACGGCCATATCGACGCTCATCAACAATGTTTCCTCGCCCTCTACGACGTAGAGCGCAAACAAATCTTCAGGCTGTAGAATAAGGGGCGGCACCCGACGCGATGTGGTATACGCCGTTTACGGTTTCGGCGATTGGTTGAAATCAGCGGTTCTGCCGCTCCTACCGGCCAAGGCTTTCGCTCCGCGAGTCACCGGTTTTTTGAAGGGTACGCAATGGCTACCCGGCCTCCGAATGATACTGAAGACCCGGCGCTAAGCCTGGCAATGGCGGTGATCATGTCATCGCCAACCCCCCTGCTGCTGCTCGATGGAGAGCTTCGCGTCGCCGGGGCGAGCCTGTCGTTTTGCGAGACATTCGGGGTCGATGTTGCCACGGCCTCGGGCCATCACGTGTTCGAGCTGGGCACCGGAGAATGGGACGTCACCCAACTGCGTGCCCTGTTGACCGCGATCGCCGGTGGCACTGCGCAGATTGTCGCATTCGAAATGGAACTCAAGCGCCCCGATTGCGAGACCCGCTGCCTGATCATCAACGCACGGCGGCTTGTTTATCAGGATCTCGGTCAGCCATGGCTACTGGTGGCGGTCGCTGATGTAACCGATGCGCGCGCAAGTGAGCGAGCCAAGAACGAAATAATCGATCAGCTCGGCGTCCTCCTTCGCGAGGTTCGTCATCGCGTCGCCAACAGCCTTCAGATCGTATCAGCCGTGCTGCTCCAAAACGCGCGGCGAACGACTTCACCTGAAACGCGCGACTATCTTAGGGATGCCCATCATCGCGTGATGGCGGTCGCCCAGCTTGAACGACAGCTCTCTGAATCCCAAACCGGTGACGAGGGCGTCGAACTGCGCGCCTATTTCACAAATCTCTGCAACAACATTGCGGCATCGCTGATTGGCGAAGAAAAAGCCGTAACATTGGTCGTGACAGGCGGCGGCCTTGTCACATCGAGAGTGTCCGTCAGCCTGGGCCTGATCGTCACCGAACTGGTTATCAACGCGCTGAAGCATGCCTTTCCAAACGGTGGCGCGGGAAGGATCGAGATCGGCTACAATTCTCACGGCCCCAATTGGACGCTGTCGGTCAGGGACGATGGAATTGGCTTGCCGGATGATCCGGTCATGTCCCGCACCGGACTCGGTACCGGCATCGTTCAAGCATTGGCGAAACAGCTCCAGGCGACGGTTGAAACGGCGCCCGCCGTGCCAGGCACCGTTGTTCGCGTCGAGCATGTCCGGGTCGCGCTGGTGGGAGAGAACGAGGATCGCAATTCCTCCGCGACACTGTCCGAAGGGCCTCGGTCAGAACCCACGCACGATGAACCTGGAAGGTCAAATGCCAATGAACATGTTGCACGCCGCTGATCGCGGGAAAACGCTCATGATCGTCGAGGATGAAGTCCTTGTCGCAATGGCGCTGCGCGATGAGCTTGAGGCCGCCAGCTATCATGTCCTTGATCTAACGGACCGGCACGAACAGGCGGTCGCCGTAGCACAGGAAAGCACGCCTGACCTGGCGCTGGTGAACATCCAGCTGCGCGGCAGAGATGACGGGATCGAACTGGCGAAGCATCTGAAAGCTCTCTCCATTCCGGTCGTGCTGATTAGCGGGCAGGTCAGCCGGGCACGCTCCGCCCAGACAGTCGCCATAGGCTCGATGCCCAAGCCCTACAGTGCAGTCGAGATGGTCGAGGCCGTCACCTATCTGCTAGCGCGCATTGACGGAGACGAGTCTCCGCCCCGACCATCGGGGCTAGAAGTGTTCGAAGCGGCTTTGGGAGATCATGCATTATCGTAGTGCTACAGCGTAGATGTAGTGCTCATCTTCATCGGGCGTGGCCCGCCACTCGCCGCCGTGCACCGCCGTTTTATACTGGTGATACGCAGCGGCGGCTACGCCGGCATAGCAGACGGGCGGTTGGCCTTGCCCCGCACGTTCTTGGAATGATCGCGACCCCTCGATAGACCTTGGCATGGACTATGGTAGGAATGTGTCGATGCTGACCGTCGCGACAAGCCACACGATACCGAATATCTTCTCGTTCATTGCTTTCCGGTCCACGAAGCGGCTCTCGCCGCATCGGTTGGCTTCTGCAAAAACCGCCGATGCCTAATCGGTGGGCGTCATGATCAGCTTGCAAGGGACGATCGACGATGCCTGGGAGCAAGTCGGCATGGGCGACCTTGCCCACGCCGCCGATTTCGCCCGGCAGGCGATCGAAGCACAGCCCGACGCGATCGATGCTTATGTCGTGCTCGCCCAGACGCGCGGCGTGGCCGCTGAAGCGATTGCGCTGCTGCATGAGGCAGTGTTCATCGGCAACAGAACCGGCAGGTCGAACGATGTCGGCGACACGACGGAATGCCCTTATGACCGTCACGCCCATGTCCGGGCCATCGGCAATCTCGCCCGGTTGCTCTGGGCCGATGGCCGTGCCCACTCGCGGGCCGAGGCGCTCAAGCATGCGCGCCGCGCGTTCCGCCTCGATCCCGATGATCGTGCCGGCACGCGGCTCCTCCTGATGGCCTGGGAGGCTACGGCCGGAAGCTGGCCGGCGGCACGACGCGTCACCCGGCGGTGTCGCGACGAAGGGCGCACTGAGGTCCGCTACTGGCTGGCGCTTCATGCCTTTCGTGATGGATCGGCCGACGCCGATGCACTGCTCGCACAGGCGATCAAAACCAACCCACATGTCGTGGCGGCGCTACAAGGGCGTCTGTTGGCGCTCTATCTGCCCGAGGGATCTTATGGGTTCGGCTCGCCCGATGAGGCTGCGCTTTACGCGTGCGATGCGCGCGATGGATGGGAATCAACGTCCGGCGCACTTGCTTGGCTTACTGCCGCCGAAGCCTGAACGATGGCGAGTGACCGTCTTTACGTCGTCGGCAACGGCTTTGATCTCCATCACCGAATCCGGTCGACCTATCGGCATTTCGCCGACTGGCTTGCGCAGGCCGGTCACCGCATATTCCGATTGGTCGAGGAGCATTTCTCTGTCGAAAAGGACTTCTGGGCCGACTTCGAACAGCGGCTTGCCGAGTTCGACGCCGATCAGGCCGTCGACTACGCGATGCGGTTCCATTCCGACGAGCGGCACGGCGATTTTCAGTATGAATGCGAGCAGATCGCGACCGGGCTTTCAGCCGACCTGTGCGGGCGCTTCGCCGAGTGGATCAGAGGCCTGCGCATTCCCGCGCGCAGCGAAATCGCCCGACCGATAATGCTCGACCAGAGTGCCCTGTTCCTGAACTTCAACTACACGCCGACGCTAGAGCGCATCTACGGCATTCCACGTAACCAGATCCTGCATATCCATGGCTATGGCGGCGACCCGATGGAGACCTTGGTCCTGGGTCATGGGTGGGAGCGTCGTCCCGAGGACAACCTCAATTTCAAACCCGTGGAGCCGGACGACGACTGGCGCATCCGCGACGGCATGGACTATCTCGACGACTATTTCGCCGAGACGTTCAACCAACAGTGGAACTGATCGCGACGCACAAGGCGTTCTTTGAGGGCCTGTCCAATGTGCGCGACATCTTCATTTTGGGGCATGGGCTCGCTGACGTCGATGAACCCTATTTCTCGGAGATCATGGAGCGGGTCGATCGCACTGCGACGCGCTGGACGGTCAGCGTCTACAACGATCTGGCCGAACGGCGGGAGCGCCTCGGAGCCTATGGCATCGCGCCGCATCTGGTGCGCTATTCTGGAGATGACAGAGTTCAACTGACCTCCCGGCAACTCACTCTGGGATCTTCGCGACCGTTTCAATGACATCCGTGCCGAGCAGCGCCATGAGTTCGTCGGCATCGGCCGTCGACACCTGAAACTTAATCGCCTTCGCGCCGTGATCGCGCAGCCAAGAAAAACGGTGCCGTCCGTCTGTGAAGGTGACCCGGCCATTGGACTTGAGGTCGATGACCAGCATGTTGCTGTAAGGGAATTTGGCGAACCATTCCCCGGCTTTGGCATAGCGCCGGTCCTGACCGTTGGCTCCGCCCGGCACAATGTATTGGTCGGTACGCCGCCATGCCGCATCGACCTTCGCGACATCGAGCCAGAGCGCGACATCGGGTTCATAATCCTCCCGACCCTCCGCCGCGGGAATATAGCGCCAATCGATCATCCGGTTCGGCATGGGTGGCGATTTCGGACGGGAGGTGGGGGGACGATGCGGTTTGATTGACGTGGTGGGGAGGATTCTATCCTCGGCTAAGCCTTTTTCGTTTCATGATTGGTGATACGATACGCCGAGGAGGGTGCGACTTGGCAAAAGAATTTGATCCGGGAAATCTTGTGATCGTCGGAGCCGGCTTCTCCTTCAATGCCGGACTTCCGCTCGCCGGCAGTTTCACCAAGGAGCTGTTGAGCTTGGGGCGAGTGGTCGCCGATGGCCCCAGCGCTCGGCAGATCGCGTTCATCAAGGGCTTTGCTGACCGGGTTTTTGGCGAGGGCGCATCCCGCACGGCGGACGAGTGGCCTGATCTCGAGGATATCTTCACGCTCGTCAATCTGTCGGCCAATACCGGCCATCATCTTGGCCCTCATTATTCGGCGGCCGATTTCGAGTTTAAGCATCTACTGAAGCGGGTCCAACCGACGGAGGGTGATCGGCCAAATATCACCGTCATCACTGGTGGCAGAGATGCCGAGACCACGATCGATCGCTACAAGAAGTTCTTCGGTGACGTGAAGGGTAAGCGCTTCGTCTTCAAGAACGGGCTGGACTCCGACGCCCTCCGGCATCTCAAGGATATCAAGGTGCTCCGGGCCTAGCGGAAAAACGCGCGGCAAAATCCTGATCCCCTTGCTGGGCTGACCAAAGATGAGCCTGAGGACCGCCGCTTTTGGGGGCAGCCCCAAGGAAGTGTCGGGGTGGAAGCCAATGCTTCGCCCGCCCCCGCGCCTTCAGCTATCGAAGCGCTACAGCGTAGATATAGTGCTCATCATCATCATCGGGCGTGGCCCGCCCCATTCACACGCCTGTCACGAAAGTGGCGCACTAGCCTCGAATGGCTGAAATTCGACTGCTCCTGGCCGAAGACGATCCGGCGATGGTCGAGCTTCTCCGCTGGACGTTCGAGAAGCAGGGCTTCGAGGTCATCCATACGCCGAGCGGAGAGGAGGCGCTGCTTCTGGCGGTCGAACGCGGGCCCGACCTGATCGTTCTGGACTGGATGCTCGAGGAGCTGTCGGGGATCGAAGTCTGCCGGCGCCTGCGCCGAGACCCCGAGACAGCCGGAATCCCCGTGATAATGCTGACCGCCCGGGGCGAGGAATCGGATCGTGTGCGCGGTCTGGAGACCGGCGCCGACGATTATGTCACCAAGCCTTTCAGCCCCCCCGAACTGATCGCCCGGGTCAAGGCGGTGCTCAGGCGGGTCAGGCCGGCGCTCGCGGGAATGGTTCTCAGCTTCGGCGATCTCGAGCTCGACATGGCCGCCCACAAGGTGCGGCGGGACGGCCGGCCCATCGCGCTCGGTCCGACGGAGTTCAAGCTGCTTCGCCATCTGCTCGAAAATCAGGGCCTGGTCTTCTCGCGCGAGCGCTTGCTGGATGCCGTCTGGGGACGCGACAGCGAGATCGAGGCAAGAACCGTCGACGTCTATGTCCGGCGCCTGCGCAAGGCGATCAACGCGAGCGGCGGGCGCGACCTGATCCGGACGGTGCGGGCCGCGGGATATGCGCTCGACAGTGACCGTTGAGATGAAGGGGGCGGCGGTCGCCGGCCGGCTGACGGCCTTCCTCGCCGCTCTGGGGGGCGCCTTTGCCTGGCTCTCAGCATCGCCCGCGGCGACTTTTCCGCAGCCCCGGCCGCCAGCGCCGCCGCCCCCGCTCGTGCCTGCCGCCGCTGTGCCCGAGGCGGTGCCGGCGCCGATCCCGGGCTCCGTCCTCGACCTCATCCTCTACGGGGTCAGCGGCGGCGGCTCGACGGAGCGGGCGGCGATCATCGGCTCCGGCTCGGGAGGACAGCGCCTGGTCCGGGTGGGCAAGGATTTCCAGCCGAACCTGAAGCTCACCGAGGTCGGGGAGGATTATGCCGTTCTGGTCACGGCCGGCCGGCCGGCGCGCCTGGAACTCAGGAGCTTCGGAGCGCCTCCGGCTCGTAGCGCGCCTTCGAGATCCGACTCGGAAAAGGATCGCGGGATCGAAGCCGCCGTGCTTCGCAACACCCTCCAGCCGGTCGTTTCGAACGGCCGGATCGGCGGCTACGCGATAAAGGGCGGCGAAAGCCTTCCCCGGCTGAACAAGGCCGGACTGCGCGCCGGCGACGTCATCCTCAGCGTAAACGGCAGCCGCTTCGACGAGGAGCGGATGAGCGATCTCGCCTGGGAGATGCGCAACGCCTCGAAGACGGAACTCATCTTCCTGCGGGACGGGAAGAAGATACGGATCAGTTTCTAGGTGTAAAATATCAGATGTGACAGTTTTATGTCTCGATTGTTACAAGTCATGACACAGAAACTTTCTATAAGAGCCGACAATTCCACCCGTCATTGTCACACGACCATCACAGAATCGCCCTAGGTCCACCCCAGGAACAGACTCGCACCGGAGGCGGGCTGCCTGGCAACCTTAAAGGGGGTTATCGATGCTTCGTCTTCGCCATATTTTACTGCTCTCGACCCTGATCCCGCTCGCCGCCTGCGGCCCCGGCGGAGTCGCCTCCCCGGGCGAGGGGGTGATCGTCGTCCCGGCGCCGGGCACGCCCGCACCGCCGCCCCCGCCGCCCCCGCCCAGCGCCGGCAACGGCACTCCGGCCGCCGGCTGCCCGCAGGGCACGGTCGACCGCGGAGTCATCGCGACCGCCTTCCGCAACTGCGAGATTTCCGGTCGGATCAGCGACGACTACACCCTCCAGAAGCTTCCCGGCGTGATCTATTCGCTCGCCGGGCCGGTCAATGTCGGCACCGACGTCGGCGGCGACGGCTCTCTGGCGGGCGGTGACGCAGTGACCCTGACCATCCAGGCGGGAGTCACCGTCTTCGGCTCGTCCGGCAACGACTATCTGGTGGTCAACCGGGGTTCGCGGATCAACGCCAACGGCAATGCGGCCCAGCCGATCATCTTCACCGCCCGGGCCAATGTCGAAGGCACGGCGACCGATTCGACCCAGGGCCTGTGGGGTGGGATCATCCTGCTCGGCCGGGCTCCGATCAGCGATTGCAACACCGCCGTTCCGGGCGGCTCCGCCGCCTGCCAACAGGTAATCGAGGGCACGACCGGTTCCTTCTACGGGGGCAATGTCGCGACCGATAATTCGGGGACGATGCGCTACGTCCAGATCCGCTATTCCGGTTTCGCGATCGCTCCGGGCAACGAGCTCCAGGGCCTCACCATGGGCGGAGTGGGAAGCAACACCACGATCGATCACATCCAGGTCCACAACAGCTCAGACGACGGAATCGAGATTTTCGGCGGGCGGGTGAACGCGAAGCATCTCGTCATCACAGGCGCCGACGACGATGCCCTCGACACCGATCTCGGCTATCGCGGCACGATCCAGTTCGTGATCGGAGTCCAGCGCGACGGCCAGAACGGCGATTCGATGATCGAAGCGGATTCGAACGGCAACGAAGATGCGCTTCCGCGCCAATATACGCGGCTTTCCAACGCGACCTTCGTCCAGCGCGGAACGGCGCAGGGCGGCAACACCCTGTTGCTGCGCGGCGGCACCGACTACGCCATCCTCAACAGCGTCGTCGTCGGCACGCAGGCCTGCCTCGACATCGACGGAACCGGCGGCTCGACGATCCGCGCCCTTAACGCGGCGCTTCAGGATAGCGGGCCTCCCGTCTTCCGATCGGTGGTGCTGGCATGCCCGACCGCCTTCCGCGACGACGGCAACGTCACGGTGGCGGAAATCCAGGCGATCTTCGGCTCGGGTTCCAACAACAACGTTTCGGCCTTCACGCCCAGCCTGACGAGCGTCTTCATCAACGGGCCGAACGAGAGCGGAGTGCCGGCGACCGATCCGACGCCGTTCAACGCCGATCAGTTCGCGACCGCCAACGCGGCGGCGCCGAACCGGCTCGAGGCCGTCAGCTACATCGGGGCGGTCCGAAACGCTTCCGATACCTGGTTCGCCGGCTGGACCTGCAATTCGGGCTATGTAAGCTTCGGCAACGCAAGCGGCAGTTGCACGGCCATCCCCACCTCCTGATCCAAGCCGATCGCTTTGGGGCGGCGTTTCGCCGCCGCCCCCGTTTCTGACCGCACCGGGGGTAAATTGACGATGTCGAAGCCACTCCGCCTGGCGAGCCTGCTGCTGCTCTCCACGGCTTTCCTTCCGACCGCCGCTTCGGCCCAGGACGCTCCGGCGCCGGTGCCGGAGATGGACTCCGCCGTGGTGGCGGAGGAGGCGGCGTCCTCGCCCGACGGCGATGGCGAAATCGAGGTCGAGGTCTCGGCGCCGGGCGCACAGCCTGACCGGGACGAGGATATCGTCGTCACCGGCCGCAACATCCCCAATGCCCTCCGCAACACGGCGGAAGTCGTTTCGATCCTGTCCAGCGAGGACATCGCCCGAACCGGCGACGGCGACATTGCCGGGGCGCTTCAGCGCGTGACCGGGCTCTCCGTCGTCGGCAGCGGCTTCGTCTTCGTCCGCGGCCTCGGCGACCGCTATTCGCTGGCTCTACTGAACGGCTCGCCCTTGCCGAGCCCGGAGCCGCTTCGGCGCGTGGTTCCGCTCGACATCTTCCCGACCGCTCTGATCGCGAGCTCGGTCGTGCAGAAAAGCTATTCGGTCAATTATCCCGGGGAGTTCGGCGGCGGCGTCATCAACCTCACCACCATTTCGATCCCGAACGAGACCTTCGTCAAGATCGGAGCCTCGGCCGAACTCGACGGCGAGACGACCGGCCATTTCGGCTATTCCTATTACGGAAGCGATCTCGATCCGCTCGGCTTCGACGACGGAACCCGCGACCTGCCGGCCGGCCTTCGGGCGGCAGTCGCCGGCGGCGCCTTCAACGGCGACACATCCGCCGCCCAGCGCCGGGATTTCGCCGCCGCCCTGGTCAACGCCCCGACCACCCTGCTTCAGCGGGTCAACAACATCGCGCCCAATCTGGGCGGCAATATCAGCGCGGGCACCGCCTTCGACCTGCTCGGAGCGCGGATCGGACTCCTCGGCGCCGCGGGCTACAGCAATAGCTGGCGCACCCGAGACTCGATCCAGCAGATATCGAACGATCCGGATCTTGCCGGCATCCCCCAGTCGAGCTTCCGGCGGGTCAGCACCGACAACCGGATCCTGGTCAACGCCATGCTCGGGCTCGGCGCCGAGATCGGCAGGCACAAGCTGCGCTGGACCAACCTTTTCATCCGCGACACCTTGAAGCAGGGCCGCCTCGCCGCCGGCTTCAACCGAAGCGTTCAGGATCAGGACCCGAACCTTCCGCCCTCGATCATCGAGCAGAACAGCTACTGGTTCGAGCGGCAGCTACTCGACACCCAGTTCGTCGGGGAGTTCAAGTTCGGCGATCTCAGCGTCGACCTGCGCGGCACCTATGCCAATTCGCAGCGCGAATCCCCCTACGAGCGCGACATCAGCTACGTCTGGCTGGGCGACGGCGATCCGGCGACGAAGACCCTCAGCGACGTCGACGATTATGTAAACAACCTGGCCTCCGGCGGCCAGTCGGCGACCATCGCCTTCAACGACCTCAGCGAGGACGTTTATGCGGGCGGGATCGACTTCGCCTACCGGCTGAACGGCGCGATTCCGACTACCCTCTCGGGGGGATATGCCTACACCGAAAGCCGGCGCGATTCGTCGCGCTTCCAGTTCCAGTATTTCCGCCCGGAAGGCGCTCTTCCGATCGAAATCGCCCAGCAGAGGCCCGATTATCTGCTCTCCGATTTCAACGTCTACAATTTCAACCTCCAGCTTCGCGACATTTCGGGCGCGGAAGGCGCGGCGGCTTACGAAGCGGGGCTGCGAATCCACGCCGGCTACGCCCAGGCCGAGATCGAGCTCCCCGGGCCGGCGCTGAGGGCGCAGTTCGGAATCCGCTTCGAGGATGCGATCGAAACGGTCCTGACCGGCGCCGCAATCGGCTCCACGACCCGGATCGCCAACGATTACTGGCTACCGGCGGCGACCCTGACCTGGAACTTCGCCGACAACATGCAGCTTCGACTGCACGCCTCGAAGACCATCGCCCGCCCCCAGTTCCGCGAGCTGGCGCCCCAGATCTATCAGGATTTCGAATCGGACCGGGAATTCACCGGCAATCCGTTCCTCACCGACAGCCGGCTGACCAACGCCGAGGCCCGATACGAATATTATTTCCGCCGCGGCGAGCGGTTCAGCCTCGCCGGCTTCTACAAGAAGATCGACAATCCGATCGAATCCGCCGCCTTTTTCGCCGGCGGCGGCCAGCTTCGAACCGGCTTCGCCAATGCGCCCCGGGCGACGCTCTACGGAGTCGAGGCCGAGATTCAGACCTATTTGCCTCTGTCGGGGCTCGGCCAGGGCTTCGGCAACAAGCGGCTCCTCTTCATCGGCAACTACACCTACGCGAAGTCGAAAATCAGGTCCGACGACACTCTGGTGATCGGCCCCGACCTCCAGCCGGTGGCCGCCGACCTGTTGTTCGAGGACGGCGCGCCCCTGACCGGCCAGTCGGATCATCTCGCCAACCTCCAGTTCGGAATCGAGAATCGGGATCGCCTGTCGCAAGCCACCTTCCTGCTCACCTATGCAAGCAAGCGGGTTACGGAGCGCGGCCCGATCCAAGGCGCCGCCCGGCAGCCCGACATCGTCGAAAAGCCCGGCTTGCGGCTGGATTTCGTCGCCCGCGAGGCGGTCCGGTTCCTCGGCCAGGAGGCGGAAATCAAGCTCGAGGCGCGCAACCTGCTCGGCCAGGATTATGAGGAATATCAACAATCGGGCGACAACCGGATCGACATCAACAGCTACAAGGTCGGCCGAACCGTCAGCGTCGGGATGAGCCTGAAATTCTAGGGCTCCTCTCCCGTGAAAAACGGGGGAGGGGGAATGCGGCTTTCCGTCACAAATGTTCCACATGATTGTCATCATCGCGGCCTAGGATGACAAAATGCAGCCGCAGGCCCAAGCTTCCGACGTTGCCCCGGACGTCGAAGACGCCGCCGCCGGGACCGGGTCGGACCTGCCCGGATTGACGGAGGCGGTCGGGCGGGCGCTCTATCCGGCGCTCAAGGAGAAGATCGGACTGATCCTGATCGCGGGTCCGGGCGGTTCCGGAAGGGCCGCCACGCTTCGAGCCCTCGCCTCGCGCCGGCCCGATGCCTTCGCCGCCCGTGAGATAGGGAGCCGGGAAAGCGCGGAGGCCGCCCTCGCCGCCGCCCGGCACGGCCTGGTCCTCGCCACGATCGAAGCGGGGGATTCGATCGCCGCCATCGGCCGTCTCACCGACATGAGGGTCGATGGCTTCTCGATCGCCTTCGCGCTGCGCCTCGTTTTGGCCCAGCGCCCTGTCCGGCGTCTTTGCCGGTCGTGCCGAGTGCCGGTCCAGCCGGGCAATGGGGTGACGGCCCCCTTGGGCCTCGACCCCGGGGCAGTCGTCTATGAGGCCGGCGGCTGCGCCCTATGCGGCGGCACCGGCCTAAAGGGATGTGCCGCCGCGTTCGAAACCCTGCCGATCGACGCCACGATCGGACGGCTGATCGTCTGCGGGGCGGAGGAGGCCGCGATCGCCGGCCATGCCTTTCGCAGCTGGCCCAATCTGGCGGCGACGGCCCGAACTCTCGCGGTCACGGGCCAGATCGACGCCGGAGAGGCGGTTCGGCTGATCAGGGGCGCTCAGCGCCAATAGGGCCCCGTCTCGGCCAGTGCTTCCCAGGCCTGCTCCGAATCGTCGACCAAAGCGGCGATTTCCGTTTCCTCGGCGACCGCTCCGTTCTGGAACAGCTCCGGCGCGAGCTCGCGCCGGGTTTCGATGTCGTTGAGCTGCCCGAGCAGATCCTGCAGGCGCTGCAGCTGCGAGATGAAGCGCTTTTGCTGCCGCCGCCGGTTTCTGGGCGCAAGCGCGACGAAGAATTCGGCCGCGTAGCGCAGCTTCTTAATCTCGATCCGGAGCCGGTGGCGCGCCTCCGGCTCCAGGGACCGGAGCGCTTTCGCCTGCTTTCGCACCCGCTTCCAGCCGCGCTCGAGCCTGTCCGCCGCGAAGCCGCCTATCGGCTCGCCGGCGAGGCCGCCGCCTCGCCAGGCGCCGGCCTCGCTCCAGGCGACCAGATCGAGAATGGCGGCGGGCAGCCTGCGCTCCGCGAGGCCGGCCTGGACCCGGGCATAGGCTTCCTTTCGCTCTCGCCGAAGCGAGTTGAGGGTAGCCCTGTCGGGGGTGCGCCCGTCCGGTTCCTTGGCCGCGAGCAGGACGTCGAGATTCCTCGCCTCGCCCAGCAACGCCGCGAACCGGCGCAGCTCCGCCCGCAGGTGGGCGGCCTCGCCGTCGATCAAGGCCGGCTTGAAGAGGGACAGGGCCGAGCGCAGGCGGCGCAGGGCAACCCGGGACTGATGGAGCGCCCGCGCATTCATGTCCCGCGCAAAGAGCGGCTCGTTGAGTCGAAAATGGCGCAGGCAGGACTGGACGATGACTGCGAAGGCCTCGCCGACCGACATTGAACGAGCGAGCCTGACCTTCTCCGCCTTGCGGATCCGGGCGGTGCGCCCTTCGAGCAGCCGGAAGCCGCGCTCGGACTTACTCATCACGCCCATCCTGAGCGTAAGCCCTTGCCCGAGATCCAGCGCCAGCCTGAACAGCCCGGATCGCGGCCCTTCCTTAAGCTCCAGCTCGATCTCCGAGATCGACTCCTCGCGGCCGTTGCTGACGATCCTGCCTTCGTCGAGGATCAGCTCGACAATGCTCTCTCCGCCGCGAACCAGCCAGGTGGTTCGCTGCACCTGCGTTTCCGACACGGGCTGAAGCCGCTTCCTCATATCACGCTTCGAAAGCAATTTGCCGACAGGAGTCGACTTCAGCGCCTCGAAATCCAGAGCCGCCTCTTCGATCTTCTTCTCCCATTCGGCCCGGCTCGAAAATCCGCCGGAGTCCGAGCCTCTGTGCTTGACCGTCTGGACGAAGCTGGATCCATTCTGCCTCAGCCTCAGCGAGTAGCCCGCCTTGCGCAAATCGCCCTTCAGCGTGTCGAAATAGACGGTTCGCTGGCTGTCCGGACGCCGCTTCGGATCGCCCAGCAAAGGTGCGGCGCGCAACGCGGCCGTCTCGCCGGATGGGATTTCCAGCTTCAGCTCCACTTCCTCAGTCTGGATCACCGTTACCTACCCACCCGAAGTTTTCCCGCTGAAAAGCCGCAAACCCTTAAAGCATCCGGATGACACATATATGACAGGGCTCGACGAAGTTGCCGGCCCGGAACGAGGTCTTCTTCGGAACGTTGTGCGATGGATGGAAGGCCGCGACATACCCAATTCGCCCGTGAACGGGCCAAGCGTCGCCGCGATGATGCGCCGTGGCGTGTCGCTCGCGGAGACGCACCTCATCCTGGCGCGGCCCTGGTCATCGCCCAATCCTCCCATGTGAAGCAGGGGAGCGCTCCGCTCATTCCGTCATAAGCCTGCAACACCGATCCGGTAGCTTCGTCTCTAGCGAGAACGGAGGCAGGCGATGCAAGAAAAGCGTAACGGGCTAGTCTTCGCGGCGCGGGCGCTGGAGGAAAGCCGGGGCGGATGGGCGTTGTTCGGATGGTTTCTCCTATGGTCCACCCGCAACAATCGCCGGCCGACCTGACCCCGCCAGCCCTAGAAGTCGACCTGGGCGCGCGCTCCGAACACATGGATGCTATAATCGCGGTCACCGCCCGTGCCCGCGATCACGGCGTCGTCGAACCGCAGATGAGCGTAGTTGAGTAGGAAGCGGACATGGTCCTGTGCGATCCACACCAGGGAGGCTTCGTAGCCGCGCTGTCGGCCGCCGACGATCCCGCCGGAGTTGAGGTCGAGATGATCGTAGCGCAGGTTGATCTGGACGGCGCCGGCGCCGGCGGCGCCGACCGGCCGGAGCACCTTCGTCCGGTCCCAGCGTCCGCCTTTGTAGCCGCGGCTTTCCCCGGTCAGGAAATAGCCCACCTCCGCATAGCCGCCGAAGAAGGTTGGGCTGAGGCCGGGCGTGAGCGTGTCGGCGTTGAACCAGTGCGCCTCGGCGACGGCGTGAAGCGGGCCGCGGATAAGCGCAGCCTCGACCCCGTAATTCGTCTCCGTCCCTACCCTCAAGGCCGGCGTGGCGAGGAACCGCGAATTGCTGGTGTGGACGAAGGGCCGCTGGCGGTAGCGGGTGGCCGGACCGGCGGCGGCATTGCCGCCATTGTCGCGCCAGTGGGCCGAAGCGCCCAGATGGAGCCGGGCCTTGCCCAGCCTGGGGGCGTAGACGATCCGGCCGTCGAAGCTGACCGCGTCATTCTCGTCCCCCAGGCCGACGGCGTCCCGGGCGTCCGCGAGATCCTCGATATTGTCGGAGAAGACTCCGCCCTGGGCGATGAAGTCGCCGTCCGCCCAAGTGGCGGAAAGGCCGATCCGTCGCTCGAAATTGAAAGCGTCGGTAAAGGCCGCGCGCTCGAGGAACGAGAGGAAGCGCGAGCTGGTCAGCTCCTCCATCGACTGGAAAGCGTTGTGCTGGCCCAGGGTCAGCCCGAGCATCTTCGAAGCCTTATAGCTCAGGAATGCGTCGGTGATCTCGACCTCGCTATTGGCGAAGTCGACTTCGATCTTGTAGCCGAAGCCGCCGGGGATGGAGCCTTCGGCGCCGATCCGCGCCCGCCGCACTTCGTTGCCGAAGCCAAGTCCGCGGTCGGTGACGCCCGGCGGGTTTTCGACGAAGCCGACATCATATTGAAGCCTGCCGAACGGCTTGAAGGTCACTCCGCCGCCCTTTGACCCGCTGCCCGTTGAAGCGTCGGCGGCAGGCGCCGGCGCGACCGCAGCCGCCGGCACCGCGGCCGTCTCGTCCCGCCCCGCTTTCAGATCGGCGACCTCGGCGCGCAGGGCCGCTATCTCAGCGCGCATCGCCGTCACCTCGGCGGCGACCTCGGCGGGGAGGGACTCGCCGGCCGCGAGGGCCGGAGCGGCGACGGCGGTCGCGAGGAGGGCGGCGAGGAAGGCGGACTTGGCCATGCGGCAGCTCCAACAGGATGATGCGACGGGGTTAAGGCTGCCGCATTGCGGTTCTGCGTCATCTCGATGACAATTTTATGACTGCGACGAACCGTTGGTCGGCTTCGCGCATCCCGCTAAAGCGGGCCTATGCCATGGCCCGATTCCACCCGGCGGCTGGCCGCCGGAATCATCGTTGCGATCGCGCTGGGCGCCGCGCTGCTGTCGGACGAAGCCTCGTGGGCGGCGCTGCTCGGCCTGATCGGGGGCGCCGCCGCCGTCCTGGTCGGCCGGCGGGCCCATTTCTTCCCGGAGCCGGATGCCCCGCCGCCGCCGCCGGAGGATGGGCGCGACCGCTGGGTCCGCGAGATCGTCGCTGCGATGTCGGAGCCGATGCTTCTGATCGAGGCCGGCGGGATCGTCGTCGCCAACGCGCCGGCGAAAGACTTGCTTGGCGAGTGGATCGAAGGCCAGGACGCGAGGCTGGCCATGCGCCACCCGGCGTCGGTCGAGCGCCTGTCGCGCCCGCCGGAGCCGGGTTCGGGAATCGAGCGGATCGAGGTGGTGGGTATAGGCCATGCCGAGAGGCGGTGGCTGATGACGACGGCCTCGCTCGCGGACGGTTCGCGCCTCGTCCATCTCCACGATCGAAGCGAGGCGATCGCGGCCGAGAGGATGCGGGTGGATTTCGTCGCCAATGCCAGCCACGAGCTTCGGACGCCGCTGGCGACCGTCCTCGGTTTCATCGAGACTCTTCAGGACGCGGCCACCGCCGAGGATGTCGAGGTCAGGGAGCGCTTCCTCGGTCTGATGCACGGCGAGGGAAAGCGCATGCAGCGACTCATCGAGGATCTGATGTCGCTGTCGCGGATCGAGGCGGAGCGCTTCAATCCACCCCGCGAGACCGTCGATCTCGTCCAGCTGGTGGAGGAGGTGCGCGCCGGCTGCGAGCAGTTGCTTCGCGAGCGGTCCAACGCGCTGGAGGTGGAAAACCGCGCCGATTCGGCCCTGGTGCCCGGCGACGGGGGGCAGTTGCTGCAGCTCATCCGCAACCTCGTTATCAACGCCGTCAAATATGGCAGTCCCGGAACTCCGGTGATCGTATCGATCGAGGACGACGGTCCCGGGATGATCCGGATCGCCATCGCCGATCGCGGGGAAGGCATAGCAGCCGAGCATCTGCCGCGCCTCACCGAACGATTCTATCGGGTCGATGCCGGGCGAAGCCGAGCCGTCGGCGGGACCGGGCTCGGCCTTGCCATCGTCAAGCATATCGTCAGCCGCCATCGCGGGCGGCTCGACATTCGAAGCATCGTGGGGGAAGGAACGACCGTGCTCGTCTCCCTGCCGAGAGCGCCGGAGCCCTGATCTTCCGTCCGGCCTTCTCCGCTGTCATGAAACTGTCATGCAACGGTCACAGGATTCACTCCGAACCGACCTAGGGAGGTCGCCGGGGCCCGCTAATCGGGGTCGATGGAGGCACGAATGAAGAAAAGCTATTTTGCCGCGGCGGCCGCTTTGGCGCTCGCCGCCTGCGGGCAGCAATCGGGCGGAGGCGCCCAGGGCCAGCAGATCCAGATCGTCGGCTCCTCGACGGTCTATCCGTTCACCACTGCGGTCGCGGAGCAGTTCCAGCGCACCCATCCCGGGATGAGCGCGATCGTCGAATCGACCGGGACGGGCGCCGGCCTGAAGCTGTTCTGCGCCGGGGTCGGCGACCAATATCCGGACATGGCCAACGCTTCGCGCCGGATCAAGGCGTCGGAATTCCAGGATTGCTCGAAGAACGGCGTCAGGCAGATCATCGAGGTGCCGGTCGGAATCGACGGACTGGCCCTGATCGAGGGCAAGACCGGCGCCGATATGAGCCTGACCGTGCGCGACATCTATTCGGCGCTCGCGGCCAACCCGTTCGGAAAGCCCAACACGGCCAAGACCTGGAAGGACGTCAACCCGTCCCTCCCCGCGGTGGCGATCCAGGTCTACGGTCCGCCGCCCACCTCCGGGACGCGCGACAGCTTCGCCGAGCTCATTCTCGAGAAAGGCTGCGACAGCGATCCGGCGATGAAGGCCCTGAAGGGCTCCGATTCGGACAGACATAAGGAGCTTTGCACCAAGATCCGCGAGGACGGCGCCTATGTGGAGGCCGGCGAGAACGACAATCTGCTCGTCCAGAAGGTCGCGGCCAATCCGGGCGCGATCGGAGTCCTCGGCTATTCCTTCCTCGAGGAGAATTCCGACAAGGTGAAGGGCATCCCGCTCGGCGGAATCGCTCCCACGGCGGAAACCATTTCCAACCTGACCTATCCCGGCGCCCGCCAGATCTACCTCTACGCCAAGGGCGAGCATTTGAGCGTCATCCCCGGGATGCGCGAGTTCCTCGCCGAATATGCCAAGGCCTGGTCCAAGGGCGGCTATCTCGAGCGCCGCGGTCTCATCCCGTCGCCGGCCGACGTTCAGGCCAAAGGCGCGGAAGCCGCGACCCGGCAGACGGCGATGACGGCGGACGGGCTGAAGTGATTTCCTCTCCCGTCCTTACGGGAGAGGGGGGACCCAAGCCGGAGGCCTGGGGGGTGAAGGTCTTACCGATTCCGCGGTGCAGACCCTCACCTCCCACCGCTTCGCGGCGGGCCCCTCCTCTCCCGCGAAAAGCGGGAGAGGAGTTTATCCAATGACTCCCCTCGCGATCTTCGTCGCGATCCTCGGCCTCGCCTTGCTCGGGTGGCTGTCGGCGCGCGCCCGAGCCATGGCGTTCGCGGCGCCCGGGGCGCCGAGGCTCCACTCGCTGCCCGGCTATCATGGCTGGTACGTCGCCATCTGGGCGGCCCTGCCGGCCTTGCTCTTCCTGCTGCTGTGGGTGCCGCTGAGCGACCGGCTGGTGATGGACGCGGTTCTCGGCAGTCCCGGCGCGGCGAACCTTCCGCCTTTCGAGATGCAGCGCAACGCGATCCTGAACGAGACTCGCGAGCTGGCCGAGGGACTCCGCCAGTCCAGCTTCTATTCCGAGGCCCGCGAGCTCGCCCCGGTTTACGGCTCCGCCCTCTCCCGCTACCGGCTGATCGGCACCGTCGCGGCGCTGCTCCTCGCCTTCGCCGGCGGCGCCTTCGCCTACAGCCGGATCGGCCCGGCCTTCCGGGCCCGCACCCGGGTCGAGCGGCTGGTGATGCTTGCGTTGTTGCTGGCGTCGCTGATCGCGATCCTGACGACTCTCGGGATAGTCCTCTCGCTCGTCTTCGAATCGATTCGCTTCTTCGCAATGGTGTCGCCGGTCGAGTTCCTCTTCGGATCGACCTGGAGCCCTCAGACGGCGATTCGCGCCGACCAGGCGGGCTCGTCGGGGGCGTTCGGAGCCATTCCGCTGTTCTGGGGCACCGTCTTCATCGGAGCGATCATCGCGATGATCGTCGCCATCCCGCTCGGGCTGATGAGCGCCATCTACCTCACCCAATATGCCCGCCCGGTGGTTCGCCGCTGGATGAAGCCGCTGCTGGAGATGCTCGCCGGAGTCCCGACCGTCGTCTACGGCTATTTCGCGGCCCTGACCGTGGCGCCCGCCGTCCGCAATTTCGGCCAGTCGCTGGGAATCCCCTCCTCTTCGGAAAGCGCCCTGGCCGCCGGCCTGGTCATGGGGATCATGATCATCCCCTTCGTCTCCTCGATGGCGGACGATTCGCTGACCGCGGTGCCGCAATCGATGCGCGACGGCTCGCTGGCCATGGGCGCCACCACTTCGGAGACGATCCGCAAGGTGCTTGTTCCGGCCGCCCTGCCCGGAATCGTAGGCGGAGTCCTTCTCGCCGTCAGCAGGGCGATCGGCGAGACGATGATCGTCGTCATGGCCGCCGGCCTTTCCGCGAACCTCACCGCCAACCCGTTCGCCAGCGTCACCACCGTGACGACCCAGATCGTCCAGTTGCTGACGGGCGACCAGGAGTTCGACAGCCCCAAGACGCTGGCCGCCTTCGCACTCGGCCTGGTGCTGTTCATCGTCACCCTTCTGCTCAACATCGTCGCCCTGCGCGTCGTGAAGAAATATCGCGAAGCCTATGACTGACGCCGTGAAACGCGATCCCACCGACTGGCGCTCGTCGCGGATGAGCGGCCGGATCCGGCGCCGCTACGCGGCCGAGCGCCGTTTCCGCTGGATCGGCCTCGGAGCGATCCTGCTGTCGGCGGGCTTCCTCGCCTTGCTCCTCTTGACGATGGTGGCGAACGGTGCCCGCGGCTTCACCCGGACCGAGGTCCGGCTGGACGTGGATTTCGCCAGGGCCGCCCTTTTCCTGGATCCGGCCGCCTTGCGCTCCACCGGCGCCAAAGCGGCGCTCGCCGGATCCGACCTGCAGGGGGTCGTCGCCAAGGCTGCGGAGGCCCAATATGGCCAGCGCGGCGCTCGGCTCTTCTCCGATACTGCCTGGCTCACGGTATTGAACGCGATAGAAGACGATCCTTCGCTGCTCACCCGCACCGCAAGCCTTTGGCTTCCCGCCTCGGCCGACATCGATGTCGCCGCCAAGAGCGACGGCGATCCCGCCGCCGAGCAGGCTTATGCCGAACTCGACGCGCGCGATGCAGCGCGCACCCGCTTCAATTCCGACTTCCTCACCTCGGCCGACGCCACCGATCCGGCGGCGGTGGGTATCTGGGGGGCCTTCAAGGGCTCGCTACTGACGATGCTGGTGACTCTCGCCATCGCCTTTCCCGTCGGCGTCCTGTCGGCCGTCTATCTCGAGGAATATGCGCCGAGGAATCGCTGGACCGACCTCATCGAGGTGTCGATCAACAATCTCGCGGCGGTGCCTTCGATCATCTTCGGACTGCTCGGCCTCGCCGTCTTCCTCAACACGATGAACATGCCGCGCTCTGCGCCGCTCGTCGGCGGGCTTACGCTGGCGCTGATGACCATGCCGGTGATCGTCATCGCCGGCCGCAACGCGATAAAGTCGGTGCCACCCTCGATCCGGGACGCCGCTTTGGGAGTCGGCGCCAGCCGGATCCAGGTCGTCTACCATCACGTCCTGCCGCTCGCCTTGCCTGGAATCCTGACCGGGACGATCATCGGAATGGCGCGCGCTCTCGGCGAGACGGCGCCGCTGCTGATGATCGGAATGCGCGCCTTCATCTCGACTCCGCCGGGCGGGCTGGCGGATCCGGCGACGGTCCTGCCGGTGCAGATATTCCTGTGGTCGGATGAGGTCAGCCGCGGCTTCGTCGAGAAGACCTCGGCGGCGATCATCGTGCTCCTGGTCTTCCTGATGGCGATGAACGGTGTCGCCATCTACTTGCGGAACAAGTTCGAGAGGCGCTGGTGAGACCGATGTTGGACGAGGAAAACAGGGCCGGAACGGACGTCGAGGCGCTTCCGGCCGAAAGCGAGCCGAAGATGCGCGCCCGGGACGTGAACGTCTGGTACGGCGACAAGCAGGCGATCGACCAGGTCTCGATCGATGTCCGGCAGGAGCATGTCACCGCCTTCATCGGCCCTTCGGGCTGCGGCAAATCGACCTTCCTCCGAACCCTCAACCGAATGAACGACACCATCCCGAGCGCCCGGGTCACCGGAGCGATCGAGCTGGACGGAGAGGATATCTACGCCAGCGGGATGGACGTCGTTCAGCTGCGAGCCCGGGTCGGGATGGTCTTCCAGAAGCCGAATCCCTTTCCCAAGTCGATCTACGAGAATGTCGCCTACGGACCGCGGATCCATGGCTTGGCGACGGGGCGGCAGGAGCTCGATTCGATCGTCGAGCGCTCGCTGAAGCGCGCCGGCCTCTGGGAAGAGGTGAAGGATCGCCTGGCCGAGAGCGGGACCGCGCTTTCCGGCGGCCAGCAGCAAAGGCTTTGCATCGCCCGCGCCATCGCCGTCGATCCCGAGGTGATATTGATGGACGAGCCCTGCTCGGCCCTCGACCCGATCGCGACCGCGAAGATCGAGGAGCTGATCCACGAGCTTCGAGGCCGCTACGCCATCGTCATCGTCACTCACAATATGCAGCAGGCCGCCCGGGTCTCCCAGCGCACCGCCTTCTTCCATTTGGGCGAGCTGCTCGAATATGGCGAGACGTCCCAGATATTCACCAATCCGAAGGTCGAGAGGACCAAGGATTACATCACCGGCCGCTACGGCTGAGGAACCGGCACATGGCATCAGGTCACACTCTCAAAGCCTTCGACGACGATCTCAACCGGCTTCGCGCGAGCATCGCCGAGATGGGCGGCCTGGCGGAGGCGGCGATCGCGGCGGCGATGCGCTCGCTCGCCGAGCGCGACAGCGAGGCTGCCGGCCTCGTCGTCGAGGAGGACAGGAAGATCGACGCCCTCGAGGGCGAGATCGAGCGGCTGGCGGTGCAGATCATCGCCTTGCGGGCGCCGATGGCGGACGATTTGCGCGAGGTCGTCGCCGCCCTTAAGATCGTCGGGGTGGTCGAACGGATCGGCGATTACGCCAAGAACATCGCCAAAAGGGTCCCGGCGATCGAGGACAGCCCCGATTTGCGGCCGCTTTCGCTTCTGCCCGAAATGGGCAGGATCGTCGCCGAGATGGTCCGAAGCGCGCTCGACGCCTTCGTCGCCCGCGATTCCGCCAAGGCCGAGCAGGTCTGCGAGCGCGACAAGGCTGTGGACGATTTCTACAACTCCATCTTCCGAACCTTGCTCACCTTCATGATGGAGAGCCCGAACAACATCACCGCGGCCACCCATCTGTTGTTCGTCGCGAAGAATCTCGAGCGGATCGGCGATCATGCGACCAACATCGCCGAGATGGTCTATTTCGCGGCCACCGGCGGCCATCTCGGCGAGCGGGAGAAGGGCGCCGACACGACCCGGCCGGCCGAGCGGTGATCAAGGGCCGGATCCTGCTGGTCGAGGACGATCGTGCGCTCGTCGAGCTGATCGATTTCCACCTCAAGAAGGCCGGATATGAGACGAAGCGGACCGCCAGCGGCGAGGAGGCCCTGCTGCTGGTGCGCGAATCGGTGCCCGATCTCGTCCTGCTCGACTGGATGATCGAGGACATTTCCGGGATCGAGGTCTGCCGACGGCTTCGCCGAATGTCGCAGGCGAAGCAGGTTCCGATCATCATGATGACGGCGCGCGGCGAAGAGACGGACCGGATCCGGGGCCTGGATACCGGCGCCGACGACTATATCACCAAGCCTTTTTCGCCGAAGGAGATGCTCGCCCGGGTCGGAGCGGTGCTGAGGCGCTCGCGGCCGGCGCTGGCCGGCGGCACCCTGACGTTCGAGGATCTGGAGATGGACGTCGAGACCTATCGGGTCCGGCGCGGCGGGCGACCGATCCATCTCACGCCCTCGGAATTCCGCCTGCTTCGCCACTTCCTCGAAAGCCCTCGGCGCGTCTTCACCCGCGAAGGGCTTCTGGACACCGTCTGGAGCGAGGGCGCCGAGCTCGACCTGCGCACCGTGGACGTCCAAATCCGCCGGATCCGAAAGGCGCTGAACGAGGGCGGCAAGCCCGACCTCATCCGGACCGTCCGCTCGGCCGGCTATGCCCTGGAGAGCGCGAGCGCCGCCTGATCGGCGGGCTGCGCCGTCAGGGTCAGTCGCGAAGCACGACCTCGGCGACCCGGCGGCGACCGCCGCTTCGGGTCAGCTGGACGTAGACGTCGACCGTCTGGCTGACATAGTGGCGAACGTCGTCCCGGTTGAGCTGGGTTCCTCCCTGGAGGACGAGAAGCACGATCTGCTCGACGGCGCGCTCCGGGCTGTCGGCATGGACCGTCGTCATCGATCCCGGATGGCCCGTATTGACGGCGCGGAGGAAGGAATAGGCTTCCCGGCCCCTGAGCTCGCCCAGGATGATCCGGTCGGGCCGCATTCGAAGCGAGGCGGCGACCAGATCGTCCGTCTCGATCTGCGCCTCGCCAAGGGCGCTTCGCGCGGAGATCAGGCCGACATAATTTTCGTGCCGGACGAAAAGCTCGGGCGTGTCCTCGATGAGGATCAGCCGCTCCTCGGCGGGCACTTCCTTCAGCAAAGCGTTGAGGAAGGTCGTCTTGCCCGTCGAAGTGCCGCCAGCGACGAGGATGTTCTTGCGCGCCTTGACGGCGGCCGAAAGCATTCCGCGCAGGTCCCCGGCGGCGAGCATGTCGGCGAGCGCCTTGTCCCCCTGCGAACGCTCGAATCCCTGTCTCGCCTTGGTCTCCCCGAAGGCGCCGGACTGGACATAGTCGGACAGGTCGAGCTCGGGGGAGACGTGCTTGCGGATGGCGAGCGCCAGCGGGCCGCGGGTGGCCGGCGGAGCGATGATCTGGATCCGGGCGCCGTCGGGAAGAGTCGCGGAGAGGAGCGGGTGCTCGCGGCTGATTCCCTGGTGCGACAAAGCCGCGATCTGGCGCGCGAGCCGAGCGAGAGTCGGTTCGTCCAGGCCCGGCGCCTCGTGCCGCTCGATTCCTCCGCCAATGGTCTCGACCCAGAGCTCTCCGGGCCGGTTCACGTAGATGTCGGTCACGTCCGGACGGGCGAGCATCCCGGTCAGAGGCGCGAGGAAGGAGCGCAGATAGACTCCCGGTCCGGCCGGGATGCTCTCCGCCAGAGCGATGCTCACCGCCGGGTTCCGGCGGTGCTGAAGTCGAGGTCGCGGGCGACGAACACGCTGATGCTGGTGCCGGCCGGAACGGTGAGGGTGGGAACGATTCGGCTGGACTGGAGGCTCTGCCCCAGATTCTGGGTGGAGCCCGGCAAGGCGACGACGACTCCGTTCGCCGCCTGGCGGCTCGCCACATTGGCTCCGATGTCGAGCGCGGTCTGGAGGATCGCGCCGCCGAAACGCTCGAAGAAATGGCTGTTATACTTGCCCTTGACGCCGCCCCGGCCGAGCGTATCGGCGGTCGGCGAACCGATCGCCATGGTCACTCCGTCCGGCCGGATCAGGCGAGTCCAGTTGATCAGGGCCCGTTTCTGGCCGGGCTGGATGTCGGATCGATATTCGCCGGTGAGCCGGCTGCCGCGCGGGATCAGCACCTTGCTTCCGTCGAAACCGCGGACGTCGCGGGAAACGACCGCTCGAGCGAAGCCCGGCCGCCTCGAATTGAACGCCGTCTCGAGCACGGCAGGGATCAGCGTGCTTTGCGGGACCGTCGTCGAGCGGTTGGCGAAGATTCCGGAGCGGACCCGGCTGACGGACTGGTCGCCGGCGAAGGCGTCCGCGAGGCTGGCCTGGCCGCCCGGACCGCCGGGCCCCGCGGCGCCGCCGGGTCCCGCTCCGGCGGGCGGGGCGGGCGCCGAATTGTCGAGCACCAGGGTCGGGCCGCCGCCCTGGCGCGGCGCCGCCGGCGGCGGCTCATATTCCTGGATCGCCCGCTGCGGCGGGGGTGCCACGAAGGGAGCCGGCTGCGGATAATATTCGGGGGGCGGGATCCGGACGGGAGCCGGCTGGATCGTCGCGACCGGAGCGGGCGCCGGCGCCTGCACCAGGGCCACCGCGGGCGGAGGCGCCGTCGGCGGAATGTAGAGGGGCGGGGGCGGCGCGACTGCGGAGCCGGCGACTTCGGCGCCTCTGACCCTCACCGCCGGTTCCGCCTGCGAACGGCGCCTCGAATCGAGGATCATGAACAGGATGACCGCGGCGGCGACCATCAGCGCGACGAAGACGATGGCGGGCGGGCCGGAACGGGGCGGCGCCACGACCGGGCGGACGGCCTCCTCCGCTCCGGCCTCGGGCTCGGGCGGATTGGAGATGCGCGGGTCGAGCGGGGGGGTGCGGCTCGCCATCAGCGCTTATCCCTCTGCCGGGTCGCGGTCGCGACGTTGCCGTCGATCCGGAAGACGAGCTTCCTCGTGACGCTGTCGATGACGAAGAGGTCGTCCTCGCGCATCATTCCGTTGACCAGCCTCTCCTGGCCGCCGTCCGTCACCGCATAGACAGCGGGCAGGGCCTGGTCGCGCGGCCATCGGATATAGGTGTGGACTCCGTCGTCGCTGATCTCGCTCGGCCGAAGCGACTTGTCGCCGCCGAGGCGATAGCGCCCTTCGGCGGCGGGATCGGCCAGCTCTTCCTCCGGCGGCACGGGTGGGGGCGGATAAGTGAAGCGCACGGTATAGGCCATCGAGCTCGGGCTGCCCGCGCTCAGATCGAAATTGTAGGTGCGCACGTTGGTGATGACCGTCATGTTGGTCGCGGCGCCGGTGATCGCCTTGATGAACAAGAGGTCGCCCCGGCGGTTCGCCGTGATCTGCCAGGCGGCGCTGTCGCCCAGCGCGATGGTCTCGGCCCTTTCGTCGGGAGAGAGTTCGAGAGTGACCTGGTAGCCCGGCGCGCCCTCGAGCAGGACGATCTGATTGGGCGCATAGGCGACCGACTGGAAGCGCGGGTCGCCGCCGGTCTCCGGCTGCGGCCGGACCTGGGCGGCGAGGGGGGCGGAAGCGAGCGCCGCCCCGGCTAGGAAGAGGAGGATCCTGATCACAGCTCGGGCTCCGGCGGACGGTTGCGGCGACGTTCCTCGGCCACCCGGGCGGCCGCGGCGGCGGCATCGCCGAGCGGAGCGGCCCCGGCCCCGGTGGTGGTCGTGGTCACCGTCGTCGAGCTGCCCGACACGACTTCCACGGGAACGACGGCGACGGCGGGCGGCGGAGCGCTCTCCGGATCGCGCCGGTAGCGGAGCACCCGGAAACCGAGCGGGTTCACGAACCTTTCCTCGAGCGTCATCGGCTCGCCCGAAAAGCGGTAGCGGATCACGGACACCCAGGAGCGCGGAGGCTGCACCTGGCCGCCGGCATCCCTCCTGATCGTGTCGAACCGGACGAGGGCGACATTCTGGCCGAGCGGCGATACGCTTTTCACCCTCGTCTCGATCACCGTGCTCCGCGGGTAGACGACGAGGGGGCTTTGCGGATTGGAGACCTGGACGGCGTTCAGATAGCCGGACCGGGCCTGCTCGGCCGACCAGGCGGCGACCTTGTTGTAGTTCGCGGTCAGCGTATCGATGTCGAAGCTCTCCCGGGCGATCACATATTGGACGAGGAAGGACTGGGTCAGAGCCGCGTCGGGAGCGACCTTGTCGGCATCCAGCGGCTTCAGCGCCTGGACGTAGCCGGTCGTCCGGTCGACCAGCAAGGTATAGGGCTCGACCGTCTTCAGCGGAGTGAGCAGGATGAGCGCCCCGGCTTCGAGCACGGCGATGGTCCCGGCCCCGATCGCCACCCACCAGGCGATACGCTGTGATTTCCGCATCGCCTCCAGCCGGTCGCGATTCCAGGTCGCGGCATCCTTGTAATAGGCGTCGAGCGCCTCGCGATTCTGTTCGTTCATGAGCGGTGGTCCCGGCGGCCCGCGCTGGCAGAGACCCGGCCGCGGGTGCGGCGGCGGAAGCTCTGGCCGAGCGGGGCAGGTGCAAGCGAATTGGGCGAAGCGCGGCCGCCCGCGGCGGCGGCGGCGGGCTGCGCGGCCCCGGCGGCCCCGCCGCCGCCTGACTCGCGGGTGGCGGCGACGGCGATGTGGGCGCCCTCGCGCCTTTGGGTCGAGGCGACGGCGTCGGCGACGGTGGCGGCGCGGGATCGCGCCTCGGCCGGAGGCGCGTCCCCCCGGACGGCGCCGGCGCCGCCGAATTGCCGCTCCTCGCGAGCTGGATTGCGGTCGGCGCGAGCGGTCGCCGACTGCCAGGCCGGAGCGAGCCGGAAGGCGAAGACGGTCTTCGCCGAGGCGTAGAGCATGGCGAGGACGATGAGAGCGAAAGCGAAAGTGACGACGAACAGCTCGACCGGCATTCCGGGCAGCCATTCGTCGGCGCTCCGCCGGGCGAGGAGATCGGTCAGCCAGGGCTCGATGAAGGCGAGCTCGACGGCGAGCGCGATCGAGATTCCGAGCGCGGCGAGCGCGGCTCCGGCCAGCACCCTTATCCAGCCTTCGAACAAAGAGCGCGTATTCTCGAACAGCAGAAAGGCGATGAAGAAGGGCCCGACCGCGAGCAGCAGGCCGGCGACCAGCCGGACGGAGCCGAGACCGGCGATCGCCGCGATCAGGAACAGCATTCGCGATCCAGCGATCGCGTAGGTGTTGAAGCCCGGATAGGGCTGGGGCGGGACATTGGTCGCGACCGCCGGGTTGGTCCCGAATTCCGGCGGTGGGCGCCCTTCTCCGAAGACGGTGAGTGCGACGAAGGCCCGGTCCGCGCCGTCCAGCCGGGCGACGAGGTCGCCGCTGGTGCCGGGCAGGGCGCTCGAAGTCCCGATCTCGGAGGCTAGCTCGGCGGGGCCCCGGTTAACGACGTCGTAAACCAGGGTCGAATAAGCCCCCCAGCTCGTCGCCAGCGCGAACACGATCCCGATCTTGACCAGGGCGATCACCCCGGTCCGGATGTCGGGACCCTGGCCGAGCAGAAGCCGGTAGCCGAAAAGGGCGACGAACAGGGTGAGAAAGCCCATCAGCATCAAAGCGAGGGTCGATCCCGGCGCCGCCAGCGCCTGCCAGCCGCGCGCGCCCAGTATCTGGGCCTGGCAATCGAGGAAGCCGAGCACAGTCCGGATGAAGCCCGACCCCGGCGGAAGCGGAGCGCAACCGTTCATCAGGCGACCTCCAGCAGGCGCGGGATCCACTCCGCGGGATCGTCACCGGTCTCGGCGCGGATCTCGTCGAGGAGTCGGACGGTGCGCTCGCGGCCGGAGAGGATGGTGAGGAGATCCTGCTCTCCGGTGAGGTTGAGCCGGGCGACGACGCTGTCGGTACCGTGTTTGATGAGGAAGCAATGGGCGTTGTCCGGAAGGGTCCGGATCAGCTCGAACTCGTGCGGAGTAAGGCCGAAGCCGCCGACATAATCCTCGGCCCGGGCCTTCGGATTGGCCATGAATATCTGGGTCGCGGCCTGCTCGACGATGGCGCTGGCGATCCGGCTTTCGAGAGCGTCCTGGGCGCTCTGGGTGGCGAAGCCGACGATCCCGTTGCGCTTCCGGATCGTCTTTTCCCAATCCTTGATCCGCCGGACGAATACGTCGTCGTCCAAGGCCTTCCAGCCCTCGTCGACGACGATGATCGCCGCGCTCCCGTCGAGCCGCTCCTCGACCCGGTGGAAGAGATACATCATCGCCGGAGTTCGAAGCGCCGGCTCGTCGAGTATCTGGGTCATGTCGAAGCCGACCGACTCGGCGGTGAGGTCTGTGCGGTCGCGGGCATTGTCGAACAGCCAGGCGCGCTCGCCGTCGCCCCACCAGGGCCTGAGCCGCGACCACAGGTCGCTCGCGGACGGACGGTGGCCGCCCCGGAACAGCTCGGCGAGATGGCGAAGCCGCCGATGGTCCTCGGGCTGCTCGAAATTGGCGTCGATCGCGTCCTTGATCCGGGCGACCTCGTCGATGTCGGCGCCCCCGGCAAGCATCGTCACCCAGTCGATCAGGAACTGGCGGTTGGCCGGGTTGTCGGGGAGCTGCAGCGGATTAAGTCCCGAGGGCGTGCCCGAGCGAAGCAGGTCGTAGCGCCCGCCGATCGCCCGGATGAAGAGCTCGGCGCCGCGATCCTTGTCGAAGAAGATGATCCTCGGCCGGAACTTGCGAGCCTGGGCGAGAAGGAAGTTCAGGACCACCGTCTTGCCCGAGCCCGACGGCCCGATGACGGTGAAATTGCCGAGGTCACCCTGGTGGAAGTTGAAATAATAGGGGCCCGCCGCCGTCGTCTCCAGCAGCGTCACCGCCTCGCCCCAATGATTGCCCTGGGCGCGCCCGAGCGCGAAATTGTGGCTGCTGGCGAGTCCCGCGAAATTCCCGGTCGAGATCAGACCGCGGCGGGCGATATATTTGAAGTTGCCGGGGAATTGCGCCCAGAAGGCGGGCTCGAGGGCGATCTCCTCGCGCACCGAGATGATACCGAGATCGGCGAGCGACGCCTGTACTTCGGCGACGCCCTCGGCGACCGCGGCGGGCGTGTCGCCGCGAAGCGCGATCGTCATATGATGCTCGCCGAAGCCGGCTCGGCCGGCCGCGATCTCGTCCTTGGCGTTTGAAAGCTCCGCTCGAAGGCTCACCGCCTCGTCCTCGGCCGAGCGCATCCGCCTCAAAGCGAGGTTCATCGTCGAAAGCGCCGCCTGCCGCTCGACGAAGCCGAAGGACTGGGAGACGGTGAGCTCGAACGGAAGGCGGAGGAGCTCGTCCAGCATCCCGGCGGCAGTCTGGCCGGGATAATCCTTGATCGAAACCAGCCCGAGAAAGCTTCGCGGAGTCGCTCCCGCCGGGCCGAGCTCGACCGTTTCCTGGCCGAAGCTGACCCGCCGGTAGGGGAGATAGTCGCCGAGGTCCTGAAGGGGCAGGAGCACGGGCCGCATCTCGCCATTGTAGAGCATGGAGAGGAATTCGAGCGGCTCCGAGCAGGGGCCGTGCGGAGTGTCGTACACTCCGAGCAGTCGCGGCTCGTAGCTGCCCAGGGCCGCCATCAGGGCATCTCGCGCCTGGCCGAGCTGGTGGCTTTCGTAGGCGGCGCCGGCATCGGGCGCGGAGGAGGCGCGCCCAAGCCGTTCGCGAAGCCGGTCGAGACGGCCGATCCGTCCCTGCAGCGGCCGCCGGACGAGGGTCAGGAAGAGCTCGTTGATATAGAGGCGCTTGCCGTCGAGGCGGCGGCGCCAGGCGGCGTCGAGCTGGCGCGAAAAGGGATCCGGATGGCCTTCGGACAGGCCGACGTCGATCCGCCTTCGAACGACATGATGGTAGATGGCGTAGCGCGAAGAGCCGATCGACTGGAGCATCGCGTCGCGAAGCCGCTTGCGGTAATTGATCTCCTCCGAGTCCGCCGTCTCGAACAGCAGGCCGCGCAGCTGGAGGACCTGTATCAGGAGACCGTCGCGGGTCTCGATCGTGTGATCGTCCAGGTGACGGGCGTAAGGGAGGTGCTTGCCGGCAGGCAGCTCCTTCGACGGCGCTCGCCGGTCGCTGGTCAGGGGCGGTAGGAGTTGCATCCCCACACCTTGTGATTCTTCACGCGCGGACAGCGGGAGACCCGGGTCAGCCACAGGTCGAAGAAGCGTGGCTCGCGCAGGCACAGGAGCAGTCCGACGACGTGGATGACGAGCGCCGCGAGGATCGCCCAGATAGACTTGAAGATCAGGAACAGCTCGGTCGCGACGATCGCGTTGGCGATGAAATAGGAATAGGTCACGCCCGCGAACATCTGCGGCCGGGTGAGGGCGACGAACAGCCGGTCATGCTCGAGCCCGTCCATGGATCAGTTGCCGAGGCTGGACGTGGACTGGATCCCGGCGACGATGCTCGCCGCGCCGAAGAGGATGAAGCAGCCGAGAATGACGGTCGCGCCGTAGCGCCAGTTGATCCGGCCCGTCAGCATCAGGAAGCCGACGGAGGCGACCGCGATCACCGCGACGACCGTCGCGACTGTGCCGAGCAGGGTTCCCTGGAGCCAGCGCACCGCGGACACGACCACGCCAGAGCCCGCGGGATCGGCGCCCGAATAGGCCATGGCCGCGGAAGACCAAGCCGTAACACCCGCCGCCAAAGCCGCGCCCAACCAACCACGTAGTAATCCAGTCACCCCAACACTCCCCAGCCCTGTCGAATCGCAGGCATCCCAATTACGGATATTGGACTGTTGTCAGTGACTTGCCAATAGTCGACGCCATGGGGACCCAAATGCCCGTGTCCGCGCACCCTTACGCCTTGCGGCACGGCGCAGGAAGACCCTTGTCGAAAAGGGGAGGGGCCGGGGTAACTTCTACCGCGCTCGGCGGCCCAGCCGCCGTGACATCGCGATCAGCGGGTAGAGGAAGCCGAGCGCCTTCGGGAGCGGGACGGCGATCCGGTCGGAGGGGTCGACCAATTGGCGGCGAAGCTCGGCGAACTTGAACCCGAAGCCCGGCAGGAGCGCGAATTGCATCAGGTGGATGGTTCCGGTGCCGAGCAGCTTCTCGTCGAGCTCGGCGGTCTGGGTGCGGCCGGCCAGCTTTCGAAGCGCTATCGCGACGAGCCAGCGGTTGACGGGGTCGGAGCGAAGCTCGGCCAGGAGAGCGGGCGGCACCGGGGTGGCGAGCAAACGTTCGCACAGCAGCAGCGCCTGGGCGGCCGCCCGCCCCGCTTTAAGAGCCTGCGATCTGCGATAGAGCCGCTCGATCTCCTCCGGAGGGCGGCCGCCGAGCAGGGCGCCGACGTCGGCTAGCCATTTGAGCCGGAACCAGGCGCTCGAGGCGCCATGGACTCCCAGATAGGCGAAGAGCTCGTCGGTGCGCAGGGTCGCCAGGAACCGCCCCTTCGCGACCTCGATCCGCTGGCTCGGCGAATCGGGGCCGACACCGGGCATGAGCAGGGGATTGTCGCTTAGTCTCGAATGGAGCTCGACGGTAAGCCCGGACCCGGGCGTGACCCAGACCGATTCCTTCCAGTGCCGGTGCCACAGGTCGAGCCGCTCCCGGCCTTTGGGACCGCGGGGCAGTATGAGGCGATAGCCCGCCGCTTCCAGGGCGGCAGCGGAAGGCTCAACCGATTCGGGCGGAACGAGCAGGTCGATGTCCCAGCCCATCTTGGGGCCGATCGAGCCGTAAGCCAGCACTCCGAGGCTGACGCCCTTGACGAACATGTGGCGAATCCCGGCCCGGTCAAGCGAAGCCGACAGTCGAAGCGATTCCGCGGTCAGGACCAGATTCTGCCGGGCGATCCGGTCGGCGGCCGACTGAAGGCGCTCGCCGGAATCGGCCGGCACCGCCGCGCCCGCCTGCCTCAGCGCGTTCCAGACCAGGCCTTCGACCCGGTGGCGTCCCGCGATCCGGGCCACCAGGGTCCAATCCACCCGGGCGGCGGCGGCGAGCACCGCCCCGTCGCGCGCCGGCGAGGGCGGCCAGCGGCAGCAGGCGGCGACGAGCTCGAATTCGCGGGACAGGTGCACGCCTGGATCTGCTTTCGCCGAGGGAGCCACTACCTAGGCTATGAGGCCGGACTTGAACAATATCGAACGAGAGTTGCCACCTTCGCGGCCGATCCTGTACGTCCGCGTCATGGCCGCCCCCGCCACCGAACCGCGCCGGACCCGGCTTCGCCCCGTCGACGGGCCAATGCTTGCCGAGGCTCTGGCGGCGCTGGCGCTTGCGTCGCTGGCCATCGCCCTGCTTCCGTTCCGACGAGTCGCCGCCTTCGCCTCGCCGCCCGGTCGCGGGCCGGCGCGGGTCGATTCCGAGACCGTCAGGCGCGCCCGTTCGGCGGTGACGGGCTGGTCCCGTCGAGTGCCCTGGCGGACGGTCTGCTTCCAGAAGGGCCTGGCTCTCCACTGGATGCTTCGTCGGCGCGGAATCCGCTCGGTCCTTCTCTACGGCGCCCGGCGCGAGGGCGACGGGCTTGCCGCCCATGTTTGGGTCGATGTCGACGGCGAGACGGTGATCGGCGGCGAGGAAGCGCCGAACTTCGCCTGCCTCGCCCGATTCCCGCCCGAGCCGGCCTGAATGGGCCTGAACCGGCCTGAACCGGCCTGAACCGACCTGAACCGACCTGAACCGGCAAACCGCCTTCGCGAGCCGCGGCTCAATCCCTTGAGCATGCAGGTTTTCCTAGTCTCCCGCGAGGAACGGCGATAAGCAACCGCCGGCAAGAGGTTCCAAGACAGACGATGCAGGGGTTGAAGAAGGGAGCGCTGGTCTGCGCGCTGTCGCTCGTCACGGGCGCGGTGGCGCTCGCCCAGGTGCCTTCGACGAGCTCGCCGGGAACCAGCACTCCGCCGCCGCCCACTCCGACCCCGCCCTACGTCCCCGAACGCTCACCCGCGCCGATTCCGTCGCACATCGCGCCGACGCCTTCGTCCGCCGTCCCGGAGCCTCCTTCCAGCCTTCGGCAGACCCCGTCCATCGCCCCGGCCTCCACGCTCCCCCCGACGGGCGTTCCGATCCTGCCCGGCCCGACCCGCGATCCGCTCAACATCGATCCGGGCAAGGATCCGATTCTCCAGCTCGCCCGAAGCCAGGCGTCCCTCGAGAGGTTCCGGACCGTCGTCGCCAACGCCGTCGAGCGCCATCCGGCGACCCAGGAAGCGAGGGCGACCAGCGACGAAGCCGGCGCCGTCGTCGACGAGGCCCGCGAAAGGCGGCTACCGTCGATCGACCTCAGCGTCTCCTCCTACCGGGTGATCGCGCGCGATTTCTCGGACGATCCGCAGAATATCATCGAGCGCTCGCGACCGTCGGCGCGCACCGACGCGATATTGAACGTCAACCAGACCGTCTTCGACTTCGGGGCGAGCGCGGACCGGGTGCTCGCCGCCGGGGCCCGGCTTCGCGCGGCGGCGGCCGAGGCGGAAGCCACCGCCGACCGGATCGCGCTCAACACGGTCGCTTCCTGGTACGACGTCTTCGCCTATCGGGCGCTGGTGGCGCTGAGCGAATCGTTCGTCGCCAACCAGCGGGAGCTTCGCGAGGCGGTCGAGGAGAGGGTGGCCCAGGGCGTCTCGGCGCCCGGCGACACCGCAAGGGTCGATTCCTATCTCGCCTCCGCCCAGACCCGGCTCGCGGGCTTCCGCCGCCTCCTCGCCAACGCCGAAGCCCGTTATACCGAGCTGACCGGATCGCCGCCGCCCGCCTCTATCGAGCGCGCTCCGGTGCCGCAGACCCCGGCTCTCACCCGCGATGCCGCCGCGCTCGCGGGAATGAGCATTCCGGCGGCGCGCTCGGCCCAGGCCATGGCCGATTCGGCCCGGCGCGAGGCCCGGGCGACCAGGAGCGACCGCCTGCCCCAGATCTCCGCCGGGATCGACGCCGGCCGCTACGGCGTGTTCGAGAACGATCGGGATTACGATATTCGCGGCCGGGTCACACTGCGCCAGCGGCTGTTCGGCGGAACCGAGGCGCGTCTCGTCCAGGCCCGTGCCCGCTCCCGCTCCGCCGACGCCCGCGCCTCGCGGGTGCGCGACGAGGCGTCCCGGGACGCGGCCATCGCCTGGTCCGACGTCAGGGCGCTCGAGGAGCAGCTTCGGGCGCTCGAGGCGAGCTATCTCGCCAGCCGCCAGTCGCGGGACGTGCTGATCGAGCGGTTCATCAACTCGCGGGGCAATCTCTTCGACGTCGTCGCCGCGGAGGACGCTTATTTCGAAACCGCCACCGCCTTCATCCGGACCTTGAGCGAGCTGGACGCGGCCCGCTACGTGCTGTTGTCGCGCACCGGCGATCTTCTCGATCTGCTGGACATCGATCCTGCGCGAATCGGAGGCCAGGATGAGTAGCGAGAACGAAATCAGGCCAGCTTCGCAGCCGCGATTCGCGGCCTGGCTGATGGAGCCGATGCGCCGCAACCGTCCGATCTTCATGAAGGTCGCGCTGGCGGCGGTGGTCATCAACATCTTCGGCCTGATGACCTCGCTGTTCACGATGATCGTCTACGACCGGGTGGTGCCGAACAACGCCACCTCGTCGCTGGTGGCGCTGTCGATCGGCCTCGCGATCGTCGTCATCTTCGACTTCATCCTGAAGATGCTTCGAGCCTATTTCGTCGACATCGCCGGAGCCTCGATCGATCGCGACGTCGGCGAGACTCTGTTCGGGCGCCTGCTTCGGCTCCGCCTCGACCTCAAGAAGGGCTCGACCGGATCCCTTACCGGGCTGATGCGGGAGCTGGAGGCGCTTCGCGACTTCTTCGCCTCGGCGACCCTGACGGCGGTCGTCGACCTGCCCTTCATCATCCTGACCCTCTTCGTGATCTGGGTCATCGGCGGCTGGGTGGTCGCCGTCCCGGCGCTGATGGTTCCGCTCGTCATCCTCGTCGGAGCGCTCACCCAGCCGGCGATGGACCGCCTGTCGGCAAGGGCGATGGGCGAGGGCATGGCAAAGCAGTCGGTCCTGGTCGAGACGATCGGCGGTCTCGAGACGGTCAAGGCCGCCGGCGCAGGCCCGCTCCTCGCCCGCCGCTGGGACAAGGCGATGGAGAGCCACTCCGACAGCTCGCTTCGCCAGAGGCTCATCTCGAGCATAGGGATCACCACCGCGACCTCGGCCGGGACGATATCCTATGCGGGCGTGGTGATCGTCGGGGTCGGCCTGATCGCGACCCAGGACCTGACGATGGGCGGACTCATCGCCTGCTCGATCCTGTCCGGGCGCGCCGTCGCGCCGCTCGCGCAGATCTCCCAGCTGCTCTCCAGGATGACCTCGACCCGGACCGCCTACCGCCAGCTCAACGAGATGATGAACTTGCCGCCCGAAGGACCGGAAGGCGAGGGGCTGAAGCTGGCCGGAGTGAAGGGGCGGATCGAATTCCGCAACGTCAGCTTCAAATATCCGGGTGCGGCCGAGAAGACGCTCGAGGATTTGAACTTCACCATCCTGCCCGGTGAGCATGTCGCTCTGCTCGGCCGGGTCGGTTCCGGCAAATCGACCATCGCCCGGCTGATTCTGGGCCTCTACCCGCCCGAAGAGGGGCTGGTGATGATCGACGGCACCGACATACGCCAGCTCGATCCGCTCGAGATGCGGCGCTACATCGGCGCCGCGCTTCAGGAGAGCGTGCTCCTTACCGGCTCGGTGCGCGAGAATATCGGCCTCGGCCGCGACCATGTCGACGACGAGGAATTGCTTCGCGCCTCCGAGGTTTCCGGCACACATCAGTTCATGGGCTCGATCGCCAACGGCTATGATCTGAGGCTCGCCGACCGCGGCGAAGGGCTTTCGGGCGGCCAGCGCCAGTCAATCGCCCTCGCCCGCGCCCTGGCGGGGCGGCCTCCGGTCCTGGTCTTCGACGAGCCGACCAGCGCGATGGACGCCCAGACGGAGACGTCATTGATCCAGCGGCTTCGCGAAGAGATGAAGGACCGCACTCTGGTCCTGATCACCCATCGGCCGCCCTTGCTCGCTTTGGTGAGCCGGATCATGCTGATCGAGCGCGGCAAGGTGGCACTGGACGGGCCTCGCGACGAGGTGCTGAAGCAGATCACGCGGCAGCAGACGCCGCCCACAAAGGCGGCCTGAGCCATGAACGAGCACGCCCATATCGAGGACCTCGCCGACCGGATCAAACCCCGGATGGCGTCCAACGTGCTGCTCTGGGTGGTGATCGGGTTCTTCGTCATCTTCATCATCTGGGCGGCGCTGACCGAGCTCAACCGGACGGTGCGCGGCCAGGGCCGGGTGATCGCCACCTCGCAGCTCCAGGTCGTCTCCAACCTCGAAGGCGGGGTCGTCGAGGCGATCAACGTCAGGACCGGCCAGCAGGTGCAGGCGGGCCAGGAGCTGATCCGACTGGACCGAACCGCCACCGGCGCCGAGCTCGGCAGCGGCGAAGCCTCGGCCAATGCGCTGGGAATGAAGATCGCCCGGCTCTCCGCGGAAGTGTCCGGGCGCGAGCCCTCCTACCCGGCGCCGGCCGATCCGGCCGCGTCGAGCCAGATGATGATCGAGCGCTCGCTCCACGCCTCGCGAATGCAGGAGCTGGGAAGCGTGATCGGCGCCGGCCAGGCGCGGGTCGCCCAGGCCAGCCGCGCCGTCCAGGAGGCGCAGGCCGCCCATGACGCCCGGGTGACGGCGCGCGACGCCCGCCGCCAGGAGCTGAACCTGATCCGGCCGATGGTCGAGCGAGGGATCGAGCCTCGTTTGTCGCTGATGCAGGCGGAGAGCGCCCATGCGGTGGCCGCGAGCGAGGCGGCGGCGGCCGCCGCCGCAATCTCCCGGGCCCGCTCGGCGGTGGTCGAGGCCCAAACCTCGCTGAACCAGCAGCGCCAGGACTGGCGCTCGGTCGCAGCCAATGAGCTCGCCGCCGCCCAGGCCGAATATTCGGCCCGCCAGGCGACTCTGCCGGCGCTCGCCGAGCGCTCGGAACGCACCGTGGTCCGGGCGCCGCTGCCCGGACGGGTCAACCGGGTCCTCGTCACCACGGTCGGAGGGGCGGTCGGGCCCGGGGCGCCGCTGGTCGAGATCGTCCCGTCCGCGGAGAACTTGCTGATCGAGACCCAGGTGCGTCCGCAGGACATCGCCTGGGTGCGCATGGGGCAGGAGGCGAAAGTCAACATCACCGCCTACGATCCTTCGGTCTACGGCTCGCTCAAGGGGGTGGTGACCGCCATCTCTCCCGACGCGACCCTCAACGAGAAAACGGGCGAAAGCTTCTATACGGTGCAGGTCCGAACCGAGAAGAACGCCCTCGAACGCAACGGCCGGCCGCTGCCGATCGGCACCGGCATGGTCGCCGACGTCAGCCTGCTCGGCGACAAGCGCACCATCCTGAATTACATCCTGAGCCCGATCACCAAGCTGAGCCAAACCGCCTTCCGCGAATAATATCCGGATTTCGCCTTGGGCTGTTGTTTTTCGGCCATTTTTTTTAACTTGGTTCGAGTTAAGCGCTCTAGGCGATGGCGCCATATTGTGCCATCAGGCAAATCGGGAGGACCGCACGCGCGCGTGCGGCCTGGGATTTAGCCCTCTGGGGGGATCAGTAAAATGGCCGTCAATATCACCGCCACGCGTACGTCCACGCTTTTCGACGACAAGGACAATGACGGCCAGTTCGATCCCGGCGACATCATCACCACCCGTATCCGGATCACCGTCGGCTCCGGCGACGACGCCCTGGGCGTCCAGGTCAATGCGACGACGAACGGACTGACGGTCGACGCCCTCGATCCGGAAGCCGTCCAGATCACCCCGATCGCCTTCGACGACTTCCTGCCCTCGATCACCGGCAACACGCCGATCACCATTTCCGCCGGCCAGCTGCTCGGCAACGATGTCGACCCAGACGGCGCCCATATCAACCTCAGCATCACCTCAGTCAGCGGCGCCACCAACGGCGCGATCGTCAACAACGGCAACGGGACCTTCACCTTCACTCCGACCACCGGCTATGTCGGAACCGCCTCATTCCAATATACGATCACCGACGAGGACGGGCTCGCCAGCGTCTCGACCGGAATAGTCACGTTCGACGTCACCGATCCGGTCTGGTACGTTAACAACGCCACCGGCAGCGACATCACCGGCGACGGAAGCTGGGCCAAGCCCTTCGCGACCCTGGCTCCGCTCAGCACCGGCGGCTCGGCCGACGCGCTCGACAATGCCGACGACACCATCTTCGTCTACAATGCCGGCACCTACGCCAATGCCGGCATCGTTCTCGAGGCGGGCCAGAAGCTGTACGGGGACGGCCACGCCTTCGTCGTCAACGGCATGAGCATCGGAGTCAGCACCAGCAACACGACGCTCGGCCATTCCGGCGTCGCGGTCACGCTCAGCACCGGAAACACGATCGCCGGCTTCGACCTGGTCGGCACCGCCGCGGGAGCGGTCGGAATCCAGGACGGCAACGGCACCGTCGGCACTCTCACCATCACCGCCACCAACATTACCGGCCAGGGCCAGATAATCGACATCGACCAGGGCGGAACGCTCAACGTCACCCTCGGCAACATCGCCTCGACCGGCTCGACCGGCGCCAATGGCGGAGTCCTCGACCTGACCGGAGTCGGCGGCACCGTCACCGTCACCGGGACGACCAGCATCACCGGCACCCACAGCCAGGCCGGGATCGACATTTCCGGCAATAGCGGCCTGACAGCGTCTTTCCAGGGCGACATGACGGTCAATAACGGCGCCAACAACGCGATCAATGTCGGAAGCAATACGGACACCAATTCGATCACCTTCAGCGGCGGCGTCAAGGACATCGACACGACCTCCGGCACCGCGCTCAACTTCACCGGCAACACTTCGGGCACGACCGTCAGCTTCACCAATGGCGGCCTCGACGTCGACTCGACCTCGGGCACCGGCCTCAACATGGACAATACGACTCTCGTCGTCTCGGGCGCCAACAACTCGGTCAACACGGCGACCGGCAAGGTGATCGCAATCGCCAATTCGTTCGTCGGCGGCGGCAACGTCGCCTTCGCCACGCTCGGCGCGAGCGGCACTGTTGCCTCAGGCAGCGGCATCGGCATCAACAATCTCGACAACGGCACCTTCTCGGGCGGCAACGTCACCATAGGCGGAACCGCGGGCGCGGGCGCCGACGGAATCAACATTCAAGGCGGATCGAGCTCCACCTTCACCTTCGCCAGCGCGACCATAGACAATACGGCGGGCGACGGAATCGAGCTGAACGGCGCCAACGGCGCGGTCACTTTCTCCACCGTCAACCTCGACGGCATGTCGGGGGCCGGAGTCAACATCGTCGGCGCGACCAATGCGGTGAACATCAACGGCGGAAGCATCGGCTCCACCAACGATCCCGCCGGCGACGGAGTCACGATCCTCAACGGCACCGGTGCGGTCACCGTCGCGGCGAGCGTCACCAAGAACACTGCCGGCGGCAATGAGGTCGTCGACATCTCCGGCCATGCCACCGGCGCGATCCTGTTTTCCGGGGCGCTCAACAGTTCCGGCGGTTCCGGCGGAATCAAGCTCGTCAACAATTCGAGCGGCAATATCGACTTTACCAACGCGGCGGTGAACCTCAACACCGGAACGCTGAACGCAATCAACTTCACCAACACTGGTACGACCGGCGCCAACGTCACCTTCACCGGCGGCAACCTCAACATCGACACGACCAGCGGCACCGGCATCAACGCTACGAACAGCACCACCGTCGGAGCGGGCTCGCTCACCATCAGCGGCGCCAGCAACAGCGTCCTCGCGACCACCGGCCGGGCGATCAACCTCGACGGAGTGACGTCCAACGTAACATTCCTCGACGTCGCCGTGACCGGCGGCGGAACCACCACCGGCGTGTTCCTTAAGAATACCGGCTCGGGCGGGCAGTTCGTCGTCACCGGCACGGGCTCCTCCGCCGGTTCGGGCGGAACGATCGCCAATATCGGCGGCATCGACGTCGGAAGCGCCGGCGGGGCCGCAACCCAGGGCACCGGCATCTACATGGAGAACGTCTCCAACGTCTCCCTTTCGAACATGATCTTCGGCGCCAACGCCGGGACGATGAACAATTTCGGCATTCGCGGCGAGAGCGTGAACAACTTCACGCTCCGCGATTCCGAGTTCCGCGGCACCTTCGGCACCAGCGCGGCCCAGGACGAGGGCGCGATCCGCTTCGGCACCCAGGGCACCCTTACCGGCACCACCGGCCTCACGGGCACGGCGCTGTTCGAAGGCAACGTCATCGGCGGCGGCCACGAGGACAATCTCGTCGTCTACGTCTACGGCAACAACAGCCTGAACATGACCGTCCGGGACAGCGCCAACGACCAGGCGGTGTTCAACCTCAACGGCACCGCCTTCGGCAACGATTCGCTGAGCCTCGAATCCGGCGGCACGAGCAACGTCACGCTCAACGTGACCGGCGTCGAGTTCAAGGGCGCCGGCGGCGACCAGCTCGGGATCAGCCAGGTCGGCAACACGACCCAGACGCTGAACATCACCAACAATACATTCCACAATACGCACACCAACACCGTTTCGGGCGGCGGCGGAGTCTGGCTTCTCGGCGGCGATCTCGCAGCGACCTCGAACGTCACGGTCAATTACACCTTCAGCGGCAACTCGATCAAGAACGCCCAGGGCGACGCCTTCCGCGCCATCTACAGCGGCACCGCGGCGACCATCAACGGCCTCATCCTCAACAACACGATCGGCACGAACAACGGCGTCTTCGAGACCAACTCGAACGGCGGCTCGGTCAATGGCGGTGCCGGCATCGACGTCGGCTTCACTCGCGGCCCGGGCAGCGGCATCCTGAATTATGCGGTGCGGATCGAAGGCAATACCGTCCGCGACATCCAGAATGCGTTCGGCGGGATCATGCTCGCCTCGAACATGATCGGAACGACCGGGTCGGCCCGCCTCGAGGCCACGATCCTGAACAACACGGTCCAGGAGGTCGGCGGCGACGTCCTCGCCGGCCTATACGCCATCGTCGGCGGAGCGAGCAGTCCTGCGAACAGCCAGGACGCCTCCAAAATGGGCCTCATCATACAGAACAACACTTTCACCGCCGGTTCCGTCAACGGCGGCAGCGCGATCTTTTTCGACCAGCTCTCCGGTAACGCCAATTATTACTTCCCGGGCTATACGGTGAACGCCAATACCAGCCACGGCGAGTTCCGCCCGTCGGGCGGCGGCGGCACCGCAAGCACCAGCCTCGACACGTTCATCGACGCCAACAACAATCTCATCAGCGGCCCCTTCCCCTCGGTCGCCGGCTCGGACGTCGACGCGAACTTCACCACCGGAATCTCCAACAGCGCCTTCGTCCTGGCGGTGCCGGCCATGGCGGCGCCGCAAGCCGGCATCGGCTGGGAGGATCTCGGAATCAGCCCGGTCACGGCTCCGCCGCGCGACCCGGACCTGCCGGCCGTGCCGGAAACGCCCGCCACGGGCGGCGACACCGGAGAGACCGGCGGCACCGGCTCGACGGGCGGCACGGGCGGCACGGACAATGGCGGCGTCACCCCCGCGACGACTCCTCCGTCCTCGACCGTTCTGACCCAGGCCGATCTCAATGCCATGGTCGAGGCGGCCATCCAGCGCTGGATCGACGCCGGAGCGACCCCTGCCCAGATCGAGGCGATGCGCGCCGTCCAGTTCGGGATCGTCGACATGGCCGGCATCTTCGTCGGCTCGTCCACCCACGGCGTCGTCAACATCGACGATGACGCCGCGGGCTATGGCTGGTTCGTCGATTCGACTCCGGACGAGGACAGCGAGTTCGAGGGCTCCGGCACCAGGCTGACGGCCGATGCCGGCGGCGCCGCCGAGGGCAGGATCGACCTGCTCACCGTGGTGATGCACGAGCTCGGCCACCAGATCGGCCTCGGCGACGAATATCAGTCCGGCAGCGCTTCCGACCTGATGTACGGTTACGTAAATGCCGGCGAGCGGCGGCTCGCGGCCGACGGCGAAGCGGCCGGGGCCGTTCCCGGCTCGGTCGCGTCGGCCGCCTATGCGATCACGCCCGTCAACATCGGCACCGTTCCGGCTGGCAAGACGGTCGACATTCTGATCAAGGCGACGATCAACGAGCAGACCGACAATTTCATCGTCAATCTGGTCAACAGCGCGACGATCAGCGGAAGCAATTTCTCCGACCAGGTCATCCAGGAGATGCTCGCGCTCGACAGCCTGACGCTGGGCAACAGGGTCTTCCTCGACGTCGACAAGGACGGCGATTACGACGCCGGCACCGATACCGGGATCGTCGGTGTGGTCGTCGATCTCTATGCCGACACCAACGACAGCGGCGGCTGGGACGCGGGAGACGCCTTCCTCGGCACCACCACCACCCTTGCCGGAGGCCTCTACAGCTTCGCCGGACTCGCCCCGGGCGACTATATCGTCGTCATCAACGCTTCGAATTTCGGCTCGGGCCAGGTGCTCGAAAACCGGGTTTCGGTCGCCGGCGGCACGGATCCCGACGACAATATCGACAATGACGATAATGGCATCGCGGGCGTCGCCGGCCTCGGCGCGGGCATCGCCTCGCAGACGATCACGCTCGACTACAATAGCGAGCCGGACGGCACTCCCGGCGGACCCGGCGACACCGACGGCGATGCCGACGCCGACACCAACCTGACGCTCGACTTCGGCTTCATCGCCGCCAACGCGGCGCCGACCTCGACCAATTTCGACGGCGATATCGCGACCTATGTCGAGGGCGCTTCACCGGTGAAGCTCGACGTCGGAGGCAATGCCACCCTGGCCGATTCGACCAGCGCCGATTTCGCGGGCGGAACGCTCACGGTCGCGATCGGCACCGGCGCGGCCACCGCCGAGGACGTGCTGTCGATCGGCACCACCGCGACCGTCACCCTGGACGCCGGCAACATCGTCAAGGTCGGCGGAGTCACGATCGGCACCTATGCCGGCGGCACCAACGGCGACGCGCTGGTCGTTACCCTGAACTCGAGCGCGAATGCCGGCAACGTCGACGACCTGCTGCAGGCGCTCCAGTACAACAACAGCAATCTGGTCGATCCGTCGACCGACACGCGCTCCGTCTCGATCACCCTGGTCGACGGCGACGGCACCGACGGCGGCCTCGGCACCGATACCCTGGTCATCAACAGCCTGGTCAACGTCACCGGAGTGAATGACGAGCCGGCCGGCGCCGACAATAATGACACCACCGACGACGTCACCACGCTCGTCTTCGACGCCGCCGATTTCAACACCGGCTTCACCGATCAGGACGGCGACAATTTCGCGGGCGTGGTGATCAGCACCCTGCCGCCGGGCGCGCAGGGCAAGATCCAGCTCAACTCGGTCGACATTTCCGCCGGCCAGTTCGTGACCCTGGCCCAGCTCAACGACGGCGATCTCACCTTCGTGCCGGTGGCCGGCCAAGGGGGGACCAATCCGACCTTCACCTTCCAGGTGCGCGACGATGGCGGAGTGCTCAATTCCGGAGTCGACACCGATCAGTCGCCCAACACGTTCACGATCACGATCACCCCGTCCGACGCGGCTCCGGCGCTAGACCTCGACGCCGACGACAGCGTCAGCGTCGGCACCGGCTTCGGCTCGGCCTATACCGAAGGCGGCGCGGCGGCGGCGATCTCCGACGTCGACGTCCTCATCACGGACTCCGACGCGGGCGACAATGTCGAGGGCGCGACGATCAAGATCACCAACGCCGTCGCCGGCGATATGCTGAGCGTGGTTGGGGCCCTGCCAGGCACGATCATCATCGACCCGTCCAGCACCGCCACCAACCTGATCCTGACCGGCACCGGCACGCAGGCCCAATATGAGGCGGCGATAAAGCAGATCACCTTCTCCAACACCGGCGACAACCCGACCGCCGGCGGCACCAACACGTCGCGGACGATCAACGTCACGGTCACCGACGGCGACCTGCCGAGCAATGTCGCGGTCTCGACGATCAGCGTCGCCGACGACGATGCCGACGCTCCGTCCGGCACCAGCTCGACGATCACCGCGATCGAGGACGTGTTCCGGCTGATCGAGGCCGCGGATCTCGGCTTCAGCGACGTCGACGGCACCTTCGCCGGCGTCACTATCACCGGCGTCAGCGGCGGCGGCATCTATTTCGACGCCGACGGCAGCGCCGGCGCCGGCGTGCCGGTGCTCGAGACCCTGCCCAAGACTTATACCGCTCAGGACCTCATCGACGGAAAGGTCAGCTTCAAGGCCGCCCCGGACGCCAACGGTTCCGGGATCGGCACCATCACCTTCGCGGTCACCGACGACGACGGCAACACCGACGCAACGGCGAACACGCTCACCGTCGACGTCACCGCGGTGAACGATTCGCCGGTGCTGACCACGGGCGGCCCGATCGCCGCGACCGAGCAGATCCCGGTGGCGATCCTGCCCGCCGGGTCGGTCGCCGACGTCGATCTCGACGCCCGCAACGGCGGCGACGGCGACTATGCCGGAGCCTCGTTCAGCGTGAACCGCAACCCCGCGACCAACGCGACCGAAGACGTCTTCACCCTGGTCGCCGGTCCGAACTTCACCGTCGACGGCTCCGCCCTCAAGTCCGGCGGCCTGATCTTCGGAACGATCAGCGTGGACGGCAGCGCGGGCCTGATCGTCATCAACTTCACCAGCCAGGAAACGGCCGCGACCAGCGCCCTGGTCGACGAAGTCATCCAGTCGGTCCGCTACACCAACACCAGCGACAACCCGCCGGCCTCGGTCGACCTCGCAATAGGCTTCGAAGACGGCTCGCCTGGCGGCGGCCAGGGCTCCGGCGCCACCAACCTCGACGTCAACCTCGTCACGGTGAACATCGCCGCGGTCAACGACGCTCCGGTCAATTCGCTGGGCGGGACGATCGGCACCGGAGAGGATGCCGTCGACGCATGGCTCAGCGGCATGTCGATCTCCGATCCGGACGCCGATCCGGCGACCGACGAAATCTACGTCACCTTCCAGGTCGTCAACGGCTCGCTCGACATCCGCACCGATGTCGTGGGCGGAATCGTCGTCGGCGACATCATCGCCCAGGCCGCCGAAACGATCACGGTCCTGGCGACCCTGAACAAGATCAACGCGACGCTGGCCGCCACCAACGGCCTGACCTACTCGCCCAATCCCAATTTCAACGGCAACGACACTCTGACCGTGTACACCAACGATCAGGGCCAGAACGGCATCGACCCCGGCCTCACCGGCGACGGTACCAGCGAAGAGCATGTCTCCACCCGCACGATCACCGTCAGCGCCCAGCCGGACGCTCCGATCGCCCAGCCGGACGCCGTCTCGACCTTCGAGAACGTCGTCGGCACCGGCAACCTGCTCGTCGACAACGGTTCGGGTCCGGACAGCGACGCGGACGGCGACCCGATCACCGTGTCCCATGTGAACGGCAATCCCGTCGTCGACGGAGCGCCCATCGTTCTCGCTTCGGGCGCCATACTGACGGTCAATGCCGACGGCACGTACAGTTACAATCCCAACGGCAAGTTCAACCGCCTCACCGACAATAGCTCCGGCGCGGTCAACACTTCGACGGTGGGCGACACGTTCAGCTACACCGTGACCGGCGGCAACACCGTCACCGTCACCGTCACCGTGAACGGAGTCGCCGGTCCGGGCGACTGGCTGATGGGCGACGGCTCCGACAACACGATCACCGGGACGCCTCAGGGGGATATTTTCATCCTCAGCCAGGGCGGCGACGACACGGTGTCCGGCCTCGCGGGGGACGATATCTTCTACTTCGGCGGAGCGTTGACGGCGGACGACAATGTCGACGGCGGCGGGGGCGTCGACACGATCGCCCTGCAGGG
>JBBSIZ010000022.1:0-55690 GCA_038257735.1 Sphingomonadales bacterium | reverse complement strand
TGGCTGCTCTTCTTCGGACTGATCCATCTTTACCTGATCTGGTTCGGCGACATCCTCGTCGGCTACGCCCTGGTCGGGATGATCGCCTTCCTGCTGCGCAACCTCTCCCAGCGCGCGCTGATCGGATGGGCGGTCGGGCTTCTGATCGTCCAGCTGCTGATCCACGCCGGCCTCGCCGGCGCAGCGGCGATGCTCCAGCAGGCCGCCGCCGCGCCCGGCGCATCCCCGGCGACGGTCGCCGAATGGCAAGGGCTGGAACGGATGTTCGGTGCGATGAGCCCGGCCGACAAGGCTCAGGAATTCGCTCTTTACCGCGGCGGCTATTCCGGGATCCTCGCCGATCGGGTCGCGGACCAGGCGCTTGGCCCGATCAACGGGCTCGCCCTCTTCGGCTGGGAGACGCTCGCTTATTTCCTGCTGGGGATGGCGGCCTTGAGGTCCGGATTCCTGACCGGCGGCTGGAGACCGGAGCTTTACCGCAAGGCCGCCTTGCTCGGCTTCGGGATCGGAATCCCGGTTTACGCCCTGCTCGCCTGGCTACTCGCGCGCGACGGATTTTCGGTTCCGGCGATCCTGGCCTGGTCGATGGCGGCCACGGTGCCCGTCCGGCCCATCATGGTGATCGCGACCGCCGCGCTCATCATCCTCGCGACCCGCAAAAGCGGGGCGATGGTGGACCGGATCGCCGCTGCGGGCCGGGCCGCCTTCACCAATTATCTCGGCACCAGCCTCGCCATGACGACTCTGTTCTACGGCTATGGCGGCGGCCTGTTCGGGAGCCTTGGACGGGCCGAGCTGTGGCTGGTCGTCCTCGCCATGTGGGCGCTGATGCTGCTCTGGTCGAAGCCCTGGCTCGACCATTTCCTCTACGGTCCGCTCGAATGGCTGTGGAGGTCGCTGGCGCGGGGGAGCCTGCAGCCGATGCGGCGGGCCGCTCCCGTCGCCCCGGCGAATTGATGCCGCCGAAGCCTTTCACCCGCTGGGATCCCAGCCTTCGCCGGGATGACGCTCAGGTTCCCGCTCGGCGCCTCACCAGCGGGTTGGCCTCCGCCTCGAGCTGGTTCATCGTTTCGAGATAGAGAGGCCGGAGCCTTGCGACGGACGGAAGGAGATTGTCGGGAAAGAAGCCCATCTCGATCGCCCGCCGGGCGCCGACCTCGATTTCCTCGGAGAGCGCTCCCAGGGGCTCCGCTCCGAAAATCCGGGCCTCGGACTTCATCGTGTGGGCGGGGAGGACGAGGCCGGCCGTGTCTCGGGCGTTCATAGCCGATTCGATTCGGCTCACCGCTTTCTCGCCATCCTCGCGGAAATAGCCGAGAATTCGCGCGAACCCCGCGCCCAGCTCGCTGCGCGCAGCACAAAAGACCGCCCAGTCGACGACCTCTTCTTCTTCGTTCCCGGTCCGCTCGTCCACGATGCGTGGTTAGGCCCGGGGGAGTAAAGGACCCGTTGACGCGATCACTTCTTCGAGTCGTAGGGATTCTTGGCGCCGCGCATCGAGAGGCGGATCGGGACCGCCCCGAAGCCGAGCTCTCGCCGCATCCCGTTCATCAGATAGCGGCGGTAGCTTTCGGGAAGGGCGTCCAGCCGGCTTCCGAAGACGACGAAGCTGGGCGGCCGGGCTCCGATCTGTGTGATGTAGCGAAGCTTGATCCGGCGACCGCTCGGCGCGGGCGGCGGGTTCTTCTCGACCGCGTCCTCGAACCAGCGGTTGAGCTGGCCGGTCGAGACCCGCTTCGACCAGGTTTCGCGCACTTCGAAGGCGGCGCCGAGCATGGCGTCGAGGCCCTTGCCGGTCCTGGCCGAGACGGTGAGCAGGGGCACGTTGGGCGCCTGGGCGAGCCCCTCCCCCAAAGCGGCCTTAATTCCGTTGAAGAGGCTGCTCTGGTCGTGCGCGACGTCCCATTTGTTGATCGCGATGATCAGCGCCCTGCCCTCCTGGAGCACCCGGTCGGCGATCTTCAGGTCCTGCGCCTCGAGCCCGAGCGTTCCGTCGAGCAGTAGAACGACGACCTCCGCGAAATCGACGGCTCGAAGGCCGTCCGCGACCGCGAGCTTCTCTATCTTGTCCTGGACCTTGGCCTTCTTGCGCATCCCGGCCGTGTCGATCAGCCGGACCGGCCGCTCTTCGCCGACCGGCGAGCGCCACATCCAGTCGATCGCGATCGAATCGCGGGTGATCCCGGCCTCCGGACCGGTGATCAGCCGCTCTTCCTCGAGGATTCGGTTGATCAGGGTCGACTTGCCGGCATTGGGACGTCCGACGACGGCGAGCTTGAGCGGCCCCTCCTTTCCCTCCTCCTCTTCTTCCTCCTCGCGCTCGACATGGGGCCTGAGGTGCTCGAACAGGTCGACGACTCCGTCGCCATGCTCGGCGCTCATCGCGATCGGCTCGCCGAAACCCAACGACCAGGCCTCCATGATCCCGGCTTCGCCGGCCCGGCCCTCGGCCTTGTTTGCGGCGAGGATGACGGGAGTCGTCTCGCTCCTCAGCCAGCGGCCGATCTCCTCGTCGAGGGGAGTGAGGCCGGCGCGGGCGTCGATCAGGAAGAGCGCGGCGTCCGCGTCGCGGACCGCGGCGACGGTCTGCGCGCGCATCCGGCCCGGAAGCGTATCCGGATCCTCTTCCTCGTAGCCGGCGGTGTCGATGACCCGGAAATCCATTCCGAGAAGCGTCGCCTCGCCCTCGCGCCGGTCGCGGGTCACTCCGGGCCGGTCGTCGACGAGCGCGAGCTTCCTTCCGACAAGCCGGTTGAACAGGGTCGACTTGCCGACATTGGGCCGGCCGACGATCGCGACGGTGGGAAGCTTCGCCATGGGGTCGCCGTGGCGCTTATGGGCCGGAGGGTCAACCGGTCGGCATCCTCCCCATCGCTTTCGCGATGGGGAGGATTTACTTCCAGGCCGTCAGCTGGCCGTTGTCGTGGAGGACGTAGAGAACATTGTTGGCGACGATCGGCTGAAGCGACACCGACATGCCGGTGTCCTGGGTCGTCAGCACCCGCCCGTCGGTGGGCGAGACGTAGACGAGCTGGCCGGCCGAATTGGCCAGCACCAGCCGGTCGCCGGCGAGGATCGGCCCGACCCAGTCGATCCGCCCCTTCTTGTCCTTGGCGTCGCGGTAGCGGGTGAGCTCGGTCATCCAGCGAATTCCGCCGGTGGTCCGCGACAAAGCGAGCAATCGCGCCTCGTCGGTGACAACGAAGATCCAGTCGCCGGCGACCCAGGGCGTGGCAATGCCGGCGACGTTGATCTCCCAGATGCGCTGGCCGGTGATCAGCTCGATCGCGACCATTCGGCCGCCCTGGCCGACCGCATAGACCCGCCCCGAATCGATCACCGGATCGGCGTCGATGTCGGAAAGCTGGGTGACGCTGGTCGAGATGCTGGTCCGGGCGAGCGCGTCCTGCCAGAGGTTCTGGCCGTTCTCGTAGCGATAGGCGTTGAGCTCGCCGGACGAGAAGCCGGCGACTACCGTCCCCTGCGCCGCGGCGGGCGAGGAGGCGCCGAGGATTCCGGCGATCTCGACCGCGCCCGAGCCGCTCCATCGGGTCGCGCCGTTGGCGGGGTTGAGGGCGAAGAGCTGATTGTCCTGGGTGACCATATAGACATTGTCGTTGGCAACCGTCGGCGCTCCGCGAAGCGGCCCGCCCGGACGGACCCTCCACACGAGCGCCCCGGTCTTCGCGTCGAGCGCCGCGGCATCGCCCGCCCCGTTGCTCGCGTAGACCCGGCCGTTGTCGTAGACGACTCCGCCGCCGAACAGGGCCGCTTCCGGGGCATCGGCGCCGCGCACCTGCGCCTGCCAGATGGTGGCTCCGTTCTCCGGGCTGATCGCCCGGACCACCGCCCTCGTGTCGATGGTGAAGATCCGGCCCTCGCCGATGACCGGCGAGGAAGCGAGCTGGGCCTGGTTGCTGCTGCCCTCGCCGATTCCGACCCGCCAGGCCATTCCGAGGGTCGAGCCGAGGGCAAGATGGCCCATCGACTTGGCCGCGTTGCCGCCCGATTGCGCCCATTCCGAATTGCCCTGGGCCGGCGGCAGGGTCACGGCGGTCGCGCTCAGGGCGGGGTCGACCGCGAGCACCCGCTCGCGGGAGAGGACGGAAATGCGCTCGCCGAACGTCGGAGTTACGTTCTTCTTGTCTTTGCCGCCGATTCCAAGGGAGCCGCAGCCGCCGAGAAGACCGATTGCGGCGAGGGCGAAAAGAATAGGCTTCATCGAGTGCCTTCCTGTGTTGGGTCCGCCTCCTGGACGGCGTCGACTCCGAGCGAACCGGCCATCTGGGTGGCCCGGGAACGCAATGTGTCGGGGAGCTTCTTGTCCTTGGCCATGGCGGCGAAGACTTCGGCGGCCTGCTGTGGCTTGCCCTGCTTCAGATAGGAGAGCGCGGTCATCTCGCCGGCGCTTCCGAACCAGGCATTGCCGGCGACGGCGAGGCCCTTCAGCCGGTCGATGACCGCCTGCGGCGGTAAAGTGTCGAGCTCGACCGCTGTCATCCTGACCAGAGCGAGGTCGCGATAGGGCCGGGCGAGCCCTTCATCCTCCGCGACTCGCTTGTAGAGGGCGGCCGCGCCTTTCAGGTCCTTGCTCTCGATGGCGATGTCGGCCTTGGTGAGCAAGGCGGCGGCGCGATGGCCGTCCGACCCGTTCTCGACAAGCCCGTCGAGCTTGGCGACGGCCGCGGCCTTGCGGCCCGAGGCGACGTCGTCGAAGGCTTCGACCAGGGTGGCGCTTCGCTCCCCGGCTTTCACCTCCTTCTGGTTCTGCCACCAGATGAAGCCGCCGAGCAGTGCAAGCAGCAGGACCACGCCGGCGATGACAAGCTTTCCGAACCGCTCCCAGTAGGTCTTCATCTGGTCGCGGCGAAGCTCCTCATCGACCTCGCGGTAAAAGGATTCGTTGTCGACAGGCCTCAGCGCCAAGAAAAACCTCCAAATGCTGTCCGGTCGGCTTTGTCCCCCCAAGCCTCATCGCCGATGAAAGCGATACGGAGGATGAACGAAAAAAGCGGCGCCGGCATCTGCCCCGGGCGCTTCTCTACCGAGGGGAAGCGCGCAACGGAAGCCTTCACTTCTTCGCGCGCTGGATTTGATCCTCGCCCGGAAAGGCGCGGCTCCGGACCTCCCCGGCATAAGCGGCGACCGCCGTCTCGATTCGTCCGGCGAGATCGTCATAGCGCTTCACGAAACGGGCCGTCCGTTCGAACAGGCCGAGCATGTCCTCGGTCACGAGCACCTGGCCGTCGCAGCTCGGCGAGGCGCCGATGCCGATCGTAGGGCAGGAGACGAGGCCGGTAATCTCCGCCGCCAGCTCCTCCATCACCCCTTCGAGGACGAGCAGGAAGCAGCCCGCCTCGTCGATCGCTCGGGCGTCGGCGACGATCTTCCTCGCTTCCGCCTCGCCGCGACCGCGGGTGCCGTAGCCGCCGAGCACGTTGACCGACTGGGGCGTCAGGCCGACATGGCCGATCACCGGGATTCCGCGCTGGCCGAGGAAGGCGACCGTCTCGGCCATCGCCTCGCCGCCCTCCAGCTTGACCGCCGCCGCCCCTGTTTCCTTGAGGATCCGCGAGGCGCTGGCGAAGGCCTGCTGCGGGCTTGCCTCATAGGCGCCGAAGGGCATGTCGACGGCGACGACCGAGTGCCACGAGCCGCGCACCACCGCGGCGCCGTGGGCGCACATCATCTCGAGCGTGACCGGCACCGTCGAGGGCAGGCCGTAAACGACCTGGCCGAGGCTGTCGCCGACGAGGAGGATGTCGCAATGCGGATCGAGCAACTGCGCCCAGCGCGCCGTGTAGGCGGTCAGCATGACGATCGGGTCGCCGCCCTTCATCGCCTTCAATTTAGGCACCGTCAGGCGTTTCATAGGGCTCGGGACGGGGTTGGCGCGGCTGGTCGCGGTATCGAGCGAATGGGTGACGGACATAGAGGATCCTTAGCCGCCGAACTGCATCACGACCAGCCCGGCCGCCAAGGCGAGCGCGGCGGCGATTCGCCTCGCTCCGAAACCTTCCTTCATGGCCAGGACCCCGAGCAGGGCGGCGAAGACCACCGACGTCTCGCGCAGAGCCGAGACCCTGGCGGTCTCCATCAGGCTGAAGGCGTAGACCGCCGAACCGTAGGAAAGGATGGAGAGAAAGCCCGCGGCGACCCCGAAGCGCCATTTCGAGGCGATCGCCCGGCCGAGCTCGCGCCGCCGGCGAACCAGCGCGGTCAAGGTGATGCAGATCGAATCGAGCAGGAACAGCCAGACGATGTAGGTGAAGGGATCGGGCGCTCCGCGAACGCCGCGCGCGTCGGCGACGTTGTAGAGCGCGACTCCCGCCGCGGTTGCGAGCGCCCAGGCCAGCACCGCGCCGTCGGGATGGTGGCGAAGCAGGGTGCCGCGCGGCGGCGCGGCGAAGACGAAGATGGCGGCGGTCGCCGAAACCAGCCCGGCCAAGGCGAGCGGCGGGAGACTTTCGCCGAGGAAGAGGAAGGCGGCCGCGGCGGTGAGCAGCGGCGCCGAGCCGCGCATCACCGGGAAGACCAGCGAGAGGTCGCCCCGCTGAAGCGCCCGGATCAGGCAGAGCTGGTAGGCGTAATGGGCCGGGACCGCGATCAGCAGCGCCCCCCAGGTCCGGGCGTCGGGCAAGGGAATGAAGAAGGCCGCGGGGGCGACCATCAAGGCGGCGCTGACGGAAAGCACGGCTCGCCCGACGAGGATGTCGCTCCCCATCTTCAGCGACATGTTGGCTGCGGCGAGGGTGATCGCGGAGAAAAGCCCCAGGCAGACGGCAAGCAGGGTGGCGCTCACGGGCGAGTCGACGCCAAGTGAGTCGCCGCTCGCGGGCTCATTCCGGCTCCGGCCCGTCGACTACCGAAGTAAACGCGGCCGACACCAGTTAAGCTGTTGTCGAGATTAACCAATTTTCGAATAAATTGTAGGAGTAGAGCGACCCGGTTTATGATATTGATCGCGGCTTCATTCAGATCCGAATGGGGGATAGAGAGATGAGAAACCGTTTCCTGATGATGACGCTCGCCACCGCCGGCATGACCGTCGGCTTTGCGACCCCGGCCGCCGCCCAGGCAACCCGCACCTGGGTGTCGGGCGTCGGCGACGACGTCAATCCTTGCAGCCGTACGGCGCCCTGCAAGACCTTCGCCGGCGCCATCTCCAAGACCGCCGCGGGCGGCGAGATCAACTGCCTCGATCCCGGCGGCTTCGGCGCGGTGACCATCACCAAGTCCTTGACCATTTCCTGTCCCTATACCGAAGGCGGCGCGCTCGCCGGCGGCAACGGCATCACCGTCAATCTGCCCCTCGCGACGGACGTCGTCGTCCTGCGCGGGCTCGATATTTTCGGGGTCAACCCACCGGGCCAGGGAGTCCGCTTCATCAGCCAGGGCTCGCTCCACATCGAGGACAGCGTGATCCGGCGCTTCAACGCAGCGAACAGCTTCGGAGTGTCCTTTGCGCCGAGCACCGGGGTCGGCAATCTCTACATCACCAACTCGACGCTCACCCAGAACGGCAATGGCGCCACCGGCGGCGGCATATTGGTGAAGCCGACGGCCGCCGGAATCGCCCGGGTCGTGATCGACGATGTGCGCGTCCAGACCAATTCGGGCACCGGCATCTTCGTGGACTCGACGGGCAATACCGGCGGAATTGCGGTCACGATCAACGACACTCAGGTCAGCAACACCACCGGCGGCGGCATCCGGGCGCTTAGAGGCGGCTCCGCCATCACCGTGAACGTGTACGATTCGCTCGTCGCGAAAAACTCCAATTCCGGCATCTTCGCCGACGGCGCCTTGGCCATAAGGGTCGGAAATACCAGCATTACCGGAAACGGCTTCGCCGGCGGCTCGGGCGTGCTCATGGCCAATGGCGGTCAGGTTCTGTCTTACGGGGACAACCGGAACGACGCGAACGCCGTCGACGGGGCATTCATCGCCCCGGCCATCCCGAAGGAGTAAGCTCGAGGCGGGAGGAGGCCCTGGGATTCTCCAGCCCTCAAGGTCGCGGCGGTCGCGGTGTGGCTTCGGCTCCACCCGGCCGCCATATCCATTTCACTCCCACTCGATCGTTCCCGGCGGCTTCGACGTATAATCGTAGACGACGCGGTTGATGCCCTTCACCTCGTTGATGATCCGGGTCGCGACCCGGCTGAGGAAGGCGGCGTCGAACGGATAGATGTCGGCGGTCATCCCGTCGGTCGACGTGACGGCTCGAAGTCCGCAGACATAATCGTAGGTTCGGCCGTCGCCCATCACGCCCACCGTTCGTACCGGCAGGAGCACGGCGAAGGCCTGCCAGATGGCGTCGTAAAGGCCTGCCTTTCGGATTTCGTCGAGATAGACGGCGTCGGCCTTGCGAAGAATGTCGCAGCGCTCCTTCGTCACCTCGCCCGGGATCCGGATGGCGAGGCCCGGTCCCGGAAAGGGGTGGCGGCCGACGAAGGCGTCGGGGAGGCCGAGCTCGCGGCCCAGCTCGCGCACCTCGTCCTTAAACAGCTCCCGAAGCGGCTCGACCAGCTTCATGTCCATCCGCTCGGGCAGGCCCCCGACATTGTGGTGGCTCTTGATCGTTACGGACGGGCCGCCGGTGAAGCTGACGCTCTCGATCACGTCCGGATAGAGCGTGCCCTGGGCCAGGAAATCGGCACCGCCGATCTTCTTCGCTTCCGTCTCGAAGATTTCGATGAAGGTCTTGCCGATGAACTTGCGCTTTGCCTCCGGATCGGTGAGCCCGGCGAGGCCGCCGAGGAAGAGGTCCTGAGCGTCGACGTGGACGAGCGGGATGTTGAAATGGCCGCGGAACAGCGAGACGACCTGCTCGGCCTCGCTCTGGCGCATCAATCCGTGATCGACGAAGACGCAGGTGAGCTGATGGCCGATCGCCTCGTGGATCAGGACGGCCGCGACCGCGCTGTCGACTCCGCCGGAGAGGCCGCAAATGACCCGGCCGTTGCCGACCTGCGCCTGGATCTCGGCGATCTTGGTGGCTCGGAACTCGGCCATGGTCCAGTCGCCGCCAAGTCCGCAGACGTGGCGGACGAAATTGGCGATCAGCCTGCCGCCGTCGGGCGTATGGACGACCTCGGGGTGGAATTGCAGGCCGTAGAAGCGGCGCGATTCGTCGGCGGTGGCGGCGAAGGGCGCTCCGGGCGACTGGGCGACGATCCGGAAGCCCGGCGGAAGCGAATCCACCTTGTCGCCGTGGCTCATCCAGACCTGATGCTTCTCGCCGGCCGACCAGAGGCCGTCGAACAGGGCGCAGCCATCCTTCACCTCGAGGAACGCCCGGCCGAACTCGCTATGGTCGCCCGTCACCACCTTGCCGCCCAGTTGCTCGGCCATGAGCTGCTGGCCGTAGCAGATACCGAGTATCGGAACCCCGGCCTCGAACAGGGAAGGATCGGCGCGAGGGCTGTCCTCGAGCGTGACCGAGGAGGGGCCGCCCGAAAGGATGATGCCCTTTGGCTTCAGCCGCTCATAGGCTTCCACCGCCCGGCTGAACGGAGCGATCTCGCTATAGACCCCGGCTTCGCGCACCCGCCGGGCGATGAGCTGGGTCACCTGGCTTCCGAAATCGACGATCAGGATGGTTTCGGCAGGCTGGACGGTCATGAAGGCCGATAAGCGCGGCGGCGGGCAAGTGTAAAGCGCGAGTATATTGGTACGCCGGGCCGGCACCTGGACTAAAGCACTTGCTCGACGATCGGCCTGGATTCGATCCCGATGATCAAATGCCCGGCGCTTCAGCCCGGGGCGGCACTTCGGAGCGATCGAGGCAGCCCCCCCCCGCTGGGAGACAAGCAGGTTCCTGCGGCAGCGGTGCAATGCCGCCCCCCGGCGGCCGGCGTGGGGAGGCCCAAGCAGAATAGGCAGGTTCCGAGCTGATTGGTCGGACCGCGGTCGGCTTGGTAGCGGAGAGCTGGAGCGTATAATGGCGAGTCGCTTGGCGTAACCCAGCATTTCACAAGCAATGAGGGCGTTGTGACCTGCAAGACGCCAGAGGCCGGTAAGACTTCAAGTTGAGGCCATCGACCTCTCAGGGCGCGTTGTAGCAAGCGATCATCCACTGCACTCTAACCGGCCCGGGGGATGACCATGCTTGCGCGATTGTTCCGGAACATCTGGATCATACTCCCGGATGCGCTACGCGGAAACCAGACTTGGTTCCGACCGGTTCCTGTAGTCCGGCAAAGCAGCATAGCCGCAAGCGCACCAGCCCCTCCTCCCAAGATGCGAGGCTCACAAGTGACCAATTACGCATGAAATTGGTGCAACTGCCCTCGACTCACAACGCCAAATATGAAAAGTTCGGATGATCTTTGGGGAAAGGCCAGATGGAAATGGTTTCGAAAAGACGCAATGTGCTCGCTTCGGATCGTATCCTAGCCTTCGCTTTCGGAGTCACGTTCATCATCGTCCTTCTCGCGGTGGCGATTTGGATCCCCAACCCAACCGGCTTCAGTTACACGATCTTTCGTATTGTGATCGCCTTGGCGGCAGCCGGGGTCGGCGCAGTGATACCGGGTTTTTTAACGGTGTCGTTCCGCAACACGCTCAGAGCCGGCGGAGCGATAGCGCTGTTTGTTATCGTCTACTTTTTCGCCCCGGTGGCGATTGGCGAGGGCAGCGAGTCTACACCGGCGGCGCCGGTGGGGAGCGCAAGGCACACGGCAGAGGCATGGCTGGCCAAAGTCGACTCGGGACGGGTGAAAGAGGCCTATGCAGCGATGAGCCGTGATATTCGAGACCGACATGAAGAAGAAGAAATGGCCTTGACTGTCGGTTGGAAGCGGCATGCGCTTGGCAGGCCCGTCAGCCGTCGACTGGACGCAACCAGCAGCATGGTCAACCCTACGGGGGGGCCGCGCGGTCATTATCAAGCATACCGATACCGCACTAAATTCGAGAACGACACCCGTTTCATTTACGAGAATGTTCAGCTCTTCGGCGAGGACGGTCGGTGGAAACCGGCCGGGTTCTTCCTATCGGTCAAGAACGCGGATGGTCAGATGGTTTCCTACGAACCGCCCGATTGATGATGCAATCCACACCCGACCCAAAAGAATGGGCGCGGACTCATCGTCCGCGCCCATCCCTCACGCAATCAACCGCTGGTTACAGGCGGAAGTCGGTTATCCGGCCGTTGCCGCGAGCAACGCAGGTGAAGTCCTCGCGCCCGTAGCGGCCGCGTTCGTAGCGGTCGTAGCGGCCATAACGGTCGTTGCGGCTGTAACGGTCGTAGCGGTCGTAGCGGTCGTTACGATCATAGCCGCCATATCCTCCGCCATATCCTCCGCCGTAGCCGCCGCCATAGCCGGACTGGACGACGCCCCGGACTCGGTAGCGGTCGTTCCCGGCCCGATCCACGTCGAGGATCTGGACCTGGCCGCGCCCCATGCGCTGGGCCTGCTGAGCGCAGGCCTGGACGGCGTAATTGTAATTGTTCCGATAGCGGTCGCGATATCCGTAGCCGTAGCGGCTGCCGTCGCGGTTCGTGGCCGAGGCGATGGCCGCGATTCCGCCGAGAACGGCGATTCCGGTGATGATGTCGCCCGCGTCGATTCCACCGCGGTCGCGGTAGCGGTCCCGATACTGGGCGTCGGCCGGAGCGGCGAAACCGACCGCCGCGATGGCCGCGGCGCCCGCGCCGAGCATGGTTTTCGAAATGGCCTTCATGGCTGCATCCTCCTGTAGACGTGCCCGGTACAAACGCTTGGGCTATGTTTCCTTGTCTACAGGGGCCGTGCTGAGCCCGTGCTGAACCGCGCTGTCGGCTTTCGTTCAGCTTTCGCGGCGGAACAGGCTCGGAGCAATATTGTTGAAGAACGGCATTGAATCCGGCGGCAGGAGAGCAGGATGGCGAGGCGCGACGACCACGGCACCTACTGGAACGCCACCGCGGACTCCCCCGCCTTCCCGGCTTTGCCGGGCGATAATGAAGTCGATGTCCACGCCGTCTCCGCAGTCTGCACCCACATGGGCTGCCTGGTCGGCTGGAACGACACCGACCGGACCTGGGACTGTCCGTGCCACGGGTCGCGCTTCGAGCTGAGCGGCGAACTCATCCACGGCCCGGCGACGAAGCCGCTGGGATCGAAGATCACGGGCTAGGGTGCGGGTGAAGGCGCTCATCCCGATTCTTCTGGTCATGCCGCTGTCGGCTTGCGCCCGGCCGTCCGGCGGCGAGCGGCCGCCGTCGCCGGCGACCCTCCACGCGAGCGCGCAAGTGGCCGAGCAGGTGCGGCGCTGCTACCGAGCGCCGCGCGTGCCGTCGGCGGGCCGGGGAATCGCCACCCGATTGTTCGTCCGCTATGGCCGGGACGGAATGCTGGTCGGGCTTCCAGTCCCGGTCTCGCAGCAGGGCGTCACTCCGGAGAGCCGGCCTTATGCCGGGCGGATGATCGAGGCGGCGAAGCTCGCAATCATCCGCTGCAGCCCGATCCGGCTGCCGCCGGCCCTCGCCGAGCGAAGCTCCAGCGCCTTCTACCTCACCTTCAGCCCGCGGCGGCAGGCTTGAGCGGCAGGGCAGTCTAGAAGCGGAAGCGCAGAGTCGCGCGGGCGGTCGTCGGAGCGCCGGGTGCGATATTGTTGTCGCTGTGCGCGGTCGCGAAATAATCGGCGCCGAGCAGATTCTCGACGTTGATCTGTGCCTCGATCCCGTCGGTCAGCTCGTAGAAGACGGCCGCATCGACCCGGCCATAGCCGGGCAGGGTCACCATATTGCTGATCGAAGCAAAGGATTTGGACGCTGCGACCACCCCCAGGCCGAAGCCCAGCGCCCTGGAGACGTTGAAACGGTTCCAGACCGAGAATTGATGACGCGGAACCAGCGGCACTTCGCGCCCTTCGGGGGCAGCGGCGGTGGAGCGCCTGATCTCCGCTTCCTGGAGCGCATAGCCGGCCGAGACCTGCCATTTATCGGTGATGTTGCGCTCCAGCCCGATCTCGAGGCCCTTGCTGCGCTGGGCGCCGGTGAGGACGGTGAGATTGGTCGCCGGGTCGAGGGCCCGGCTATTGGTCCGGTCGAGCCGGTACAGAGCGACGGTAGCCAGCAGCCCGGGGATCGGTTCCCATTTGGCGCCGATCTCGTAATTGTCGAAGCGCTCCGGCTCGAGCGCCTCGGAAGTGACGTCGAGCGAACCGAACTGGTCGCCGGAGCTCGGCAGATAGGAGCGTCCATAGCTCGCATAGAGCGACAGGGCGTCCGTCGGCTTCAAAATCAGGCCGAGCCGGGGAGAGAGCAGATTGTCGGTGCGGCTGAAGGTCGCTCCGTCGTTGCGGTTGAGGATGTCGAGCTTGAATCGATCGTAGCGCAGGCCCGCGACGATCTCGAACCGGTCGGAGATGCGCAATTGCTCCTGCGCATAGAGCGCGAGGACCGAAGCGTCGCTTTCGGCGAAATTGGAAGGAGTGCGCCGGGCATTGTTGTTGACCGGAAGGAAGATCAGGTCCGCGTCGATCGTCGGCTTCGTCAGCGGCACCGTGATCGGGCTGACCCCCTCCGGGCTGGCGGCCGAGACGAAGAAGCCGTTGACGCGGCGGTTCACGCTGTCCTGCTTGCCGATCTCGAAGCCGAGCAGGAGCGTGTGCGACATGTCGCCGAGATCGCCTTCGACGATGAGGTCGGTCTGGCTGAACAGATTCCGGCGCCTGGTCGTATCGTAATAGGCGGAGAGCGCGACGCCGGTCCCGGCCGCGTTCACCGCGCCGGGAAAGATGTTCTGGTAGATTTTGTCATAGTCGCCGTAGCTGGTGCGATTGCGCAGGATGACGGCGCCGGAGAAACGGTGCTCGGCCGCCAGGCTCAGGACATGGGCGTCGATGTCGGCGAAGCTCTGGTCGGGATCGCCGAAAAAGATTCGATCGAAACCGCGGATCGGACGGCCGTTCAATGAGGGCACGCCGCGGTCGGCGGTCCGGCGGTCGTGGAAATATTCGTAGGAGAGGTCGATTCGCGTGTCTCCGAAGGCGGCGCCGAGCACCGGATTGATCCCCCAGCGCTCGAGATCGACTCCGCGGCGGAAGCTCTCGCCATTCTCATAGACCCCGTTCAGCCTGAGGCCGGCCGAGTCGCCCAGCGACAAATCGAGGTCGCCGGTCAGCCGGACCGAGCCTTCGCTGTCGCCCTGCACCGCGAACTCGCGATAGGGGCGGAAGCCGGGGCGCTTGGTCACCCGGTTGACCACCCCGCCGCCGCCGCCCCGGCCGAAGATCATCGCATTGGGGCCGCGAAGAATTTCGATCCGCTCCGCATTGTAGAGGTCGCGAAAATATTGGACGTCGTCGCGGACTCCGTTGACGAAGAAATCGGCGGTCGTGTTGTTGCCGCGAAGGGTGATCTGGTCGCGATTGCCCTCGCCCGTGCCGGGCGTGGCGCCGGGGACATAGGTCAGGACGTCGGCGATCGAGCGCAGCGCCTGGTCCTCGATCTGGCTTTCCGAGATGACCGAGATGGACTGCGGAACGTCCTCGATGTCGGTGCAGGTCCTGGTCGCGGTGCAGGTCTTCCGCGCCCCATATTCGGGGCGCTGGCCGGTCACGACGATGGTCGACCGGTCATCGACGGCGGCCGAATCGAGCAATGCCGAGTCTTCGGCGGCCAGCGCCGGGGCCGCGAGCGCGGAAGCGAGGGCGAGGAAGGAAATCGAGCGCGGATACATGGAAACCCCTTGGCAGCGCGCATGATTGCGTCGCCATCCGGGGCCTATCGTTGTTGAGAATGTTTCGCAATAGCAATTCGCGTAGCCTATCTCGGCCTACGCTCCAGATGGAGGTAGGTCGGATCGAATTCGGCCACCCGTTGGAGGCGCTCCCAATCTTCGATCGAAACGACTCCGCCGCGGAAAGTGAGCAGATTTTCGTCGCGCAGTTTCTTGAGCATCCGGTTGACGTGGACGGAGGTGAGGCCGGTGACGTCGGCGATGTCGGCCTGGGTCAGCGGCAAGACATAGCTTTTATCGTCCGCCAGGCCGACGATCTGGAGCCGGACCAGCAGCTCGCAGAAGATATGGGCGATCCGCGCCAGAGCGCTTCGCCTTCCGATCGACAGGATCTTCTCGCGGTGGATGGAGGCGTCGAGCAGAGTCGAGAACCAGAGCATCCGCCCGAGATGCGGGTGGGTTTCGGTGATCCCGCGAAGCGCGTCGTGCGGGACCAGCGCCACGCGGACCGGGGTCAACGTCCCGACATTGTGATCGAGCTGCTTCAAAAGGAAGCCGTGGAGGTCGACGAAGTCGCCGGCGACGTGAAGCTCCATGATCTGGCGCTGGCCGTCGGCGAGGTCCTTGTAGCGGCAGACGATGCCCTCGACGAGCAGGATCGAGACGCTGAGAGTCGTTCCCGTCCGGACGAGCGCCCGCCCCTCCGGATGCTCGCGAATGTCCGAGACGGAGGCCTGGAGCACCGCCTCCTCCTCGCCGCCGACCAGGTCCCGGGCCCTGAGCTTGAGGAGCAGGCCGGCAATGGCGTCGGCGGCGTCCCTGTCCTTCATCTCGGCGGGGTCCTTCATCTCAGCGGGCATCGCTCGACCCCTTTCCCGGCCCCGGCCCCGGCTCGACTCCCGCCGCCTTGAGCTCCGAGTCGAGCCGGCCGGTTGCCCATAGCCAGGCCATTTTGAAGTCCGCGGCGAGGGACCAGAGAGGGTGGCTGAAGGTCGCCGGCCGGTTGCGCTCCACGGCGGCGTGGCTGAGCCAGGCGAAGCCGTAACCGGCCAGCGGGACGGCCGCGAAAAGCCGCCAGTCCCGGCTCGCCACGGCCGCTATCGCGAAGGCGAGGACGAGCCCGGTGCCGGCATAATGAAGCCTTCGGGTCGCGGGCCGTGAATGCTCGCGCAGATAATGCGGCCAGAAGTCGCTGAAGCTTTCGTGGCGGGTCATGCGCGCATGGCGCGCACGATGCCGGTGATCAGCCTAACCATCGTCGCCCCTTTTTCCGGAGCGGGACCATAGCACGAAATGCGCTCGCCGCACCCCCGCATCGCTAGCCGTTGACGACGATGCCTCCGTTCGGGTGGAGCACCTGGCCCGCCATGTAACTGGAATTCTCGCAGGCGAGGAACAGGAAGCACGGCGCCACCTCGCAGGGCTGGCCGGGCCTGCCCACGGGGGAGTCCTTACCCGCCGAGCCTGGAAAGCGCGGCGCCCGGTCGGGATCGGGCTCGCTCTCGCGCCCCGGAAGTGCGTCCTCATGGACCATGTCCACAATTTCTGTGTCGCCCAAATCCTATTCCTTGGCCGCGATTCCCGCGCCTTCCTCGCCAAAGGCCTCGATGGCCGTCTCGTCCTGGCCGTCCTGCTCCGGCGATTTCTCGGCGGCCGTCTTCTCGCCGTCGCGGGCGATCGTGAAGGACCTGCGGGCGCCGTCGCCCGGATCCTCGGACATCGCATTCTTCTGGTTCTGGGGCTGATCGGATCCGGCTTCGTGAAGGTTCTTGCTCATATCAGGTCCTCGTGAGGTTCGAAAAAGGAAACCGCTGCTCGCCGGGCATGTTCCGGACCGGCGGAAGGTTCGGAAGTTTCGAAGTTTCGGCTTCCCAAGGGTCGGAAAAACTTCGGCCGAAACTTCACGACGGGCTAAGATCGATCCGATTCGGGCGAACAGATGGCATTGTGGGAACATAGCACGAACGGCATGTTCGTGGAAGCGTTAAGGGCGGTAGCCGGACGATCAGCTACGGATCGGGCTCATCTTAAGGTCGGCAATTCCCGGCCCGGGTCGGAGCACCTGATCCGCTCCGGGCGGATTGGGGCTTGCCCCCGCCGCGACGCATTGAGCGGCGACGACGGGATAATCCACGTCCACATTCTCGGTCAGCGCCGCTTCCGTGGCCGCGGTGCAGGCCGCCTGGCTCTCATAGCGAGCCTCCAGCATTCTTACCTGCTGGCAAGGGGCCTCGGCTTCGCCGCAGCCCATGATCGCGATGATGAAGATGCTCGGTCCCATGACGAGCTAAACCCGTGTGAATCCCGCGCGTTCCAATCGTTTCGCAGCCGTTGCGACGGATATTGCGTACGCCTTGTAACTTTAAGCCTCGCGGAGGCGCAATGTTCGAAGAAAGCTTGCCGAACCTTTTCGAACTTGCGCCCGCTCTCCTCCCCGGCGGCGGCTTCCCGCCCCCAGAGATTAGGAATAGGAGATGACGTCAGCCGGTTCCGGGGTCTTCCAGGAGCCGCCCGAGCTCGCGCGAACGCTTGGAGGGTCGCGCGTTCCTGATGGCTTCGAGCGTCTCATCGTCGAGATCCTTCACGAGGGAACCTGGCGGTCGCGGCGCAGGAGGCGCTCATATTCCTTCAGCGAGATCATCACGACGCGCGTGGTGCCGTGACGCTGGATGCCCACCGGATGAAGCATGGCCTCGTCCGTATAATAGCCGAATTTGCTCGCGACCTCCCGGGCCGGGACCGTCAACAATTCCGTCATGTTTCGTTCCTCGAACCCGCCGCCGGGCCGGCGACTGCATTACCCCGGCCGGATTTGCATTCATAATCCGGATAATGGGCAGATTCAACCGGATGGCCGCTTCGCCTTGGGTTCGGGTGCTTCCACTCCTACCTATAGGCCGATGCGCGCCCTCGAATCTCCCGACACACCCCCCGGCGCCGGCTGGGGCGCGATGCGCCGATTCCTGCCCTATCTGTGGCCGGCGGGGGAGCCGCGGCTGAAGGCGCGGGTGGTGATCGCCTTCCTGCTGGTGCTTCTCGCCAAGGCGATCTCGCTCAGCACCGGCTTCGTCTACAAGGGCGCGATCGACATCATGTCGGGCGATTCGAGCGGCGCCGACGCCGCGGTCGGGCTCGCGGTCGGGCTGGTGCTCGCTTATGCGGGCGCGCGATTCGCCGGGGTGCTGTTCGAGAATCTGCGCAACGCCATCTTCGAGCGGGTCGGCCAGGACGCGGCTCGGCGGCTGGCGGAGAGGGTCTTCGCCCACATCCACCGCCTGTCGCTTCGATTCCACCTCGAGCGGCGGACCGGGGCGCTCACCAAGATCGTCGAGCGCGGCACCAAGAGCATCGACATGATGCTCTATTTCCTTCTGTTCAACATCGCCCCGACGGCGGTCGAGCTCGCCGTCATCTGCGTCATCTTCGGGGTCAAGTTCGGCTCCGGCCTGGTCGTCGCCACCCTCGTCATGGTCGTCGGCTACATCGCCTTCACCCGCTTCGTCACCGAATGGCGGGCGAAGCTTCAGCGGCAGATGAACGACGTCGACAACCAGGCGATCGGCCGTGCCGTCGATTCGCTGCTCAACTACGAAACGGTCAAATATTTCGGAGCGGAAGGCCGCGAATCCCAGCGCTACGGAGTCGCGATCCGCGCCTTCGCCGACGCTTCGGTGAAGAACGAGACGTCTCTCGCCTGGCTCAACATCGGCCAGTCCTTCATCACCAACCTGATGATGGCGGGCGCCATGGGCTATACCGTCTGGGGCTGGAGCCGGGGCCAGTTCACCACCGGCGACGTCGTGCTTGTGAACACCCTGCTCGCCCAGCTCTTCCGGCCGCTGGACATGCTCGGCTGGGTCTACCGGACCATCCGCCAGGGCCTGATCGACATGGAGGCGATGTTCGCTCTCATCGACACGCCGGCCGAGGTGAAGGATGTCGAGGGCGCCCGAGAGCTTCGCCTGTCGAAGGGCAGGGTCCGGTTCGAGGGCGTGCGCTTCGCCTATGACGGGAATCGCAAGATCCTTCATGGAATCGACATGGATGTGGAGCCCGGGACGGTGACCGCGGTGGTCGGGCCGTCGGGCGCCGGCAAGTCGACCCTGTCGCGGCTCCTCTTCCGTTTCTACGAACCGAGCGGCGGGCGCATCTCGATCGACGGCCAGGACATCGGCCAGGTGACCCAGGCGAGCCTTCGCTCGGCGATCGGGATCGTCCCGCAGGACACGGTGCTGTTCAACGATTCGATCGGCTACAATATCGGCTACGGCCGGGACGGAGCGACCCAGGCGGAGATCGAGGCGGCGGCGCGCGGAGCCTCCATCCACGATTTCATCCTCAGCCTGCCGGACGGCTATAAAAGCCAGGTCGGCGAGCGCGGGCTCAAGCTTTCGGGCGGCGAGAAGCAGCGGGTCGCGATCGCCCGAACCCTGCTCAAGGACCCGCCGATCCTGATCCTCGACGAAGCGACCAGCGCCCTCGACAGCCGAACCGAGGCGGCTATCCAGGAGACATTGCAGAGCGTCACCGCGCGCCGCACCTCGATCGTCATCGCCCACCGGCTCTCGACCGTGGTCGACGCCGACCAGATCGTGGTCCTCGACGGGGGGCGGGTCGCGGAGCGGGGGACCCATTCGCAGCTGCTTCGCAAGAACGGCCTCTACGCGGACATGTGGGCAAGGCAGCAGAGCGAGGCGGAGGCGGAGGCGGAGGCGGCGGAGTGATCCGTCGCCCCAGCGAAGGCTGGGGCCCCGGGGGGTGAAGGGAACCCGCGTTTTTCACCCGCTGGGATCCCAGCCTTCGCTGGGATGACGGGATATCCGATCTTCCTGCTCCAGCCCCGCCGCCCTCGACACGGCCTTCCCCCTTCCGCTAGCAGAACCGGGTGGCGACCCCCCTCTCCATCCTCCACGAAACCTTCGGCTTCCCCGCTTTTCGAGGTGTGCAGGAGCAGGTGATCGGGCGGGTGATGGCGGGGGATCACACGCTCGCGGTGATGCCGACGGGTTCGGGCAAGTCGCTCTGCTATCAGGTGCCCGCTCTGGCGCGGCCCGGTACCGCGCTGGTCGTCTCGCCGCTCATCGCCTTGATGCACGACCAGATTCGCTCCGCCACCGGCTTCGGCATCCGCGCCGCCTCGCTGACCTCGGCCGACGACGACCGCCAGGAGACGCTGGCCAGGCTGAAGCGCGGCGAGCTCGATTTGCTCTACGTCGCTCCGGAGCGGGCGAGCGGGGCCGGTTTCCGCGAGCTCGCGGAGCGCACGCCCTTGTCGCTCATCGCGGTCGACGAGGCGCATTGCGTGTCGGAATGGGGCCATGATTTCCGGCCCGACTACAGGCTCCTCAAGCCCCTGCTCGATTCCTTTCCGGGCGTTCCGCGCCTCGCTCTGACCGCCACCGCCGACCGCCAGACCCGCGCCGACATCCTCGTCCAGCTCGGGATCCCGGACGACGGGCTGATCGTCGCCGGCTTCGACCGGCCCAACATCCGCTACCATGTCCGTCCGCGCGACGGAGTGGGATCCCAGCTCAAGGCGCTGCTCGCCGATCAGCCGGGGCCGGGCATCGTCTACGCCACCAGCCGCGATAAGACCGAGAAGCTCGCCGTCCAGCTCGGCGAGGGCGGGCGCAAGGTCCTCCCCTACCATGCCGGGCTCGACCCTCGAGTCCGAGCCGCCAACCAGCAGGCCTTCGTCTCGTCCGAGGACATGGTGATGGTCGCCACCATCGCCTTCGGAATGGGCATCGACAAGCCGGACGTGCGCTTCGTCGCCCATGCCGGGCTGCCCAAGTCGATCGAGGCCTTCTACCAGGAGACCGGCCGGGCCGGACGCGACGGCGACCCGGCCGAGGCCTGGCTTTTCTGGGGCGCCGAGGATTTCGCGAGGGCCCGCCAGCGGCTCGAGACCGAAGTGCCCGAAGCCCGCCGCCCAGGCGAGCGCCAGCGGCTCAATGCGCTTGCCGCGATGGTCGAGACGGCGGGCTGCCGCCGGGCCTTGCTCCTGCGCCATTTCGGCGAGGATCCGCCGGAGCGTTGCGGCAATTGCGACAATTGCCTTGCGCCGCCGGTCACGGTCGACGCCACCGAGGCTGCGCGCAAATTGCTCTCCGCCGCCTTCCGGACCGAGATGCGCTTCGGAATACAGCATCTCACCGACGTCCTCGCCGGCCGCGACACCGAGAAGGTGAGGAGCTTCGGCCACGACCGGGTCTCGGTCTTCGGGATCGCCGGCGAGGAAGAGCTCGCGCTGATGAAGCCGGTGGCTCGCGCCTTGCTCGCCCGGGACGCCTTTCGCGCCGATTCCTATGGGGGCCTGAGCTTCGGCCCGGCCGCCAAGCCGATCCTTAGAGGCGAGGAGAAGCTCGAGCTGGTTCTTCCGCCCGCCCGCAAGGCGCGCAAGCGCCGCGACCGAACCGGCGCCGACTTGCCCCACGACCCGTTGTTCGAGGCCCTGCGCGAGCGCCGCCGCGACCTCGCCAAGGAGGCCGGAGTGCCGCCCTACGTCATCTTCCACGACAGCAGCTTGAGAGAGATGGCCGAGCTGAAGCCGGAGACTCTCCAGGCATTGTCGCGGGTTTCAGGGGTGGGCCAGGCCAAGCTGGAGCGTTACGGCGAGGCGTTCGTCGAAGTGGTCCGGGGGTTCTCATAGCCGTTGGACAAAGGCAGGAGCCGTCGCCCTGAAATTGTTTCAGGGGCCACGGCTCCACCCGCGCTGCCGCTCGATACCGGATTTCCGAAACAAGTTCAGCATGACGGCCTTGGCGGGAATGGCGTAAGGGCTCTCATGCGAAAGCTCGATCCTGCCATTTTCGTCTCCGTCCGCCAGCTCATCGTGGACGATATCGATGAAGCCGCCGCCCAGGGCATCCGAATGATCGTCAACAACCGTCCCGACGGAGAGGAGCCCGGCCAGCCTCCCTCAGCGGAGATCGAGGCCGCGGCCCGCGCCGCCGGGCTCGATTATCGCCACATCCCGATCGCCGGAGGTTTCCCGCCGGAGCGGGTGGAGGCGATGGCGCGGGCGCTGGAGCAGGGGCCAATTCTCGCATTCTGCCGATCCGGAACCCGCTCCACCTTCCTCTGGGCGCTTGCTCGCGCCGCGAGCGGGGCGGCGGCGGAGGACAGCATCGCCGCGGCGGCGGCGGCGGGCTACGACCTGGGGCCGATCCGCAGCCTTCTGTAGAAATCCCCTTCTCCCGCGAACAGCGGAGAGGAGGAAAGGCGCTCCAAGCGAATGATGTCCCGGCCTTCGCCGGAATGACGATCTACGCGCCTCAGGCCGCGTAGGCGTGGTCGCCGGTGAATACCGGGCGGCGGATGGTGCGGACGATTGCGCCGCCGGCGATCATCGGCGCATTCTCGAGCGGCAAAGCGGTGGTGCAGAAAGCGCATTCCGCCATCGACCGGCCGATATACCAGTGGGTGCGCCCGCATCCGGGGCAGTAATTGGTCTCATGCTCGCGATAAACGATATGATAACCGCGCTCGTGTGCCTGGGGAATGATACAGCCGCCACGCGCTTCAAGGATACTCGTCGCCATTACTTCGGCTCCTTTTAAACTCACTTGAAGCCCCAACGACCGACAAGTCTGAAGAGTTTCATGGCTTCAAGATGAACGGCGGCGGCTCGGGGGCGCGCCTCTCCTCGCCGGAGGGGCCGGAAAGAGCGGAAATCCGCGGCGACGAGGCGTTCCCTTGCGTCGGCGAACGGAGCCGAAATAATTTTCAGGCGGCTTCGGTCAACCTTTTTCGGTAAAATTTCCGGCCGTGGCCGCGGAGTTCAGAGCTGAATCTTTTCCTTGCGCCGGACCCCGGCCCGCTTCTCGAACGATCGGCGCCGGCGCTGATGGATCGCGACCGCCGTTATCGGCAGCGCGATGGCGCTCATGACGAGCGACGACACCAGAACCACGGTGCCAAGTTCCAGACCTTCCATCTTGCGCATCCTCCCGTGGCGCTCGGTAGCCGCGATCGAGGCCCGCGTCACCCTTTGCCTGGCGGAGCGGATTAAATTTCGACTGAACAGGGACGAGGAGAGGCGGCGGTTCGATCAGTTCCCGGGACGAAGCCAGCGGGACGGGCGGTCCGCTTGGATTATCCGCCCGGGACCGCCGCCGAAACAATTAGAACCGTTTCGGGCCGATCCAATCGACTCTCCCGGTCCGCCGGGCCTATCACAGGTTATCAACAAGGGAGGAATATATGGCGACTCCGACTGGCGGGCAGGTGAGGCCCTATGGCGTGGCGATCAGCGACGCGCTCAGCGATCCTGACACGACGCTCGAAGAGTTGAACGCGCTGCGCGACCGCGCCCGCCGCGAGCTCGAGGAGCAGGGCGACCTGCCCGGAGAGCTCGAGAAGCTCGAAGCCGAAATCGCCCGCCGCGGCTGAACCGCCGCCAGGGAGAATCAGATGGCCGAAGCAACCAGGAGCCCGGTGCCCCTTTACGGGGTCGCCATCGCCGACGCGCTCGGCGATCCCTCGACCAGCATCGAGGAGCTGGTCGCCCATCGCGACCATGCCCGCGAGGTGCTGGCCGCCCAGGGCGATTTGAGGGCGGCGCTCGAACGTCTCGATTCCGAGATCCAGCGCCGCGGCGGGAATTGACGCCATGGCGGATGCCGGGGGAACCCGCACGGGGCCGGTGAGGATCCGCTCCGAGGCGGACCGCCGGCTCCGCCATCCCGTCCATGTCGTCTGGGAGCTGACGCTTGCCTGCAACCTGCGCTGTGCCCATTGCGGCTCCCGCGCCGGCCGGCCGCGCAGCGACGAGCTGACGACCGGCGAGATTCGATCCATCGTCGCCGAGCTGGCCGAGCTCGGCACCCGGGAGATCAGCCTGATCGGGGGCGAAGCCTATCTCCGCCGCGACTGGCTCGACATCATTCGGGCGGTCGCCGAATCCGGAATCAAATGCGGGCTTCAGACCGGCGGCCGGGCGCTGAGCCGGGCCAAGATCGAAGCGGCGGTCGACGCGGGCCTCTCCTCGGCCGGGGTCTCGGTCGACGGCAATGAGGCGGTGCACGACAAGCTTCGCGGAGTGCCGGGAAGCTTCCGCCAGGCGCTGAGCGCGATCGAGGAATTCGCACGCGCCGGGATCATTCCGGGCTCCAACACCCAGGTCAACCGGCTCTCGGCGCCGGTGCTGGAGGAGACCTATGAGGCGATCCATGCCGCGGGCGCGCGGATGTGGCAGATCCAGCTCACCGTTCCGGCGGGCAATGCCGCCGAGCAGGTCGATCTGATCCTCCAGCCCTGGCAGATCCCGGAAACCTACGACCTTCTCGCCCGACTGTTCGAGCGCGGCCGCAAGTCCGGCTTCCGCCTCTTCTCGGGGAACAATATCGGCTATTTCGGGCCCTATGAGCATCTCTGGCGGACGATGACAGACGAGCCGGCTTACTGGGACGGCTGCGGCGCCGCCGAGAGCGGGATGGCGATCGAGGCCGACGGAGTGGTCAAGGGCTGCCCCTCGCTCCACAAGGGCGAATATGGCGGCGGCAACGTCCGCGACCATGGTTCGCTCGCCGAGATCTGGCTGGCCATGCAGGCGTCGGTCCGTCCCAATGTCGAGCGCCCGGCCTGGGGGTTTTGCGGCACCTGCTATTACAAATCGGTGTGCAAGGCGGGCTGCACCTGGACGTCGGGGTCGATCCTCGGAGTGCCCGGCAACAATCCGATGTGCGACCATCGCGCCCGCACCCTCCGCGAGGCGGGCCTTCGCGAGCGCTTCGAGCAGGTCGCGCCTGCGCCGGGCGAGCCGTTCGGCCAGGGATTGTGGCGGCTCGCTCTCGAGACCCTGGACGGCATCGAGCTTCCTCAAAGCGCCTATCCCGTTTCCAGGCAGCCGAAGGACCCCGGCGGCGAGATCCTGCTGTGCCGGGGCTGCGGCCATTATTCGTTCGCGGGGGACGACGGCTGCATGAAATGCGGCGCTCCGCTCGTGCCCGAGCCGCCGCGCGGCGATTTCAAGGGGCCGGAGGAGATGCGCTCGGTGCTCGACCGCCTCGCGGCGATCGAAGCCGAGCATGCCCGCCGTATCGCCGGGATTCGCGCACTCAAGGCACCGCGCCCAACCCGCTCCGTCGTGCCATCGCCATCGCCAATCTCGAAGGAGAGAGAAGAATGAAGCGCAAGTGCACCTTGCCGTCCGACAGCGACCCGCTCGTCGAGAATCCGACCTATCTCGGCAACATCCGCTATTTCTTCAACCGGCAGGACACCGGCTGCATGGGCCCGCGCGGGATCGACCTCTCCACATATGACGGGGTCAAGACCCACGCGACCAACATCTATTTCCAGACCCAGGGCCAGCAAATGCCGTTGGACGGCCCGTGCTGGAGCGACAACCGGGTCTCGACCTTCGCGAACTGGATATCCAACGGCTATCCGATGGGCACGGCGCCCACTCAGCTCGCCACCCTGGCGGCCGCGCCGGTGGCAGGGGTCCGCCTGCGCAAGAACATCGTCGACCTGAGCACACAGGAGCTCGACGCGCTGGTGACGGCGTTCAAGGGGATCCTGGCGCTCGATCCGGCCGACCCCAACAGCTATTACAACGTGGCCAGCCTGCATGGCGTGCCGCACCTCTATTGTATGCACCACGTGCCGCCGTTCACCGCCTGGCACCGGTTGTACATGAAGCAGTTCGAGGACGCGCTTCGCTCCATACCGGGCTGCGGCGACGTCACTTTGCCTTATTGGGACTTCACCACTCAGGCGCCGGATCTGCTCTACCAGGCTCCGTTCGGCGCTTACACCGTCCCGGTCGACCTGCCCGGCTACCCTTCGCCCTACACGACCCAGCGCAACGACGCCGCAACCATCTACCGCAATTACCAAGATGCGCCGAGCATCGCCTATAGCGTCGACGAGGCGCTGAGCCAGGCCCAGTTCGGCGGGTACCAGGCGGGCGGATTCGACCAATATCTGATCGAAGGGCACGACAACGCCCATAACGAGGCCGGACCGACCCTTCAGAATCCGGACCTGGCGTCCTACGATCCGATCTTCTGGTTCTTCCACTGCAACTGGGACCGGCTGTGGTTGAGCTGGCAGACCCTCGCCGGCGCGACCACGCTCGCCGGCTTCAAGTCGACGCTCGGCGGCAATACCGGCTGGCTCGGCCTTCCACTCCAGCCCTATACGGCGACATCGGCCGATACGATCTCGATGCCGGAGATTGCTTATGACAAGCTGCAAACGCCGGACTCCGCCATGTTGACCAACAAGTCCGGTCATATCGATGCCGCGCGCGGCTTCACCATCGCCAAGTCGGCCCGCGTGTCCGTTCGGGTCAAGGACATCAACCGGCTCAACATACCGGGCACCTTCGTGGTTCGGCTGTTCGCCGACGGCGAGCAGGTCGCTCGCCAGGCCTTCTTCCAGCCGCGGGAGCCTCGCGAATGCTCGAATTGTCAGAAGCAGGGCCTGGTCAGCGTCGACTTCCGGGTCGAGCAGGAAAAGCTGCGGGGCAAGACGCTCTCGATCGCAATCGAGGCGGCTTCACTCGGCGAGGGGGAGGAAGGGCGGTTCCCGTTGTCCCAGGCGGGCAGTCCGACGATCAATGCGCGGCTGTTGCTCGAGGAAGGTTGAGCGGCGCAGCGACCGGTTAGGCGCGCTCTGGCGCGATGCAGGCGGCGGCCAAATAGAGCAGGATCGCGACGAGGCCCAGAACGAAGGCGCTCAGCAAGACGGCGAGGCGGATGAGCGTCGCGTCGGCTCCGGTCGCTTCGGCGAGGCCGGCGCAGACGCCCATAATCTTGCCATTGGCTTTGTCGAGAGTGAATGGAGAGTTCATGGCGCCTTCTTCCTCATCGTTGCGATTTCTCGCGAACAGCGGCGATTAATGGCGTTTTCCTCCGTGGGCCGGACGGTCAGATGAACTGACTGGCCGGGCCGACGGCGGCGGAAATGAACAGGGTCGCGGCGAAGATGGCGCCGACGGCCGAGATGGCGATGTGCTGAAGGCTGGCGAGATTGAAGGTCATTTTAGGTCTCCCTGAACCGGCCGTCGGTTGATCCGATGGCCATGTCGGAGGTACTGCAGGAGCCGTGCCAACTAGAAAAAACGGGATAAATCCGCGACTTTCCGAAACGGTGCCGGGGCGCGGCCACTTCTGAATTTTCAGAAGTTGGGAATTTCAGCCGATAGTTGGCGAGCCCGATTTCAGATGCTTCCGGAGGACCGCATCCGGCCTGCCCGCGCTTGAAGACGTTTTCAAGCTCGCTGAGAGGCGCCGGATTGGGCCGCCCTATTGTGGCACTGAGAAACGCCGCATTGAGCCGCTATATAAGCCTGCTGAGAAACGCCGCATCTAGGCGCTGTGAAAACCAGCTTTGATATAGCCGCTTTTGCGCCTCCATATTAAAGGCTATATTTAGTATGAAAGCCATCCCGCTTCCTTGTGCAGAAAGGCTTGCATATGCCAATCGGACGCAACAGCGGGACCTACGTCCGGCAGCCGACGGGCTATAAGGCCTTTATTCCGGAGCCGCTGCCGCCTTGCCCTCCACTCGTTATGGACGACAAGATCAACACGGCGCTGTCGCGCGCCGATCGCGCATTGGGCCGGCTTGACGGATCCATCGAGACGCTCCCCCACCCCGAACTCTTCCTCTCTATGTTCGTTCGTAAGGAGGCTGTTCTCTCAAGCCAGATCGAAGGGACTCAAGCGTCGCTCGGCGATGTCATCCGGGCCGAGGCGGCTGTCGTGGATCGAGCCCGTCCCAGCGATGTCCACGAAGTCCAGAATTACATGCTGGCGCTGAACCGCGGCGTCGACCTTCTGGACGAGCTCCCGATTTCCACTCGGTTGATTTCGGAGTTGCACGCCATCCTCATGGCGGATGTCCGAGGCATGCATCAACGGCCCGGCGAGGTGCGCGACAGTCAAAATTGGATCGGTCCGACAGGGTGTTCCTTGACCGAGGCACTTTTCGTTCCACCTCCGCCCGGAGAGCTGGGGCGCCTGCTGGGCCAACTCGAGCGGTTCATCCATGACGATTCTCCGCTGCCGCCGCTAATCAGAATCGGCATGGCACATGGCCAGTTCGAAACCATCCATCCGTTCCTGGACGGTAACGGACGTATAGGCCGGCTACTCATCACGCTCTTCCTGGTGGACAAAACCATCCTCAGAAAGCCGGTCCTCTACCTCTCCTACTTCTTCAAAAAACGCAGAGCTGAATATTATGATCGGCTGCAAAACCTGCGCGAAAAAGGCGACTGGGAAGGCTGGATCGGTTTCTTTCTCGAAGGAGTCGCATCCGTCGCAAACCTGGCGGCCGAGACCGCGCACAAAGTGCTTCGACTTCGCGAAGATGACCGTCAAACCATTATCGAGCGATTTGAGCGAGCGGCGGCCACGCCCCTACGGCTTTTGGACCAGCTTTATCAATTGCCGATTACCCAACCGTCCCAGATCGCGGTGCGCCACAACGTATCCTACCCGACGGCAAACGGAATCATTCAGCAGCTAAGCGATGCCGAAATCCTCCATGAGGTTACCGGAAAGAAGCGCAATCGGGTGTATGTTTATCGCAAATACATGACCCTGTTCGACGAGCTCTGAAGTCCAGCAGCCCGGTGCCGCGGTTCGCAGGCAAGGGGCAGAGCGCCTATTCACGCCCCACCCGGCTCAAAGAAAAGCCCCGCCCGGATCGCTCCGGGCGGGGCTCTTTCGTTCGATCAGGATGGGCCGATCAGCCGCCGCCGCCGGCCAGCGCCGCGAGCAGCAGCAGGGCGACGATGTTGGTGATCTTGATCATCGGGTTGACCGCCGGGCCCGCCGTATCCTTGTAGGGATCGCCGACCGTGTCGCCGGTCACCGCGGCCTTATGGGCTTCCGAGCCCTTGCCGCCGTAATTGCCGTCCTCGATATACTTCTTGGCATTATCCCAGGCGCCGCCGCCCGAAGTCATCGAGATGGCGACGAACAGGCCGGATACGATCACGCCCAGAAGCAATGCGCCCAGCGCCGCGAAGCCCTGCTCGCGCCCGGCGAGCGCGGAAATCGCGAAGAAGACGGCGATCGGAGTCAGCACCGGAAGGAGCGACGGGATGATCATTTCCTTGATCGCCGCCTTGGTGACGAGATCGACGGTGCGGGCGTAATCGGGCCTGGAAGTGCCGTCCATGATGCCCGGGTTGGAGCGGAACTGCTCGCGCACGTCGAGGACGACGTTGCCCGCCGCCCGGCCGACCGCGGTCATCCCCATCGCCCCGAACAGATAGGGGAGGAGAGCGCCGAGGAGCAGGCCGACGACCACATAAGGGTTGGACAGAGCGAAATCGATCCCATTGGCGCCGATGCCGAGCTCGCCGGCATAATGTTTCAGGTCCTCCGTATAGGCGCCGAACAGCACCAGGGCGCCGAGCGCGGCCGAACCGATCGCATAGCCCTTGGTCACCGCCTTGGTGGTGTTGCCGACGGCGTCGAGGGCGTCGGTGCGAACCCGCACCTCGTCCTCCATCCCGGCCATTTCGGCGATCCCGCCGGCATTGTCGGTGACCGGGCCGTAGGCGTCGAGGGCGACGACCATCCCGGCGAGCGCCAGCATCGCGGTCGCGGCGAACGCGATTCCGATCAGGCCGGCCAGCTGGTAGGAGATAATGATGCCTGCACAGATGACGAGCGTCGGTGCCGCCGTCGATTCGAGGCTGATCGCCAGGCCCTGGATGACGTTGGTGCCGTGGCCGGTTTGAGAGGCCTTGGCGATCGAGCGCACCGGCCGGAAGTTCGTGCCGGTATAATATTCGGTGATCCAGACGATCAGTCCGGTGACGGCGAGGCCGACCAGCGAGCACCAGAACAGATCCATTCCGGTGAAGCCGCCGCCGACGGCCGTCCTGGCCACGTCCGTCGCGACGTCGGTGCCCGCCGCCTCGGTGGCGCTCCCGATGACGGCGTTCATGTCGCCGCCCAGGGTCTGCCACATCACGTAGAAGATGGCCGGGATGGACAGGCCGGCGGTCAGCCAGAAGCCCTTGTAGAGCGCGCCCATGATCGACTGCTTGCGGCCCAGGCGGACGAAATAGGTGCCGACGATCGAGGTCAGGATGCACACTCCGCCGATGATCAGCGGAAGGCTCATCAGGGCCAGCATCTGCTCCGCGCCCGCGTCCACGAGAAGGGCGATCAGGACCATGGTGGCGCCGACGGTGACGACATAGGTCTCGAACAGATCGGCGGCCATTCCGGCGCAATCGCCGACATTGTCGCCGACATTGTCGGCGATGACGGCCGGGTTGCGGGGATCGTCCTCGGGGATTCCGGCCTCGACCTTGCCGACGAGGTCGGCGCCGACGTCGGCGGCCTTGGTGAAGATACCGCCGCCGAGACGGGCGAAGATGGAGATGAGCGAAGCGCCGAAAGCGAGGGAGACGAGTGCGTCGATGACCTGGCGGTCGTCGGGAGTGTAGCCCATCGGACCGACCAGGATGTAGAAGAAGACGGCGATGGCGAGCAGGGCGAGGCCCGCGACCAGCATTCCGGTGATCGCGCCCGCCCGGAAGGCGACCGTGAGGCCGCGCTGGAGGCTGGTGCGGGCGGCCTCGGCGGTGCGGACGTTGGCCCGGACCGAGATGTTCATGCCGATGAAGCCGGCGACGCCCGAAAGCAGGGCACCGATGACGAAGCCGACGGCCTCGACGTGTCCGAGGAGCAGGAAGACCAAAATCGCGACGACGATTCCGACTACCGCGATCGTGGTGTACTGGCGGCGGAGATAGGCGTTGGCGCCCTCCTGGATGGCGTCGGCGACCGCGACCATGCGCTCATTGCCGGCCGGGGACTTCAGCACCTGGAGGCTGGTGAAAATGCCGTAGAGCACTGCGATTATTCCGCAGGCTATGGCAATGAGCACGACTTCCATTGAGAGATTCCTTCCCCTTTGATGCTGAGCCGGGCAGGCAGGGCGACGGGCCCCGGCGCGGACGCGCCCGGATATGCCGCGCCCTTTAGGGGGCTTGGCAGAAGGATTCAACCTTAGTTCAGCAATGCATCCAGCCCAGCCGCGGCGGCGGTGGCACGGCCTTTCCCGAGTCGGTCAGGCTCAGGCCCGAACCCTCGGCGAGCATACCGATGCGGCTGAAGGGGAGGCCGAGCTCGTCCTGCAAGGCCAGGATCTCCGCCGCCCGGCCAGGGGCGGCCGCGAACAACAATTCGTAATCGTCCCCGGCCGTCGCCGCCGCCAGCCGGGCGTCGAGCCCGCCGCCGGAAAGGGCAAGGAGCGCTTTCGAAAGCGGAATCGACGCCAGGTCGATCCGTGCCGCCGCCCCGCTTGCCCCGGCAAGGCGCGAGGCATCGATCAGGAGCCCGTCGGAAACGTCCATCATCGCCCCGGCCAGCGGAGCGAGCCTCTCCCCCGCCTCGAGCCGGGGCCGCGGATTGCGGTAGCGTTCGATCAGGAACGGGTCCCTCCCGATCTCGCCCCTCAGGGCGCGAAGGCCGGCGCCCGCATCGCCGATCGTTCCGCTCACCCAGAGAAGGTCCCCGACGCGGCCGCCGGCGCGGGAGGGCACGGGACCGCGGGCCTCGCCTATGGCTGTGAGCCCCAAAGTGCGCGGCCCCTCGCCCCGGACGGTGTCGCCGCCGAGCAGCGCCAGGCCGAAGGCGGTCAGAGCGGTGCCGAGGCCGGCGGCAAAGGCTTCGTCCCATTCGTCGCCGCCCAGGCTGTAGCCGAGAAGGACGCCTAGAGGCCGGGCACCCTTGGCGGCGAGATCGGAGAGGTTCACCGCGATGAGCTTCCAGGCGACGTCGGCCGGCGGATCCTCGGGGCGATAGTGGACTCCTTCGACCAGCATGTCGTGGGTGAGGACGACGGAGCGGCCGCCGATGTCGAGAATTGCGGCGTCATCCAGAAGCCCGCGCGCGGCGGGGTGGGTCGCCAGGGCCCGCAGGGATTCGATGAAAGACGATTCGCTCACGACTTGCCTCCCCATCGCGAAGCGGTGGGGAGGGGGACCACCCAAAGGGTGGTGGAGGGGTAGCTGGAACAAGCCTGAGCCATTTACCCCTCCACCCCGCTCCGCGGGGTCCCCCTCCCCATGCGAAGCATGGGGAGGCAAGTCATTTCCGCACGTCCTTCGCCACGGCGTCGAGGATTCCGTTGACGAAGCCCGCCTCCTTCCGGCCGTAGAAAGCCTTGGTCACGTCGACATATTCGGAGATGACGCTGGCCGTCGGAACATCGATCCGGGCCGCCAGCTCGTAGGCGCCGGCGCGCAGGATCTGGCGCATCGGCCGGTCGAGGCGCTTGAGCGGCCAGTCCGGGGTCAGCCGGGCGGCGATCGCTTCATCCAGCTCGGCTTCGCGGGCGGCGACTCCGCTCACCAGATCGTCGAAGAAATCGACCTCCGCATCGGCATATTCGATCCCCTCGATCGTCGCTCCGAGACGGTGACGGTGGAATTCGTGGAGCAATTTGGGGAGCGGAGTCCGCTCCATCTCGCGCTGGTAGAGCGCCTGGACGGCGGCGAGCCGGGCGGCGGAGCGTGATCTCGAACGGGTGGAGGCGGGGGGCATGGTCGGCGCGCCATAGCGGCGGCGGGGAGTGAGAGGGAAGCGCTTTCGAAGTTCTTGACACTTTCCGGCGGCGGGCGTGTGGACGTGCCATGGACATGGCCCTGCCCGTCGCGACCGTCGCCAATCTCATCGAGCTGGCGATCGCGCCCGTCTTCCTGCTCGCAGGAATCGCGGGGATTTTGAACGTGCTCACCCAGCGCCTCGCCCGAATCGTCGACCGCGGACGAAGCCTCGAGCGCGACTTCGTCTCGTTCGACGACTCGACCCGGGAGCGGGCCAGCGAGGAGCTGCTCATCATCATCCGCCGGATGCGGATCGTGAACCTGGCCATCACCTCCTGCACCGCCAGCGCCCTGTTCGTCTGCCTGGTCGTCGCCATCCTGTTCGTCGCCGATCTCGCCGATATTCCCTTCGCCCGGCCGATCGCCGTCCTGTTCATCATCGCCATGGCGTTGCTGATCGTCGGCCTCACCTTCTTCCTGGCCGAAATCCGCCTCGCCGCCCGCTTCGTCAGCATCCGCCACGATCTTCTGCCGCTGCCGGGGCGGGAGCGCTGAACCGGGGCGCTTGCGCAAAGCTGAAAAGCGGTTCAACTTCGTGCCTCGGGGAGGGCCTATGGCGACGTTGAGCGGAAGTGCGGCGATGGCCGCGAACGGCGACAAGGAGCCGCGGACTGAGCGCGGACGCAAGACCCTGCGCCGCCTGATCGAGGCGGCCGCGGCGGAGTTCGGCGAGCGCGGCTTCCACGAGGCGGCGATTACCGGGATCACCCGCCGGGCCGGGGTCGCGCTCGGCACCTTCTACACTTATTTCGAGAGCAAGGAGGAGGTGTTCCGGGCCCTCGTCCTCGATATGAGCAGGGCGACCCGCGCCCATGTCGCCGAGGCGGTCAAGGGCGCTCCCGACCGGCTGGCCGCGGAGCGGATCGGGCTCGAGGCGTTCATTGCCTTCACCCGAAGGCATCCCGAGCTCTACCGGATTATCGAGGAGGCGCAGTTCGTCGCCCACGACGTCTATCGGGAGCATTATCTGAGCTTCGCGGACGCCTATCGCCGCAACCTCGCCGGAGCCCGCGAGCGCGGCGAGATCGCAGACTGCGGGCACGGCGCGCGCGAAGACGAGGCCCGGGGCTGGGCCCTCATCGGGATGAGCGTCTTTCTCGGCATGCGATACGGCCTGTGGGACGAGGATCTGAGCCCCGCCGAGGTTGCCGGAATTGCGATCGAACTTGTCTCGGAGGGATTGAGGAAGAGGTGATATCCGCCGGACTTCCCGACCTCATCGCGCGCCGAGCCGAGCTGACCCCGGACTCGGTCGCGCTGGAGGAGCTCGCGACCGGCCGAAGCCTCACTTATGCGGCGCTCGACGAGCGTGCCGCCCGCGCCGCCGCCTTGCTCGAGGCTCGCGGAGTCGGCGAGGGCGACCGGGTCGCGATCCTGAGCCGCAACCGTCTCGCCTTCTTCGAGGCGCTGTTCGCCTGCGCCCGGCTGGGGGCGATCCTCGTCCCGCTCAACTGGCGAATGCCGCCGGCCGAGCTCGACCCGCTTCTCGCCCATTGCGGAGCGCGGCTGCTCCTTCACGGCGGCGAGGACTTGGCGGCGGTGCTCCGGCTGGCCGCTCCGCCGCCGGCACTGGACCTCGACGGCGACTATGAGGCCCTGGTCGAGAGCCAGGCGGCGGGCGCGGGGCGCGTTCGCTGGCCGGCCGACGGAATCTGGTATCTGCTCTATACTTCGGGAACGACCGGACGGCCCAAGGGGGTGATCTACACCTACGAGATGGCGCTCGCGAACCTGGTCAATATCGGCACCGCCATCGGGCTCGGCGCCTCCGACACGACCTTGAGCTTCCTTCCCAATTTCCACACCGCCGGTATCAACCTCCACGCCTTGCCGACCCTGCTCCAGGGCGGCCGGGTCCTCCTCCTGTCGGGCTTCGAGGCCGATCCGGTGGTAAAGCTTCTCGAGGCTCGGCGGGTCGACACTTTCTTCGCCGTGCCCACCGTCTATCAGGCGCTGGTCGACCATCCTCGCTTCGGCGCAGCGCCGCTCGGCCATGTCCGCCACTGGGGCTGCGGCGGGGCGCCGCTGCCCGATATTCTCGCCCGGCGCTGCCGCGATCTCGGTCTCAGGGTCTGCAACGGCATGGGCATGACCGAGACCGGTCCGACCGCCTTCCTCGCCACCCCGGCGGATTCGTGGGAAAGGATCGGCTCGGTCGGCAAGCCTCAGCTCCTGGTCTCGGCCCGGATCGTCGGCGAGGACGGCCGCGGCCTGCCGGACGGCGAGGTCGGCGACCTGCAGTTCGCCGGGCCGGCCGTGACCCCCGGCTATTGGAACGACCCCGAGGCGACCCGCGCCGCCTTCACCGCCGACGGCTGGCTGAGATCGGGCGACCTGGCCCGCCGCGACCCGGACGGCTTCTACTGGGTCGCCGGGCGGCGGAAGGAGATGTTCATCTCCGGCGGCGAGAACGTCTATCCGGCCGAGGTCGAGAATGTGCTCGCCGGCCACCCGGCGGTGGCCGAGGCGGCGGTCGTCGCCTCCCCGGATCCGCGCTGGGGCGAAATCGGGCGCGCATTTCTCCGGCTCGCGGAAGGCCGGCAACGCCCGGCAGCGGCCGACCTCCAGGCCTTCTGCCGCGCCCGCCTCGCCGCCTACAAGGTGCCGGCGAGCTTCGAATTCGTCGAGGACTTCCCCCGTACCGCCGCGGGCAAGGTGCAGAAGCACCTGCTGGCCCGTCAGGCGGCTGTCATCGCGGCGAAAGCCGGGGTACCGGCGGGTGAAGGCCGCCGATGCCTTTCACCCGCCGGGTGCCCGCCTGCGCCGGCATGACGCAAAGCCCGAACGATTCAATTTAAACCCGCACCATCAAATGCCGGGACGAAACAACTAGCGCGAGCTCCGAGCCGATCACCCCCGCCTTCCGCCTTCACCGAAAGCTCCGGCGACGAATAGGCCTCCTGCCGGGCGACGCTCCAGTAGCGAAGCTCGTCGAGCGGGATGGGCTGGCCGGTGGCGGCGCAGCGCACATGGTCGCCGTTACTGAGGACCCGGAAGGTCCCGGGCATGTAGTGGAGCCTCGCCTCGCGGCCCTTGTTCGACATCAGCATTGGGCTTCGCCTCATTACGTCATGCCGGACTTGATCCGGCATCCAGCTTTTTCCTGAGCTTCAACCATTCAAGAAGATTGACCCCGGATCAAGTCCGGGGTGACGCGCGGTTAGAAGAGTTTCGGCTGCTCGATGGCCGGTTTGCCACGAGCCGAACGGCTCGGCCTCTCAACCGGCGACGCGGAAGTGCCGGCGACGTCGGCGGCGATGTCGCCGTCGCGGAAGATCAGCTTCAGGCGCCCCGCCGAGCGTGCGGCCTCCGCGGAGATCAGGGTCTTGCCGTCGCGGTCCTCCACCCGCGCATAACCGCGCTCCAGCGGCCGGTTGGGATGGGCCAGCCCGGCGACCCGCCACAACGCCTCCAGCCGCTCCTTCGCCCTTGCGTGGCCGGCCTTCAATAGCCCCGGACGCAAGGCGCCCGCCGAGCGTTCGAGCGCGGCCCGGGCGTGGCTGAGCTCGGTCCGAAGGCCGCGCGGAAGGCGGTCGGAGAGATCGTCGAGCCGCTGCCGCTGAGGCGCCAGCAGCGCCTCGCGCTCCGGCCAGCGGCGAAGGCTGGCCTCCAGCTGCTCCCCGGCCCGCTCCAGGGCCCGGCGCGCGCAGCGTTCGACCCGGTAGCCGAGCTCGCGAAGCTGGCCGAGCAGATCACCGCGCACCGGCACCGCCATCTCGGCCGCCGCGGTCGGGGTCGGCGCCCGAACGTCGGCGGCGAAATCGCAGAGCGAGGTGTCGGTCTCGTGGCCGACGGCCGAGATCGTCGGAATATCGGAAGCGGCGACGGCCCGGACCACCTCCTCCTCGTTGAACGCCCACAGATCCTCGATCGAGCCGCCGCCTCGGGCAATGATGAGAAGGTCCGGCCGGGCGACCGGGCCTCCGGCCGGCAAGGCGTTGAAGCCGCGCACCGCCGCCGCGATCTGCCCCGGCGCGCCCTCCCCCTGGACTTGCACCGGCCAGACGACGACATGGCAGGGGCAACGGTCGGCGAGGCGGTGGAGGATGTCCCGGATGACGGCCCCGGTCGGCGAGGTGACCACGCCGATCACCCGCGGCTGGAAAGGCAGTTTGCGCTTTCGGCCCGGATCGAACAGCCCCTCGGCCGCGAGCGCCCGCCGGCGCTTGTCGAGCAGCGCCATGAGCGCGCCCTGCCCCGCCAGCTCGAGCCGTTCGATGACGATCTGGTAGCGCGAGCGGCCGGGATAGGTGGTCAGCTTGCCGGTGGCGACGACCTCGATCCCGTCCTCCGGGTGGAAGGCGAGGCCGGCCGCGGTCGCCTTCCACAGGATTCCGTCGATCACCGCTTTCTCGTCCTTGAGGCACAAATAGCAATGGCCCGAGGCCGCCCGCTTCCAGCCGCTGATCTCGCCGCGCACCCGGACGAAGCCGAACGCATCCTCCACCGTCCGCTTCAGCAGCATCGACAGTTCCGAGACCGAGAGCGCGGACGCGTTGTCGCCCGGCCTTTCGATTGCTAACAGCCCGATGTCCTGAGGAGGGTGGTGCTTGTCCATTAATGTCCTGCTTCTTGGCTCCGGCGGCCGCGAGCATGCGCTCGCCTGGAAGCTCGCGCAATCCGAACGCCTCGGCAAATTGTTCGCGGCGCCCGGCAATCCCGGAATCGCCGAGCACGCCCAGATAGTGGCGGTCGACCCCGCCGACCACCGCGGCACGGTCGATTTCTGCCTGAAGAATTCGGTCGAGCTGATCGTCATCGGGCCGGAGGCGCCTCTGGTCGACGGGCTCGCCGACAATCTTCGGACGATGGGCTTCTGCGTCTTCGGCCCGAACCGCATCCCGGCCCAGCTCGAAGGCTCCAAGGGCTTCACAAAGGATCTGTGCGCCAGGCACGGAATCCCGACCGCGCGCTTCGTACGGGCTTCGGACAAGCTGGCCGCCGAGGCCGCGCTGGAGGATTTCACCGCGCCGCTCGTCGTCAAGGCGGACGGCCTCGCCGCCGGCAAGGGCGTGATCGTCTGCGCCACCCGGGAGGAAGCGCAAGCGGCGCTGAACATCATGTTCGACGGCAGCTTCGGAGCGGCGGGAAGCGCGGTCGTCATCGAGGAGTTTCTCGAAGGGGAGGAAGCGAGCTTCTTCGCTCTCACCGACGGCACGACCGTCGCCCCCTTCGGCTCCGCCCAGGACCATAAGCGGGTCGGCGACGGCGATACCGGCCCGAACACCGGCGGCATGGGCGCCTACAGCCCGGCGGCGGTCCTGACCCCCGAGCTCGAAGCGCGGGCGATGGACGAGATCGTCCGGCCGACCGTCGAGGCGCTGGCCGCCCGGGGCACGCCTTATTCGGGGATCCTCTATGCCGGCCTGATGCTGACGGCCGGCGGGCCCAAGCTGATCGAATATAATGCGCGCTTCGGCGACCCCGAATGCCAAGTGCTCATGATGCGGCTCGAATGCGACCTTCTGGAGCTGATGTGCGCGGTCGCCCTCGGCCGGCTGGCCGAGGCGGAGGCGCCCCGTTTCTCGGAGCGGACGGCCTTGACCGTGGTGATGGCGGCGAACGGCTATCCGGGCACGCCCGAGACGGGCGGAGCGATAGAGGGGCTGGACCGCGCCGAGGAAGACGGCGTTCGGGTCTTCCAGGCCGGCACCGCGCTGGACGGCGGGCGGCTGGTGGCGAGCGGCGGCCGGGTCCTCTGCGTCACCGCGGCCGGCGAAACGGTCGCCGAGGCGCACGACCGGGCTTATTCGGCGGTGGGCCGAATCGGCTTCCCTTCCGGCTTCTGCCGAAGCGACATCGGCTGGCGGGAGATCGCCCGCGCCGGCGTGAAAAGCTGATGGCGGCGACGCCGGACTTCGCCGCGGTAGCAACGGACCCGAACTGGCTCGCGAACCGCTACGACGAAAGCCGGGACGAGGTCCATTTCGTCCGGCTGACCCGCGAAGGGCATCGCGAAGTCACCTTCATCACCGACGAATATATCAACGCGGAGGCGCCGAGGCTGGTGCTCGGGCGAAGCGACGTGGCGGGCGCGGCCGGCCCTCCGGCGCCGATCCACTTCATCTTCCACTCGGCTTATTGCTGCTCCACCGTCCTCGCCCGCGCCGTCGACATCGAAGGCGTCTCGATGGGCCTCAAGGAACCCCTGATCCTCAACGACATGGTCGGATGGAGGCGCCGCGGCGGAGGGCCCGGAGCGCTGGCGCCGGTCCTCGACGACGTCCTTACCCTTCTCGCCCGGCCTTTCTCCGCCGGCGAAAAGATTGTGGTGAAGCCCTCCAATGTCCTCAACGCAATCGCCCCGGCCCTGCTCGGGCTCAGGCCCCAGGCCAATGCGATCCTGCTCTACGCGCCGCTTCCCGATTTCCTGCGCTCGATCGCGAGGAAGGGCCTTTGGGGGCGGCGCTGGGTGCGTGAGCTGTTCATCGGCCAGCTTCGCGACAATATCGTCGACCTGGGCCTGGGCGAGCAGAATTATCTCGATCTCACCGACCTCCAGGTCGCGGCGGCGGGCTGGCTTGCCCAGCACCATGTCTTCGCCCGGCTGGTCGACAGGTTCGGCCCGGCGCGCGTCCGGACCCTCGACAGCGCGACCCTGATGGCCCGGCCGCAAGAAGCGATGGCACGGCTGTCGGACCTGTTCGGCCTCGGCCTGGATCGGCAGGCAGTCGAGCACGTCCTCGCCGGGCCGGCCTTCACCAGTCATTCCAAGTCCAATGCCGGCTTCGGCGCCGCCGACCGCCTCGCCGAGCAGCGCGACGCCGCCCACACCCATGCCGACGAGATCGGGAAAGTCGCGATCTGGGCGGAAGCCGTCGCCGCCGCCGCGGGCGTTCCGATGGAGTTGAAGGCGCCGCTGCTGTAGCGCCCTCCCGCCCGCCCCTGCGCCGCCGGCACGACGCAATGGCTTGCGCGGCGCGCGATTTACGGAAAAGGAAGGGGCATGCCGCCCGTCTTCAAAGCGATTATCGGTTTCCTCCTGGCGATCGCCACAGCGTGGATCTGGCACGCGCCCCTCGGCTACGGCGAGCGGCTGATCGACCGACTCCAGACCGAGGCGGAATCGGAGGTCGCCAAGGGAGAGGTGCCCGGCATAAAAGTGAGCCTGGCCCGCAACCCGCTCGCCCGAGCCGCTACTCTGAGCGGCCCGGCCGACGATCTCCAGCGCGAAGGCCTGGGCAGCCAAAGGGGCCTCAGCGACTATGCCCGCGACGTCGAGGGCGTTTCGGGCGTCCGCTGGGCGGACGAGCCCGGGGCCGGGCGCGGCCCCGTTCCGCTGTTCCTCGAGACCTCGGCCCTCGCCGCGCTCGCCTATCTCATCGGCCTCGGCCTCGGCCGGCTCGTCTGGGGCCGGCGGCGGCGCGAGGGCTTCGACTGACTCGAAAAAGGACAAGACCGAACCATGTGGACCGTCGCCCAAGACAATCTCATCCTGATCGTCGTCGCCCTTCTGATCGGCCTGGCGATCGCGCTCTGGGCCTTCCGCAAGAGCGGAGCCGATGCGAACGTGACCTCGGACCGGCGCACCGACGGCCCGGAAGGCAATGCCTTGCAGGATGAATTCTCCGCCGCCACCAGGGACGTCGCCGGCGAGATATTGGGGGTCGACGCCCATCCCGACATTCCCGGCGCCGACGGACCGCCCGACAACCTCCGGCTGATGAAGGGCGTCGGCCCCAAGCTCGTCGCTCAGCTCAATGAGTTCGGAATCACCCGCTTCGATCAGCTTGCAGGCCTCACCGAGACTGGGGTCGCCCTCCTCGACAAGCGCATGGGCGCCTTCGAAGGCCGGATCGCGCGCGACCGGCTGGTCGAGCAGGCCCGCTATCTGGAACGGGGCGACAAGGACGGCTTCGAGGCCAAGTTCGGGAAAATGGGAGGCGCGTAGAACGTGATCGGGTTTGTTAGATTCGTCATTGCGAGAAGCAAAGCGACGAAGCAATCCAGTCCAGCGCGGAAAGGCCGAAGCTGGATTGCTTCGCTTCGCTCGCCATGACGAAGTGCGAACCTGAGCCGACCATCTCCCCCGCAAATGCGGGGGGCTATCCCCTTCGCTTCCTCACCACTTCGCTGGCCAGCAATTTGTCGATCTTGAAGCCGTCCATGTCGACGATCTCGAACTGCCACCCGCCGAAGGCGAATCTCTCGCCGACCTCGGGTATGTGCTTCAGCACCGAAAGGGCGAAGCCCGCGGTCGTCGCATAGTCGCGATCCTCGGGCAGAGCGATCGCGAGCCGGTCGGACAAAGCGTCGGCGGACAGCGAGCCCGAAACCCACCAGCTTCCGTCCTCGCGCTCGACCAAAGGCGCCTCCGGACCGCCCTCGAAGCCGCCGGCGAGCACTCCGGAAATGGCGTTGAGCAGATCGGCCGAGGTCACCAGGCCTTCGAAATGGCCGTATTCGTCATGGACGAAGGCCATCCGCGCCTCGCTTCCGCGAAGGACGGCGAGCGCTTCCATCGCGTCCATCTGGTCCGGAACGACAGGAGCCTCGCGGCTGAGCGCGCGCATGTCGAGCGGCCGTTCTTCGATCAAGGCGGCGACGACGTCGCGGGCCTGGACGATTCCGATCAGCTGGTCGACCGAGCCTTCGGCGACGGGGATCCGGCTGTGCCTGATCTTCAGCAGAGCGTGGCGGATCTCCTCGGCACCCGCCCCGACGTCGATCCAGTCGACGTCGGTTCGAGGGGTCATCACTTCCCGGGTGGGACGGTCGGCGAGGCGGACGACGCCCGAGATGATCGCCCGTTCATATTCCTCGAGCACTCCGGCATGATGGGCCTCGGCGACGACCAGATGGAGCTCCTCCGCCGTCACCTTGTCGGAATTGTCGCGGCGCAATCTCAGGAGTCGGAAGATAAGAGCGCTGGTCCGGTCGAGCATCCAGACCAGCGGCGCGGTCGCCCTGGAGGCCCAGAGCATCGGCGGCGCGATCAGTGCGGCGATCGGCTCGGGCGAGCGCAGCGCGAACTGCTTGGGCACCAACTCGCCGATCACCAGGGAGGCGTAGGTGGTGACGAAGATGACGACGACGAAGCCGAGAGTCGCCGCCGTTTCCGGGGCGAAGCCGAGCGGCGCCAGCCGGGCGCCGACCGGGCCGCCGAAGCTTGAGCCCGAATAGGCGCCGGCGAGAATCCCGATCAGTGTGATCCCGATCTGTACCGTGGAAAGGAAGCGGCCGGGATCGGAGGCGAGGTCGAAGGCCGTCCCGGCGCCCCACCGTCCGGACTTGGCCATCGCCTTGAGCCGCGGCTTGCGCGACGAGACGATCGCCATCTCGGCCATCGCGAACACGCCGTTCAGCGCGATCAGCATCAGGATGATGACGACGTCGAACCAAGGGAATGGTGGCAAGGGGGGTGCGGGCGGCATGGCGCCCAAGGCTCTTAGCCGGGAAGCTTCCGCCGCCACAAGCGGTTCTCGGCCCGCTCTAACATGGAACAAGCTGCGCTTCCGATCTGTTGGCCTTTCATTCGAACAGCCCCTTGACCGGGAAAGGAATGGGTATGCGTATGCAAAATCGTCTTTTGGGAGCGGTCGCGGCCGTCGCCCTTCTCTCCACCACAGCCTGCACGACCAACGCCGAAGGCGAGCGCCGGGTCTCGACCAAGGGCGCGGTCGGCGGAGTCCTCGGAGCCGTCGTCGGCTATTTCGGCGGCGACCTGATCGGCGGCCGGAACGACCGCACCGCGAAAATCCTCGGCGCCGGAATCGGAGCGGTCGCCGGAGCGGCGGTCGGAACCTATATGGACCGGCAGGAAAAGGAACTCAGGGACAGGACCGCCGGCACCGGAGTCGAGATCGACCGCCAGGGCGACGAGCTTCTGCTGACCATGCCGGCCGGGATCACCTTCCCGATCAACAGCTACGACATCCAGCCGCAGTTTCGGACCACGCTCGACCAGGTCGCGACGACCCTCGCCGCCTATCCGTCGACGGCGATCGACGTCTACGGTCACACCGACCCGTCCGGCGGCGATTCGATCAACATCCCGCTTTCGCAGAACCGGGCGAGGTCGGTGGCGGACTATCTCGCCGCCCGCGGAGTCCGGCGCGAGCGGATCGAGACCCAGGGTTTCGGCTCGTCGCAGCCGCTCGCCGGGAACTACAACCGCACCGAAGCCGAGCGCGCGGCCAATCGCCGGGTCGAGATACGGATCGTGCCGGTGTCCCAGCAGGGGTAACTAAATCCTCCCCATCGCAAGATGGGGAGGGGGACCACCCGAAGGGGGGTGGAGGGGTAAGTGGCGGAAGCCACGCCGGCTACCCCTCCACCAGGCTTCGCCCGACGGCTGCTGTGCAGCCGGTTTCGGCTCTCGGAATGCCCCCGGCATGCCGACCCGCCTACACCCCCCTCCCCGCCGCTTCGCGGCAATGAGGATCAGAGCCGCCGAGCCTTGAAGAACGCCTTCAGCATCTCCCCCGCTTCCGCCTCCCCCATCCCGGAATAGACCTCCGGCGCATGATGGCAGGTCGGCTGGGCGAACAGCCTCGGGCCGTGAAGAACCGCTCCGCCCTTCGGGTCAGGAGCGGCGAAATAGAGGCGCGACACCCGCGCCAGGGTGATCGCTCCGGCGCACATCGCGCAGGGCTCCAGCGTCACCCAGAGATCACAGCCGTCGAGGCGAGGCGTTCCGAGCGCGGTCGCGGCTGCGCGAATCGCCACCATCTCGGCATGGGCGGTTGGATCCTTGTCGAGGCGTATGCGGTTGCGACCGGAGGCGATCACCCTTCCCTCCCGGGTCACCACCGCCCCGACCGGCACTTCACCGCCCTCGGCGGCGGAGCGCGCCTCTTCGAGCGCCCGGCGCATCGGTTCGGAGAAGGCGGCGGTCACGAAGCCTATTGCTGGTTGGTCTGCTCGCCGCCGCCGACCTCCACCCTTGGGACCTCGACCTGGACGTTGGTGGTCGTCGTTCCGACGGTCACCGGGTTCACCTTCATCTCGAACCTGGGCGCCTGGGCCTCCTGAGTCTGGTTCAGATCGAGCAGGCCGAACCACACGGCGCCGATGACGAGCAGGATGAGCAAGGCTACAAGCAACAGGACAGCGCGTAACATGGATCAGCTTCCTCCGTTCGTCCGACAACGAGGGGTACGCCATTCGGTTGCCGGTCCGCAACGACCGTTTCGCTTGCCGCGGGCCGGCTCCCGGCCAGGTTCAGGTTGACGAAACCGCCTCGCACCTTTATCCGCCCCGGCTTTCCGGGACCGTATTACGGCCCCCGCTTCAAACCAGGACGATAGATCATGTCGCGCATATGCGAGCTGACCGGCAAGGGCCGGCAGGTGGGCCACAATGTTTCCCACGCCAACAACAAGACCAAGCGCACCTTCCTGCCCAATCTGCAGAACGTGACCCTGATCAGCGAATCGCTCGGCCGCGGAGTCAAGCTGCGCGTGTCGATGAACGGCCTGAGGTCGGTCGAGCATGTCGGCGGCCTCGACAATTGGCTTTTGAAGTCGAATGACGACAGCCTCAGCCTCAAGGCGCGCCGCCTGAAGCGCGAGATCGCGAAGAAGCAGCAGGACGACACGGCCGCCGCCGCCTGAAATTCGTCCCAGCGCAGGCTGGGACCCCAGTGAGATACAGGCGCCGAGCTTTTCGCCCCCCGGGACGCCGGCGTTCGCCGAGGCGGCGAGATTCACTCCCGCAAGACGAATTTCATCAGCAGGGTTCGCTGCAGCGGATTGTAATTGTCGTCCGAGGCGATCCACAGGATCGTCCGGCCGCCCTCCCGGGTGACGCTGAGCGCCTCGAAATTGTCCCGGGTCGCCGGCCCCTCGAACGCGGCCGCCTCCCGTCCCTCGATCAGCGCCCCGCCGATGAGTTTGGGCAGCGTCGCGACGGTCAGCCTGACCGTGAAACCGGTGAACAGGCTCACCTCGCGGTTGAGCAGCGCCAGCCGCCCGTCGGGCAGAATCGCGGCGTCGGTGACCCGGTACCCCTCGGGCGGGCGATAGCGAAGGCGCAGCGCAGGCGTGCCGCCCGCCGCTGGATCGCCGGCGAAGAGGATCGCCTCGCTGTCTCCGCCATTTCCTTCGGCGAAGACCAGGAACCGCCCGTCCGGAAGCCGAACCATCGCCTCGGGGCCGGCATTGTCGCTCCATTCGCGCATCGCCGGGGGAGCCGTGGAGGCGCGGGGCTCGAAGCTGTGCCGGTCGTAGCGCCAGATCGCATTGACCTGCTCGAAGCCGATCCAGACCATGTCCCCATGGACGACGAGCGATTCGATGTCGCGGTTGACCTTGTCGCCCGGCGGGCCCGGGCCCTTCTCGACCATGGCGACCTCGGCCCGAACCGGAACGCTCCCCTTCGGAAGCGGCAGGCGGATCCGCCAGCCGGCGTCGCTCATCGCCAGCGCCTCGCCCGACTCGACATGGAGAGCGGAGATTCCGCCGATTCGCGCGTCGTTGCTCGTCAGAGCCCAGGCTCCGAGGAAATCGAGCTCCCCCAGCCGATTCCGGCCCGGCGCGCTTTCGTCGAGCGGGGCCGGGGTGTACCGGACCAGGGTGACCGCCGGCGGCGGTTCGCGATGCTGCATGGCGGGCGGAGCGAAGGTCGCGAGAAGCACGAAGGCGGCAAGGAGGAACAGGATTCGCACGTCCGGTCAGAGGGGGCCGCAGCCGGCGAGCGGCAGTGCTGCCGCTGCCGCTGCCGCTGCCGCTGCCGCTGCCGCCGGAAACCGATTCGAGGGCATCGCCTGTTTCCTTCCCGCGCCGTCCGTGGCGCCAAAGCGTCGCCCTATCGCAAAATTGCAACAACCGTTTGGTCCTATCGCTCTTTCCCGCGAGGCGGGGTGGCGTTGTGAAGTATGTTTCATGAACAAGGTTCTTCTTTCGATGGCCGCCCTGAGCACCGTCGCCGTCGCGGCGCCAGCCGCCTCACAAAGCAACTGGAGCGGCAATAGCTGGAACGCCGATGCGGGCGCCGGAATCGCCAACCGGATTGCCCAGCTCGACGCTCGGGTCCAGGCTGGAATCCGCTCCGGCGAGATCAACCGCACCGAAGCCCGCAACCTGCGCGCCCAGCTTCGCTATCTGACCCGGCTCGAGGGCCGCTACGGCGCCAACGGCTTCACCCGGGAGGAAAGGCGGGATCTTCAGCAGCGCCTGCGCACGGTTCACCAGCAGGTCCGGGTCGCCGACAGGGGCCGCTACGACCGCGACACCCGCTACAGCTGGGACGATCGCGACGACGACAACAACGTCTATAACGGCCGCGGCGGCCCCTACGAGCGGCCCTACGATACCTATTGCGACAACAATGCTCGCAGCGGCGGAATCGGCGGCCTGATCAGCGGCATCCTCGGCGGTCGCGACGACAATGACTGCGCCCTTCGGGTCGGCTCGCGCGTGCCGAGCAACCTCTATGCGGTGCCGTCGCAATACCGGTACCAGTTCAGGGACGGCAACGGCGTCTATTACCGCTCGGACGGCCGCAACATCTACCAGATCGATGCCCGGACCCGGACGGTGCTCAGGGCCTATTCGATGGACCGCTGAGCCGGTTTCACCGACGACTGAGGAGAGGCGCTCCAGCTCCGGCTGGGGCGCCTTTTTAATGGACTCGCGCCGATTTCCCTTCCCCGTGCTAAAATATATGCTGACGCGAGATTTAAATTCGGCTAAATAGTTCAAGAATCTGTACAGCTTAGGGGATCGGGGATGAAACGCTGGCGCTTTGGTAGTGCATTGGCACTGGTCGCGGTTCTGTCCTCCTGCGGGGGCGGAGGAGGCGGCGCGGGCGGCGGCGGCGGGGGCAACCCGCCGACCGGATCGGTTCCGCCGCCCCCGCCGCCGCCCGTCGCGTCCGCCTGCTCGCTTCGCTCCCGCCAGGATTGGGCCGCGGCCCAGCTTCGCGAATGGTATCTGTTCCCCGAAACCCTGCCGGGCAACCTCAACCCCGCCGCCTTTTCTAACGTCGACGATTATATCGACGCACTGACGGCGACCGCCCGGGCGCAGCGCCGCGACCGCTATTTCACCTATCTGACCTCGATCAAGGCGGAGAATGCCTTCTTCAATTCCGGATCAAGCGCCGGTTTCGGAATCCGTTTCTCCTACGACACCGCCCAGAATCGGGTCTTCGTCGCCGAAGCCTATGAAGGCGCGCCCGCGCTTGCCGCAGGGATCGACCGGGGCACCGAGCTGCTGGCGATCGGCACCAGCGCCGGCAATTTGCAGCTGGTCAGCGCTCTCATGGCCTCTGGCGGCCCCCAGGCCGTCAGCAACGCCCTCGGGCCGCCGGATCCGGGGGTCACCCGGGTGCTTCGCTTCAGCAATGCTTCGGGCACCAGGGAAGTCAGCGTAGCCAAGGCCGATTACGAGCTGACCCCGGTGTCGAGCCGCTACGGCGCCAAGATCATCGACGATAACGGCCGCAAAGCCGGCTACGTCAATCTGCGCACCTTCATCAACACCGCCGATCCGGCGCTTCGAAGCGCCTTCGCCGGCTTCAAGGCGGCCGGAGTCACCGACATCATCGTCGACGTGCGTTACAATGGCGGCGGCCTCGTCTCGATCGCCGAATTGATCGGCGACCTGATGGGCGCCAACCGATCGACCACCGACGTGTTCAGCTTCACCACCTTCCGGCCGGAAAAATCGTCCTACAACGAGACCCGCTTCTTCCGCCCGCAGCCCCAGTCGATCGCTCCGACCCGGATCGCCTTTATCGGCACCGGCAGCTCGGCCTCGGCGAGCGAGATGATCATCAACGCGTTCATCCCCTATTACGGCAAGAACGAGGCCTTGGTCGGGACCAACACCTTCGGCAAGCCGGTAGGCCAGATCGCGCTCGACCAGTCGGCGTGCGACGACCGGCTTCGGGTGGTCGCCTTCAAGGTCGAGAATGCGAACCGCCAGGGCGATTATTATAACGGCCTGGCAGGCAATGTGCAGGCGAGCTGCGCGGCGGGCGACGATATCACCCGCCAGCTCGGCGACCCGCAGGAAACCTCGACCCGCGCGGCCCTGGACTTCCTCGCCGGCCGCGTCTGCACGCCGATCAGCGCCTCCGCCGGGGGAATTACCGCCAAGGCGGCGGGCGGCAGGCGCGAGCTGCTCCAGCCGGAGCGGCCGAGCGTGGCGCAGCGCGAAGCGCCGGGCACGTTCTGAGCCGGAAGTTTCGAAGTTTCGGCTTCCCTGGAATAGAAAAACTTCCCGGGAAGACGAAACTTCGGAGCGCCGCATGGCCGCCAATGGCTGGATTGCCGGTGAGCAGGTGGGACGGGGTTCGCGCAGCTTCATCCGGCGATTAGAACATAAATAGAACTGCAAATCTCCTTCAGATTTCGATGAACCTCGGCTGTGGAGTCCGTTCAGGCTGACCTCACGGCAAGGAGCGCCAAGTGGCGGGCAAGCGCCGGAAAGCGCCCGCCAACAGGAGCATCGAAATGAACAGGATCGTCTTCATCGCACTGGCCGCCACTTCGGCCATCGCGGCCGCCGCGCCCGCCTCCGCCCAGTCCGCCTCCGCCCAGTCCGCCTCCGCCCAGTCCCGCGGCTATGGCGGCTACGGCAATTATAACGGCAACGTCGAGGTCCGCGCCGACCAGTTACAGATGCGGCTCCAGGCCGGAATCCGAAGCGGCGCAATCACCCGCGCCGAGGCCGCGCCGCTACGCGAGCAGCTTCGCCAGCTCACCCGCCTCGAGAGGCTCTACGCCCGCGACGGCATCAGCGGCCGCGAGCGCGCCGACCTCCAGCACCGGATCAACTCGATTCGACAGGGCATCCGGATGGCCGAGCGCGACGGCGCGGGCCGCTACGACGACCGCTTCGGCCGCGACGGCGATCGCTACGGCCGAGGCGAGGACGATCGCTACGGCCGAGGCGACCGCGACGACGACCGCTATGGCCGCGGCGACGATCGCTACGACCGCGACAATGACCGCTATGACGACCGCGACTACGATCGCGACGGCCGCCGGGACAATGACGAGGCCTATCGGGACGGAAACTATCGGCAGAGCGACGGCCGTGGCGCGGTCGGCCAGATAATCGACCGGATCACCGGCAATGGCGGCCTCCGGGTAGGCCAGCGCGCTTCCGCCGATCTCGGCGGAGTGCCTTATGCCTATCGCACCCAATATCGGGATGGCAACGGCGTCTATTACCGCTCCGACGGCCGCCAGATCTACCAGATCGACGCCCGCACCCAGACGGTAGTGCGAATCTACGCGATGAACAGATAGCCGCATCGGGCACGCGCATGAGAGGACGCCCCGGTCGGCCGGGGCGTCCTTTCGCCGTCGAAGCGGGGATGAGCGAACGCTGAACCTTTGGCCCCTCGGTCGGTTGTTCAGGAAAACCGAATCAGGAGATTATCATGGCCGACAAGAGCCTCGCCGCCCTCGCCGAGAAGATGAAGGACATCGATTTCACGATCCTTTCCACCCGCACCCCGAGCGGAGCGATCGCGGCCCGGCCAATGAGTAACAACCGCCAGGTCGACTATGACGGCAACAGCTATTTCTTTACCTGCGACGAGACCGGCACCGTCGCCGACATCGAAGGCGAGCCGCAGGTCGGCCTCGCCTGCCAGGCCAAATCGGGGATGCTCGGCATGCGCCCCTTCTTCATCACCATCCAGGGCCGGGCCGAGCTGATCCGCGACAAGAGCCGCTTCGAGGAGCATTGGACAAAGGACCTCGACCGTTGGTTCGATCAGGGCGTCGACACTCCGGGGCTGACCCTGATCAAGGTCGAGGCGGAGCGGCTTCATTATTGGGACGGCTATGACGAAGGCGAGCTCAAGCTCGAGGCCGACGCCGCGGAGCGTGCCGAGGCCTGACCGGAGAAATATCATGAGATCGTATATTCGTGCCGGCGCCCTGGGGCTGGCTGGGCTCGCGGGACTGGCCGGGCTCGCCGGAGCTCCGTTTCCCGCCGCCGCACCGGCCCTGGCGGCGCCCGCCGCTCAGCGCATCGGCGGAACCTGGGACCTGAGCTGGAAGAACAAGCGGGGCGAGATCAGGCGAGGCTCGATGATTGTCGAGCAAAGCGGGTCGCAGCTCTTGGCCACGGTCTACGACCGCGGCGGAGCGACCGCGACCGGCTCCATCTCCGGCTCGGACTTCACGCTCGAGGGGAGGCGGCTTCTATTGCCGTTCACGGTCACCGGCCGGGTGAAGGGCCGGATGATGACCGGCACCTTGCTGGCGCTCGGAACCGAGCGACGCTTCACCGGCGTCCGGCAGGGCCGCCGCTGAGGTCTAGCCGGGCTCGGCGCAGCCCCGGCTTCGCTCCTTGCCGACGACAAGCTCCGCAGCGAGCGGATAGCGTTTGTCCGACATCCCGTCAGAGCAGCCCCGCCGAGGCCGGATCCTGAGCTCGAACGGATTGCCGCGCAGGGACCCGGACCAGGTGCCTCCGCCCGGCCCAGGCGTGAAGCGGGTCCAGACCCTCGTGCCTTTCTGGTCCTCCGGGTGCGAATAAGTGACGCAGCGGCCTTCGACCCGCGCATTCCAGAAAGGCTCGGTGCCGAGCGCCCGGAGCGGGGCGACGATCAGCGTCCTTCCGTCCTGGATCATGCAGGGGCTCGTCGAGGCGGCCGCGCTCGCGGGGGGCGCAGGGGGCTTTGCCGGCGGAGCCGCGCCTTCGCGGCAGGCGGCGGCGAAGGCGATCGAGAGCGCCCCCGGAGGTGCGGGATGGGGGCCGCTGATCTGAGCGCCGTAGCTGGCTGAGACGGGTCCGTCGATCAGGCCGGCGAGATCGCCGGGCACAGCGCCGGTGCCACTGACTCCGCCGCGCTGCCGGTCGCCTCTCGTATCGGCCACGAGCGCGGCCGAATCGCCTCCACCGCCGAAGGACAGCCGCTCCTCGCTTCCGATGGGCCGGAAGCCGGGGACGTTGACCAAAAGGCTTTTCCCGCCCGCCGGGCAGAAGAGGCGAATCTCGGTTCGGTCGCCCGTCATCAGCGCCAGTGCGACGCCCTCCCCGCTCGATTGCAGGTCCCAGCGCCTCGCCGGATTCTTGCCGCCGGATTTGGCAGCGGCAGTGGGACCGGGCGCTTCGGCCCCGTCGGCCGGAGCCTGGGTCCCGGCGACGGCGAGGCTTTCATCGGCCGGCGCCGCCACCGGGGCGGGGTCGCGGCTTCCGCAGGCTGCGAACAAAGTCGATGTGGCGGCAATCAGTCCCAGGATGCGCATGTCGGCCGTCCTCCAGGGGCACGAGGTCCCACCCTCATGCTGCGGCGTCAAGTGCGCCCCGCTCAGGCATTGGTCGCCGTCACCCTGAGACAGGCAAGGGGGATCTGGGTCAGTTCCGCGGCGTCCCGGTTTGGGACGGCATGTTCAGCATCGAGCGGACCTCGGCCAGCTCCTCCTCGATCTGGCGGGTGAGCGAGGCGCGAGCCTCTTCGAGCGCAGCGGCCTCCCCGACCTCGTCCGAGACGAGCCGCTCCAGCGCCGTGCAGGGCTGAAAGGCACGGCGCGCCACCTCGGCGCCGGGAAGGTCGCCCGGAGCGAGCTTCGACGCCTCGCCCATCGCGCAAGCGGTCCACAGGCCCTGGGCCGCCCGAAGACGCGATGGCGCTAGTTCCATCGTCCAGGTCATTCCGCCGGAATAGCTGTCGGTCGTCGCTTTGCCCCGCGCGTCCAAAGCGGGCGTGAATCGGGCGCGCTCCATCAGCAGCCGGCAGGTGGTCGAGTCGAGCAGCGGGGAGCCGCTGGAGCCGAGGATCGAGCAGCCGGACGGACGGCCCTCCGGACCGATTTCCAGCCGGTAGCGGACTCGCCCCTTCTCGCCGTCGCGGATCGCCTCGGCCGGGTAATCCTGGTCGCTGAACAGGGCCGGCAGCGGCGCGAAAATTCGGCGCCGTCTGACGAAGGGGCCGCCCCGGCGAGAAGCAATGCGGCAAGCGGCGCGATCCCGGTCATCCGACCTGGCTACGCTCCCCGACGCGGAGCGGCAAGCCGCCGCGCCGACGCGTACCCGATCGCACCGGGTCCTGAAAATTGCCGCCGCCGGGGCGTCAACGGGTGCGGCGCCCGTCCGGCTCCTTGGCGACGCCCTTGAACGGGGTGCCGTCGGACTTGACGTCCATGAACTCGCCGGCCTTGTCGCTGTCCGGATCGCGGTCCCTCTTGGTCCAGTCGCCGGTGACCGGATTTTGCACCTGGGTTCGATTGTCGACCGAGCCGATCCGATAGCCTTCGCCCGTATTCCTGGCCATTTCACTATCTCCTTCCCTGCGAACAACGCGCGGATTCGCCGGATTCTCCATCGCGCGGCGAGAAATCGGCGGCGGGATTCGGGCCTGTCCCTCATTTTCCCCCTTGCCGCGGCGGTGGCGGGGCAGGCTATTGAGTCCGAGCACGTCCCCGGAAACCTAAGTGGATCGAAGCCCATGGCGCCGAACCGGATCTACAGCATGAGCTTCGCCAGCGTTTATCCCCATTACGTCGCCAAGGCGGAGAAAAAGGGACGGACCAAGGCGGAGGTCGACGCGATCGTCTCCTGGCTGACCGGCTACGGGCCGGACGCGCTGAGAACCGAGTTGGAAGCGGGCACCGACTTCGAAACCTTCTTCGCCAAGGCGCCGAAGATGAACCCGGCGAGGCGCGCGATCACGGGCCTGGTCTGCGGAGTGCGGGTCGAGTCGGTGGAGGAGCCGCTGATGCGGGAAATACGCTATCTCGACAAGCTGATCGACGAGCTGGCCCGGGGGAAGCGGATGGAGAAGATATTGCGGGAGGAGTGATTGGAGAGGGACCGCTCCGTGGCGCTGATTGTAAATTGTACAAGTTACTGTACATTACCGACATGGACATCGTCACCTTCTCCGAAGCGAGGGCCAACCTCAAGGCGGTGATGGACCGCGCCTGCGCCGACCGGGCGCCGGTGGTGGTGAAGCGAGCGCGCGGTCAGGAGAATGTGGTCATGGTGGCACAGGGCGAGTGGGAGGGGATGCAGGAGACGATCCACCTGCTCGCTTCGCCGAGAAACGCGGAACGGCTGCTTGAAGCGATACGCGGCCTCGACGCCGGCGAAGGCGAGGAACACGAGCTGATCGAGCCGTGAAGCTCGTCTTCTGGCCGACCGCTTGGGATGATTATCTTCACTGGCAAGCCAAGGACGCCAAGATGCTGGCGCGACTCAACGGCCTGCTCGAGGAATGCCGCCGCCACCCTTTCCGTGGCACCGGCAAGCCCGAGCCGCTCGGCGGCAGGCTCAGCGGCTGGTGGTCACGTCGCATCGATCACGAACATCGGCTGGTCTACCGGGTAGCCGGGAAGGGCGAGGCTCAGGCGCTGGAAGTGGCGCAGTGCCGGTATCATTATTGAATGTAGTATCATCGAATTCTCACGCGATTCAGTCTGATCTCAACCGGGCACTTCATGAGATGGGCCGTCGGAATCCGCTCGTTCCCATCGTTCATCGCGTCGCCTAGACTCCCACACCCGCCCTTCATGGGGCGTCCGAACAACCGGGTCGGAGGTGCTGCCACGCAAATCGGTTAGCTGCATGTGGACCAACCTCATATCTGCCGAAATGGTATTGGCCACAGGAAGAAGGTTTTTTACCCCAAACCGCAGAGCCTCTCCTCCCATACCATAGTGACTGTCGATTTGTCCGGCCACGACGAGCAGTCCCGCCTCCACGTTTGTTGACGTGGATACGAATGATCCAACTAAGCCATCGACAGCGATTTTAACTGTTTGCCGCGCTTCAACAACAACGTACTCGTTAGGCTCCAAAACAAACGGCGCCTTTTTTGTTGAAAAAGAATGGGCTACTTCCCACTCACTCTCGTTTGTCATCTTGAGTACACGTCCGGGATTCAGGGTGTAAACCGTCTCCTTAAGTGAAGCCAGATCGAATGGCGAAATATATAAACACTTATCCGCAATTAGCTTATTTAATTGGCGATTTGTCAGAACGTTACCGTACATTGAGCCCTCCGAAGTGTGCGACGACGTCATTATGCAGGTCAGCAAGGATTTTTTCCAACGCGCTCCGTCGCTCTTGGGTTACTTGACGTCTTTGAATCAGGTCTGCACCGTTGGGCCCTGTTGCCGTCTGCCCTTCAAAGCCAGCTAAGCGCGCTTCGTAATGCGCCAGAAGAAAAGTTAGCACCGTCAAGCTATTCGCCTGGGCCTGTGTTTCGAGGCTTCGCCGAGCCTCGTCGCGTTCCTGTGTTGCTTCGTCCCGCTGGATAGTGATCTGATCCTGCTGGAGCAACATCATAAATATCACGCCCGCGAATGCCATTCCGGAGAAAAGCGAGTTCGTAATTCCAAATAAATCGCCTAACTGCCCTCGCACCTGCCATTCGCTAACTCTGGAGGTTACAACGAAGTACGTCATACCCTGAAGAACCAGTACGCACAGGCAAACGACAGCAAAAATGATCCATTTCGAGGTGGAGTTACCCTTTTTTTCAATGGCAGACATCGTTCGCCTCCTTCAGTCCGACTTTGTGCGATATAGCTCGCCCTCTGCTCGACGAAAGCGCTCACTCATTTCCGCCATACCCTGCTCCGCGTCCTTCACAGGTAGCAAGGTGTCGGCGCCCGCATTCTGCTTCGCCGCGAAATCCCTCACCTCCTGGGTGATCTACATCGAGCAGAATTTGAGGACGCACATCGCGCAGGAATGGGCGGTCTTGGCGCCCTCCGCGGAGAGGGTCAAATCGAGATATTGCTCGGCGCATCGGGGTCGAGGCTGAGGTGGAACTGGTCGTGCCAGCGGAATTTGCGGCGGAGCCCGCGTCACCCGGCCTTGCGAGCCTGACTCTCCACATAATCTCGAAGCGCCCGGTTGATGCGGGTCTGGTAGCCGCCGCCCTGCGCTTGGGTCTTGAACCAGTGGATCAGATCGGCGTCGAGGCGGAGGGTCAGCTGCTGCTTGACCGGACGGTAGAACTTACCTCGTGTCCATCCGGACCAATCGGTGACGTCGGGCATGTCGGAGAGGTCGATCGTGTCGTCGGGCATCGCCGCGAGACGGTCGAGCTCGGCCGCGATTTCGGGGGTCATCCTCGGCTTATGAGAAACCAGCTTCATAACGTTTCCTTTCCCCTGGTGTCGCGCGCCGGGCGCTGATGATCCGGCCGGTGCCGTCAGCCTCGATCACCGTGTGAACGACGAACAAAGTCGTCATTCGCACCCTTCCGATAACGCGCCAGCGATCCTCGTCGGAATGCGGATCCGGCTCACTGATCAGCATCGGATCGTCAAATACAAAAGCAGCGGCCTCGAAAGAGACCTCATGCTTCTCGAGGTTTCGGCGCGCCTTGTCCGCGTCCCATTTCCAAATCATCGCTGTAACTACAGATATGGAGTTACGATCCGCTCGTCAAGGCGGGTCCGCTTTCCATCTCCATCCCTCACCCCCCACAGCATTTCTTATACTTCCTCCCCGAGCCGCACGGGCAGGGGTCGTTGCGGCCGACCTTGGACGAGACGGCGGGCTGGGGAGGAAAATCGTTCGTCAGCACGACGCGCTCCAGGCCGCGCTGACGGCGGTAGAGGACCTCGACGAAATAGGGGAGGAGGTCGGGAGCCTCGGCGGTGAGGTCGCCGAGCTCGGTCAGGTCCAGCTCCGCCTCCTCCTCCGACAGGGCGCCGCGAAGGCCGGGGAGGGTCGCGAGCAGGCTCATCACGCCCATCGCCGCCGCCCCGATATCCTCGTCCTCGGAAGCGATCATCGCCTCGAAACGATCGCGATGGAGGGCAAGCGCGGCGCTGAAGCCGAGCAGCCAGATCTGCCAGGCGGGCTCGCCCGCATCGTTGAGCTCGTAAACGGGATCGAAGACGGCGCCGCCGTGCAGCAACTCGGCGGCTATCTCGGCCTGACGATCCTTAAGCAGGCAGGCGAAGCGCTCGCCGTCGGCCGGATCGGCGAAGCCGGCTTCCGGACCGGCGCCGAGGAAGGGCAGCCATTGCTCGGCGGGGATCGGCTCCGGCGCGAGCAACAGGCCGGCCAGAGCGCCGTCGATGTAGCTGATAAAGGGCGCCTCCTCGCAGTCCGGATATTTGTCCAGCAGGGCGACGATGGCGTCGATCAGTTCGTCTCCGACGAGCATCGGCCTACTCCGCCGCCGGGAGGTAAATTTCCCCGCCTTTCTCGCGGAATTTCTCGCTCATCTCGGCCATTCCTTCCTCGGCCGCCAGGAACGTGTCTGCGCTCGCATTTTGCTTCGCCGCGAAGTCCCTCACTTCCTGGGTGATCTTCATCGAGCAGAATTTGGGGCCGCACATGGAGCAGAAGTGGGCGGTCTTGGCGCCTTCCGCGGGGAGGGTCTGGTCGTGATATTGCTCCGCCGTGTCCGGGTCGAGGCTGAGGTGGAACTGGTCTCTCCAGCGGAATTCGAAGCGGGCACGCGACAAAGCGTCGTCGCGCATCTTCGCCGCAGGGTGGCCCTTGGCGAGATCGGCGGCGTGGGCGGCGAGCTTGTAGGTGACGACTCCCAC